>JAZPXN010000053.1:0-3677 GCA_045543655.1 Eubacteriales bacterium
GGGCTTGTCATCGGCTTTATCGTTGCAATCGTCCGTTGTACCCACGACAAGACCGGGAAATTGGGGATCCTCAACTGGATTTTCAATCTGTACCTGACCGTGGTTCGGGGAACTCCCGTTATGGTGCAGTTGCTGATTATTTACTTCGTTCTGCTTTTGCCACTGGGTGTGGATAAGGTTTCAGCTGCTATTTTCTGCTTCGGGGTCAACTCCGGCGCATACGTTGCGGAAATTGTCCGGGGCGGTATTATGGGCGTGGACGACGGGCAGATGGAGGCCGGCCGTTCTTTGGGCTTCAATTACGCCCAGACCATGTGGTATATCGTTATTCCCCAGGCCTTTAAATCGGTTCTCCCTGCCTTGGCAAACGAATTTATCGCATTGCTGAAAGAGACGTCCGTCGCCTCTTACATCGGCGTTTCCGATCTGACCCGGGGCGGCGAAATTATCCGAAGCATTACCTTTAGTAATTTCATGCCCTTGGTTGCGGTTGCATTGATTTATCTCGTTTTGGTATTGGGTTTGTCCCAATTGGTCAAACTGTTGGAGAGGAGGTTGCGCAAAGGTGATCGAGGTTAAAAATTTAGTCAAATCCTTCGGCAAAAACGGCGAGATCAAAGTGTTGCGCGGAATTGACGAAACCATTAAAAAAGGCGAAAAAATCGTCATCATCGGGCCTTCCGGTTCCGGCAAGTCCACCTTCCTTCGCTGCCTCAATCTCTTGGAGACCCCCACGGAAGGGCAGATCTTCTTCGACGGACAGGAGATCACTTCCCCCAAATGCAACGTCAATAAGATACGGCAAAAAATGGGAATGGTCTTTCAGCACTTCAATCTTTTTCCCCACAAGACCATTCTGCAAAATATTACCATGGCGCCGGTGATCCTGAAATTGCAGACCAAGGAAGAGGCGGAAGCCAAGGCAATGGAATTGCTCAAACGGGTCGGCCTTGCAGACAAAGCCCAGGCGTACCCCGCTCAACTGTCCGGGGGACAGAAACAGCGCATCGCCATCGTCCGGGCGTAGGCCATGAATCCGGAAGTGATCCTTTTCGTCGAACCCACTTCTGCCCTGGACCCGGAAATGGTCGGGGAAGTGTTGGATCTGATGAAACAACTGGCCGACGAAGGCATGACCATGGTGGTGGTCACCCACGAAATGGGCTTTGCCAAAGAAGTGGGCACCCGGATCCTGTTCATGGACGAAGGGGTCATCATGGAACAGAACACCCCCGAAGAATTCTTCGCCAACCCCCAAACCGACCGGGCAAAAGAATTTTTGTCCAAAGTTCTGTAATACTAAGCATAAGAGAAGCCTCCCGACACCGGGAGGCTTTGTCTGTTACGTAGGTTCTTTTTCATTTGGTATTCTTCTTTTAGTATCCGTTAATCAACTCGTGATAATAGGAAATAGCGGCCACGTCTTCTTTGGAGAGAAGTCCGTTTTGATATGCTTCTTGCAACTTTGAAAAGGTGCCGTTTTTGTATGCCCAGACATTCCCGTTGAGGCAGAAATGTTCTCCGGCAACGGTAATTTCCTGTGTTTCGGCAATATTCCAATCTTGATATACGATAATGAATCCCTTGTAGGTGCCGTAATAATTCCCCTCCACGGAGAGTGGATAGCCCGTTTCTTCAAAATATTCCTCTTCAATTTCTGCGATCTGTTCCGGTGTAAGGGGGAGTAATTCCGGCGGCGCTTCTCCATAGAGCAAGGGGTATTTTTCTTTGTGGATCCGCGCAATTTTATTCAATGCGGAATTGCTGATTTTTTTCTGCTCAAGAAGGGCTTCTAAGGGAAAGAATTCTCCGTCTTTGTAGGCATAAAATTCTACTGCCCGAGGGTATAGAATGATCCCGTCTCCCAGAAAATCCTGAGATTGAAGCCGTTCCTTCGTCCGCACGATGAGGACGGTGTATCCGTCGTAAGTGCCGTAGTAATCGTGGTCAAAATCAAAGGCTCCGTACCGGATTTCCCGTTCTTCACCCCAGGCAGTATTAATTTCATCGCAAAAAACTTCGGATAATGATTGTGACTGGGGGGTGCATCCGCATAGAAGTGCAAGAAAAATCAGCAATGAGAAGATTGTTTTGGTATATTTCATGGAAAAGCTCTCCTTTTTGCGGTGTCAAAAAATAACGCGCGTATGACCTTTTGTCCCACGCGCGTTATCTGCTTGCTTCTGCCGTATCCCTGAAAATGGAAAAGCGGAGCAGAGCGAAACCCACGAAGGTGTGATGATAATAGGTTAAAGGTTTCATGGCGATCGCTCCTTTCGGTTTTCCTGGTTTTATTATAACATACAGAGGAAATCTTTGTCAATCGGCATTTTGAATAAAGGAAAAATCCAATTTTTGTTTCATATCCATAAAATCCCGGTTCTTTTGCGGAAATTCGGTGTCTCTGCTTGACGGCACGGCGGTTTTGTGCTATAATAATATAAGAAGAATTCTGCCCGAAAGGAACGGAAAAATGGACGAAATCAAAATTTTATCTACCGAGTTCAAAATTCGCGAGGACTTGGTGGGGAACATCATAAAACTCATCGACGACGGGAACACCATCCCCTTTATCGCCCGCTACCGGAAAGAGATGACCGGCTCTTGCGACGACCAGGTATTGCGTGAATTTGCCGACCGGTTGCAGTATCTGCGCAATCTTCAGAAGCGCCGGGAAGAGGTCTGCGCATCCATCGAGGAACAGGGCAAACTGACCGACGAATTAAAAGCCGCCATTTCCGCCGCCGCCACCCTTGCGGAAGTGGAAGATCTGTACCGTCCCTACAAGCCCAAGCGCCGCACCCGTGCCACCATTGCTAAGGAAAAGGGGTTGGAGCCTTTGGCGCTTCATTTGTTTGAACAGGAAACAAACGGCGATCTTCTGTCCGAAGCTTCCGAATATATCGACGCTGAAAAGGGTGTGGAGACGGCGGAAGACGCCCTTGCCGGGGCGTCCGATATAATCGCCGAAATGGTTTCCGACGATCCGGGCTTCCGGAAAGACGTGAAGGCCAAGATTATGGGGGAAGGTTTGATCCGTTCCGAAGCCGCCACGGAAGAAGACACCGTTTATCGGTTATACTACGAATACGAAGAGCCTCTGCGCAAGATTCCCTCTCACCGGATCTTGGCGGTGAACCGGGGCGAAAAGGAAGAAAAATTGAAGGTCAAGATCGTCTGCGGAGAGGTTTCCAATCTGATGGAACAGACCTTCGTGAAAACCGGGAGTTACGCCGCCGATTTCGTCCGTGCCGCCTGCGCCGACGCTTGGGATCGGTTGATCTTCCCTTCGGTGGAACGGGAAATCCGCTCCGATCTCTTTGCTTCCGCTTCCGAACAAGCCATCAAAATGTTCGGCATGAATCTCAAACAGTTGCTCATGCAGCCCCCCATCAAAGGGAAAGTGGTTCTTGCCGTTGACCCGGCTTACCGTACCGGTTGCAAAATTGCTTTGGTGGATCCCACGGGCATGGTGTTGGATACGGGGGTCATTTACCCCACGCCGCCCCAGAACAAGACTGCCGAGGCTGCCGCAAAAGTGCTTCAGTGGATTGACAAATATAAGGTCGACTGCATTTCCATCGGGAACGGTACCGCGTCGAAAGAAGCGGAAATTTTCGTTGCCGAAACCATCAAAAAAGCCAACCGAAAGGTGGCGTATATGGTGGTCAGCGAGG
>JAZPXN010000054.1:0-1613 GCA_045543655.1 Eubacteriales bacterium
ATCTGCTGCTCCTCAGAAGTAAGCACCTTGCCCTCGCGTAGCGCCCTGTCCCATCTGAGCATATCAAAAATATTGGTGTACACATAGTCGTCGCCGTTCAGACCATCAAAGGCAACCACGTCGCCGTCCTCGGCGGAGTCCACGTCGGCCACGTATTTGCCGTCCTCGAACACCGTTGCCCGGGCGTAATTCTCAAAGGGAATGCCGTCTCTGCGGATGTGGCAGCAGTGGGTGGAGGTCATCCCGGCAGGCTCAAAAATGTTCTTTTGCAGAAATTCCTCGAAAGGAACGCCGGAGAGCCGCTCCACAAGCAGTGCCAGCAGATTATAGCCGGTATTGGAGTAATGCAATCCTTCCCCCGGCGCAAAGTATGGTTTCGCTTTGGTTTCACGGAGAAAACTGAGGATTTCGTCGTTGCACGGGACCCGTTTTTCTTCCTTCCAGATTTTTATAAACCAGTCCGCGTCATCAAAATAGTCGGGAATTCCGCTGGTGTGGTTCAGAAGATGCCGGACCGTCACGCCCGGATACGGGATCTCCGGGAAAAACTTTGTGATCTCGTCCTCCGGACTGAGAAGACCCTGCCGCATCAGCAGCATGACCGCCGCCGACGTGAACGTCTTGCTGATCGAAGCCAGCTGGAAGATCGTGTCCTCCGTGATCGGCAGCGTGTCTTCAGGGTCCCGGAACCCGAGAACGCCCTTGGACACGATCTCGCCCTTTTCGGCATAGAGCCATGCCCCGTTGAAGCCGTCCTTTTTATTCAACTCACAGGCTAGTTTTTCCATTGTTGTTTTTTTATCCATTGGTTTGATTCTCCTTACAGTTTTTTGCAGGTAATCCCGTTGAAGGTCAGGCAGTCTTTGCCGAAGACAATCTTGGCAAAGCCGCCCTTTCGACCGAAGGACTTCTTCCCGATGGGATAGAGCTGACTGGTAAATTCACCGTCGTCGCCGAGGAACTTTGCGTACAACTTTCCGTCCTGCATGAAAACCTCATCAACGCAGATCTCGGCGTCATCGGGATGCTCGTATTTGCCGCACAAGGCTTTTAGGCGATCTTTGCCCGGCTTCTCGGCCAGATCCTCCTCCACAGTTTGGAACAGCTCGATGGCGATATAGGATTGTTCCCAGTCCAGTTCGCCCGTGGAGCGATTGATCATCACGGCAGCGCACAGATCCTCCCGCAGTGAGAATAGCCAGGTCGTCAGGAAGCCCTCGTTCCATCCGTCATGATAGCCGATATCGCCCCGGAAGCTTTGAATGCCCAGGCCGTAGCTATCCATGACCGGCGTCAGCATGCGCCTTGCGGTCTTCTTTTTGAGGAGGCCTCCTTTCCGATAGCTCTCGGAAAGGGCGCGACCGATCTTGACAAGCTCTGTGGGCGTCGTCCAAAGCCCCGCAGCAGCATGCTCGGGATAATAATGATACCCGTGGGCAGGGTCCTCCTTCTGCGCCAGCCTGTGACCGAACGCGGCGTTAGAGACAAGGTCTTCGTCCAGCGGTTGGAAAAATCCGGTGCGTTTAAGGCCCAAAGGCTCGGCGACCTCCTTTTGGAAGGCCTCGCGGAGGGTCGTGCCGGTGATACGCTCAAAGGCGAGCTGTGCCAGCGTG
>JAZPXN010000055.1:0-33336 GCA_045543655.1 Eubacteriales bacterium
GTTCCCCCCGTCTCCCAAAAAAAGAGACCTCCCCCGTGGGGGGGAGGTGTGGGAAGAATTGGTTTCGGATCAGTTCTTTTTGCCGACGTTCAGAATGCGGACGATGATGGGGCTCAGAATCACGTTGGAAGCCATCTCGAAAAGGAAGTTGGCGCCCACGAGACCGAGAATCATATACTGCCCCACGTTTTCAAAGCCCGCGGCAACGCCCCAGCCCTTGACCGTCTCAAAGAAGAAGAGCCGGCACCCCAGCAGAAACACGCCGGTATTGACCACCGGGCAGGCAACGGCGGCGAGAATCGTCGACCAGTAGGGGTGATTTTTCCCCAGGTATTTGCAGATCAGGCCGGCCGCAAGCCCGCAGGCCATGCCCTTGGCAAGAACGGTGACAACGGTCCCGGGGACGCTGATGGCCAGGAAGGCCGCCGCATCGGTCAGAAGCACCACCACGCCGAAGACGAGCCCCAGCCAGGTGCTGACCTTCGGACCGCATTTGGCCGCCCCGATGACGATGGGGATCAGCACCAAAGAGATGGAGAAGGGGCCGAAGCGAATAAAGGCGCCCAGCAATTGCATGATGACCACGAGAGCCGTCAGAATCGCCCCCAGAACCAAGGTCTGGACGGGCATTTTTTTGGTATTTTGCATGACGTTTCCTCCTTGCTGTCGTCCGTAAAAACGGTACAACGCAGTTTTTAAAATATATATTCATCCCCTAAGGGAACGAATTGCTTAGCGGTTTTTTTCGTACAGAATCCGAAGCCCCTTCAGCACCAGTTCGCCGTCGGACAGGATCCCGTGGCGGCAATGGGGCAGGATCACAGGGGCCATTGCTCCGGTCGCGACCACCGGCAAGGGGCCGCCCATTTCGTCAAAAATCCGATCCAGCATCCCGTCGATCATCGAAGCGTGACCGAAAATAATGCCGGAGCGAAGGGCGTCGGCGGTATTTTTCGCTACGGTGGCGTCGGGGGCGTCCAGGCTGACCTTGGTCAGCTGAGCGGTCTGGTCTCCCAGGGCGTTCAGCCCCATCAGAACCCCGGGGCAAATGGAAACGCCGATAAACGCGCCGGTATCGTTCAGCACCGACAGATTGGTGGTGGTTCCCAGATCCAGAATCACGGCCGGAGCGCCGTACAGATCCCGGGCCGCCACGCAGGCGCAGATAAGATCCGATCCCACGGAGGAGGGGGTGTCACAGCGGATGTTCAACCCGGTCTTGACCCCGGGGCCCACGGTCACGGGGGAGAGGCCGAAAAGCTTTTCCACCGCCCGGGTCAGGGTACGGTTCAATTGGGGCACCACGGAAGACAGGATCACTCCGTCCACCCCTTCGGGGACCTTGCGGCAGACGGCGAGGGCGTTGAACATTTTCCCCGCGTATTCGTCGGCGGTAGCGGTCAGATCGGTGGAGATCTCGGCGGTGAAGACCAGGGTCTCTCCCTCGAATCCCCCCAACACCGTGTTGGTATTCCCCAGATCGATGGCAAGGATCATACGGCGCGCCCTCCTTTTTTTGATACTTCAGTATAGCACGAAATCCTTGGCATTGCAAGGGTTTTCACGGTTTTGTGCGATTTTTTCGAAAAAAACACGGCCGGCAGACCGCGAAAAACGATCTGCCGACCGAAAAAGGTACGGGGAGAGACTACCCGGAATCATTAAGGGAATCAGGCCTTTCTCTTGCGGGAAAGCAGCAGCGCAGCTCCGGCAGAGACCACGGTCAGAGCCAGGCACAGTCCGGGAACGAAGTCGCCGGTGGCGGGGTTCTTTTCGGGATCGGCGCCGTAGACCAGCTTATAGACGCTGATGGGCAGGGGATAGCACTTGCTGACGGGAGTCCAAACCTTCTTGAAGTCGAACTTGGTCAGCGTGGTAACCGCCGCGTCGCCCACGATGGCCTTGGCTTCCACGACGGAGACGCCGTCCTTCCGGTCTGCGTCGGTGGCTTTTTCGGCAGAACCGGCCACGTAGACGCAATCCTTCAGAGTCACAAGCTCGGTGCCGGTGCCGAAGAAGGCGGAGGCCTCACCGCCGGAAACGGTGCCGGCGTTGATGCAGTTTTCCAGCGTTACGGTACCCTTGTTATTGAAGCCCACGAAGCCGGCAACGCCGGAAGCACCCATAACGGTACCCATGTTCAGACTGTTCTTAACGGTGACCTTTGCGGCGTCGTCCGCATTGTTGCAGTCCGCGCGGCCGATAAATCCGCCCACGCCGGAGTTCCCGGAAACGGTACCGGCAAAGACGGTGTTGGAGATATTGGCCTCACAGCCCTTGTTATGGACGCGGCCGATGATACCGCCCACCTGATTGCCGGAGGCGGAGATGAAGTTGGCATCCACGTAGCAATTGGTGACGGTAACCTTCGCGCCTTCCCCGGTCACGCCGATCATACCCATGTTGGCGTTGCCCTTTCCGGTGTGGAGGAAGGTGGAATTGACGATCACCAAATTCTTCACGACGACGCTCTTGCCGCCCACGGCGTTGATAAAGCCGGTGTTATCCTTTTCCGAGGTGTTGAAAAGACCGGAGATCACGTGGCCGTTGCCGTCGAAGGTGCCCTGGAACCACTTGTTCCAGCCGCCGAAGGTCCAGGAGTATTTGGGGGTTTCGGTGCCGGCGGCCCATTTGTCCGCATCGCCGACGTTCCAGATAATATCGGTGGTAAGAACGATGGTCTTGCCCAGATAACCGGAGCCTTCGGTGACCTTCTTGGCCAGGTAAGCCAGGTCGGCGGCAGAGTCGATATAGACGGTCTTGCCCTCGGTGCGCAGCTTCTTGCTGACGGTGCCGTCGTAGACCGAGGCCTTCTTGGAGGGCTTGGGATCGGGAAGAACGATTTCCAGCTTGGCTTCGCCTTCGCCACCTTCGCCGCCTTCCCCTTCGCCCGCGCCAGCGTTCAGCTTCAACAGCTGGAAGACGGAGGTGGGCAGAGGAGCGTCGTCGGCAACCACGGACCAGTTGGCGGCAAAATCAAGGCCGGTCAGATTGGTCTTTGCGGCGTCGCCGTAGAGCTTATCGGCAGAAACGGAGGTTGCGGTCAGGCCGGCGCCGGGCGCAGAAGCGGAAACGTCGAGATAATAAGCGTCGGTGACGGTGGGAGCGGTGGTGGTATTATACTTACCGTAAATCGCGCCGCCCGTGGTGTAGGTCACGAGACCCACGGACAGAGAATCGTTGACGGTGACGAAGGTCTGCTTGTTATTGCATCCCACAAGTCCGCCCACGTTCCCCTTACCGGTGACGGTGCCCTTGTTCAGAACGTTGTTCAGCTTGGCTACGCCGGTAACGGTGCCGTCGTCGGGAGCGTTGGTCATAAAGCCAACGATACCGCCCACGTTATCCTTCCCGGTCACGGAGCCGGCAAAGACGGTGTCGGAAACGGTGATATCGGTGCCGGTGGTCTTATGGACGTAACCGACGATACCGCCCACGTTGTTGGAATCGGGAGCGGAAAGGAAGACCTCCGCGTAAACGTTATCCACGACGACCTTCCCGGCGAAGATGGTACCGATCACGCCGCCCAGGTTGGCGTTGGGGGTCTTGGTGCTGACGAAGGCGCTGTTGGCGAGAACGAGGTTCTTCACGGAAGCACCGCCGGTGGCGGCGGCAATAAAGCCGAAGTTATCCTTGTCAGCCTTTCCGTAGAGGCCGTAGATGGTGTGGCCGTTGCCGTCGAAGGCGCCGGCAAACCACTTGCCCCAGGCGCCGCAGGACCAGGTATTGGCGGGAAGATTCTTACCCGCAGCCCATTCCTTGGCGTCGCCGGTGGCGTTCCAGACGATATCCACGTTCAGAACGACGGTCTTCCCGGCGAAGGTGGTACCACCGGAGACCATAGCGGCAAATTTCGCCAGATCGGCGGCAGAATCGATATAAACCTTGGCGCCCTCGGTGCGCAGGGACTCGCTGACCGTGCCGTCGAAGACCGAGGCGTCGGCAGGCTTTTCAATGCGGGTGACGGGTTTTTCGTAGGTATTGGCAAATTCCAGAGCGGAAGCGGTGGCTTCGCCCTTCTTGGAGGCCGTGTGAGAGACCGACAGAGTGCCGTCGCCCTGATCCACGGCGGTGACGGTAATCAGATATTCGGTGACGGCCGCTTCATAGCCCTTAGCGGCAAAATCGTTCTGCTTGAGCACGTAATAATAGGTGCCCTTGGCGGGAACGGAGATCTTGCCCAGATCCACGGTGCCGTCGGCGGCGTTCTTCGCGGTCTTAAGGGGATCGCCGGAGACCTGGAAGCTCATGCCGGTGGAGTAGAGACCGTAAGAGAAGAGATCGGCGGCAAGAGGCTTGCCGGAAAGGGTCACCTTGGCGGAAAGGGCGTATTCCGCGGGGGCGGCGGCGTAAGCGTTGGCGAAAACGATCTCGGAGGGGGCGCCGGCGCCAGCCTTAAGGGCAGAGGGGGTGGCCTTCAGAGTGCCGCCCTCGTCAACGACGGAGACGGTCACGTTATAAACCGCCGAATCAAAGGTCACGCCGGGAACGCTGGAGCTCTGCTGCTTGACGATATAATAGTAAGTACCGGCGGTGGTGTAATTCTGAACGTCGGTGAAATAAACGTTACCTTCAATATCGTTCTTGACTGCCTGGAGGGCAGCGGTCACGGGAGGATCGAATTCCGAGGTGGTGGCATAGATGGCGAAGGAGAATTCTTCCGCCTTCAGCGTGCGTCCGGCCAGATTGACCTTCGCGGAAAGATTCAGAGCGCTGGGAGATACGGTATAGGTATTCTTGAAGGAGAAGGAGGTGGGAATACTGGCGTCGCCCACCTTTGCGGTGGAGGCGGCCATGATATTGCCGAAATCGTCCACGGTGACGGTGACGTTATAAACGCCTTCGTCATAGGTATAGCCGGAGACGGTCTCCTTGACCTGCTTCATGACGAAATAGTGGGTGCCGGCGGGCAGCTCCACGGAGCCCAGATCGGCAATGCCGTTGACGTCGTTCTTGGCCGTTCTGAGGGCGGTGGCTTCGGGCACGAAGGAGGCGTTGGCCTTAAAGAGATTGACGGTGAACTGGTCGGCGGCGATGGCCTTGCCTTCCAGGGTCACGGCGGCGGCAAAGTCCACGGCCGCAGTCTTCGCACCGGGGACGTACCGGGTCTTCAGCTCGAAGGTGCCGTTGGCAATCTTCCAATTGGTAAGCCCGAGGGCAGCCAGATTCTGTTCGGTGGAAGCGAGGATCTCCGCCTTGGTCTTAACGGTAACGCCGGCAAGGGTTGCGAGGTTTCCGCCAACGCCGGCGTTGGCCTCCGAAGCGACGAGGCCGTTGGAGACGGTGGTGGCGTTGGGCTTATTCCCGAAAAAGCTGCCGTCGGTATCTGCGTTGCCGCGCAGGCTAGTGACGGTGCCGAGGTTAACGCAGCCGGAGACCACGGCGGTCTGCTGAGCGGTCTCCCACTTGAAGCCGCCGAAAATACCGCCGGAATAGCCCCAGATGTGAACGTCGCCCAGGTTGACGCAATTCTTAATGGTAGTAGAGCTGGCACCGTTTTCCATGCCGCCCAGAATACCGCCGCCATACTGCATCCAGTCTCCGGTGCCGCCGGTGACCTTGCCGGTATTCAGACAGTCTTCAATCAGAAGAACGTTGGTCGCGGTCGTCGTGATGCCGTTTCTGCCGTGTCCGCCGACGATCCCGCCGACGAAATGCTGAGAGGCGGTGATATTGGCCGTATTCACGCAGGAGGTAACGGTGATCTTTTCGTTCACGTTGTTTCCGCTATACACGCCGGCGTTGGTGGTACCGACGATGCCGCCGATGCCGTGGCTGCCGCCGCTGATGGTGCCGGAAACGACGCAGTTGGAAACGGTAGACTCAGAGCCTTTGGTGCCGGGATCAAAGTAACCGATAATCCCGCCGTTGCTTTCGCCGGTCAGAGCAATCGTTCCGTTAAAGGTACATTTATCAATCGTCAACTTCTGCGCACCGGAGCGACCGACCAGACCGCCGGCATAGGAGGCGGCCTTCACGGTCCCGGAGAAGGAGGAGTTGGTCAGGGTGAACGTCGCAGCGTCCGCCCAGGGAGTCCCGACCAGACCGCCGACGTGCACCTTACCGGAGCCGTCGACGACGGTGTCGACCACGTGGCAGTTGTCAATGGTGGGGTTGCCCCACTGGGTCAGACCGGCAATGGCGCCGATCTTGGTGGCCCACTGGCCGTTGGTTCCGTCGAAATAGCAATTCTTCAGGTTCAGGTTTTTGACCGTGCCGATCAGGTTTCCGAAGAAGCCGTGGGCCTGGTCACCGCCGCCCGAAGACGTGGTGTATACGTAATAAATCCCGGAAACGGTGTGCCCCTGACCGTCGAAGGTCCCGGCAAACACGCGGCTCCAGTTATTCCCGATCCGGGTCCATTGGTTCAGACCGGTGGTAGTCTTGGTCCAGGAAGCGAAGTTCGTGACGTCGTTCCACCGGATGTCGGTGGTCAGCTTCACGGTCTTCTTATCGTAATTGTTCCCTCCGTTTACGGAGTCGGCAAAATACGCCAGATCCGCAGCAGACTGGATCAGGAAGGCGCCGCTACCGTCGGTGGACAGCGAGGTGCTCTTACTGGTCCCGTCCCAGACGGATACGGGATTCGCCGAAGGAACGTCGGTCTTTGCGGCCTGGGTCGCCAAAGGCAGGACGGCCAGAGCCAGACCGAGGATCAATGCAATCGCAATTGCAACGATCGATCTTTTTTTCATGGGTATTCCTCCTCTTATTTTTGGCACGCCGAAAAAAGGCGGCACTGTTCTGATTCTATTGTATCATATTTCCCCCGGGGAAATCAATACGGAAATCAGCCCAATTGTTTTAGATTTGGAACATTTTTTTTCGCCGCGTCCCCGGGAGGCGGCTCGATCGACAAAAAATCCGTCAACCGCAAAGATTTTCGAATGAAAAAAAATTCAAATAATCTGCGTTTTTTTGCAAAAAAGAAATAAAAAAAGGTCTTTCTCACAGAAAACGCTATGAGAAAGAACCCTGTTTTTGATTCAATTGCCGGCCTCGGCCCGGTATTCCCCCGGGGTGCAGCCGTAGATCTTGCGGAAGGCCTGAATAAACTGGGAATAGCTGGGATATCCCACGGCGGCGGCAAGACGGGTCATAGACAGCTCCGGCGCCGTCCCCATCAGCGCCACGGCGGCCTCCACCCGGCATTTTGCGATCTGCTCTTTTGGGGTAATGCCCAGATCCCGCAGAAAAAGGCGGCGCAGGTGGGTGCGGGAAATAAACAGCTCGTCGGCGATGGAATTGACCGAAATATCCTCGCTGTAATGGCGATGAATATAGTCCAGCGCCCGGCGGACGTAGGGGGAGCGCTCGTCCCGGCGGGATCCCTTGGCGGTGCTGATGCGGCTGAAGATCTCGTACATCAGTCCGTTCAGCCCGTAGGCAATGTAAAAGAAATCCCCGGAGAGAAACAACCCCTTCCGCAGAAGGCGGCAGACCTCCTCGTAGCAATGGGAGAAATCGAAAAAGGCCACGTCCTGTTCCCAGCGGACGGTGCCGTTGCGGGGCAGAAGATCGGAGCCGCTTTTGTGCTGAATCCAATAATAGCGGGGCGGATCGTCGGGGTCGCCCTCCATATCGTAGGGCACCAGGCTGGAGGTCATGAAAACCTGCCCCGAAGAGACGGGACGGCCGTTGACGGTGCATTTCCCCCCGTATAAGAAATGAAACACGCTCCCCTTATCGACCCGCTGCTTGCGGCGCAATCCCGGCTCCCAGCGATCCTCTCCCCATTTCACGATCTGAAACCAGGGCAGATCGCAGGAGGGGCTGATGATCAGATCCTTGCCGAATACCGCCCGATCCTCCTCGTAAAACCGGGGATCCCGGTCCAGGGGAAACAGGCTTCCCCCAAGATAGGCCTCGTCGTGGCAATCCGAAAAATAGGTAAACCATTTATAGCGGTCGTCCATACCGTTGCCTCCCTGCAATCCGGAGTTATTCTTCTTCCTTGATGACGATCAGCTCTTTGGCGTAGGGCAGCTTTAAGACGAAATCGTCGCAGAAGGCGTGCCATTCCTCCAGCTTGTGGGTTTTGCGGGCGTGGTACATATTGACCAGATTTTCGTAATTCATGGTCACGGTGCGGGTCTGGTTATAGGATTCGGGCAGAATCTGAATGAGATCGTACCAATAGGCCTTGTCCTTGGTGGCCATATATTCCAGCCGGACCGATTCCAGATATTCCACGATGATGCCGAAGAATTTTGCGGATTCTTCGGTGAGGTGATCCACGGAAAAATCCTCCGCCGTGATGGGCTTGGAATGGATCTTGTGCATGGTGGAGGTGGAATTGGCCACGGTGCCTACCTTATAAGTATCAAATTCCTTCCACCAATAAAGGGGCGCCGTAATATCCACCGAAACGAAGATCTGCCGGATAAATTTCCGGTGGTCGCTCCCCGCCTTGGCAAGACGGCAGGCCAGCCCCAGGTCGGCCTCCCCCAAAATATATTCGCCGTCGTCGTTATAATAACTGTCCGACTTGTCCCAGGAGGACATGGGATTGCGGGCCCCCCGGATGGCGTTTTCCAGATTCATTACCGATACGTGATCAAACTGGATCATGTGCTTTCTCTCCCGTTCAAAACAAATAATATTCCTTTTTTATTATACACCTCTTCCCCCGTTTTGTCAACACCTCACGGTCGAATTGACAATTTTCTTTTCGTATGTTATAATAATACAAACGGCAAGGGAGGAGATTTCTACGTTCCAATATAAAAATTTATACGTAATCGATTTCAGCAACGTACACCATTTCTCGGAAATTCACCAAATTCTGAAAGAAGCACTGGATTTTCCGGATTATTACGGCGGCAACTGGTCTGCCCTTTGGGATTGCCTGACCGATCTGCTGGGCCGCCCCGTCAATATCGAAATCCGGGGGCTGATTTCGCTGGAAAACAAATTCCCGGACTCCGCAAAAAAGCTTCTTGAGGTTCTGACGGATTTCAAGCATTACGATGACGGCCGATACGAAAAGGAAATCCGCATCGTCGTGGTGATTGACGGCAAGGGACACGAAATTCTCTGATAAAAAACCAACGGGTGCCGGCGACTACTCTTCGCCGACACCCTCTTTTTATCGATTCTGAACTTCCTTCCGGGGCTTCTTTTTCTTCTTTTTGGTGGAAAATCCGAACAGCCCCAGCTTTTTGCCCAGGGTGTAATAGGCGCCGTGGGCGTAGGCCATAAGGCCGGCCTTTTCCATGCAGAGGCGATCCTCCGTATTGAAGAGAGCCTCGTCGGCGTCTACCGTCACAATCTCCGCCAGGAACATATCGTGGCTTCCCAGGGGGATCACCTGCTTCACCTTGCATTCCAGCGACAGAGGCGCCTCGGCCAGCAGGGGGGCGGAAACCGATTTTGCGGGGATGGGCGTCAGGTTACAGGCGGAAAACTTCTCCAGATCCCGACCCGACTTCATGCCGCAGAGGTCTACCTCCTTCGCCAGGGTGGCGGGAGGCAGATTGATGACGAATTCCCCGGTTTTTTTGATGATGCCGTAGGAATACCGCTCGGGGCGCAGAGAAATATAGGTCATGGGCGGGTGGGTGCAGACGATGCCCGTCCACCCCACGGTGACGATATCCGATCGCTCCCCGTCGGCACAGGTGACCAGCACCGCAGGCACGGGCGCTAACTGAACCGATCCCTTCATGGCCCGCTTTTTCCCGGTCAGAGCCTTGGTGGGAAATCCCGCTTCCGGCTTTTTGGGGGCCGGCCCCTTCCTGAAATCAGACATTGAAGCGGAACAGAACCACGTCGCCGTCGTTCATGACGTATTCCTTCCCCTCGGAGCGCACCAGCCCCTTTTCCTTGGCGACGGTATAGGTGCCGCAGGCGGTCAGATCGGCGAAGGATACCACCTCCGCACGGATGAAGCCCCGCTCGAAATCGGAATGGATCTTCCCGGCGGCCTGGGGAGCCTTGGTGCCCCGCTTGATGGTCCAGGCACGAACCTCCTGGGGGCCGGCGGTGAGATAACTGATCAGCCCCAGAAGGGCGTAGGATTTTTTGATCAGACGGGCAAGCCCGCTTTCGGTCAGCCCCATATCCTCCAGGAACATGGCCTTTTCATCGTCCTCCAGCTCGGAGATCTCTTCTTCGATCCGGGCGCAGATGGGCAGGGTCTCGGAATGCTCGCTTTTGGCAAATTCCTCCACCGCCAAATACTGGGGCGAGGTAAGATCAAAGGCGGAATCGGCCATATTGGCCACGTAGATGACCGGCTTCATGGTCAGCAGATTGGCAGAAGCCACGGTGGCCGCCTCGTCGTCGGTCAGATCCATGGTGCGGGCGCACTGCCCCGCCTCCAGAACCGCCTTGACCCGCTTGAACAGGTCTACCTCCACCAGCATCTTCTTGTCGCCCTTGGCTTCCTTTTCTGCCCGCAGAATGCGCTTGTCCACCGCCTCCATATCGGCAAAGATCAGTTCCATATTGATGGTCTCGATATCCCGCAGCGGATCCACGGAACCGTCCACGTGGACGATGTTTCCGTCTTCAAAGCAACGCACTACGTGGAGGATGGCGTCCACCTCCCGGATGTGGGACAGGAATTTATTCCCCAGCCCTTCGCCCTTACTGGCGCCCTTGACCAATCCCGCAATATCCACGAATTCAATGATGGCGGGGGTGTATTTTTCGGGGTCGTACATCTCGGCCAGCACGTCCAGCCGCTCGTCGGGCACCGCCACCACGCCCACGTTGGGCTCAATGGTGCAGAAGGGATAATTGGCCGCCTCCGCCTTGGTGTTGGTGATGGCGTGGAACAGAGTGGACTTCCCCACGTTGGGAAGCCCCACGATACCTAATTTCATAATCGTAAGTCCTTTCAAGACAGTAGTTACAGGGGGGGGCGATGGATTCCGTTTTCTGCGACAGCGCATAAAACTACATTATAATTATATCACAGAACCCCTCGTTGTGCAAGGGGGCGATTGAAAACTTTTTCCAAATAAATGATATATAAATCTTATGACTCGTCCGGCTGAAATGAACGGTTCAAGCTCTTTTCGCTTGATCAAAAATTGTTTTACAAACGCAACGCCCCCGGCAAGACGCGTTGCAACTGCCATTTCCCGCATATCCGTTCCCCTCCGGGACAGCGAAACCGAATAACGTGCAAACGCAAAGAGAAGCTCTGTTTCACAACAGAACTTCTCTTTTTTGTTCAATTCTTAAATAGCAAATCATTCACCAATCCGTTGCTTTTCCCTGAAAAACAGCAGATTCGGCATCAGCTTCATCGACAGTTTTATCGTTTTGCTTAAGAAAAAACAGAACACTCTGCAAATCGTTTGAAAAACACTCCGTTTGTCTGATTCTTTCTCGGGGAAACGAACGACAGTATAATACGTTCTCCATCGTTCTCTATTATTTCTGCATAATATGCAAATACTGATCCAATCTCTCATCGACATAGCTTGCGAAGAGCTTTTCCATGGGAGAGAGATCTTTTTTGCCATAGTAGGCGTCGAAGGCGTCATAGTAGGCCTTGCGGTCGGTGAATTTGATGTCGATGGGAGGGAATCCGGCCTTCATCAGCTCCAGATTGACCAGAAGCCGACCGGTTCTGCCGTTGCCGTCGATGAAGGGGTGTATGCCTTCAAATTCGATATGGAACCGCGCCAGTTTTGTGATAATATGCTCCGCACTTTCCGCATAACGAGCCATCAGCCGCTCCATTTCGGGTTGAATCAAAAAGGGCTGCACCGGCTCGTGCAATGCCCCCATGATCCGCACGGGGATGCGGCGATAAACGCCCCGATCCTGCTTTTTATCCGCAAGCACGAGAAAATGAATCTGCTGAACGGTACGCTCCGTTAAAGACGCACTTTCCTGCACCAGTTCACGGACGTAATCAAAGGCCTCCTTGTGCCCCACCGCTTCCATATGCTCCCTGAGGGGCTTTTGGTCGATGGTCAGGCCCCGCAGGACCATATCGGTCTCCCGCAACGTCAGGGTATTGCCCTCTATGGCATTGGAGTTATAGGTATATTCAATGGCAAAATCTTCATTCAGCCGTGCGACTTCTCCTTCCGTCAAAGGACGGCGAGAATCCAATTCTTTTTTCTTTTGATCAATGATTTCCAGCAAGGATTCCGACGCCTTATAGCGTCCGTCCGCCGGCTTCACCGCATTTGCGGGAATCTTCCAGCCTCTGCCCTGCTGAAAAGCGCCGGGAATCTTCCCCTCACTACACAGAATCCGAACACGACGGTCAGAAATTCCCCACTTTGCAGCGGCTTCTTTTACGGTCATATACATAGAAAGCATCTCCTCTCCGAAACTATTATACCACATCATCGGAACAATGTCAAGGTTATCGGAATAATATTTATAAAAATATCGGAATAATATAAAAGTCATGACCACCGGAAGAATCGGTGGCCATGACTGCAAAATCGGAATATGAACTCAAGCCATGCAGATTATCGAATACTCCAAAGAATACAATCAATTTTCTTGATGCTTGATATATCCTTATAATCCGGCAGAACACGATCAAAGACTTCGATACATTCTTTTGCTTTGTCTATTTTCAAGAAGTCATCATACCATTTTTCAATATCAGAGTAAAGAACAATGGCATTTTTTAATCGTTCTTGCTTGGTTGAGCCAACTAATTTCAGACTCAATTTTTGAAGAACGTATTGATCCCAAATGGGTTTGTCCGGAAAAATAGACGCAAGCATCTTACTGGAAAAGGACGCTTCAATGTTTCCGGTATGTTCGTATAAATGGGTTAGAATACTTGCAAAGGTCGGGGCACCTGTTTTCACTTGTTCAAACAAGTCGTAATAGACCTTTCTCCATTCCGCGTTTCGTCTGACTACATAAAAACCATTAAATGTTTTTTGAAAATCGGCATTTTCAGAAACGTTTATGCTCCCTACGGTTTCAATAATGTCCCGATATTTGATAAGCCCCAGGCTTTCTGCCAAGCGATTATTAAAAACTATGTTTGCATCAAAATTTAAATCCATTATCTACACACCTCTAATTTCTATATTTCTCTAAACTTCAAATTGTGAATAGCCTATCTAATCTATCCTTAAGATCGAGTCCAATCATAAGCATAATATTTTAATGTACATACGCAACTACCACTACCACCGTAATATGAAACATAAATAGAACAGTCATAAGGACCTTTCAGACATTTAGCAGCAATGGAACTGTCACTAATCTTGACGGTTTTGGTTGTCTCTGAAGTCGTACCCGGAGTATATGTCACCGTAAAGTTTTTCACAGAAAATTTACTAGAGCCATTCAGACCAGAACCAATTACAGTATCTGTAAATGTAACCCACCCTGTAGTTTCTTCCAAAACCGCACTTATCAAACCTGATCCATTAAAAGCATATTTTCCAATAAACGCGACACTTGCAGGTATTGTAATAGACGTAATGCTCGTACAATTCTGGAATGAATACACTCCAATCTCTTCTAAACCGGCAGGAAATTCGATGTCAGACAAATCCACACAACCATCAAAGGCATTATCTTTAATGATTTTGAGACTTTCAGGCAGAACCACCTTTTGTAGGTTCGTAAATCCTTGGAATGCATTTGCCTGGATTTGAGTAACTGCAACACCATTATAAGTAGCAGGAATGTTGATTACCGCAACGTCTTTTGCACCGCCGCCGGCAGTAACCCCATAAGTTCCGTCAGCAAGCATGATATATTTCAGAATGGAAGTATCTTCCGTAGTCCCACTGGAAATTAAGCCCAAATCATCGCTTGTACCATCCGTGTAACTGACAACAAGATGCCCCTCTACGATTTCTACTTTAGAGATGCTTCTGCCGACGAGGGAATTGAGCCATTCCTGTTCGGTGCCTTCAAAACCGTTTTTCACGGCAATCTCATAGGCAGAGAGACCTTGGGCTCCGGTTTCACCGGTTTGCCCCTGAACACCTTGAACACCTTGAGGTCCGGTGGCTCCGGTTTCTCCTTTGGGACCTTGAGGTCCAGTGGCGCCGGTTTCTCCTTGAGGTCCGGTTGCGCCGGTTTCACCCTTTTCACCTTGGACGCCCTGGACACCCTGAGGACCTTGGGCGCCGGTGTCACCCTTATCGCCTTTGTCCCCTTTTTCACCTTTCAGGGATGCGAGCCATTCGGTGAGGGTTCCCACGTTGGGGTTGGCTTCGTACGCCAATTCATAAGCAGACTTGCCGTCTGCACCCCGGAGAGACAGAAGCCATTCTTGAACAGTACCCACGTTAGGGTTGGATTCTTTTGCCAGTTCGTAAGCGGATTTCCCTGTAGCCCCGGTATCACCTTTCGCACCGGTCTCCCCTTTCAGAGAAGAAAGCCATTCTTCGATGGTTCCGATGGAAGGATCTTTTTCTTTCGCCAATTCGTAGGCAGATTTGCCGGCGGCACCGGGTTGTCCGTCCGCACCGACAAGAGAGGCCAACCATTCGTCAATCGTACCGATGGTGGGGTCATTTTCCTTTGCCAACTGATAGGCAGAAAGACCGGCGGGACCAACGTCACCTTTCGCACCCGGTTCCCCTCGAGGACCAACGAGAGATGCGAGCCACTGTTCCAAAGTTCCGATGGTGGGGTCGATTTCGTATGCCAACTCGTAAGCAGATTTTCCGGCATCGCCCCGATCTCCCTTATCACCCTTGTCGCCCTTTTCACCCTTTGCGCCGTGAAGAGACGTGAGCCAAGTGGCTAGATCGCCGACGGTGGGGTCGTTTTCGTATGCCAATTCATAAGCAGATTTCCCGTCTGCACCGTATTCTCCGGCGGCACCTTTCAGAGAGGCAAGCCAAGTGGCTTCATCACCATCAAAACCGTTATTTACTGCAATTTGATAGGCGGAAAGTCCGGTGGCACCGGTAGAACCGGCATCACCTTTATCACCCTTGTCGCCTTTATCACCCTTGTCGCCTTTATCACCCTTGTCGCCTTTATCGCCCTTGTCGCCTTTATCGCCCTTGTCGCCTTTATCGCCCTTGTCGCCTTTTGCTCCGATCAACGTATCGAGCCATTCGTCAAGAGTTCCGGTATAACCTTGCTGTTTCGCCAAGTCATAAGCAGACAAACCGGTAGCGCCGGTGTCACCCTTATCGCCCTTGTCACCTTTATTACCTTGGGCGCCGGTGTCACCTTTGTCGCCCTTTTCCCCTTGGATCCCTTGGGCACCGGTGTCACCTTTGTCGCCCTTTTCACCTTGAATTCCTTGAGCACCAGTGTCACCTTTGTCGCCCTTATCACCTTTATCGCCTTTGTCTCCCTTTGCTCCCACGAGTGACGCCAGCCATTCTTCCAGAGTTCCTTGATACCCTTGAGATTGCATTAATTCAAAAGCGGACAGACCTGTGGCACCAGTGTCACCCTTGTCGCCTTTTTCACCTTGGATCCCTTGGGCACCGGTGTCACCCTTATCGCCCTTTTCACCTTGAATCCCTTGAGCACCGGTGTCACCCTTGTCGCCCTTTTCACCTTGGATACCCTGAGCACCGGTGTCACCCTTGTCGCCCTTTTCACCTTGGATTCCTTGGGCACCGGTATTACCTTTGTCGCCCTTTTCACCTTGAATCCCCTGAGCGCCGGTGTCACCCTTGTCGCCCTTTTCACCTTGGATACCTTGAGCGCCGGTGTCACCTTTATCGCCCTTTTCCCCTTGGATTCCTTGAGCGCCGGTATCACCTTTATCGCCCTTCGCACCAACGAGAGAAGATAACCAAGATTGAAGATCTCCGTCATATCCGGCAATACAAGCCAATTCGTAAGCAGATTTTCCTTCCGCACCGGTTGCACCAACAGCACCGGCTTCTCCAACAAGAGATGCAAGCCATTGCGCCTTGGTTCCGGTATAACCTTCTTCCACGGCGACATCATATGCGCTGGATCCGTCCGCACCGGTAAGACTCGTGAGCCAAGACGACAAATTTCCGGCATATCCGGCTTCTACTGCCAATTCGTAAGCAGATTTTCCGTCGACACCGTTGACACCGTCTTTACCATTCAGACCGTCTTTCCCGACGATAGATGTGAGCCATTGCGTTTCAGTTCCTTGATAGCCGTTTTCCACCGCAAGTTCATAGGCGGATTTGCCGTTCGTGCCATTCTTTCCATCGGTTCCGTCTTTTCCGGGTACGCCGATGAGAGAGGAGAGCCACTCTTCCACCGTTCCGTTATAACCGTTGGATACCGCCAATTCATAGGCAGAAGAACCTACGTCTCCCTTGGGGCCGTTTTCTCCGGCAAGGGACATGAGCCATTCTTCCACGGTTCCTTGATAACCGTTTTCCACGGCGAGATCATACGCCGTAAGGTTTTCTTCCGTTCCGCCGGAAGAAAAGGCACCTCCATGAATCAAGACCGTCACAAGGGCAGATACAAGACACACCGCAAGACAACCGCCGATTCCACCGAGGACCTTTTTCCATGTTCGACCTGTTCTGATTTGTTTCATTTTTATTCTCCTTTCTGAACCTGCGTAAACAATAAACCATTGGTATGCAGAATTACTGATTATAGTATAGCATATTTAAAACGAAAAGTCATATGCTGGCAGCATAGAAATTGGTAAAAAATTGTGAAAAAAGGGAAAACGACGTAGAATTTCTTCTTTTTTCTCTAAAAATAAAAAATGCGCCAACCGAAGTTGACACATGAAAACGCAAACCCCAGTTGTCGCCAAACAAACTATAATACGGCAAGGGCGCAAAGCATACCTGAACACGTAAATAGAATTTGCGTTTTACACATTATCCAATACGCATTTAAGTATGCACAAAAAGGGCAAGTTATTCTTTCAAAAAAAACACACCCGTATTCTGTCGTATTTTGTTTGTTTGGCATTTTTAATTATGTCATAATTAAAAATGATTGTTAAGATAAAAAGGGGACGATTGGAATAAATTACTATGCTGACAACATATTGACAAATTGTCGAAATCTTGTACAATGTATTATGCAAGCAGAATAAGAAGAGGGGTTTACGATGCGAAATACGGGGAAATTGTGGAAGCGTTGCAATTATGCAACAATTTTAAAACTTTTTATGATGAAAACAAGTCTTACATGGTATCGAAAACCTTGGCAGAACAACTGTGTAAATTTGCGGAAGAATCGGGGATGAAGAAATCCGAAATTATTCGGAGAGCAGAATTGAGTGAAGTCTACGGGTATCAGATTTTCTCCGGCGTCCGTATTCCGGAGCGAAAAAAACTGCTTTGCTTGGCATTAAGTATGAACCTGACGTTGGACTAAGTGCAGACCCTGTTGAAAACCGCAGGCTACGCACCGTTATACGCCAAAATTCCGGCAGACAGCATCATTATTTACGGTATTTGCAAAAAGTTGACCGTTCCGGAAGTAAACACTTTACCTTTTCAGTACAAATGTGAAACGTTGGGGTAAAAATGAAACAATGTCCAAATTGCGGTGCGAAATTGCTTGACGAAGCAAGATTTTGCATCCATTGCATAACCATATTGACGAAAAAGACTGTTTTAAAACCCATAAAAATCATAGGACGGTGGCAACGAAATTCTGCCATCGCCTTTTTGGTATGTATTTCATTTACTGCGGCTATTTTTTCGACGGTTTTTCTTTACAAAAACTACGCTTTGGAAGACAGAAATGCCCCCTCACGTCAGTTTCCGGTTCGGATTTTACAGAAAACAAATCCTCCGCAACAAACTCGAGCTATGAAAACTTCGGAGATGCGACGGATATTGATATTCCAACCGATTCATATACAGATTAAGACACGGGATCCGATGATTTTTATCTTGACCCGGACACGGGAACGGATGATTTTCATACCGACCAGAACACCAGAACTGACGACTTTTTTTATAAATCAGATACGAAATCGGACAATTTTTATACCGAATCAGACGTAACGTCCGATAAATTTTACACAGAAACGGATTTTGACATAAACTATCCCAGTATTGATCGGAACAACCACGGACAACCCCTCACAGACTACTACCACGAATACCACAATAGAATCGACCACAGATATAGAATCAAACACCACCACAAGCAACTCGCCTTCGACGAATACGCAAAATACTCTCTTTGCTTCTGGACAGGGAACTTATTCAGATCCTTATATCATTAAAACAAAAGAACAACTAAATAACATTCGCTATATAACCTCTTCTAAAAGCTTTGAATTGGGAAATGATATTGTTTTTTCAATAGGAATCGGAAAATATCCGGCGTTGTTTCGCTTTTTTTCGAAATTTGGGAGGGGAGCGCCCGGGGAAGGGATTCCCCGGCAGACGGGCTCAAAGGGCGTCGAAACCGCGTATAATGGAGTGCAAACCGAATACGAGGAGGAATTCTGTTGAACAGATACCATGGCTTTGACGACGGGGACGGCGGCGCCCGCTCCGTCTCCGCGCACCTGACGATCCTGCAAATCCAATAATTCGTCTGCTAAAAAAGCCTCCTGCGGTATCATAAAACCGCAGAAGGCTTTTCCATTGCTCCCTTTTTCCGGTTCAGACCGGTATAGCGGAGCGCCTCGGTTATTTCGTTGTTTACCGCAGATTACTGCGCGGCGGCCAGAGAGACGGTGGCGGTGGCAACCTTGGCGACGGCGGCGGTGGGGGTGCCGGAAACGGTGACGGTGAAGGTGACGGCGGGGGCTTCGTTCACGGCGGTGCCGACGGCGGAATTAAGGGTTTCGGTGCCTTCGCCGGTGAAGGTGAAGCCGTCAGCCTTATCGGACAGAGCCAGGGTGGCGGTCACTTTGGCATTGGAGTGGTTGGTGACGGTGACATTCACGTCGTTGTCGGTCCACTGAGCGCCGGTGGTTTCGCCATAGGTGTGGTTGTCGGGATTCCAGGCGCCCTGGGTGGCGGCGGTGTAGTCGAAGGCCAGGTCGTCGTCCCAAGCGATGGTGACGGAATAGACGGTGCCGGTGGCGGTCATGTCGGTGTAACCGACGGCCAGGTCTCTCCCTTCGGAGGAAGGAACGGTGGCGGCGAAGGAGGCCAGGGACAGGGTGGCGACGAAGACGGTTGCGAGAAGGATGGTTGCAAGCTTTTTCATAGTGTTTTTCTCCTTTTTTGATTTATATTTTCATTGTTTTGGGGTACGGGGGGTACGGTGTTCTTTTTCTTTCACGAGAAAGAAAAAGAACCAAAAAGAAAGCGGAGGCCAACGCTTTTCTTGCGTTGGGGTTGTGGAGGGGGCGGTCTTTCGCCGCAAGGCGAACATCACTTGCCGTCAGGCAAACTTCACTGTGAAGCAACTTCACTCGCCGTCAGGCGGACATCACCGATTTCGGCGGGGAGGGAAGTAACATTTGCGCAGGGGCAATCCCTTCCGTCGCCGTTGGCGTCGGTCCCCCTTCCCCTATGGTAGGGGAAGGGGCGATGGGAGCGCATCGTCCTTTGATTTTGTGCCTTGCCAATTGGAAATTGAAAAAGTAACCCTGCGCCGGAATACATAGCGTTATCGCAATGCGGCGTAGGCGCCCTGAGCAGAAACGATACCGATTTCGTTGTAACCGGGCTGGAGATAGTGAACGCCGGTGTGCACCGTGGAAACGTTCACGGGATTCACGTAAGCCTGAGAATGAACGGAGAAGGGATATTCGGAATTGGGATACCGGCCGTTCCAATATTCCGTTACCTTGGCATCGGAAGTCCACAGATCGTTGTTTTCGCAGGCCAGAAAGACGTCAGCAAAAACGCCGGTTGTGGCAGCGACAGCTTCCTTCTGCGCCAGGCGGGGGCCGTTATCCTGGGTATCGGTGGCAGGATTCTGAGTAAAGGCTCGAACCATAACGATCCCGCCGCCCTCCAGAGCCTTATCTCCGGTCAATTTCACATCTTCCTTCAGGCCGGTGTGAAGATTTTCGAACATATTCAGATAATCGTCCTTGGAGGTGTTTTTATTGCTTTCACCCTGGAGCCAGAAATACGCAAAATTCTTCAACTCGTAATGGCCGGCGGCGACCTCCGAATCCATCGTGGCACGGACGTTTTCCATTACTTCCACGCAGATCTTGTAGTGGTTCACTTCCGTAGAGGAGGTTTTTCCGGTATCGTCGTAATCGGGCTGCCAGACCTCAATCGTGGTGCTTCCGGCACCGCAGTTGACGACCCAGACCTTTTCTCCGGTCAGAGCGTTCCAATTCCAGGCAAGCCCACTGTCAAAGCCGACCTTGCCCAATTTCCCTTCCGACAGAGAGTTCAGGGGATATTCCAGCTTTCCGCCGCCGCGGGAGGTGTCGGAGGTGAGGGATTCGGCAACGAAATCCTTGGCACTGTTCACCCGAAGGGTGGCGGAGGAGGTAATGCCGGCAACGGCGGTGGCATGACTGGTGGTAGACCAACCGTAGGTGGAATAGATCTGGCCTTCCTCGCAGACGATGGATTGATTACGTGCCTTCGTATACACGGAGGATTCCCCAGTGGTCGACCCCTCGGTATTGCTCTGTCCGATCAGCAGAAATACGGAGATGGGAGCGGAGGTGACGGTTACGTTGTAAACTTCACCGTTTTTCAGGGTAACCTTAGCCGTTCCCACGCCGCAGGCAATCCCCACCTCCGGGCGGAGAGAATCCGTCCGGATAACGGCCTCGTCCGGAGTATCGGTGCCGGTCTTCCGGGAAGTAACGGACACCGTTTCCACCGATTTAACGGCGTGGGGGAAGGTGTAGCGATCGTCATATTTTACAGCCAGATCCGTTTCTGCCTTGGCAAACGTAATGGTAGCGGTGGCCACTTTGGTGACGCTTTCGGTGGGAACGCCGTCGATGGTGAGAGTAAAGTCAACCTTGGGGGCGTTTTCGTAGGTAGTACCCTCGGCGGTGGCCAGGGTTTCGGTCGTCTTGTCGGAGGTGACGGTCAGACCGTCTTCGGCGTTGCCGTCGGTGATCGCCATGGAGACCTTAACGGCGGCGTTGGAATGATTGACCACGGTCACCTTCAGATCGTCGTCCTCCCAGCCGGCGTCAGAGGTCTCCGCATAGGTATGATCCGCAGGATTCCAGGCGCCCTGGGTGCCGGCCACGTAATCGAAGGACAGATCACTGTTTTCCCAGATCATATCGAGAGAATACACGGTTCCGGCGGTGGTAACCTCGGTGAAATTGACCGACAAATCCTGATCGGAGGAGCCCAGGTCGGAATCATCGTTAACAATCGTAAACTGATCCACGACCAGTCCGTTGGCCTGCTTCACGGTAACCACCAGTTGATCGTTTTCCACGGAAACTGCGGTATAGGTGGGCTGGGTCAGCTGGGGGGTGGTGATGCTGAACATTTCTTCCACGTGGGCGGTATCGGACGTTCCGTCGTGGTTCAGCGCCGTGGAGCCGAGGGTGGCGTAAATCGTCCCGGTACCCTTGGGAATGGTATCCGTAAGGGTCTTGGTAACGATTTCACCGTTCTTCATGGGATAGGTACGGGTAACGAGGTGAGAATGCCCCTGCAGGACCAGATCCACACCGTAGCCTTCGATAACGTCGTAGAGCCAGGGTCTGCTTTCGCTTCCGCCCAGGCGGTGATAGACCGGCTCGTGGAAGAGCATGATCGTCCATTCGGCGTCTTTATTGGCTTCCAGATCGTCGATCAGCCATTGCCGCTGTGCTTCCAGAAGATACTGATCGTCGGCACAGTAAGCGCCGGTATTCAGAACGATAAAGTGGGCGTTGCCGTAGTCGTAAGAATAGACGGTTTCGTCGGCCTGACCTGCCACGTTGAGAAGGTTGGAATTGGTGATCTTATTGATCTGCGCAGGATCAAGAGCGGCAGTCCCGCCGTTGTCGGGATGATTGAAATGGAGATCGAAATAGAAGGGATTTCCGTAGATCCACGCATCGTGGTTCCCGAGGGTTGCAAAATGAGGAGTGCTTGCCCCGTGCTCGCCCAAGGCCTTGAAATACATATTCCACATAGCCTTGTCGCTGCCGGTTTCCACCACGTCACCTGCATGGAAAAGGAAGGCAGGATCGGAAACCTCGGAGAAGGCAAGATCCAGAGCCGTTTTGGCAAACATAAATCCTTTGACGGATTTTTCGGTTCCGTCCCAGGTAATGCCCTGGGTATCCCCCACGGCCAGGAAGTTGAAGGAATCCTCCGACCCGGAAGCGGTTTTGAAGGAATAGATCTTACTCCAATCGCCCTCGGCGGTGGAGTCCTTTTTCCCGATCTGATATTCGTACGCGGTGTTTGCCGTCAATCCGGAAAGATCGCACTTGAAATAATCCTCGTCCGCAGTATCCATAGGCTCTGCTTCCTTTACCGCATCCACCACGGTCCATTGGGTGGCACCGGAAGGACGGTAGCGCAAGGCCATAGCGTCTTCCCCAAGGAAGGAGGTCTGGGCCGTCCAGGCAAAGGCACGGGTCGTGGCGGCGTCGGAGAAGGAAGAGACCAGATTGTATACGTTGGCGTTAAAGCCGGTATATTGCGGTTCTTCGGTGGGCAGCTCGTAATCCGTAAGAGAGATTGCTCCATAGGTCAGAGTTGCTCCGGCTGCGGCGCTTTCATTGGTGGAATAGACGGAGATCCGATCCCCGCCCAAAAGGGTATAAAATCCTCTGCGGATCACGCCGCCGTCGGGCAGAATCACTTCCAGCGACACCATTTCCTGATCGGGGTTGATCCATGCGGCCAGTTGATACGCACCGGTACCGTATGCGCCGGCAACACCCTTTCCGCCCACCTTCAATCCGGCGGGGCCGACGGAGAACAGTTCGCTTGCCCCCAGTTTGACCGAAACCTTGTCCGATCCGTTGTAATTGATCACGTTTTTGTAGACGGCCTGGGTTCCGTCGGCAATGGCAAGATCGGTGGTCTGAAGCACCTGACTGTTCACCGCCGTAAATTTGAAGTTGTCGATTTCCACGGCGCCATCTTCGCAACGAAGCACCAGATTGGTCATCGCCCCGCTCTGCACCACCATATCGGTAAAGTCACTGTTCGTTCTCGTCCCGGTAAAGAGAGTCTCCCCTGCACCGTTGGAAACGGCAACGGAGAATACGCTGCCTTCCCAGACGATCTTACAATGAAGGGGCTGCTTTGCGTATTTGGCTTCCGTATAAGTATCGGAGGCGTTGTCGGGGCATTTTACCAGTCCGTCGGTACTGTTCATTTCCAGAACGGTGTAATATCCCCCGAAGGCAACGTAAAGCGCACGGGTGTAATTCTTGGTATTCCAAAGGCTTCCGTCGCCGCTGTCGGTAATATTAAAATCAAATTCGAAGGTATAGACCTTTGCGGGATCGAACCCACCCACGCCGGAAACCTTCGTCCAATTGAAGCGAACGCTGCTTTTATCGGTCATCTTCATAACGCCGTTTTCCAATACGGGGGCAACGGCATCGGTCTTCACCACGTCTTCCAGACCCCAGAGTCCGGAGGTTGCCATACCGTTGGAGGATTCGAAATTCTGCACGTAGGTATTGGTTCCGTCGGTCAGAACAACGTTATCCAATTCGAAAGCACCGTCCTCGCAACGCCAAACGAAAGAATTCATGTATTTGTTCACCGAGGCGTAATTATCGTTGGTACGGTAACCCTGAATGATTACGGTATCCCCGTTTTTCACGGTGGTGGCAATCTTTTTCTGTGCGGGAATCCATTGAACGGTGCAGGAATAAACGGTATTTTCCGTATAGAGGCTGACGTCTGCCCACGCTTCGGTGGACCCGCCGTCCACGTTGCCGGCACGGATCCCCAGAGGCTTGGGAGAAGATCCGGTATCGTTTGCCGTTCTTCCGCTGCGCATTTCGATCTGATTATAGTATCCTGCGGGACCGAAGAAAACTTCCCGGTTCCACGTTTTGTCGGATTTGTCGGAGGTCGAAACCGTTGCATCGTCCCCGAAATCGGTGACGGTGACGTCAAAGGTCAGCGTATAAGTTTTATCCGCGCTGAAGGTGGCAAATTCTTGCAATTTCGTCCAGTTCAGACGGACACCCTCCCCCTCGTTGAAGTGCAATACTCCGGAGGTGACCTTCGGCTGCTTTGCATCGTAATATCCGTAGGCCTCCGTTGATTTCGTATCCAGATATTCCGTCTGCCACACATTGGAGGAATCGTAAATCACCGTGTCAAATCCGGTATAATCAAAGGAATCTTCGTAGGTGACCGGATTTGCCATCTCTTCCGCAACGGAATTCAGCGTCCAGGGAGCCGTTCCCAGGAGCGGAAGAATCATGGCAAGGCCGAGCACCGCGGCGATCAATTTTTTCATATTGACAACGTCCTTTCCCGATTGAGAATATGTTTATACACAATTATTGTAGCACAGACCTCTTGACAAATCAAGAAGTTTCCTGTATAATATGTAGCAGGAAGTTGACTTTTATTAAAAAAGAGGAGTCTATGAAAGAAACGCTGTCGCATCAGGTGTACAACACCTTCAAATCCGATTTATCCACCGAAATTCACCGCAATGATCTTTCGGCAAAGCATTTCCACAAGAACGCAGAGCTTCTCGTCTGCATTCAAGGAATCTGTCAATGCCGGATCAACAATCAAGATTATGAACTCTCACCGGGAGAGTCGGTTTTCATTTGTCCGTTGCAGGTCCACAGCTTTTCCGTTCCGAAATATGCCGTTGTCCGGCGCATCACCTACCACGAGCACTTGATTCTGACCATCTCAAAATCCTTGATGGGGCGGATTCCAAAAAATCCGGTCTTTCGGGCAAATCCGAAGATCCTGCAGTTTTGTCTGGACTTTCTGGACGATGGGTTCGGAGAAGGCAATTGCAACCTGAAACGGGTAGAGCCCTTTGAACTGCGCATGGAGGTCAAGGGAATTCTGCACCTGCTGGGCGGGGAATTTTTAAGTCAGGCAGAGCTGATCCCAACTCCGAAGGTCGATAATTTTGCGTTGGATATTTTCCAGTACATTGCAGACAACTTCGAACGTGATATTTCCTTGAAAGAGATTGCAAAGCAACGGGGATACAACTACCAATACGCCTCCCGGATATTCAATCGCTACCTCGATATGAATTTCAAGCAGGTTCTGAACCAATACCGGGCACAGCAGGCCTTCGCAATGCTGCAGGACACGGATCTGCCGGTCTCCCAGATCGGCCTTGCCTGCGGATTCCAAAGCATCCGCTCGTTCAATCAAATTTTCCGGGACCTTTTTGGGAAAACCCCCACGCAGTTACGAAATTCCATGAAGATCTCCCCGCAGCAGATCGGCTGACCATCAATAAAAAAAGAGATCTCCCCTCCTGAAACGAGGGGAGATCGTCGCATTTTATAGGATTTCCGAATTTATTCCGCAGCGGCCAGAGAGACGGTGGCGGTGGCAACCTTGGCGACGGCGGCAGTGGGGGTGCCGGAAACGGTGACGGTGAAGGTGACGGCGGGAGCTTCGGCAACGGCAGTATTAACGGCGGAAGCGAGGGTCTCGGTGCCTTCGCCGTTGAAGGTAAAGCCGTCGGCCTTATCGGAAAGGGTCAGCGTGGCGGTCACTTTGGCGTTAGAGTGGTTGGTGACGGTGACATTCACGTCGTTGTCGGTCCACTGAGCGCCGGTGGTCTCCCCGTAGGAGTGATCTTCGGGGTTCCAGGCGCCCTGGGTGCCGGCGGTGTAGTCGAAGGCCAGGTCGTCGTCCCAAGTGACAGTCACGGAGTAGACGGTCCCTGCGGCGGTCATTTCAGTATAACCGACGGCCAGGTCCTTTCCTTCGGAGGAAGGAACGGTGGCGGCGAAGGACGCCAGGGACAGGGTGGCGACGAGGGCGATTGCGAGGAGGATGGTTGCAAATTTTTTCATAGTGTTTTTCTCCTTTTTTGATTTTTATTTTCATTTTTTAAAAAATGACTTGGGGGGGCGAGGGTACGTTGTTCTTTCTTGTTCGGGAACAAGAAAGAACCAAAGAAAAAGCGGCGGCCGACGAATTCCATTCGTCGGAATTGATTGAACAGTGTAGCCGCTCCCTTCAAGGGGCTTCGTGAGAATTCAGAATCAAAGGCTTTGCGATCTTCATATAGAAGATTGCACTGCAAATAAGTTGTGCGCTTTATTGCACCTTCCCCTATGGTAGGGGAAGGGGGACCGACGCCGCAAGGCGTTGGTGGTGGGGGTAAGAAGTCCCTCAGTAGGGCGCAAGGATCACTTGGGCTTTGCGAAGGAAACGGTGGCGGTGGCAACCTTGGTGACGGCGGCTTCGGGCGTTCCGGTGACGGTTAAGATAAAGTCGGCTTTGGGAGCGTTTCCGTAGGAGGTTCCCTCGGCAGTGGGAAGGGTCTCGGCGGCCTTGTCGGAGGTGACGGAAAGACCGTCGTCGGCGTCGGCGTCGGAAATCTCCACGGAAGCCGTAACGGGAGCGTTGGAATGATTCACGACGGTCACCTTTAAATCATCGTCTTCCCAACCTGCGTTGGCGGTTTCGGAGAAGGTGTGGTCGGCGGGATTCCAGGCACCCTGTTCCCCGGCAACGTAGTTGAAGGTCACGTCATCGTTTTCCCAGACCAGGTCGAGGGAATAGACGGTGCCGGAGGCGGAAACGTCGTGATAATTCACCGAAAGATCCTTGTTTTCGCTCTTGATGCTGTCGTCGGCGCTTTCGTTGGCCACGAAGTAGGTGGCGTAGGGGATGGCCTCGCCGGCGGCGAAATCGTAACCGGTCAAAAGAATCCCCTTTTCGTAGACGGTGACAACGTAGCCGATCTGCTTATCGTAAAGGGAGGGAACGTGGACGGCGGTATAGCCCAGATCGCCCTGAGATTCCACGAATTCGGTGCCGTTCCAGGCATACTTTTCGGTCTGGGACAGAGAGAAGGGCATGGCGGTACTTTCGAAGGAATAGTGGGTATGTCCGCTGAGGTGGATCACGTTATCGTGTCCCTTCAGAACGTCGCTCAGCTCCCGGAAGGCCTCGGCCGCCTTATAGAGGGGAATGCCCGACGCCTTGGTGGGATAATGGAACATCAGAATCACGTTCTGATACTCGTCGGAATCGGCAAGGACGCCCTCCAGCCAGGTCAGCTGATTTTCGGTGACGTAGGCGGTGCCGTTGTATTTGGTGGAATCGGTATTGGCAATGCCTTCTTCGATCTCATTGGGGCCGATGCCCAGATAGACGAAGAGGTCGTCGCCGTATTGAACGGTATAATCGTAGCGGCCGCCGTAATAGGGGGACACCTCCACCGTGAATTCACCGTTGGGGCCGGTATAATCGGGATTGGCGAAGGTCTCCATATTGGCCAGCATATTGGCCACGGCGGTTTCGGTGGTGAGTCCTTCCGAAATCACCCAGTCCAGCGCATCGTGGTTGCCCAGGGTGGTGAAGAGGGGAATGGAGAATTTGCCTTCGTAGGTTTCCTTGAATTTATTGTATTCCGTCTGGGAGCCGTGGGAGGTGAAGTCTCCGGCCACGGTGACGAATTTGGCACCGACCGATTCCAGATAGGTCAAAGCGTTGGTGAAGGAATCGGGTGCGGCGGAATAGCCGAAATGGGTATCGGACAGAATTCCGAAGGTATATTTCTGTGCACCGAAGTCGGATCTGCGGGCGGCGGGGATCTCATAGCTTTCCGCATGTTCCCCGTCGATAACGACCCACAGATGGGTCACGCCCAGCGGAATGGCCGTTCTTGCATCCAGACCATAGGAAACGGTGGCGCCGTCAATGGTCTGCCGGTTGGCGTTGGACAGAGCCTTATAGCCGGTCAGGGGGCCGGCGGCAGTGCCCCAGCGGAGGCTGAGATCGTATTTGCCGGCGGCGTAATCCTTGGACAGGGTGACGGTGACGGTGCCCTGAGCAATGCCGGCTTCGGCGGTGGCGAAATCGTAAACGATGCCGGAAACGGAGGGCAATTGCTCAATAACCAGGGTGCGGGAAACGTTGACCAGATCGCCCAGGGTAACGGAGACCCGGAAGGAACCGGGCGCGGCGTCGGTAGCCTTGACGTGATCGGTCAGGGCGACGGTGAAGGAGGCGGGAACGTCTGCCAGCGCGGCCTTGACGTCATCGACGGTCAGGCTGTTGGAGACGGTCATGCCGTCCAGCGCCGCATTGACGCTTTCGGTCAGCTGAGAGGCCAATTCTTCAGCCTCATTGCCCACCAGAGTCTCCACCTTCAGGCCGTTGGCGGCAAAGGATTGATCGACCATATAAACAACGCCGGTATCTTCCAGCGTGCCGTAAACATAGCGCCTGCTTGCGGAAGAATTCAGGATCTGAAGGGTCAGCTTGACGGAGGGAGTGACGGTAAGCTTTCCGCCGGCGCTGACGGCCCGTTCATCGGAAGAGGAGCTGACCGTGCCGCCGCCAAGATACATATCCCGTGCGGCCCGCAGAGCGCAGTTCCCATCTTCGGAGGCGGTGGCGTGGGCGATGACGGTGACGGTGCCGCTATTGACGATCAGGTCGGTGCCGCTGGCCATAATACTATTGGCAGTAGCAACGGAGGAAACGGTGGCGTTGGAGATCGTGATGCTTCCGTCGGTGGTGCGGATGCCGTAATAAGAGGTGGCGTAGCCGTCGAAGGTACCGCCGAGGAAGGAAATATTGCCGTTGGAAAGCAGGGAATAGGTCCCGCCCACGGCGTTGGCGTCGATGAAGGCGCCGATCTGCGTATAATTGCCCACGACGGCGACGGCATAACGCTTGGCCACGAGATAGGCCTTCCCGGTGCCCGTGACGGTCACGTTGCCGGATTTGATATTGATGATCCGTTCCGTGGTAGAATTACCAAGGATATTTTCCCCTTCGATCTGCAGGGTGAAATCCCGCTTCAGGTCGAGGTTGATGGATTTGGCGGAGACGTTATTCAGAATAACGGTGCCCGTGTCCCCATCGTAGGAGACCGTGCCGTTTCCGGCGGTGACGGTGGTGGGGGTATCGTCCCCGGCAAGGTCGAAGAGAGGCTTGCTTCCCCCGTCGGTGGTGACGGTGATATAGGCGTCCCCGGTGATATTCTTAAATTCCCGGTCGCCGGTGACGGAAACGGTGCCTGCGGCGTCCACGAAGACCGAGACCGTCTTTTCCTCCAGATCGTAATGGGAGGTCGCGTCGGCGGCGGTCTGCTTCAGGGTATAAACGTAGGTATCGCCGGCCGTCAGGTTCTTCAGGGCGAAGGAGACGGCGCCGTTGGCATCGGTCACGGCGGTGCCCACGGCGGTGCCGGCCTGAGAAAGGGTGACGGTCACGCCGGCCTGGGCCGCACCGTTCATGGTGGCGGTAGCGGAAAGGGTGGCGTTAACGACGGGGCGCTGCTTAGTGGTCTTGACGGCGGAGGGAGTGGTGGTATTGGCAAGCCCCTGATCGGAATCCCAGATTCCCTCGGCCTGAACGGTGACCGTATCGCCCTTCAGGGGTGCGACGGCGGCGTCGAAATCAATGACGGCGTCGGAGCCGATGACGGCGGTCATGGCCTTGGAGGAATAGAAGAAGTTATTGCCGCTGCCGGTGATTCTGCCGCCGGTCACGCTGAAGGTGGTGCCGCCGGGATAGATGGCAAAGGCATAGTCAGCCTCTACGTGCAGGTTCGTGGGAACCGTTTCGTCGGGCTGGGAGATCGTCAGATTTTTCCCGGCGTAGATCCCGTAGCCGTTGGTGCCCCCGGCACTGACGTTCACGTTACCGCCGGAAATAGCCGTATTTCCTGCGGAACGCATAGCATGGGATCCGGCTGCGGAGGCATTCACGGTGCCACCGGAGATCTTCACGTCACCCTCCGACGAACGGATGGCGTAGCCGCCCACAAGGGCGGTAGAGTTGACCGTACCCCCGGAAATATCAATGGAAGAAACGTAAATTGCATTGGAGGCGGAGATGGCGGTCACGTCCACCTTCCCGCCGGTGACGGTCATTTTCTTGCCGGTGCCCTGCCAGCGCAGGACTTCCTGCGTACCCCGGACGGTCAGCTCGCCGCCGGAGACCGTAAGATTGCCCGTTCCCTTGAAGGTGTTGGCACAGCTTTCGCCGAGGATCTTTACGGAGCCGCCGGCAACGGTCATATCGCCGGAAATCACCGCAAGGGTCTGGGTGGCAGCCCCTTCAACGGTGAGAGAGCCGGGGCCGATGACGGTGATATTGCCGCTGGTAACGCTGAAAAGCTCCCGGGTGGTGCCGCTGTCGGTCAGGGTATTTTCGCCAAGCAGCTCCAGAGTAAAATCCCCATTCATGGCGAAGACGATCTTCTTTGCGGCGACCTGGTCCAGGGTGATCTTGGCCTTGGCCACGTCGTAAACGATCCTCCCAATGCCGACGGTGGCCGTGGTGGCGGTCTCGCTCAAAGTAATAGCGGAGCCGTCGGTGGGCGTTACGGTGATGGTTCCGGCGGTGGCGGCGGCCGCAACGGTAGGCATTGCGGGGGCGATCCCGAAAATCAGGCACAGGATCAGCGAAAACGCCAGAAGCCGGGCCAGGACGGAAATCTTTTTCATGATAATCCCTTTCTTTTTTATCGTATTTTATCGTAAGCGGATGCAATTCAATCTGTGCAATCCGGATCGTTGAGATAGGCCATTTTCTGCCAATAGAGCATGACGCCGGTACGGTCGATATCCCGGGTGACCGCCAGATGAAGGGAGATGCGATCTCCTTTTTTCACGGCGCGGGTGAATTCCAAAAAATCGGGAGAGGGGAAGTTCTTCATATACGCCCGTTCCGTTATGGGAATTCCGTTGTGGTACAACTGACAGTAGCATTCTCTTCCCTCGGAGCGGAACACGTGAATGCGTCCCACGGAATAAAACCCCTCCAGAACCCCGTCCCGGGGGCAGAGAAAGGTTTTTACCGCATGGATCTTCGCCCCTGCGTGCATCCCCAATCCGTTTTGCCGCACCCGGCAATACCAGGCGGGGTCGGATTTGTTGGGCACCGTATAGGGCGCTCTGAAATGATGCAAGCGGGGATTCCATTCCATCAGGCCGTATTCGCCGGTGGCGGGATCGTAATAATCATATTCCCACAGCCCGTCAGGGGCGGGATTTTTCCCGGAATACCAGGGTCGGTTTTTGCGGCGATATTCGTAGACCTCTGCGTATTGCTCCTTCAGTTTTCCGCCCTTGAGATATTCCGACGGGGTGATGCCGTAGGTCTTACGAAAGGCACGGCTGAAGGCGGCGCGGGAGGTGAAGGCAAGCCCCCGGGAGGTCTCTTCTACCGACCGGGTGCGCTTTAAATCGTCCTTGGCGGCCGCCATGCGGATGCTACGCAGTCGGTCGAAGGGGGATTGGCCAAGATACGTGCGGAACAAAACGTCGCACCGGGGCGCAGAATACCCCGCCGACCGGGCGATCTCGGCAAGCCCGATTTTTTCCCGGAAGTGGGATTCCATATACGAAACCATCGTCTGCAAGGACAGAACGTATTTCCAGTTTACCATCGAAACCTCTCCTTTGACATTATTGTAGCAGAAAATCGCCTGCAAATCAAGTCGAAAGCGAAAAAACGATCAGCAAAGTCACCTTCGCAAGGAAAAGGCGGAGCGAAGGGCGCTTTTTTTGAAAAAAGTAACGCTTGCAGGCCGGAGGCGCAGGATTTTCCGACGGACGACGCTTCTGCCGCCGAAGAACCGCTCGTGACGGAAGGAATTGACCGGGAGTAAGATACTTTTTATTCTACGAAATCGAAACAATCTTCTCTAAAAGCGGTGCGCCCCCGGATCTACCTCCCCTGTGTAAGGGGAGGGGGACCACGAAGTGGTGGAAGGGTTGTTTCCCCGGGGAATGTTACTTCCCATCCGAGAGCGACTCTGCGATAAAATATCTATGAAACAGGGATGCACCGTGCCCGGGCCTCCCCTTAGTAAGGGGAGGTGGCGCGGCGTGTTCGGCCGCCGTGACGGAAGGGATTGACCGGGAGTAAAATACTCTTTTTGCGCTGAAGGAAGACAGCGAGGCTCAGCGGTTCTTGATTTTGCTCTGCTTTATAGAGGACCTACTTACCCCTCCACCGGCTACGGCGCAGCCCGGCCCCTTCTTCTGCCCCTTTCCTTCCGGCCCGTTGCCGGTGGCGCTTGCCTGGATTTTGGGCAAAAAAATCCCCCCAAAGGGATGGCTTTGGGGGGAAGGGGGGGGGAAGAACCGATTTTTGGGGGCCGTCACGCCTTTTTGCCCTTGAGAAGGCAGAGGGGAAGGGCGGCGGAAAGGAGGGCCGCGGCAGCAAACAGAGTCACGGAGCGGTCGGCGGTGGAGGGATTTTTGGTGGCCACGCACAGAGCGTACAGCTGGGCGCCGGTGGCGGGAAAGGTAATCTTTCCGTCCTTCTCGACGGCGGTCAGAGCGGTGGCCTTGCCGGTCTCGTCGATAGCGTAAACGGTGATGGCGTCATTGGTTTCGGGGGCATCCACGGTGACCTTCGCGCCCTTGTTGGAGATTTCTTTCCCGTCGGCGTCGGTGCAGGACACGGCGTAGGTGACGGCGGCGTCGTATTCGTCGGCCAGGGCGTCTTCGATCCACTTCCGCACGTCCTTTTCATCGGACTGGACGGGGTAGACCCGGAAATTAACCGTACCTTCCGGCAGATTTTCGGCCGAAAATTCGGTGCCGTCGGGCAATTTTCCGGTGGCGGCGCCGTCGGCGGCGGGCACGGTGACGCCGTCGCAGTTATTGGTATAGACCACGGAAAAATCCTTGGATTCCCGGGGCAATTCGGCGGCGAAGGCCGGCAGGGAGGCGGCCAAAACGAGCAATATGGCGAGGGACAGAAGGACGAGCTTTTTCATAGGAAATTCTCCTTTGGTTTTTTGCGGTGGGGAAACTCTCATCTTCGCACCCTCCGGGGAGGATGCAGAGGTCAGAGGCAGAGGCGGGGCGGATGGCTCCGCCTCTGCATAAACGGAAATTACAGAGATCGCTGACAAATCAGGAATTGGCCGCGGCGAAGGAGACGGTAGCGGTAGCGACCTTGGTAATGGCGGCGTCGGGGGTGCCGTTGATGGTGATGGTGAATTCGGCCTTGGGGGCTTCGTTCACGGCAGTGCCGACGGCGGAAGCGAGGGTCTCGGTGCCTTCGCCGGTGAAGGTGAAGCCGTTAGCCTTATCGGACAGCGCCAGGGTTGCGTTCACTTTGGCGTTGGAGTGGTTGGTGACGGTGACCTTCACGTCCTTATCGGTCCACTGAGCGCCGGTGGTTTCGCCATAGGTGTGGTTGTCGGGATTCCAGGCGCCCTGGGTGCCGGCGTTGTAGTCGAAGGCCAGGTCGCTATCCCAAGCGATGGTGACGGAATAGACGGTGCCGGCGGCGGTCATTTCGGTGTAACCAACGGCCAGGTCTTTCCCTTCGGAGGAAGGAACGGTGGCGGCGAAGGAGGGCAGGGACAGGGTGGCGATGAGGGCGATTGCGAGGAGGAGGGTTGCAAGCTTTTTCATAGTGTTTTTCTCCTTTTTTGATTTTTATT
>JAZPXN010000056.1:0-65220 GCA_045543655.1 Eubacteriales bacterium
AGTTAACCGATACTAATAGGTCGAGGGCTTAACCTGAGAATGCGATTCCAGGTTCAAAGTCATAATAGCGCAAGCGTGTGTACGAAACACGTGGATAGAAGAATTACTTGAATTAAGAGAGTTTTTCAGTTTGTTCCATTCACAGCGAATGAAGTAGTGTTATTCAATTTTGAAGGTTCAAGCCTTCACGAAGAGAATAGTCGGTGTCTATGACGAAGAGGTTCCACCCGTTCCCATTCCGAACACGGTAGTAAAGCTCTTAGGTGCTGAAAATACTTGGCTGGAGACGGCCCGGGAAAATAGGGCGATGCCGACATTCTCTTCCCCCCCAATTCAATATGCACCTTTAGCTCAGTTGGTAGAGCAACTGACTCTTAATCAGTGGGTCCCGGGTTCGAGTCCCTGAAGGTGCACCAGAAAAAAGCACTTGCAAAAGCAAGTGCTTTTTTTCAACGAAATAAATCTCTTGCGGGATTTGTGAAATGCACTTCGTGCGTGAAATACGCTTCGCGTGTGAAATGCGCTGCGGCGCGTGAGGGGATTTATTTCATTTCACATCGAACGAAGTGAGATATTTCACAATGTACGTCAGTACATTATTTCACATTCGGCAACGCCGAATATTTCACTAAATTCAAAAGTTGCAATTTTATCCTACGAGCCCAAACAAAATCCGCTTTCGAAAGAAGACGGATTTTTGTTTGTATTATTCTCTTTTCATTATTCATCATTCATTTATCTCAAGCGGATTTTGAATGAATAATGAAGGTAGCTTTTCCCCCTATGGTCGAAAAGCGTTTTGTTTTATATTGAAAAATATTTAGTATTATGGTATCATTGATTCAAGAATGGTGGTACGACTATGAAAGAAAATTTGTTGATCGCCAAATTGATTAGTCGGATTTTTTAAACGGTTGACAAAAAACTGTTTTTGATGTATAATGTTCATAACGTTTCGGAGTGCTTCGGACCGACGAAGCAGATAGAGTCATTCCAAAAAGCAAGGAGGGTTTATATGGAGCCTATTTTGAAAAATCAGTGCAGTGGTATGCCTCGAACCGACTACCCACGTCCTATGTGGATGAGAAATGAGTGGTATTGCCTCAATGGAGAATGGGAGTTTGAATTTGACTTTGGTGTAAGCGGCGAGGCAAGAGAAATGTATCTTAACGGCAATTTCAACCGTAAGATCAAGGTTCCATTCTGCCCTGAAAGTGAGCTTTCAGGAATTAAATACGTTGATTTTATTCCTGCCGTTTGGTATCGAAAAAACATGAATATTGAGTGCCCTGCCGATCACCGCGCTATTTTGCACTATGAGCCCAGAAAAGGGCACTTGCATAAACAAGTGCTCTTTTCAATGAAATTTGCCTTCGGCGAGTGAAATACGGTTTCGCCACGTGATATACCGAGATATCTCCGCAACCCGAAGATGGATTGCGAATAAAACGTCCAATAAGGAGAAATGAAAATGGTACATTCTTTTTTACTGATCGGGCAGTCAAATGCCGCTGGAAGAGGCTTTCTCGCGGATGCTGAGCCGCTGAATACGTGTAACGGCAGACTTAAAATGCAAAGAAACGGGCTGTGGGTCCGGTTGTTCCGTCCCGTTAATCCCGATCGCTCTTTTTCGGGAACCTGCCTTGCGGAAAGCTTTGCCAAGGCGTATGCCGATGAGCACCCCGACGTTGACGTCGGGATCATTCCCTGCGCAGACGGTGGAACAATAATCGAGCAGTGGCAACCGGGCGAGATCTTGTTCGACAACGCGGTAAACTGCGCGCGTCTTGCGATGCGCACCTCGTCCCTGCGAGGAATTCTTTGGCATCAGGGGGAGGGGGATTGTCTGGAGGATCGCTGCTTGCTATATGAAGAGCGTTTTTTCCGCCTCATGGATGCCCTGCGTGGAGAGCTTGGACTGCCAAAAATTCCGATCATCGTTGGCGGCCTTGGCGATTTTCTTGCTAAATGCGAGTTGTCGGAGAATATCGGGCTGTACTATGAAAAAATCAACGAGGTGTTGGAGCGTCTTGGACGGGAATATCCGCACTGTGCCTTCGTCCCCGCAACGGGGCTCGGCGCCAATCCCGACAATCTGCATTTCAGCGCGGCGGCACTGCAGGAGTTTGGCCTGCGCTATTACGAGGCCTTTCGCAGCTTTGACTGTCGGGGCAAAGAGGAAACCGAATGCGTACGTGCCGAAACGGAGCGAAGCGCAATGGAGCTTCTGTAAGCACGTTCGCAGATATTGAATTAACAACGGTTCGAAATCGTTGGGTAATACAAGCAAGACCCGCCTTCGAAAGAAGGCGGATCTTTATTTATCATATTCATCCCTCGTTAAACCGATCCTTCGCGACGTTTCCATTGAAGGGTTCAAGGCGTTTCTTTCTCTGTGGAAATTTGATTTTGCTTTCTGTATTCGCTGGGAGAAATCCCGAATGCGCGGGTGAACCTCTTGCTAAAGTGGAATTCGTCATAAAACCCTAAGGTCTTTGCAATCGATATAATTTTCATGTCAGAGTAATCGATCAAATATTTCTTTGATTCCCTCAGCTTGCAGTCAAGGCTGAATTTATGAATCGTGGTATCGTAGTGTTTTTTGAAAAGCATTTCTGCGCTTCTTTTGCTGATATTAAAATGAGCGGCAATTTCGCCGTTCGAAAGAATGGAATTTGAAGCTACTATATAGTCGTGGATCGCCTGTGCGATCAGGGAGTTGTTTCTTTCAATGGAAAGCTCGCCCAGCTCATAAAGCAGGGTGTTCAGATAGGCGGTGCAGATTTTCGGGTTATTTTTCGTTTTCAGGATTTTTTCGAACAGCAGCCTTATATTCGGCGTCGTTACCGTCTGCAGGAAATTTTTCACTACGACGTTTCCGTTTGCCGTCGCTTCCTCGAAGGGACTGTCGCCGGGATGAGCGGACACGTGAAAATACATGGTTCTGGTCTTCGCAGCGCATGGAGTAATTCCGTAATGGTATTGATGGGCGGGCAGTATCAGCACGTCGTTGTCGTGCATTTCATAGACCTCATTTTCAAGACCGATCTTCCACTCACCCTCTATCATATAAATAAAATCGTGAAAGATCATGTTCCTTGTAGGGTGCATACACGGTTTATCAAAAAAGCAGAAGTTGGCCGATTCTATGATTCTGACGTCGGGAAGCGCAAATTGATACATATTCCGTTCTCCCGTTCCTGTTTTTCTTTATTATACATTGAAAACTGCGATATGTCAAGTTGATTTGCGCTAATATCCATTTGTTTTGCAGTTTTGTACATGGACTTTCTCCGGTTGTGATGGTATAATGATAGTATCACAAAGATACGGAGGTTTGATTTCTGTGAAAAAGATTAACGTAGCGTTGGTTGGTTTGGGGTTCGGCGGTTCTTTTGTCGATATTTACAAGCACCATCCGAATGTCGGAACCGTAAGTCTGTTTGACACCGATCCGGCACTTCTGAACACCTTTGTTCAGAAATTTTCTTTAAAGGCGCATAGCTCGTTCGAAGAAATTCTGAATGACGAAACGATTGATGCGGTTCACCTTGTTACTCCGATCCCGATGCACGAAGAACAAACCGTGCGTGTCCTTGAAGCCGGAAAGCATTGCGCCTGCACGGTGCCGATGGCTACCACGTTGGACGGAATCCGGCGTATTACCGAGGCGACAAGGAAATCCGGCAAGAACTATATGATGATGGAAACCACGTTGTATACCTATCAGTTTCTTTACGTAAAGCAGATGCTTGAAAGCGGGGAGCTTGGAAAAATACAGTTTTTGCGTGGATCTCATTATCAGGATATGAGCAACTGGCCCGATTACTGGATGGGCTTGCCTCCCATGTGGTACGGCACCCACGCCATCGGACCGATGGTGGCGCTTTCCGGCTCTCGCATTCAAAGAGTGGTTTGCTTTGGCTCCGGCACCATGGATGAAAGCCTTCATGCGCAGTACGGAAATCCGTATCCCGTGGAAAGTGCTTTGTTTGAATTTGAAAACGGATTAAAGGGGGAAGCAACCCGCAGTTTGTTTGAAACGGCACGTATGTATCAGGAAGGAATGTTCGTGTACGGAAGCAATAAATCCTTCGAGTGGGGATTTACCGACGGCGACGTTCCTTATATCACCACGCTGGGCGAGTCCACCGGTCGCCGCGGCAAGCCGACGACGTTTGTGCAGCAGGAGATGCCCAATTCCTATCATTCCTTGCCTGAGGAGATTCAAAAATTCACCGTTGGCAGACATTATGACCCCCTTAATCCTCAGGAATCCCTGAAAAAGGGTGCGGGGGCAGGACATCACGGTTCGCATCCCCACCTTGTTCATGAGTTTGTTTCGAGTATTGTGGAAGGCAGAAAGCCTTGGATCGATGAAGTGCTTGGTGGAAATATTACCGCTGCGGGGGTTTGTGCCCACGAATCTGCGATGAATCACGGAGAATCGGTCACCGTTCCATTGTTTTGAATATGACGTTGCAGGCCCGACTTGAAACGTGACGGATTTAAGCCCTCAACCTCTTGGCTGGGGGGTGTCATGGAGATCGTAAAGGGTTTTCACGGGGCCGTGGAAGTGGTTCCTTTTTTCATCGTATTTCAGACCTTCCGGGACGATGAGGAAGCCGTAAGGAGCCTCCGTCAAGGATCGGATTTAAAAAAACAAGAGACCTCAGCGCCCCGGAGTTCGTTGCGCAACGGACGCCGGGGCATTTGTTCTTTTATTTGCGTTTTTTGTTTAGACGGTTGAAAAGTTCCTGATTTTGTGTTATAATAGATTCGGGAAGGAGGGCGAGACCGTTGAAGGCGCTTTTTAACAAAGAAAAAAATCAGTTTGAATTGAATACGGATTACAGCCTGAACTGCGTTTCCACCGATTTGGGATGCGAGGAGCATCTGCACGAATACGTTGAGCTGGTCTACTGCTTTTCGGGATCCGCATTGAATTACGTGGACGGCAATTCCTATCGGATGGGGAAGGGCGACCTGCTTTTGATCGACAAGAATTCCCACCACGCTTTTTATCCTACGCCACGCACAAACTATTGCGATATTATGCTAAAGCCTTCCTTCTTTGGTGAGAATATGGATGAAGATTCGGGATTCACGTCTCTGCTTGCGCTGGATGAGTTTCGACAGTTCAAGTTGCCGGCGCGCGTAAAAAACTTAATTCATTTTTCTGCTGAGGATCAGAAAAAGGTTGAGTTTTTAATCAAGGCCACGGCGGATGAGTTGAAAGATGAAAAAATTGCCGGTTCATCGATAAAGCGCTCGGCTTTGTGTATGCTTTTGACGTTGATTTTTCGCTATATGACGGCGGAAGAGGCCCTTTCCGTCAACGGAGAGCTTCTGGAATATATCAATGAGCATTGCGACGAGTATTTGACCGCCGGGATGCTTGCTCAAAGATGCTTTTATTCCAACGAGCATTTTTCAAGAAAATTTAAGAAGCTTGCAGGAAAAAGCTTCGTACAATATTTGAGAGAGTGTCGATTGAACAAGGCGAGAGATCTGTTGCTCAACACCCGTAAAACAGTTGACGTGATCCTTGTGGAAAGCGGCTTTACGAGCAGAGGTGAGTTTTTCAGAAAGTTTGAGGATCGGTTTGGAGAAACCCCGTCAGAGTACAGAAAAAAATCAAAAATCGGTACTCAATAACGTTAATATTTGAAATTGATAGAAGGCCGTATCCGTGCTAAAATGAATAAAAAAGCAAGGAGACAGCCCTATGAAGAAATACGATATTGCGGCCTACGTTTGGCCATCCTACACCGGGGACGAGCCGAGAGCGAGAATCTTTTGGGAAGAGGGCTACGGAGAATGGCAGACCGTGAAGAAGATGCAGCCGAAATTCGACGGGCATCTCTGGCCGCGCAAGCCTCTTTGGGGGTACGTGAACGAGGCCGACCCCTACGTGATGGAAATGGAGATCGAGGCGGCCACCAGCCACGGGGTCAACGTTTTTATTTACGACTGGTATTGGTACGATAATAAGCCGTTTCTTGAGCAATGTCTTGACAACGGCTTTCTGAAGGCGCGGAACAACCACAAGATGAAATTCTATCTGATGTGGGCGAATCATACCGCAAATACCATGTGGGACAAGCGGAACTCCGATGCGAAAATCCCGGTCTGGGACGGGGCGGTGGATCGGAAGACCTTTGATTTCATCGTGGATCGCACCATTGAAAAATATTTTAAGCATCCCTTGTATTATAAGATCAACGGCAAGCCCGTGTATATGCTTTTCAACCTTCAGGATCTGATCCGGGGGCTTGGAGGGATTGAAGAGACGAAGGCGGCGCTGGCCGATTTCCGCCGGAAAACCGTGGAAGCGGGATTCCCGGGGCTGGAGCTGCAGATGTGCATCAAGGGACGGAAATATTCCGATCTGGAGGTCGGCGAGGGATATAGGGTCAGGGATTTCGTCAATGCCGCCGGCTTTGACAGCGGTTCTCTGTATCAATACCGGCATCTGACGCCTACCAACCGTTCCTATCCCGAAATTTTCGCCGACGCCATTGCGGAATACGGCCGGATCGCTTCGGAATTGGATCTGGTCGCCTATCCTCACGTTTCGGTGGGTTGGGATTCCAATCCCCGCTACAATCGGTTTCGGGACGACGTCTGCTCCGACAATACGCCGGAAAACGTCCGGAAGGCCTTCGAATACGCCAAGGAGTATATTGACGGTCACCCGGAATTGCCCGCTCCGCTGATCACCGTCAATTCCTGGAACGAGTGGACGGAAACCAGCTACCTCCACCCCGACGATCTTTACGGATACGGCTATCTGGAGGCCATCAAGTCGGTTTTCATGGGAGAATAATCAAGATTTTTTATCGGGAAGCCTGCACGCCGGGCTTCTCTTTTTTTGCCGGAAAATCACGGAATCCTTCGTCGGTGCTGCAGGGCGATAAGACGCTGATTCTCGTCTCCCACGATCCGGAAGACCGGGAGAGTTTGACCCATCGAAGCATATATTTGTAAAGGAAGATCTCTTCCCTCCGGGGAGGAGATTTTTTTGCATTTTTGGGCGTTGCGGAACTTTTGTATTGAATTCCGGCCTTTTTCTTGCAATTACGCAAATTTTGTGCTACAATGAAAACAATGACAGAATATCCACACCGGAAGGAGGGGATACGTTGTGAAGCATCACGTGCACGACGAGGTTATGCGAATGCAGAGCTTTGTCAAAAAGCATTACTGGGAAAATATCGGCGTGGAAGAAATCGCCGAGTACATCGGGTATTCTCCCCGGCGGTGCAATCTTTTGTTTAAGATCTGTTGTGGCGAGACCTTGGGGACGTATCTTCGAATCCTTCGGATGGAAGATGCGAAGCGGTTTCTGGAAAGCAATATTCCCGTGGACCGGGTCGCCCTGTCCCTTTCCTATACTCCCCGGGGATTCCGAAAAGCCTTTCGGGAGTATTTCGGGGTATCTCCTTCGGATTACGTAAAGACCGGAAAGGCCTACGGGCGGTATTCGGAGATCTACGAGTATCGGGGAGAGGAAAACTGGGGAAAAGGTAAGAACCCGACCCCCGACGGTTTGTGGGAATTTGATTACTATCTTCCGGAAGAAAAGAAGTACGGCCGGATGGTTTGGTCCGATTCGGAGGAATTCCGTTCTCCGCAATGGGGCATTGCCCGTTCTCCGCAATGGTATTGCAGTAACCGATGGAGCGGCTACGGAATGCACCCGGGACGGGCCAGCGAATCGGTGAAGACCTTCCTTTGCCCCCGCGACGGGGAGGTTGACGTGTTCTTTTCCGTAGGGCGGGTATTTCCGTTTCGGGTCACCTACAGTCCTTTCTGGCATTCTTGGGAGACGCCCTGCGCGGCCCGGTTGTATTTGAACGGCGTGCCCTTGGGGGATGCGGCGGTGATGACTTCCGTGGATCCCGTTTTTATGACGGCCACCTGCCGGGTGAAGGCCGGAGACCGGATCTCCCTTCACATCGACCCGATGGGGCAGCATCAATGCGACGGTGTGAATCTTTACCTTCAGCGGGTCTCCTATCGGAATCCGGATTTTAAATCAGGAAAATAAATTTTTCACATACAATAAAAAAAGGAGTGTTCTATTATGAAAAAATGGCAAAAACTTTTGGTCTTTGCCGTGGCTTTCGGGGTTCTTCTCACCCTATCCTTCGGGGTCACGGGAATGGTCGCATTCGGTGAAAGTTACATCGAGATCGATTCCGGAGAAGAATTGCGGAAGATCGGTCTCGATCCGGCCTATCCCTTGGACGGGGATTATCGGCTGACCGCGGATATCGACCTGTCCGACGCCGATTGGTACGGCATCGGTTACGATCCCGTGGCGGATACCGAAAATCAATTTACCGGTAGCTTCGACGGTCAGGGGCACGTGATCAAGGGAATGCATTGCGGTGCTCCCGGTGCTCCTGCACGGGTCTATGAATGCTGGGGCCTGGTTTGCTGGACCACCTCTCCCGTTACCATTAAGAACATCATTTTCGAAGACGTTTACCTCAACGTAGACGAGAACGTGCCCGGCTACGGTTGTGCCGGCGTGGTCCTCGGTTGGGCCGGCGGAAGCGCCACTGTTACGATCGAAAACGTGGCCGTCGTTTCCGGTTCCCTCTATATGGACGTCCGTCAGTCCCGCATCGGCGGTATTCTGGGCTGCAACGGAAGCAACGGCGGTGTGACCATTAAAAACTGCTTTAACGCCGCAGATGTTACCGGCGCCGCTTCCGGTTCCAATTATTACGTGGCCGCCGGCGGTATCGTCGGCAATGCGGAGAGTAAAAATCTGACCATGACCCAATGTGTGAACGTGGGTAAGATCGCTTCTCTGTCCGGTACGGCAGGAGGTGTTTCTACCGTGGTTTCTCACATCGGCGGTACCATCTCCAGCGGAACGGTTCCGGGTGCTTTCGCTTCCGGCACCTCCGTTTCTGATTGTTACAGTATGGCCGGCGCTACCTCTACGGCGGCTGGGGGTTATCTGTGTACGGCCGAGGCTGACGGCGTGACTCTTCTTCCCGCTGGGGAAATGGGCAATCCCGCCAAATATGAAAACCTGTCTTCCGGCTGGACTCTGAAGGAGGGGTATTATCCCTTCCCCGCTGCTTTGAATTCCGATTACGCCGTTCCCGCAGTGGAGGGCAGTTCCGTGATCAACATTAAAAACGGCGCCGAATTGCGGAAGATCGGTCTCGATCCGGCCTATCCCTTGAACGGGGATTATCGGCTGACCGCGGATATCGACCTGTCCGACGCTGATTGGTACGGCATCGGTTACGATCCCGTGGCGGATAACGAATATCAATTTACCGGTAGCTTCGACGGTCAGGGACACGTGATCAAGGGGATGCATTGCGGTGCTCCCGGTGCTCCTGCGCGGGTCTTTGAATGCTGGGGCCTGATTTGCTGGACCACCTCTCCCGTTACCATTAAGAACATTATTTTCGAAGACGTTTACCTCAACGTAAACGAGAACGTGCCCGGCTACGGTTGTGCCGGCGTGGCCCTCGGTTGGGCCGGCGGAAGCGCCACTGTTACGATCGAAAACGTGGCCGTCCTTTCCGGTTCCCTCTATATGGACGTCCGTCAGTCCCGCATCGGCGGTATTCTGGGCTCCAACGGAAGCACCGGCGGTGTGACCATTAAAAACTGCTTTAACGCCGCAGATATCACCGGCGCCGCTTCCGGGACCAATTATTACGTGGCCGCCGGCGGTATCGTCGGCAATGCGGACGGCAAGAACGTGGAGATCTCGGATTGTGTGAACGTGGGTAAGATCGCTTCTCTGTCCGGTACGGCAGGGACTTATTCTACCGTAGTCTCCAATATTGCCGGCCGATCCGGCAACGGCATCGTTCCTCCCGGTTTTGCTTCCGGGACCTCCGTTTCCAATTCTTACAGTCTGTCCGGCCTGCTTTCGGTTGCTGCCGGCGGAAATATTGACACCTCCGAAAATACCGGGGTTGCGATCGTGGACCGGTTCTCTGCCGACGACGCTTCCAAATATCCCGGACTTGGTTCCGATTGGACCGTGAAGGAAGGATATTATCCCATGCTGACCAGTTTTTCCGATAAGGCTGTTGCCATCGACCGTGCCGCAGAAGAGGCCGCATTGAGCGCCTATCTGCAAAGCGTTGGCGCTACCAATTATATCACCGCGGAAGCTTTTGAAGACGCCTTGTCCGGTTATCTGACCGATTTCTCCGTTGCCCTGAGCCTGGTCAATAAGGCTACCGAAACGGAAGCCGGCGCGTGGACCGTGAAAGTGACTCTGTCCGACAGTACCGAGAAGACCTACACCGTTGCCATCCCCCGGCTGCCTGCTATGCAGTACGAATTTTCTCAGAGGATCCCCGGTCTTGCGGAAGGTACCGTGACGGTCGTTCTCCCCGAAGAATACGGCGTTCAGAATTATCAGCTTTACTGGGGCACCGAGACCGGACTTCTTTCCGGCTACAGTCAGATTATTGACGCCGCTGATTTTACCGTCAATAACAAAACTTTGACCTATCAATTCCAGGATCGGGCCGCCATTCCCGCCGGCGTCACCCATTTGTGGTTCGCTGTGGACGGCGTAGCAGTCTGCTCCTATGAAATTCCCGTAGCCCGCAGACTCGTTCCCGGGAATCTGAAGTATTCTTACGGCGTTTTGTCCGATACGCACTTGACCCGGTCTTCGCTGGATCATTCCATCACCAAGGCTTTTGCCGCCGCCATGGAACTGTTTGATTCCGCAGACGTTTCCTTCGTTTCCATCACCGGCGACGTTACCACCGGCGGTATGGCAGACCAATATCAGGGAATTACCAATGTCTTCAATGACGGCGGGTATACCTTCCCCCTGTGGATCGCTCTGGGCAACCACGATATTCTGGCCTGGAATCTTGACAAGATCGACGGCGCAGACGCTCCCTATTCTCCCGAGGAATGGGCCGTATCTCCCTCGCAGGCTCTTCAGAATGCGAAAGACGCCATCGAGACCTATGCCAACGTAGGTTATACCGGAGATAATAACGAATATAAAGTTACCCTTTCCGAGTATTATCCCGATTACGATTACACCGTTGCTTATAAAGGCGATCTCTATATTTACATGGGGATCGGCGCTTTGAAGAATGAAAGCGGTACCAACGTGGACCAGCATCTGGCGCCCAATCAGCTTGTCTGGCTGAAAGAGGTTCTTGAAGGATATTACGGCAAGGCCGATACTTACGGTCACGTTTATCTGATGTTCCATTACTATACTTTGGAAAGCGGCCTCGGTATGTACCAGAACGGCGAGACCTCCGGCACCGAATGGTCTCAGAACCGGAACGGATATATGACCGAAGGATACAGCTCCTCCGAAGAACTGTTCAAGATCCTGAAGAATTATCCCGACGTGGTTCACTTCAGCGGACATACCCACAGAGAATTTGATGCGAAGAACAACCTCAGCATCACCCAGAAGCACGTATTCGACTACACCGGAACGTCCTGGACCGACGTGAACGCTCCCCTCGGTTATACCGCCGTTCACGTACCCTCCGGTCAGTATTACGAAGGATATCTGGTTTCCGTTTATGAAAACGGCGTTCTTCTTACCGGTTACAATACCTTTACCGGCGAAGCCCTCGGTTACGCCACCTATTATCTGTCCAACGAACTGTCCGAAGACGTAAAGGTCCGTGTCAACGACGGCAAGGTCCAGTACGTGGAAGGCTACGGCGAATGGCTCGACCTGATTAAGACCGATACCCTCGCCCCCAACGCCGAAATCGAGGTTCAGACCAACGACACCCACGTTCAGTGGAGAGTCAAGGGTCAGAACGAATGGAAGGACCTGATCGCTCTCGAGGATCTGGAGGATCTGGGCGGCAAGATGATGCAGGTCGGCTTCTCCTTCGAAAACGCTCTCACCCACCTGAAATACGGTGACGCTACCATGCTGACCGCCGTGGGCGGACAGTCTACCGGCCGCCTCACCTATTCCGTCGTCTCCGGTCCTGCCACCGTGGATCCCGTCACCGGCCTTCTGAAGGTCACTGGCCTGGGCGAAATCGTCGTGAAGGCCGTCCTTGGAGAGGATAACGAATACGTCTCCGCCGAAGCCTACGTCACCATCATCGGGGAACGGCGTCCCATCACCGTCACCGCGGACGATCAGACGAAGGTTTACGGCGCCGCCGATCCTGGGCTGACCTATAAGGTCACCACGGGGACCGTGGTCAACAACGACGCCATTGCCGGTTCTTTGAAGTATACCGGCACCAATGCGGGCACCTACGATATCGTGGAAGATACCGCCTTCGGTCATGATCTTTACGAAATCACCTTCGTCAAGGGCACCATGACCATTACGAAGAAGGCAGTGACCGTCACCGCCGATAACCAGACCAAGGTTTACGGCGCGGCTGATCCCACCCTCACCTATAAGGTGGAAGGCCTGGTCGGCAACGACACCCTCACCGGATCTCTGAAGTACACCGGCACCAACGTCGGCACTTACGATATCGTCAAGGACGCTGGTTTTGAAAATGCGAACTATGACGTGACCTTTGTCAAGGGGACTATGACCATTACGAAGAAGGCCGTCACCGTTACTGCTGACGACCAGACCAAGGTTTACGGCGCGGCCGATCCCTCCTTGACCTACAAAGTCGAGGGCCTGGTCGGTAACGACACCCTCACCGGCACGCTGAAGTACACCGGTTCTAACGTTGGCACTTACGACATCGTGAAGGACACCGGCTTCGAGAACGGAAATTACGACGTGACCTTCGTCAAGGGTACCATGACCATCACCCCCGCCTCCACCGACAGCAATCAGGGCGGATCCTCCGGCACCACCGACAGCAATCAGGGCGGATCCTCCGCCTCCACCGACAGCAATCAGGGCGGATCCTCCGGCACTACCACCGACGGAGACGCTTCCTCCGGCAATACCGGAAACGCGGGCAATGCCAACACCGGTGATACCGGCAGCGGCAACCCCTCCACCTCCGACCGGAACCTTCTTTCCTTCGTGGCGCTGCTGTTGGCCTGCGTAGCTTCCTTCGTAGGCGTGATCTGGTTTGCGAAGCGCAGAAAAGAAAACTGATATCGCTCCCTTCTCAGCAAAAAAAGGCAAGCCCGGGTTCGGGCTTGCCTTCTCCGTTATACGGGCAAAAGCGGCCTTCGACGCGTTGAGCGGAAAGTGTCGGATTCGGGGGAGGAGAGGCGAACTTTGGCGAAGGGTGGGGGAGGGTGGCAGATTTGGGCGAACGATAATGCTTGCAATTCGTTTTCTGCCGTGTTATAATGGATGCAGGAAAAGAATTCCATCGTTTTTGCCCGATTTGCTTGCGACACACGACCCAAAACGTCATAAGAAGTCAAACCGTCCCTTCGGGGGCGGTTTTACTTTTCCGTGGAGCGGTGGAGGATCGTGGAAGATTGCGCAAGGCGGTGGGGCGTCGTGGCAGAAGGTGGGCGACTCTTGACAAATTCCCGCATTTTTGCTATAATAGAATCGGAAAAATATGCAGGAGGTAGGTCGCAATGTTTCACAATATCGGAGACAAGCTGATGACCGCTGCCGTCTGGGTCGCCCTTCTGGGGTGCGTCGGGGCGGTGTGCGCGGGGGTCTCTTATTGCTTTGTCAATCTTGTTTTGGGAATCCTGGTGGGGATCTTCGGATGCCTTGCCGCCCTGCTTCTCAGCATGGTTCTGTACGGATTCGGCCACCTGATCTGCAACAGTGATGAAATGCTGGAGATTTTGCGGGGAGACGAGCGGTATCCGTCGTCTACGGTAGAAGACCGCCGGTCTTTTGCCCCCGTTAAGGTGGTTCCCGACGAGGAAGGGAAGATCACCTGCCCCGTCTGCGGAAGCGTGCAGAAGGGGAATCGGAGCGAGTGCTGGTCCTGCGGTCAGCGGTTCGCAGACTAAAATGAAAATCAAGATCCTGGAAAGGATCCGCAAAAACGAAACACCGAAATGCCTTTCCGGAAACGGAAGGGCATTTTTGTCCGTAAGGATTTTTTCGGTTTCGATCGTATTAGTAACAGAAAGGAGATTTTCCGTATGAAAAAGAAATTGGTTTCGCTCTTTTTATTCCTTTGCCTGAGCCTTACCTTTCTATGCGGCGTTGCGGCCTGCGGAACGGTGCCGGACGGCAACACCGATCGGTATTCGGATCCGGGGACGGAATCGGAGCAAAGTGCAGATCCGGAAGCCGCCGGATGGGTGCCCGAAGGGGTGACCCTGAACGAGGATGCGGTGCTGCAGATGGATTTCGGCCTTCGGATGCTCCGGGATGCCGCCAACCACGGGGAAGGGGAAAATATTTTGATCTCTCCCTTCTCCCTGTCGATGGCTCTTTCCATGGCCGCCAACGGGGCGGGCGGAGAGACGGCGGCTCAGTTTGACCGGGTGCTGGGCGGAACTGCGGCGGCGCGGAATCAATTCCTGAAGGAATATACGGAATATCTTCGCTCCCCCAAAAGCCGTTTTGATTCGTCCGACGAGGGCGTTTTTCAGATCGCCAACGCGGTCTGGTATCGCCCCGACCTGCTCCGACCCTCCGACGCCTTTCTGCAGACGGCGGAGACCTATTACGGCGCCGGTGCCCACCCCACCTCCTTTGACGCCGCCGGTGTGAAGGCGGTCAACGATTGGGTAAAGGAGGCCACCTTGGGGCAGATTTCCGACCTTGTTTCGGAATTCCCGAAGGAGACGCCCCTTCTTCTGGTCAACGCGCTGGGCTTTGCCGGGTATTGGACAAATCAGAACACCCGCGGAGAGTTGCCCATGGGGGAATTCACCTCCGCTTCCGGGGAAATTCAGTCGGTGCAATGGCTGACCTCCCGGGATTATACGTATTTTGAGATCAACGGCGGCGCCGGCTTCTTCCGGGGCATCCGGGGGCATTATTCCTTCGTGGGGATCCTGCCGCCCCGGGGCGTCTCGGTGGAGGAGTTCGTCAACGGTCTGTCCGCCCGGGCTCTTTTGACCGCTATGGGCGGCCGCAACGGTGGTGTAGATTCGAAGATCCCCAAGTTTTCCTATTCCTCCGACGCGGATTTCGACCGGTTTCTCCGTGCCGAGGGGCTGACCGACGCTTACGATGGGACGAAGGCGGATTTTTCCGCCCTGGGGAAGAGTGAAAAGCCGTTGTTCCTGCAGAGCGTCCGGCAGAAAAATACGGTGGAGGTCAACGAATACGGGGTGAAATTTGCGGCGGCGACGAGCGTCGTTTACGGCGCCGGCATGAACCCCGATCCCCGCAGCGTGATTCTTGACCGTCCCTTCGTCTTTTTTATCGTGGACGACCGGTACCATCTTCCCCTCCTTGCGGGGATCGTGAATTCCGTGGAGGCCTCCGCCTGACAGCATCGTATTTCATTGCAAAAGCAATCCCCCCTTCCGGAATAGCGTGATGCTCTTAACGGAGCATTCACGCTAACTAAGTTTGCCCTGCGGGCAAGTGAAGTTATCTTCGATAGTGAAGTTCACTATGTGAGTGAAGTTTCGCCTGACGGCGAAGTGAGGGCAAACTTAACTTCACTGTGAGCCTTAGCGAGCAACCTCACTGTGTATCACACAACTTCACTTTTGCGACAGCAAAAACTTCACTGACAGAAAAAAGAGCAAGCACATAAGGTTTTATCCTTGCGTGTTTGCTCTTTCTGTTTGTAATAGGGGCTTGGGCTTAGCCCATAAACATTTGACCAGTCAAATGCGATGCTCGCACTTATAGTTGTTTTTTAAATTCTCCGCTAAGGATACCACCCTATTCCGGAAGGGGGATTTTCGGCGTATGGGGGATTATGGATCAGTATTCGATAGTGCGGTAGGTCAGAGCGCCGTCCTCGTTGCGGAGGATTCCCACCTGGAAAAGGGGGCAGACGCCTACGGCGGGGTGTTTGGAGTGTCCGTCCGTGTCCGCCGCCCAGACGGTGAAGTCCCAATTGACGTCGGGAACCAAGGTCAGGGCCATTTGGGGTGCGTCGCTGTTGCGGGTGTTCCATAAGACGGTGGATTTCCCGGTGGTCAGGTCGAAAACGGCTACGTCGCAGACGAGGGGGATGTTTCCGGTGGGATCGTAATCGTCGTAATGCCGTTTCGTGTAGAGAATATCCAGAGTGCCGTTGCCGTCGTAATCGTAGGGGAAAGCGCTGATCAGATCGTTGGAATTGCCCTTGGAAAACAGATAGACCCGGTCGTTCCACAGCAGAAACAGGGCTTCGGGGGTATTACGGCGAAAGACCTGAATTCCGGTGAAATCCAAGGTGGGCGGGGTGACGTTGCGAACCGAGTCCTCGGGGAAGCCCTGCAGTTCCTTGCTGTTGAAGGTGCCGTTTCTTCTTGCGGTCTTTACAAATTCCTCCACGCCGCCGACGGTGGGCGTGGGGTAGGAGAAGGCTCTCAGCGGAGGCTCCCCCTTCAGGATGGGACGCAGATCGTCCAGGCGGTAGATGACGTCGTAGATCAGCGTATCTTCCTTATAGAATTCCAGCCGGAAGGGATCGTGGGTCTCCAGGGCGGTGCGGACGGCTTTTGCAATTTCCGGTTGGGTTTCCACCAGGTTTTCCAAAGGAACGGAAGTAAAGCTGTGCCGGAACCGATCTACCGCGTAATCAACGCCGTCCAGGGTGACGATATCGCATTCCCGCCCCACGTGGACGCGGTAATGGTTCTCGTACTCCTGCTTTTCCGGGAAGTTCAGCAGTACCAGCAGCCGGTCGCCCTTGATATACAAGGGGCTTGCGTGGTTTTCTTCCGAGGAGCCGTGGCGGGAAATAATAATTTTTTCGGGCAATTCGCCTTTAAAGCATTCTTCCACCGTGGCTTCGTAGTAGGTGGTCGTGTCCTTGATGCTTTCGGTCAGCCAGTTGCCGACGGTCACGATGGCGATGGCGTAGGTCTCTTCCCGGATTTTGGGAAAGCCGGGGGAAAAATCACACCACGAGGAGTGAATCTGGTTTTTCGCCATCCGCACCGGGGGCGCGGCCGACCCCTCCGGAGGCGTTTTCGTGCAGGCGAAGAGCGTGCATAAGGTGACAACTCCGAGAAGCAGTGCCAAAATCTTTTTCATGAAAAACCTCCTTTTGTGTGTTAAAAAAATACCGCCGCAGAAAGCCCGCGGCGGCACAGTCAACCGCAATGCGATCGGCTTTGGTATCTTTATTATAGCATATTTTGGATTTGTTGTCAACAGGGCGTCAGTTGACGGTGACCTTGACGAATTCCTTCTGAGACAGGGAGGGGCAGAAGGTATAGGTGAAGGCGGGATTTTTGGCGGCGAGCAGATGGGAGAAATAGGAGTCCTTCGTCTGCAGAGCAAGGGAGACGGCGGCGTCGTCCACGGTAAGATCGCAATAGACGATCGTCAGATCCAGCTTCTGCCCGGTGTAGCCCAGATCCTCGTAGGATTTCCGCCAATCCTGCTCCGTCAGCCCCAGCTGCGTGAAGAGAGAGCGATAGATCCCGGCGTATTCCGTGGGCTTTCCTACGTATTCGTAAAAGATGTTGGAGCTGGGGTTTTTGGCCTTTTCGGTGGTGTAATACCCCTTATAAAGGTTCATAAAATCCCCGGCGTAATTGATAATCTCTTCTCCCGCAACCTCGGCTTTCGCGTTGGCCTGTTCCATATAGTCGGTGACCAGCTCCAGCATCTGCCGGTATTGGGGCTCGGTCAGTAGCTTGGGGAAGGGGTAGAAATCCGTATCGGCGCCGTAAAGCCAGAAGAAGATGCGGAAGGTTTTTTCATCCTTCTGCCATACCTGCAGCGCCCGGGTGTAGGCGTTGCGGTAGGGGTCGAAGACCCGGTTTTCGTGGGTGGCGGTGGCGTAGAGCGCCGACCCGGAGGCCACGGTGAGCACGCTGTTATCTACGGCCACGGTGTTGGCGGCGTCGTTTTCCACCGTCAGCTTGGGCACCATATCCGAGCCGGTATCGATGCGGATCTTGAAGCCCTCTTCCTCCTGGAAAAGAACCATCCGGGAGGAGGGATTGACCTGCGTATAGCCCGCCGTGCGCTCCTTCAGCCATTCGTGGATGGCGGCCTCTTCGTCGTAGATGACGGGCTTCGTGCAGGCGAACAGAGACGCTGCCGTCAGCAGTACCAGGGCGAGGGAAACGATCTTTTTCATAAAAAACTCCTTTATACTCCGGGGGACAGCACCGTAAGGCCGCCGGGGAGGACTTCAAACCGGGCTTCCTCGGTGGGGGAGAGCTCTCCGTCCAGGTTCAGGGTCAGGTTCTTTCCCCGGATGGTCACCTTTTCCGCCCGGACGTGCTTGACGAATTTCAGTCGGGTATGTAAGCCCATGGCAAGAAGGGGCATCACCGACAGAAAGATCCACGCCGGCACGCTTTCGATGAGGTAGGCATCCAGCTTGCCGTCGTCGACCACTGCCTCCGGGGCGATCTTGATGCCGCCGCCGTAATACCGGCCGTTGGCGATGCAGAACAGAAGCGATTTCTGCCGGAAGGGAACGCCGTCGATTTCACCCTCCAGATCGGTGCCGTGATAATGAAAAATGGTATAGAACATGGAGAGGATATAGCTGAATCTCCGCAGGGCCGGCTTGTTTTTATACCGTTCCGAATTGCGCACCACCTCCGCGTCGAAGCCCACCGAGGCAATATTCAGGAAAAATCCGTCGTTGGCCTTGCCGCAGTCGATCTTCCGGACGATGAAATTTTTGGCCCGGTTCAGGATGTTTTTTGGATCGTGACGGTTGCGGAGATTTTTGTACAGGGTGCGGACGAAATCGTTGCCGCTCCCCTGAGGGATGATGCAGAAGGTGTTATCCGATCCCACGGTGCCGGACATGACCTCGTTGGCAGTACCGTCTCCGCCCACGGCGTAGATGTTCGAGCCGGTATATTCCCGGGCAATTTCGGTGGCGTGCCCCGCCCGCTCGGTCAGCCGGATCTCTGCCAATCTCCCGAAGGCATCCCGGATGAGAGCCTTCATCTTTTCGGTCTTCTTGAAGCCGGCCTGGGGGTTCAGAATAAAAACGTGCTTTTTCATGGAGGGATCAACTCCTGTCATAATATTTCGACAAAATGCTTACAAAATCAGAAAAGGGTCTTTACAACGGGGGAAAAGTGTGCTATAATAGACTCGTAAAAATGAATATCCTTGCCGGGGTGCGCTGATCACTGCGCTGAGAGCGGGCAGAAGCCCGAAACCCATTGAACCTGAACAGGAGCAAAAACCTGCGGAGGGAAGATGCAAACATATCATTGGTGTAAACGTCTCCTCTCGCCGTACGGTGGGAGGATTTTTTTGACGGTTTTTTCCGGAATACCGGTGCCGGAAGGAGCGGTCGGGCGAAGATTTCATTTTTATAATAAAATCTTATCAGGAGGTTTTTCTGTGAAAACGAAAAACGATTCGCTCAAGAAACTCGCCGTCTGCGCCATGATGGTGGCTCTTTCCTTCGTGCTGAGCCTCTGGTCGCCTCTGAAATTCTGGCCGCAGGGCGGGTCCGTCACTCTGGGGGCTATGGTCCCCGTTATTCTGGTGGCCCTTCTCTTCGGTACGAAGTGGGGTCTGGGATGTGCCTTCGTCAATTCCCTTCTTCAGCTGATGATGGGCTTTATGGAGGGCATGGGCACCTGGGGGCTGTCGCCTCTGGTTCTGGTCTGCAGCATCCTTCTGGATTATATCCTTGCCTATACCGTCATCGGTCTTGCGGGGATCTTCAAGGGCAACGATTCGGTCCGGGCCGTGCTTGGCACCGTTTTCGTCTGCGTTCTGCGGTATCTGTTCCATTTCGTTTCGGGCTGGGCCTTTTTCGGAATGTGGGCCGAGGAAGGATATACGGCGTTGACCTGGGCGCTGTTCTATAATATGTCCTATATGCTCCCCGAAACGGTCATCTCGCTGGTGCTTGCCGGCGGTCTTGCGGCGTTGCTTCCGGTGCTTCGGAAGAATTTCTCCTTCTGCCGGACGTCGGACGCCGTCGAAAACTGACGGATTACCCTTCTATTATAGCACGAATCCCCCTTCTTTGCAAGGGGGATTTCGTTTTTTTCTGTAAGACTTGCAATTTTGCCGAAAATATGTTATAATAATACTATATTTTTCCATCGGAGGACGTTATGAACCTTCTGCATCTGAAATACGCCGTGGAGGTGGCCCGCACCCGTTCCATCACCATGGCCGCCGAAAATCTGTATATGGGTCAGCCCCGCCTCTCCCGAGCCATTAAGGAGTTGGAGGATTCTTTGGGGATCACCATCTTTAAGCGGACGTCAAAGGGAATCGTCCCCACGCCGGAGGGGGAAATTTTTCTTACCCACGCCAATCGGATTCTGGACGAGGTGCGGGAGGTAGAGACCATTTACAACCCCTACGCGAAGGATAAGCAGCGGATGAACATCTCCATTCCCCGGGCGGGTTATCTGGCTCACGCCTTAAAGCAGCTGGTCGGAGAGCTGGATCTGACCAAGGAGATCGAGATCAATTATCGGGAGACCAATTCTCTGAAGGCCATCAACAATATTCTGCAGAACAATTATAATTTGGGCATCATTCGCTTTGCTACCGAATACGAGCCCTATTTCGAGCGGTTTTTGTCGGAAAAGGGGCTTCGGTGGGAGGACGTTTGGGAATTTGATCCCATCGTTCTGATGTCTCGGGAGCATATGCTGGCCGGGAAGCCCGATCTGTGCTTTTCCGATCTGGTGGACTGCGATTGCGTTCAGCTGGGGCACGGGGATCCCTACGTTCCGTCCTTGCCCCTGGCCGAGGTGCGCAAGGGGGAATTCCCCGAAGAGATCAACAAGCATCTCTTTATTTACGAGCGGGCCAGCGGATACGAAATTTTAAGCACCATTCCAACCACCTTCCTTCTCACCTCCCCCATGCCGGAAATCATCCTGAAGCGGTACGATCTGGTTCAGCGGCGGCTGAAAGGGGGCAAGCGTCGGTACAAGGACGTGCTGATCTGGCGGGAGAATTATAAATTCACCGAACTGGATCAGGCGTTTATTCAGGAGATCAAGCGGGTGCGGGACAAGGTCGGAAACCGGAAAATCGATTGAAAATGATGAAGAAATCCCCTTCTGTCCCCCCCCGGACGGGAGGGGATTTGTTGCTGAATATCCGAAAAGGCATACCATTATGCGATTTTGGTATTTTACAAGCGGCGAAATTTGTGGTATAATAGTCGCGTAATAAAATGAAATGCTATGCCCCCTGTAGGCAGACGAACACAGAACACCGTTTGAAAAGGAGACCGATCATGGAATATCAGATCGTAGACAGCGTGGAAAAGCTGCAGGAAACTCTGACTCGCGTCCGGAAGGCCCAGCAGATTTTTGCCACCTACACTCAGGAGCAGGTTGATAAGATCTTCCTGGCCGCCGCCTCTGCCGCCAATAAGGCCCGGATCCCTCTGGCCAAAATGGCTGTGGAAGAAACCGGTATGGGCGTCGTGGAAGACAAGGTGATCAAGAATAACTACGCCGCCGAATATATTTATAACGCTTATAAAAACACCAAGACCTGCGGCGTGATTGAGGAAGACAAGGCCTTCGGGATCCGCAAGATCGCCGAGCCGATCGGCGTGATTGCCGCCGTCATCCCCACCACCAACCCCACCTCCACCGCGATCTTCAAGTGCCTGCTGGCGCTGAAGACCCGCAACGCCATCATCATCTCTCCCCATCCCCGGGCCAAGAACAGCACCATCGCCGCCGCGAAGCTGGTGCTCGAAGCGGCCGTTGCCGCCGGCGCCCCCGAAGGGATCATCGACTGGATCGACGTTCCTTCCCTTGATATGACCAACACCGTTATGAAGGAATCCGATATTATCCTTGCCACCGGCGGCCCCGGTATGGTTAAGGCGGCCTATTCCTCCGGGAAGCCCGCCGTCGGCGTCGGTGCCGGGAACACCCCCGCCATTATCGACTCCTCCGCGGATCTTCTGCTGGCGGTCAACTCGGTCATTCATTCCAAGACCTTTGATAACGGCATGATCTGCGCCTCCGAGCAGTCGGTCATCGTTCTTGCCGACGTTTACGACGCGGTCAAGGCAGAATTTGCCGCCCGGGGCTGTTATTTCCTGAACCCCGAGGAGACCGAGAAGGTTCGCAAGACCATTATTATCAACGGCGCGCTGAACGCCAAGATCGTCGGTCAGAAGGCCTCCCGCATTGCCGAGCTTTCCGGCGTTACCGTTCCCGCGTCCGCCAAGATCCTCATCGGTGAAGTGGAAAGCGTGGAGCTGAGCGAAGAATTCGCTCACGAAAAGCTGTCCCCCGTTCTTGCCATGTACAAGGCCGAGACCTTTGAAGATGCTCTGGATAAGGCCGACCGTCTCGTGGCTGACGGCGGATACGGTCATACCGCTTCCGTTTACCTGAACGACGTGACCGAGCAGGAAAAGCTGTCCGCCTTCGCTGCCCGCATGAAGACCTGCCGTATTCTGGTCAATACCCCCTCCTCCCACGGTGGGATCGGGGATCTGTACAACTTTAAGCTGGCTCCTTCCCTTACCCTGGGCTGCGGCTCTTGGGGTGGGAACTCCGTTTCCGAGAACGTTGGGGTCAAGCATCTTCTGAATATCAAAACCGTTGCCGAAAGAAGGGAAAATATGCTTTGGTTCCGCGCGCCTGAAAAGGTCTACATCAAGAAGGGCTGCCTGCCCGTGGCTCTCGACGAGCTGAAAACCGTCCGCGGCGCCAAGAAGGCCTTCATCGTCACCGATACCTTCCTGTATCAGAACGGCTATACCAAGCCCATCACCGATAAGCTGGACGAAATGGGCATCACCCATACCACCTTCTTCAACGTTCAGCCCGACCCCACCCTGGCCAACGCTACCGAAGGGGCGGCACAGATGCGCGCCTTCCAGCCCGACACCATCATCGCTCTCGGCGGCGGCTCCGCTATGGACGCGGCCAAGATCATGTGGGTTCTTTACGAGCATCCCGAGGCCGATTTCATGGATATGGCCATGCGCTTCATCGATATCCGCAAGCGTGTTTATACCTTCCCCAAAATGGGTGAGAAGGCCTACTTTATCGCCGTTCCCACCTCTGCGGGTACCGGCTCCGAGGTGACGCCCTTCGCCGTTATTACCGATGAAAAGACCGGCGTAAAATATCCCTTGGCCGACTACGAGCTGCTTCCCAATATGGCCATTATCGATACCGATTTCCATATGTCCGCTCCCAAGGGGCTGACTGCGGCCTCCGGGATTGACGCCGTGACCCACGCCGTGGAAGCCTACGCCGCCATGCTTGCCACCGATTACACCGACGGGCTGGCCCTCCAGTCCCTGAAGAACGTCTTCAAATATCTCCCCCGCGCCTACGAAAACGGCCAGACCGATATCGAAGCCCGGGAAAAGATGGCCAACGCCGCCACCATGGCCGGTATGGCCTTCGCCAACGCCTTCCTGGGGGTCTGCCACTCCATGGCCCACAAGCTGGGCGCCTTCCATCACCTGCCCCACGGCGTTGCCAACGCCCTGATGATCGAGGAGGTCCTGCGGTTCAACGCCTCCGAGGCTCCCACCAAGATGGGTACCTTCTCTCAGTACGATCATCCCCATACCCTGGCCCGGTACGCTGAGATTGCCGATTATCTGAATCTGGGCGGCAAGACCGACGAAGAAAAGCTGGAAAACCTCATCAAGGCCATCAACGACCTGAAGCACACCGTCGGCATTAAGGATACCATCAAGGACTACGGTGTTGACGAAGCCGACTTCCTGGCCCGCCTCGACGATATGGTGGAGCAGGCCTTCGACGATCAGTGCACCGGCGCAAATCCCCGCTATCCTCTGATGAGCGAGATCAAGCAGATGTACCTCAACGCCTATTACGGCACCCACGAAGAAGTGTAAGAGAGGAGCAAATCTATGAATCTGAACAACGTTCACGTCGTCCGCCCCGATAAGGTTCTTTACCGGGACGGGAACACGGTTATCAAGGTCTTCAACGATTCCTTCTCCAAGGAAGGGATCCTGCGGGAGGCCATGAACAACGCCATTATGGAAACCACCGGGCTGAAGATTCCCAAGGTCATCGAGGTCTGCAAGGCCGACGGCAAATGGGCCATCGTGGAGGATTTCGTGGAAGGGAAGACCCTGGAGCAGCTTATGCAGGAAAACCCCGAAAAGGAAGAGGAATATCTGAACCTTTTCGTGGATCTGCAGATGAAGATCCACGCCACCAAGGCCCCCTCCATGCTGATCCGTCTGCGGGATAAGATGCGGGGTAAGATCTCCGAAGCGAAGCTGGACGCCACCACCCGCTACGATCTTCATACCCGTCTCGAAGGAATGAAGCGTCATACCAAGATCTGCCACGGGGATTTCCATCCCTCCAACGTTATCGTCACCCCCGAAGGCGAATATTACGTCATCGACTGGGCCCACGTGACCCAGGGCAACGCCTCTGCCGACGTGGCCCGTACCTATCTTCTCTTCTGGCTGGAAGGGAAGGAAGAGATGGCGAAGAAGTATATGCACCTTTTCTGCGAAAAGAGCGATACCGCCTATCAGTACGTCCAGAAGTGGCTCCCCATCGTGGCCGCTTCCCAGTCCGTGAAGGGTAAGCCCGAGGAGCGGGAGCTTCTGCTCAAATGGGTTGACGTGGTCGAATACGAATAATCTGATTGCAGGGAAGTGGCCGAAACGCCGCTTCCCTGTCGGAAATGAGAGGAAAAGACGTTGAAATATACCGATATCGCATGGGATTTTGACGGGGCGCTGTACGATTCCTATCCCCATATCAACGCTGATCTGCAGTACGTACTGCGGCAGTTTGGGTTGGAGGCTTCTCTGGAGGAGATCAACGCGCAGACCCGGATCACCCAGGGCCACGCCTTTGCGTATTTTGCCCCTCTGTGCGGACGGTCGGCGGATGAGATCAAGAGTGCCTTTAAGGCGCGCAAGGAGAGCTATCTTTCGGATCTTTGTCAGCCCTATCCGGGGATTCCGGAGCTGATCCGGGAGATTGCCGCCGCCGGGATGCACAATCATATCTGCTCCAACAAAGCCCCCGAAAACAGCAAAAAGTATCTGGATCGGGACGGACTGACCCCCTATTTTGACGTGATCGGCGGGGTGATGCCCGGGATCCGTCGGAAGCCGGAGCCGGATATGCTGAAGCTGGTGCTTCGTACCCGGGGGATCGACGGAAAGCAGATGCTGATGGTGGGGGATCGCCTGCTGGACATCGAAGCAGGCCACAACGCCGGATGTGACGGTTGCTTTTTTGATCCCGACCGTTGCAATCCCCGGCCGGATTGCGCGGAATACGAAGCCTATACCGCCGAAGAGCTGCGGAAAATTATTTTTGGAGACTGATCATGAAATACCGAGATATCGCATGGGATTTTGACGGAACCCTCTATAATTCTTATCCTTTTATCGTCCAATGCATCCGTCAGTCATTGGAAAAGTTCGGTTATACCGATACGGAAGAAAATATCGCCCTTTACGCTCACGTTACCGTGGGACACGCCCTGGAGCATTACGCACCGCTGTGCGGCTGTGAGAAGGCGGATCTATTGCATTGGTACCGGGTTTTTTCTGCGGGAACGTCGTCCTTGACCGTGCCCTATAGAGGAATTCCGGAATTGCTCCGGGATATTACGCTTGCCGGGGGACGGAATCATATCTGCTCCAATCGCTCGGCGGCCCGTTGTAAGGACTATCTGGACCGGGACGGTCTGACCCCCTACTTTGACGTTCTTGCGGGGCCTGACGCGGCGCCGGGCATCGTTGCAAAGCCTGCTCCCGACCTGATCCGGGTGATTCTTGACGCCCGACGGATCGCTCCGGAAAATCTGCTGATGGTGGGGGATCGGAATCTGGATATCGAAGCCGCCCACGCCGCCGGCTCGGTCGGGTGCTTTATCGATATCGACGGCTTTGCCACCGTGACCTGTGATCCGGAGTTTTTCGCCGCCGACGTGGATGAATTGCGGAAAATTCTTCTCGGTTGACCTTTTTGCCTTCTTTTGCATAGGATGGAACAGCGAAAGGGGGAACTGCCGTGAAGATCGTTACCGTGAAAGCGCCAAAGATCCTGCGGGGCGTCCTGAAAGCCGTGTTCGGCCTTCGGGATTAAGAGAAAGAACGGAGAGGGCGCCTCTCCGTTTTTTTGTGAAACCCGTTGAAAATGAAACGTTTTGTGGAAAAATTGAAAAATCTCTTGACAAAGTGGCGGGAAAAGGTATATAGTTTATTATAGAGGTAATAATGATTTAGAACGATACCAGAAAAACAAAAGGAGTGTCTCCCCGTGGTTACGGAAAAGCGAAAAGAAATTTTTTCCATCCCCAATATTTTGTGCTACGTCCGGATTTTATTGTTGCCGGTCTTTGCCGTGCTGTTTTGCTTCAAGGAAGATCTCTGGGCCGCCGTGGTGGTTTTGGTGTCTGCCGCGACCGACGTGGTCGACGGCATCATTGCCCGGAAGTTCCATATGGAAACGGAGTTGGGTAAGGTTCTGGATCCCCTGGCCGACAAGCTGAGCCAGGCGGTTCTCTCCGGTTGCCTGCTCTTCCGTTATCCCGTTATGTGGCTTCTCTTTTCGGTGATTATCATCAAAGAGAGCTTTCAGGGCATCGGCGGGTTTCTTTTGTACCGTAAGATGAAGTCGATGCGCTCCTCTGAATGGTTCGGAAAGCTGTCCACCGCCTTTTTCTACGCCGTTATGGCCTATCTGGTGCTCTTTATTCCCGAGCCGGCCAATGCCTGGTACGTGGTGCTTCCGGTGCTGATCTCAACGGGGCTGATGCTCTTTGCCCTGGTGCGGTATTTTATCCGCTTCGTGCAGGTAGTCTCTTCCCTGAAAACCGGCGAAGCCCCCCATACGGCGGAATAACCGAATAAAAAACGAAGGTCTGCGGAAAATTCCGCAGACCTTTTGTTATATAGGCTATTTCCGATGCGTCGAAATCCAAAGCAAAAAGAATTTCAGGGGGAATCGGTTGTGAGGGGAGAAGCATTTGAATGGGGCGCCTCTCGTCAGGGCTCCCCTTAGTAAGGGGAGCTGGATTGCCGAAGGCAAGACTGAGGGGATTGACCGGGAGAATGATAATTTAGTTTGCGGCGGTCAATCCCTTCCGTCACGGCGGCCGAACACGCCGTGCCACCTCCCCTTACTAAGGGGAGGCTTACGGTAGTGCGTCGCTCATTTTGTAATGCGGATACTGTTCTTGACCCCGTTTACGGGTTGCAGGAAACGTTTTATTCTTATTTTTTCAGCAGGCAGACCAGAGGCTCCAGATCGTATTTCGCGCCGGGGAGGTAGTCCCGCACGCCGGCCTTGGTGCCGAAGTTCTGCAGGGAGACGATCACCCGGTCGTTGTAGACCTCCACGGCGCAGGCCTGGAAGAAGGGGACCTCCAGATGGGTAAGCCAGGAGGGCTTCTTCACTCCGTTGTTGGCAAAATAATCGTTGTAATAGAAGGACATACTGCCGCCGTAATTGTGGTGATAGCCTTGAGCCAGCACCAGATCGGAGCGGAACCGTCCCCGTTCCTGCGCGTCCTGAAGACCCAGGTGAATATCTCCGTTTTCGCCGGTCAGGGGCAGGGCGATGGGGGAATTGTATTCCATTACCTCCGCCGTCCGCAGGAAGGCCGGATGCTGATTTCCTCCGTGGGTGTGACCGAAGAAATAGAACAGGTTGGGGAAGCGGTTCAAGGTCTCCTCGATCTTAACGAAGGCGTCCAGATTGGAGGGAACTTTGTTTTTGGTGTTTGCGTAATAGCCCCACCGGAGCGGGAAGTGAGAGGAGACGAAGATCACGGCCTTGTTGCCCATCTCTTCCTCGATGGCCTTCAGCCGCTCCTCCAGCCACAGCGCCTGTTGCAGGGTGTGGGCGGGGTCGACCCGGTTGTATTTGTCGATCATGGGGTAGGTGGGCATATTCAGCACCAGGAAGGGGATGCCCTTGATCCGGTATTCGTAGCACAGCAGATTCTCCCGGCTTCCCAGATCCGCCTTCACGGTCTCGGTCAGCGGATGCAGGATCCCTTCGGGGAGAAGATCGGTATAATAGGCGGAGTTGTAGGTCTGTCCCTCCGGCTGGCGGTCGCCCACCTGATATTCGTGGTTTCCGGAGAGATAGAGGATGTTCCCCTTGTTTTCCGGATTCCGGAAGGATCTTTGCAATGCTTCGTTGAGGAACCCCTTGGTTTTCACCCAGCGGTCATAGGGCCACTTCCCCTGTACCGCGCCGCCCCGGGGATAGCTGGGGCCGCCGCTTCCGTTGTCGGAGATATTGTCGCCGCACAGGATCACCGCGTCCAGATCGTAGCGGCGGGCAAAGCCCTTGGCGGTGTTGATGGCGGATTTGCGGACGTAGGGCCGGAACAATTGAATGCCGTAGTCGATATGAATATCCGCAAAGGTTCCCACCGTCAGCTTCGGCGTGCCCTTCGGCTTCGTGGCAATGCCCCGCACCCGCTTCAGCAGGGCGAAGGAGGAGGCGTTTCCGTCCACGCCCGCCGTGAAGATCAGCTTGCTTTCGGTTTCCGGCCGGCCGGCGCAGCGGAGATATTGCACGTTGCCCTTTTTGTCTTTGGTGGAGAAGCGGTAAAGCGAGCCGTTTTCCGTCACCGTCAGCAGGGCCTTCCGGCGGGTCAGCCAGGCCCCCTGCCCGTCCACGGAAAGATATTTCCGGGCGGCGGGAGACCACAGAGATACCTTGCCGTCTCCCTCGTCGGTGACCGTCCAGTACAGATCTCTGTCGCTCTTCTTTTTCCGCAGATCCTTTTCATAAAAGGGGAAGGCCTCGACGCCGTCCCGGGAAGATTCCGCCCGCAGAGCGAAATCCAGGGGCTTTTTCGCCCCCGCCGGGGTCAGACTCGCCATGACCAGCAGATACTGCTCTCCGGAAACGAAGGCGCTTACGTGCTCGTATCGGAGAAGCTCGTTTTTGGGAAAGCGATAGGTGTTTTCCATAAAAATAATCCTTTTCTTATTTTTTCAAGGGTTGAACCAAAGGCTTAAGCTGATAGGAGGCGTGGGGCACGTACTTGGCAAGATCTGCCTTTGTCCCCAGGTTTTCCATGGTCAACACCACCCGGTCCCCGTAGACCTCGATGGCGCACCCCTGGAAGAAGGGAACCTCCACCTCGCTGAGCCAGGTGTTGATATTTTTGCCGTCGTTGGCAAAATACATAGACTTGAAATAGGCCATACTGCCGGCGTATTCGTGATGGCATCCGGTGCCCATCAGCAGTCCGGAGCGGAAGATGCCTCTCGCTTCACTGTCCTTGGCGCCGATGGAGCCGTTTTCGTTCTGCCAAAGGTTCACGTTGGAGAAGGCTTCGGTATTTTCGCCCGTTTCCTTCAGATGCACCCAGCGGTCGTTGCAGCCGCCGTGCACGTGGCCGTAGAAATAGAAAAGATTGGGATAGCGGTTCAGAATCTCACGCATCCGCAGGAATACGTTCCGGTTTTCGGGGCAGTCGGGCCCTTCGGTGGCGAAGGAGCCGGACCACATGGGATAATGGGAGACCACGAAGACCAGCGCGTTTTTGCCCTGCGCTTCCTCGATGGCCTTCAGCCGCCCCTCCAGCCAATCGGCCTGCTCCATGGTGTGGGCGGGAGCGTAGCGATCCGGGAATTTATGCCGGGGATCGAAGGGATAGCGAGGAGTGTTAAGCATCAGGAAGGGTACTCCCTTTACCCGGCATTCGTAGCAGAGCAGATGGCGGGTGGGGCCCACGTCCACGGGGCCGGCGTCGGTCCACAGCTGATCGGTGCAGGGGGGCAGAAACGCGGAATAATCCCCGGAATTGAACCGTTTTCCTTCGGGCTGACGGTCGCCGACCTGGGTATCGTGATTGCCGGTGATCCAGAAAACGTTTTGAGCCTTGTCGGGATCCCGGAAGGCCTTGCGAAGGGTGTCGCTCAGCCGCTTCTGGGTCTTGCGGAAGCGTTCCTCCGGCCATTTTCCCTGCATGGCGCCGCCGTAGCGATAGCCGCCGCTTCCGTTGTCGGAGATATTGTCCCCGCAGGTGATCATGGCGTCGAGATCGTACCGCCGGCGGTAGGTATTCGCGCCCACCAGAGCAGAGCGGCGCAGATAGGGACGGAACAATTGCAGACCGTAGTCCACGTGGATGTCGGCCATGGTGCCCACCGTAAGCCAGGGCTTGTCCGCCGGCTTTGCGGAGATGCCCCGGATCCGTTCCGCCCAGGCGAAAGAGACCGAAACGCTGGCCCGGCCGGAGGTAAAGATCAGCCCGTAGGGGGATTCGGAATGGCCGCTGGCCCGGAGATAGTATTTTTCCCCGTCGGCGTCGGCGGTGATCAGAACCAGATCTCCGTCTTTGATTACGGTTAAAATCTGCTTCCGTTTGGAAAGCCGGGCGCCCTGCCCATCCATATTCAGATATTTTTTCGTCGCCTCCGACCAAAGAGAGATCTTCCCGTCGCCCTCGTCGTTCAGCGTCCAATACAGATCCCGGTCGGTCTTTTTTGCCCGCAGAGTCGCCTCGTTGAACAGGGTTGCTTCCAGACCGTCCCGACAGTTTTTCGCCCGAAGTGCAAAGTCTGCATCCAGCCGCTGGGCAGGATCCTTTCCCTTCAGACAACCCATGACCAGCAGATATTCGTTTCCGGCCTTAGGGTCGGTGATATGCTGATACTTCAGCAATTCGTTTTTCGTGATACGGTAATCCATAACGGTTCCCCTTTTCTTTATTTTTCAATGGGATAAATCATGGGCTTAATCTTGTAGCTTCCGTTTTTGATCCGGGCGGTGCCTTCCCGGGTGCCGAAGTTTTCCATGGTCAGAACCACCCGATCATTGTAGACCTGTACGGCAAGTCCCTGGGCAAAGGGGACCTCCAGATCGGTCAGCCCCGAGCGGAGACGGACGCCGTCGTTCTTGAAATAACTGGTTTCAAAATAGGCGAGGCTTCCCGCGAAGACGCTCTTGAAGCCTTTGCCGACGGTAAGATCGGAACGGAAATTGCCCCGGTCGGGAGAGTCGGGAGAGACGAGGCTTCCCCCTTCGTCCAGGGACATCTCCACGGGAGCGTGGGTCTGCATACATTCCGACGAGCGGGAATGGGTGATCCAGTCGTCGCCGCCGTGAACGTGGCCGTAGAACCAGAAGAGATTCGGATAGCGGTTCAGCGTCCCGTCCAGCTTCAGATAGGCGTCCAGATTGCTCTTGCAGAGGGGATTGTGACTGATAAAGCAGCCCCGGTGGAAGGGATAGTGGGATTGGACGAAGATCACGGCCTTTCTGCCCAGCTCGTTTTCGATCTCCAGAAGCCGCCGTTCCAGCCATTCCGCCTGCTCCAGGGTATGGCCGGGGGCGGGACGGTGGGGATCGGGTACGTTGGGATTGGAGGGGGCGAAGGGATACAAGGGCGTATTCAGGATCAGGAAGGGGATTCCCTTGACCCGCATTTCATAGCAGAGAAGCTCCTCCTGCACTCCCGCGTCCATGGGGGCGGGCTTGAAGAGGGGATTGCGGATCTCCTTGGGGAGGAGGTGGGTGTAATCGTTGGAATTGAACCGTTTCCCTTCGGGCTGACGGTCTCCCACCTGACAGTCGTGATTCCCGGAAAGCCAGAAGATATTTTGGGCGGCCTGCGGATTCCGGAAGGATTTCTGCAGCGTTTTCTGAAGCAGGTTCTGGATCTGTTCAAACTTCTTCCGGGGGAATTTTCCCTGCAGAACGCCCCGATTATAGATCCGGAAGCTGGCGTTGTCGGAAATATTGTCTCCGCAGGTGATCATGGCGTCGAGGTCGTACCGCTTCCGGAAGGCGTTGGCGGCCCGGAAGACCGATTTGCGCAGATAGGGCGCCTTGGTCTGAACGCCGTAGTCGATATGGATATCCGATACCGTCCCTACCGTCAGCAACGGGTTCCCCTCCGGACGTTCGGAAAGTCCGTGCACCCGCTTGGCAAAGCAGAAGCTGGTGGCGGTTTGGGCGGTGGCCGAGGTGAAAACGTATCCGTAAGGGGTATCCTCCCGACGGGTGCACCGCAGATTCCAATAGGGGGCTTCTGCGGTGACGATGCGGAAGGTAGTGCCGTTGGGAACGGCCTTCAGAAGCTGCTTGTTTTTGCAAAGCCGGGCGCCCCGTCCGTCCAGAACCAGATATTTTCCGGCGCTTTCGGAATAGAGGGCAATGCACCCGTCCTTTTCTTCGGTGACGGTCCAGAGCAGATCCCGGTCGCTTCTCTTCTTACGAAGGATCTCTTCCCGGAACAAAAGGGCCAAGAGCCCGTCCCGTGCCGTTTTTGCCTGCAGGGCGTAATCCTGATACCGCAGACCCGTGAAATTTTCCATCGTGCCTACGGAAACGACGTATTCTTCGCCGGGGACGAGGTCGACGACCTGCCGGTACCGTAACAATTCTCCGGCGGGAAAGAGGTGGTTTCGTTTCATGGTGTTACCTTCCTTATCATTTTACAAGGGGACAGACGAGGGGCTTCAGCTTATGGGAGGCGAAGGGCATGCAGGCCAGCAGATCCTTCTTCGTGCCGAAGTTGTGCATGGTCAGCACCACCCGATCGGTGTAGACCTCCGCTACCATGACCTGATAGAAGGGTACTTCAATATCGGTAAGATCACTCCGCACCTTTTTGCCGTTGTTGGCGAAATACCGGGTGCCGCAGAAGGAGAGACTGCCGCCGAAGACGTGATGGAAGCCCGAGGGTAGAAGCACGTCGGAGCGGAATTTGGCCCGTTCGGAATTTTCCGGAACCACGGCCTTCAAATATTCGCCGTTGTCTTCCAGCTTCAGCTCGGCGGGGCAGATCCCGTCGACGGTTTCCGCGGAATGGGTGTGGGTGATCCAGATATCGTCACAGTGTACGTGTCCGTAAACGTAGAACAGATTGGGGAAGCGGCACATGGCGTCTGTCATCCGGGCAAAGGCCTCGTGATTGGGCGGGCAGGCGCCGTAGGTGGCGGAGAAGGAATCCAGGGAGAAGGGGAAGTGGGAGGAGACGAAGACCACGGCCTTGTTGCCCAGCTCTTCTTCGATCTCCTTCAGCCGTGCCTCCAGCCATTCGGCCTGCTCCAGGGAGTGGCCGGGGTCCCCCCGTCCGGGCCATTTACAGCCGGGGTAGAAGGGATAGGCGGGCTCGTTGAGCACCAGAAAATGCACGTCCTTGATCCGATATTGGTAGCAGAGCAGATTTTCCGTCGGCCCTACCTTTACGTCCATCTGCTGATACAGAGGATGGGTGATGCCTTCGGGCAGAAGGTCGGTATAATAAGCGGAGTTATAGGTATTTCCGTTGCATTCCCGGTCGCCTACCTGATAATCGTGGTTTCCGGTCAGATAGAGGATATTTCCGGAGTTTTCGGGATTTTTGAAGGAACTGCGTAACGCTTCGTCCAGGCATTTCCGGGATCTCTGCCATTTTTCGTAGGACCAATATCCCTGGGGCGCGCCCGTTCCGTCCAGCCAACTGGCGTTGTCGGAGATGTTGTCCCCGCACATGATCAAGGCGTCAAGATCGAAATTCTTCCGGTATTTCCGGGCGGTCTTAAGGATGCTCTTCCGCAGATAAGGAGGACGGTTCTGAAGCCCGTTATCGATATGCACGTCGGCGTAGGTTCCGGCGGTGACGAGGGGCTTGCCGGCGGGCTTCGGAGAAAGATCCACCGTGACCCTCCGGAAGAGACCGAAGGTGGTCTTGTCCGCAACGGTGCCGGAGGTGAAATTGATCCCCGTGGCCGCTTCCTCCCGACGGGCGGCGTGGAGGAAATATTCCGTGCCGTCCTTATCGGTGACGTAGAATCGGTAAAGGGTATCGCTCCGGCGCACCGAAATGAGTTGCTTTTTCCGGGAAAGAACGGCGGTATGTCCGTCGATGCTCAGATACTTTTTCGTCGCAACCGATTGCAGAGCGACCTTGCCGTCCCCTTCGTCGGTAATGATCCAGCAGAGATCCTTGTCGGTCTTCCGCTTGCGGAGGGGATCTTCGTTGATCAGGAAGGCTTCCAGGCCGTCCCGACAACGGGAGGCGCCAAGGGCGTAGTCGGCCTGCTTTTTGGGCGAGCCGAGGTAGATACTTCCCATGACGATCAGGTATTCTTCGCCGGAGACGAATTCCGGCTGATGGGCGTAACGAAGGAGTTCGTTTTTGGGAAAACGGTGATTCTGTGCCATAAAGGGATCCTCTTCTTCTCTTTTTTTGTTTCCTTTGGAACGGGGGCGCTTTTCGCCTTCACTATAACACAATTCCCTTGCTAATGCAAGGGAATTGGGAAATATGTCACAAAAATTTGCCGTCTGCTTGGAAATTTGCTCTGCCGTGGGGAATTCTCCGGTATCAAGATCGTGCCGGCCCCGGGCTCTCCTTCTTTTGTTTTTTCTTTACTCCGCCAGGGCGGCGCCGAGGAGCAGGATGCCCAGATTGTCCCGATAGATCTCGTCGAATTGGGCGATGGGCAGGGGGTTCACGCCCCGGCCGCACTCAACGGTATACCCCGGCAGGTTCCAGTTTTGAATAAACCAATCCTTATACCCGGCAAAGCCCGAGGAATAGGGCGTCTCTTCCACCGTATAGCCGCTGACCTCCGAAAACTGCCGGGCGATCTGAAGGGAATTTTCCGGAAGATAATCCAGATATTTCCAAAAAATGATTTCTCCCTGCGTGTGATAGGCCAGAATCAGCCGGAAGTTCTGTTCCTCCGTGAATCGGGCCATGGCTCTCGATTCCGGCGCAGACAGGGGCGACGTCCCTACGAAATCCCGGGGGCCCGGCCGGGTATATCCCTGATCGTATTTGATCCGCCGGGCCTCCTCCCATCCTGCGGGATAATTCAGGTTCAGATCGGTGCCCAGAATATTCGCCTTCCATCCGTCGGGGAAGGGAAGATCGGTGTTCAGGGCCAGAGCCGCCTTGTATTCTCCGGAATCGGGGGAGTATTCCCCGGTCACCAGATCTACCCCGTCCGGATTCACCATGGGTACCACGACGAAGGTCGCCCGTTGCCACAGCTTTCGCACGTCGAATCCGCCCAAGGAGGTTCCCAGAGCGTAAGCCCGGCAGATCTGCTCCGTAAATTTCATCAGCACCGGCACCGTGATCCATTCGTTGGCGTGGTGGGCGGCGTTATACCCCACCTTCACCGGCCCTTCGCCGAAGGAAATCCAGGGGATCTCCTGACCGTTTACCGACCGTCCCACCGTCCCCCGCCGCAGGAAGGGATAGCGCTTCTGCAGACCCTCGATATTCCGCAGAAGGGTTTTTGAGGTGTAGGGAAGATTGGTCAGCACCACCGGATCCCGCAGGGGAATGACCAGCGTCCGGCCGATCTGCAGCGCGTTGGGGTCAACTCCCGGATTCGCCGCCGCGATGGCTGATACCGACGTATTGTATTGCCCCGCCAGCCGGAAAAAGGTATCTCCCCGCCGGAGGGTGTGGGTTACGTATCCCATAATATAAGGCTCCAGCGCCCTCCAGGTTCGCATCCCCGCAACGCCGTCTGCCGTCAGGCCTGCCGACCGCTGAAAGCGCGTCAGCCCGTTCTTCGTCCGCTCTCCGAAAAGACCGTCTACCGTCCCCGCATTAAAGCCCAGCCGATTCAGAATCGCCTGCAACAGAGCCACGTCCGGTCCGCGGGAGCCCTGCCGCACTGTGTCCAGTTCCATCAGATCCATAGAGATCCTCCCTCTCTTTTTTTATTAAGGTATGCGAAAAAAAGGGAGGACAGAACGGAGAAAAAATAGGACATTTTTGAAAACCTTCTTGACAATCGACCCGGGGTATGGTATAGTACAGTCAAAGGGGGACCGGATCCCCCAAAAAAGAGAGGGACGGAATATGAAACAGCGTCAGCAGGCCTTCGGCGGATCGGAAAAGATGCTGAAGGGCGGCCTTCATTGCCACACCACCCGCTCCGACGGGAAGGGGAATCCGGAAGACGTGATTTTCGTGCATTACGAGAACGGATACGATTTTCTGGCCATCACCGACCATCGGAAATACAATTTCAAGAGCTACGCTCCCGACCTGCCGGTCACCATCCTCCCCGGGATGGAATTTGACAACACCTTTGAGCGGGATCACGGATTCCGCTGCTTCCACACCGTCTGCATCGGTCCTTTGAAGGAGGACGGCAACGGCTACGAGCAGGATCAGACCTTCGAGTCCGGCAAGGCGAAAAATCAGGAAGAGTATCAGCCCTACCTTGATGAAATTCACGCCAATAACAATCTCACGGTCTACTGTCATCCCGAATGGTCCTCCACTCCCGCCCGGTATTTTGACAAGCTGGAAGGGAATTTCGCCGTGGAGGTCTGGAATACCGGATGCGTCATGGTGGACGATATGGACAAAGACGCCCCCTACTGGGACGAGCTTCTCGGGCAGGGCAAGGTGATCTACGGCGTTGCTACCGACGACGGTCACGCCATGAATCAGCATTGCAAGGGCTGGGTCCGGGTCCGGGCGGAAAATAACGTCAACGCCATCCTCGAAGCGCTCAAGGAGGGTCGGTTCTATTCCTCCTGCGGGCCGGAGATCTACGATTTTTACGTGGAAGACGGCAAGGCCGTGGTGGAATGCTCCCCCGCCTGCAAGATCCGCTTCCACAGCGACATGCACCCCACCAAAATTTACCGCGCCGCCCCCGACGAGACCCTTTCCCGGGCGGAGCATGACCTGAAGGATTCTTATCGCTACGTCCGCGCCGTGGTCATCGACGAAACGGGACGCTACGCCTGGACGAACCCCATTTTTATTGAAGGAAAGGAACGATAATATGATTACTGCCGGAATTACCAACGAAGCCTACCGCATCCGCATGGATCGCAAGGACGTCCCCATGCCCGAATTGACCGGTCTTGTGGCCGCCCGCAACGATACCGCCGCCTTTCAGATCGTAGTGCAGTCGGACAATCAGTACAGCGTCAACGTGGGAACCGTGGAATGGATTTCCCGGAAATTGCACCTGCGGGGTGCTCATCAGCGCATCCGGGTCGCCGTCACCGCCCCCTTTGCCGTGGAGACCAATCTGGAGGGCCTTACGGTGGATCAGGACGACGTTGAAAAGGCTGACGTGCTTCTGACCCAGGACGTGCTGGAAAGCCGCGCCAATCTGCCCTCTGCCGTCTGGGCCGAGGTAAAGGTTCCCGCCGACGCCGTTCCCGGTCAATACGCCGTCACCGTGACGGTCTACGGTTCTCTTTACGGGGGAGACGAGCAGATCGTTCTGCGCCGGGAGATCCCCCTGACCGTGGCGGAATACGTTCTGCCCGAGGCCAAGGATTGGAAATTTTATCTCAATCTGTGGCAGCATCTTTCTTCCGTCGCCCGCTATCACGACGTGAAGCTGTGGAGCGACGAGCATTTCGAGGTTTTGAAGGAATATATCCGCTCCATCGCCGCGTTGGGGCAGAAATCGATCACCCTTTGCGCCGGGGAGATTCCCTGGGGTGGGCAGGGCTGTACCGCAGACCGGGAGCATCCCGGAAATCTCTTTGAATATTCCATCGTCGGGATCACCCGGAAGACCGATGGAACCTTCGAATACGATTATTCCAAGATGCAGAAGTACATCGATCTCTGTACCGCCGCCGGGATCACGGGAGATATTGAGATCTTCGGGATCGTCAACGTGTGGCAGCAGGTCATTCCCGCTCCCGTGGCCGATTATCCCGAAAATATCGTCCTGCGCTATCTTGACGAGGCCGACGGCTGTCTGAAGTATCTCCGCCGGAAGGAAGACGTTCTGGATTATATCAAGGCGCTGGAGACCTATTTTATCACCACCGGCCAGATCGACCGGGTCCGTATCGGCGCCGACGAGCCGGGGGACATCGACCGCTACCGTGCCACCCTTACCCTGCTGAAGGAGGTTGCCCCTGCCTTCAAATGCTCCACCGCCATCAACCACGCGGAATTTATCGAGGAATTCCAGGACCGCATCGATACCGCCGCCCCCTATCTGGGTTGTGTGACCAAGGAATATCAGCGGCTGATCGGTCATAAGGCCGCCTTCCCCGAAAAGAAGCTTTTGTGGTACACCTGCGGCTACGTCAGCGTGCCCAACAACTGCCTCTCCAACCCCCTGACCGACAACCGGGCCGTGGGAATTCTGACCGACGCTCTCCGGATGGACGGCTTTCTGCGGTGGAATTATTGCCTCTATTCCCCCGACCCCCGCACCGACATCCGTTACAGTGCCTTCGGCACCGGGGATATGAATTTCGTTTATCCCGCAAAGAACGGCAAGGTGCTTCTGTCCCTGCGGTATAAGAATCTGCAGAGAGGCATTGCCGACTACGAGCTTCTGCGGGCGCTACGGGAAAAGGATCCTGCCGCCGCCGACGAGGCCTTGAAAAAGGTTCTCCGCTATACGGATATGGCCGACCTTGCCGCCAAGCGCAGCGCCGTGGGCAAGGAAGTGGATCTCGACCGGGCGGAACCTCCCATCAGCCGGGACTGGAACGATTACAACGCTCTGAAGGCTGAAATTCTGAAGCAACTGTAATTCTGAAACGACTTGAAAAAAGCCGCTCGCTTCTTGCAAAAGAGGCGAGCGGCTGCTTTTTATGAGGTTTTGGATATCTTACTCTTCTTCGCTGAATTCGTCTTTTCCGACGCCGCAAAGGGGGCAGACGAAATCGTCGGCCAGATCCTCCCATTTGGTGCCGGCGGCAATGCCGTTATCGGGATCTCCGGCGGCCTCGTCGTAGACCCAGCCGCAAACGTCGCAAACGTACTTTTTCATAGTGAAATACCTCCGTATCGAATGTTTTTTTATATTACAGAACCAGGGAGGGGGCGGAATAAATCCGGCCGGCCAGCTCCTGATTCAGCATATACAGACTCTTGGGATCGGACCCGAACAGCTCCATTTTGGAGATCAGATCGTTGGCGTTGGTTTCTTCCTCGCCCTGCTCCTTGACGAACCAGTCCAGGAATTGCATGGTGCGGAAATCCCGCACGTCGTAGGCGGCGCCGTAGATGTCGTTGATCAGGCTCGTGACGTATTTTTCATGCTCCAGCCCTGCCTTCAGCACGTCCATGTGGGCGGTGAAGGTTTTGTCGGGCTTGTCGATGGCTTCCAGGGTGACGGGAACGTTTTCGTTCTGCAGATAGGTGTAGAACAGCATGGCGTGATCCCGTTCCTCCTGGGCCTGGATCTGATACCAGTTGGCAAAGCCGTCCAGACCGGCGGCCTTGAAATAGTTGGAGAAATCCAGGTACAGATAGGCGGAATAGAATTGCTTGTTGATCTGCTGATTGAGAAGGGCGTGTACTTTTTCGTTCATGATTGCACCTCGTTATATAGATTTTTTATTGAATCGGTTCGAAATCCGCAGCGCCGTGCTTGCAGAGGGGGCAGACGAAATCCTCGGGAAGCTCGTCTCCCTCGTAGACGTAACCGCAGATCTTGCAGACGAAGCCCTTTTTGCCCTCGGTTTCGGGCTTGGGCTTCACGTTTGCGTGATAGTAGGCGTAGGTCATGGATTCCCGGTCGGACAGCACCCGGGCTTCGGTGACGGAGCAAATGAACATCCCGTGGGTATCCAGGTCTACGTACTGCTCCACCTTCAGGGAAAGGAAGGAATTGATATACCGGGGCAGGAAGACCAGTCCGTTGTCGGAGCGGAGAGGCTCGCAGTCGGCAAATTTATCCACGTTCCGTCCGCTGCGGAAGCCGAAGGCCTCAAAGACCTTGAAGGGGGCGTCCTCGGTCAGACAGTTGACGTTCATCTTCCCGGTTTGCTTGATGATATGGTGGGAGTAGTTCTCTTTATTGATGGTCACGGCAATGCGGTTGGGGGTGTTGGTGACCTGGGTGATGGTGTTGACGATCAACCCGTTGTCCTTCTTGCCGTCGTTGGAGGTAACCACGTAAAGACCGTATCCGATGTTGAACAGGGCGGTCAGGTCGTTCTTATTCGCGGTGGAATCCTGCTGGGCCAGATATTCCCGGCACAGCTCCTCTGCCATGGCGTCCATCTGGGTCTTGCTCTCGTCGTTCAGCGCGGAGAGGATGCGGACGGTGGTATCGGTGAAGATCAGATTCCGGCACGGCTCCAGCATCCCCTTCATGACCTTTGCCGCCAAGGGCGCCCAACTGCCGTTTTCCACCAGCGCCACGGTGCGGTTGGCGAAATTCCGCTCGGTCAGGTGCAGGATAAAGTCCCGCATATGGGGAAAGATCTCTGCGTTGTAGGTGGTGGTGGCCAGAACCAGCTTGCTGTAGCGGAAGGCGTCTGCCACGGCCTGGGCGGTATCGCACCGGGCAAGATCGTGAACGACCACCTTGGGGCATCCGTTGGCCTTCAGCTTTTCCGCCAGAAGAAGCACGGCTTTTTTCGTATTGCCGTAGACCGAGGTGTAGGCGATGACGATGCCTTCTTCTTCCGGCTGGTAGGAGGACCAGGTGTTATAAAGATTGAGATAGTATCCCAGATTTTCGGTCAGCACGGGGCCGTGGAGGGGGCAGATGATTTGAATGTCCAGCCCGGCGGCCTTTTTCAGCAGATTCTGCACCTGGGCGCCGTATTTCCCCACGATGCCGATGAAGTACCGGCGGGCCTCGTCGACCCAGGGCTCGTCGGTCCCGGGAACGCCGAATTTGCCGAATCCGTCGGCAGAGAAGAGGATTTTATCGGTGCTGTCGTAGGTCACGATCACCTCCGGCCAATGGACCATGGGGGCGGTGACGAAGGTCAACAGATGCCGTCCCAGGGAAAGGGTATCCCCCTCGCCTACCACCACCCGGCGGTCGGCGTAATCGGTGCCGAAGAAATTCTGCATCATGGCGAAGGCCTTGGCGGAAGATACGATCCGGGCCTCGGGATAGGCCTTGAGGAAATTGGCGATATTGGCCGAATGATCCGGCTCCATATGCTGGACGATGAGATAGTCCGGCTTGCGGCCGTTGAGGGTGGCCTGGAGATTGTCCAGCCATTCGTGGGTAAAGGCGGCGTCGACGGTGTCCATAACGGCGATTTTTTCGTCAAGGATCACGTAGGAGTTGTAGGAAATGCCGTTGGGAACCTTGTATTGCCCTTCGAACAGATCCACCTTCCGGTCGTTGACGCCGATGTATTTGACGTCGTTGGTTACGGTCATTTGAATTCCTCCGTTTTTTCGGTTGTTACCTCTATTATAGCACAACGTTTCGGTTTTTTCAAGAGCTTTTTGGAGAATTTCAGAAGCATTTTCCGGTTTTGCAGTCTTTCGTTTCTCCACGGCGGTAGCAAAGCTCGTTTTCACACCGGCCGAGGGCTTCGAAATCCTTCAGGTTTTTCACCGTCGTCTCGGCGATGTTCTCCAGAGCCTCTTCGGTCAGAAATGCCTGGTGGGAGGTGACGATGACGTTGGGCATGGTCATCAGCCGGGCCAGGGTATCGTCCTCCAGAATGTGACCCGAATTATCCTCGAAGAAAAGATCCGACTCTTCCTCGTAAACGTCCAGACAGGCGGCGCCCACCTTCCGGGATTTGATCCCCGCAAGCAGAGCCTCCGCATCCACCAGCCCGCCCCGGGAGGTATTCAAGATCACCACGCCCTTTTTGCATTGCTCCAGGGCCGCGGCGTCAATGAGATGGGTGGTATCCTCGGTCAGGGGACAATGGAGGGAGATAACGTCGCTTTTTGCAAACAGCTCCGGCAGAGTTACGTAGCGTACCGTATCCCCGTTTTCCAATCCGGGGGCGGGGAATTTATCGTAGGCCAGAACCTTCATACCAAAGCCCCGGCAGATATCGATAAACACCCGTCCGATGCGCCCGGTGCCGATGACCCCCACCGTCTTTCCGTGGAGGTCGAAGCCCGTAAGGCCGTTGAGGCTGAAGTTGAAGTCCTTCGTCCGGATATAGGCCTTATGGATCCGGCGGATGGAGGTGAGCAGTAACGCCATGGTATGCTCCGCTACCGCGTAGGGGGAATAGGCCGGCACCCGGAAAACGTGGACCTTCCCGTGGGCGTGCTTCATATCCACGTTGTTGAAGCCGGCACACCGCAGGGCGATCTTATCCACGCCGAAGGAATGTAGCTTGTCTATGACGGCGGCGTTGACCGTGTCGTTGACGAAAACGCAGACTCCGTCGAAGCCCCTTGCCAGATCGGCAGTGTCCTCGTTGAGCTTGGTTTCGAAATATTTGAAGGTGATCCCCCGTTCCTTGCCGAAGCGGTCGAAGGAAGGGCGGTCGTAGGGTTTGGTATCAAAAAATGCGATTCTCATCACGAGACCTCCTTATTACATCTTTATTATACCCAAAAAAATGAAGAATGTATGTTGAAACTTCAACAAAGTAATGAAAAATTAAGAATTATTCTTAATTTTTTCTTTTTGGTTTCTTTTTTTTGCAACGGGGGACGCCGGCCTGCCGATCTTGCGGTGCGCGGGGGGCGGGTGCTGGAGCATTATTTCATATTTTTTGAAAAAACCGTCATTTTGTTGGGGAATCGGAAAATCGGTTGACAGCAAAAGTAAAAAATGGTACAATTATAATAGAGATAAAATAAAAGCTTTTCATTTTCATCATTTTCGAGGAGGTATATCATTATGGGAAAAGCCACTGATTTCCGCTATAACACCGGAGCGACCCGGGTTCCCTGGGCCGCCGTCGGAGAAAACTACAACGTTGCGGATCTGATGGAGATTATCAAGTTTCTGATGCAGGGGGAAGGCCCCGAATACGAACAGGCCATCGCCGCCGTCTGGGAGCAGGTGAAAAAGCTGGGAGAGGTCGCCACCCCTCCCGGGAAGCTGTCCTTGGCCTCTCAGGTGGAGGGAGCGGAGGAAGCCTGCAATCAATATCTTGGCACTTCCACCAGCACCTTCGTGACCAACGCCACCTCCGGCTTTGAGATTGCCTATAAATACGCAAACCTGAAGGCCGGCGACGAGGTTATCGTCCCCGCCATCACCTTCGTTGCCACCATGGCTTATCCCTTGGCCGTGGGTTGTAAGCTGGTCTTTGCCGACGTGGATCCCCGCACCATCAATATGGATCCTGCCGACGTGGCCCGGAAGATCACCCCCAAAACCAAAATGATCGTTCCCGTCCATATCGGCGGCTATCCCGTGGATCTGGATCCCATTATGGAACTGGCCAAGAAGCACGATATTCTGGTTCTGGAAGACGCCGCTCACGCCTTCGGCGCCATGTACAAGGGCCGTAAGATCGGTACGATCGGCGATTTCGCCGCCTTTTCGTTCCACGAAGTGAAGAATATCACCTCCTTCGGGGAAGGGGGAATCGTTACTACCAACGTTCCCGGCTTCGGCCCCGAAATGAAGCGGGCCCGGTTTTTGGGGTTGGATTTCACCGCGCCCATCAAAAACTGGCTTTATAATATCACGCCCATTCCCGGGAAGGAAAAGCCCTTCGTGGCCGCCAACTATTCCACGACGGAGATTCAGGGGCTGGGTCTGAAGCTGCAGATCAGCCGTAACGAGGAGATCATCGCCGCCCGTCGGAGAGCCGCCGCTTATCTGAACGGCCGCTTTGAGGGCAACGACGCCATCATTCCTCAGGATCTGGGCAACGACGAAATTAAGCCCACCTTCCACCTTTATCTTCTGCAGATCGATCCCGCCAAGGCCGGCGGAGACGTGCAGGTTCTGAAGCGGAAGCTGGAGGAGAAGGGCGTTACCAATATTCCTCATTTTGGCCCGCTCTACCGCTTCAAGGTGGTCAGCGACATGGGCTACGACGCCGACGAGATCGCAAAGACCTGCCCCGTCTGCGAGGAAGTTTTTTACAAGAGATTTACCCACCTGCCCCTCTACGGCCTTTCCGACGAACAGCTGGAATATATGGCCGACGCCATCCTCGCCTCCATTGCAGAAATGCAGGCGGGTAAGTGATGGGGAAGGTTCGCTGGGGCGTCATCGGATGCGGAGGGATCGCCGACCGCAGAACCCTGCCCGGGATGATGCTCTCCACCAATTCCGAGCTCGTGGCCGTCATGGATTCCGACGGTGCCTCCGCCCGGCGGGTTGCGGAGAAATACGGCGCAAAATACGCCTTTGACCGTTATGAAGAGCTTTTGGCTCTGCCCGGGATCGACGCGGTCTATATCGCCTCTCCCGTCTTCGCTCACAAGGAGCAGGCCTTTGCCGCCGCCCGGGCCGGGAAGCATATTTTGCTGGAAAAGCCCCTGGGGCTGACGCTGAAGGAATCGGAAGAGATCGTGGATTTCTGCGAGGCCTGCGGCGTAAAGCTGGGCGTGGGGCTGATGATGCGGTATCACGCTTATCATCAGGCCATCCGGAAGATCATTGCCGACGGTGTGATCGGAGATATCGTTTCTATGCGGGCTCAGTTTACCTGCTGGTATCCCAAAATGGAAAATTGCTGGCGGCAGGATCCCGATCTTTCCGGAGGCGGGGCTTTGATGGATATGGGGATCCATTGTATCGATCTTCTTCAATATCTCTCCGGCCTTACTGCCGTGGAATGCTCCGGCTTTGCCTATAATCAGACCTTTGGCTATGCCGCCGACGATTCCGCCGCCGTGATCATGAAGATGAACAACGGTGCTTTGGCTTACGTAGACAGCAATTTCAATATCCCCGACGCCGCCGCAAAATGTCCGCTGGAGTTTTACGGCACCAAGGGGAGCATCGTGGCCGAGGGGACCCTCGGTCAGGTGGAGGGAGGCACCGTCCGGGTGCTTGCCTGCCCCGACGCCGCCGGATACGATGCGCAGCAGGACCGGAGTCTCGTGGAGCCGGTGGAGGTGACGGTGGAATTCGGCAATATGTACACCAAAGAGATCGAAGCCTTTGCCGCCGCCCTGCTCAACGGCACGGAGCCTCCCGTCAACGGCCGGAATACCTTGCTGAATCAGCGCGTCATTGAAGCGGTCTACCGGACCAACGGCGGAAAGCTGTGACCGCTTCCCCCAATGCCCACCCCGGATAACGAATATTTTGTACGCAAAAAAGGATGCCTTCTTCGGAAGGCATCCTTGATTTTATTATAGGAAAAACGGAGATCTTCGGGAAATCAGCCCCCGTTGGCGGGTGCGCCGCCGCCATCGGGAATTGCGTTGCCGTCCCCCGTGGCCCCGCCGTCGTTCGTCGTCCCCCCGTCCTCGGTGGGCAGTTGATCGATCAGATCGGAAAGATCGCCGAATTCGCCCTTTTCAAAGCGGTTGATCAGGTCGTCGGGATCCCCGAATTCGCCCCTTTGGAAGCGTTCGATCAGATCGTTGAATTCCCCGTTCCGGTAGCGTTCCATCAGATCGTCCAGCTGATCCTTCGGGATTTGGCTGAGCATATCCTGAATCCGTTCGGAAAAGGCCGGGCTGGTCGGATCAAAGGGAAATTCCGTGCCGATTATGCCCATGGCGGTGCGGATGGCCATGATGGCAGCCCCGGCCAGAAGGCCGCAGACCAAAAGCCCCACGATGCCCCAGGTCATCATGACCCGGGCGTAGTTTTTTATGCTTTTGTTTTTGGGCGCGAAGGCAAAGACGATGGCGGCAATCAGCCCCACCACGGGGAGCGTGAACAGGGCAGACAGACCGAAATAAGTCCAGAAGCCCACGGTTTCGTCGTTCGTTCTTTCGGGAGCGGCGGTTTGGATATTTTCCATAACGGTTCCTCGTTTCTCCGCCGGAGCGGACGGTTTTTTCTTTTATTATACAACAATTTCGGAGAAAAATCAAGAGAAAAAAGAAAGGGACGGAAAATTTTTTCCGTCCCTTGCCGTTTTATTCTTTGGTCAGATGGAGGACGGTGCGCAGAATGGTGCGGACGTAGTGCTGCGCCTGCTCCCGATGGAAGCCCCGGTATTCCAGACCGCCGAAGGTTTCCAGTGCCTCGGTCAAAAGGCGGCAGACCGGCGCCGGGTCTTCGGTTTGGAAGTTCAGCAGCTTTTCCGCCACGAGTCCGTAGTGCTGGAGGAAGGAAACGGGGTAATCCTCGGTGAATTTCCGGTCGCCCAGCTCCTTTTCCAGCTCCTTCAGGTAGGCCAGGGCGACGAGAAATTCCTTGATGCTCTCGTCGAATTTCCCCGCCTTAAAGTCGCATTCCCCGAAGTGGAGCCGGAGCCTGGGAAGGAAAAAATAGAGGTAGGGGTTGGTCTGCTTGTCGAAGGGAAAGTGATCGTATAATTCCCCGGCCTTCGTAAGCCACGCGCGCGCCTCGGTCACGTTTCCTTCTATCAGATAACTGAGCCCGATATCCCGGAGCAGGGGAAGCATGGTTTCGCAGAATCCCCGGTCGTCGGAATAGGCTTCGGCAATCTTCAGGGCTTCCGTAAGGATCTTCCGGCCTTCTTCCGGCTTTCCGGTCTGCATCAGCTCCACGCCGTAGGCCCGTCCGCAGTTGACGGTGCCCAAGGCCTTCGGATAGTCCTCCGGCTCCTCCAGAAAGGCCGCGAAGGCCCGTTCCCAGGGGGCTTTGGCCGATTCGCCCTTGCCCATGGTCCGGCGGAAGATGCTCAATTCTCCCTCAACGGCGCCCCGGTAGGTCTTTCCGATCCCCAGCGGAGCGGCGATGCGGTCGGCCTCCTCCAGAATATCCAGGGCCTTTTCGTAGAATTCCACGGCGTCGGCGGTATTTCCTTCGTCCCGCAGGATCCGGGCGCCCCGGTTCAGAACGCCGATAAGACCGACGGTCACGTTGCCGTAGTCTGCCATGGCTTGATAATATTCGTCGTCCCGGGCACCGGGGAGGAGAGGCTTGGGGACACGGTGGGTGCGGTAGGCTTCTCTTTGGCGGCGATAGCCCGCCTCCGACAGCTTTGCGGCGGTCTTGATCCAATGGACGGCCAGCCGGGGATTGCGGGGGACGCCCTTCCCGTGGAGATGGGCCAGGGCCAGTTCTTCTGCCGCCCGGGCGTTGCCGGCGTTTGCGGCGGATTCCAGTTTTTTCAGGGCGTACTTTTCGTCGAATTCCACGAAAATGCCGTTGAGATAGGCAAGCCCCAGCCGGAAGTCGGCCTCGTTTTTTGGCAGACCGTTCTTGATCCCCGCGGTGGATTTCAGGATTTTCCGGACGTAGGCCTCGAAGCCCCCGTCCCGGGTGGCCTTCCGCAGATCGTATTTTTCCACGCCGTGGAATTTCTTCTTCAGCCGTTCCGCTTCCGTGGGGAGCATTTCGAAGAGGAAAATATTCTTCTCCTTCTCCACCGCCCGGGGATATTCCTCCGTTTCCACGAAGTTGGTGCGGCTGACGATGCTGGGGGTGACGGTCATGGCGAAGATGTGGCAATCGTCCAACTCCCGGAAGATGGAATCGAGAAAATTCCGTCCCGTGGGCAGATATTTATCGTACCAAACGGCGATCTTCCGCCCCGCTTCCCCCTTGTGAACGCACCGGATCAATTCCTGGGTATGCTTCAGATCTTCCTTGCAGTAGCTGATAAACATCCGGTGGGAGAAGACCTTCTCCACCTCTTTGATCATCCTCGAATCGATGAGGATCTCCGACAGGGCCCGCTTCAGCTTCTCGTCGAATTCCCCGTCGCCCATCCGCAGATATTGGAGATTTTCGGTCTCCTCGTTGAACCGCTTCCCCACGCTCTCGTCGTAAAGCAGGGGCAGAACCGATCTGTTGCGGTCGGCGGCGAAGCGGAATTCCTCGTCCTGAAATCCCCCTTCTCCGTCAAACCATTTTTCGGTCACGGGGATGACGATCAGGTGGAAGTCGGCGATCTCTTCCGGGTCGAAATCTTCTTTTTCCGTATCGGCCAATCGGTGGGCGATGACGCAATCCGGCTCGATCTTCCGGATCATTTCGCAGATCTCGTCGAATTTCTCCAGATCGTCGGGATGGCAGGAGACGAAGATCCTGCGGGGATGGTTTTTCGGGTCCCGGATCGATTCGGGGGTATATCGTATGGTTTCTTTCATGATGCAATTCACCTCTTACAAAGAACCCCGCCGCGGCGGAGCTTTTCGCAAACCCTTTCTTATCTTATGCCATTATTATACTATATCCCCGCCAAAAAAGCAAGCCCCCGTCGCCACCGCGAAAAAACTTGTAAAAAATCCTTGACATTCTGTCGAAATATGGTATAATGAAATGGGAGACAAAAGCATGAATGACTGCTTAGAACAATCCCTCGCAGAAATCCGTGAAAAACTATCGAACCTTCAATAAAAATGATATAAGGAGCATAATTATGAGACCAGTTTCAATCCCCCTTAAACTTTCCGAAATAGAAACAAATTTGATGAATGGCACATATGTCATTCCTGACTTCCAGAGAGATTTCGTTTGGAGTATCGAGCAATCTGCAAAACTTCTAGATAGTTGGATTAAAGGCTATCCTTTAGGGGCTTTTATACTTTGGACAACAGACGAGAAACTTTGTTCAATAAAAGAAATTGGGAACACTGTACTGTATAACCAGCAAGATGAGACTCAAAAAACTACTTACATTTTAGATGGACAGCAACGAATCACAAGTATTTTTGCTGCAATAAAAGGCTTAACCATAAAAAATCGCTCCTATGAAAACATTATTATTAATTTAGATGCAGATCTTTCAGACTATGAAACTGATATAGTCACCGTTCGTAGCAATCGTAATGAAGATGATGTAGACTTTGTACATATCAGTTTTGCGAAACTTTATACGAATAATTACAAGTATTTTTATGAGAATTTTCCAAACCACCTTGATCAAATTACAAATATCCAAACGAGATTGAAAGAACTGGATTTCCCATCCATCAAAATTGAAGGCGTAAATATCGACGTGGCTACGGATATTTTCACTCGCTTAAATACAGGAGGCAAAAAATTAACTCCGTTTGAAATTATGACAGCGAAAACATACAAAGTAGACGTTTTCAATCTCGTTGAAAAGGCAAAAGACTGTCGAGATAATCTGAATATAGCGTATAAAAATTCTGTTTCCGATGGAGACCTTTTAAAAATGGTTGCTCTCTGCAAACGAGGCGGAACGTCTATAAGCCATCAGCTCCAATTGACGCGAGATGAAATGATTGAATCCTTCGATTCTGTTGTTAATGCTCTTAATTCGGCCATTTCATTCTGCATCTATTCTCTCAAACTTCCCATTGGAAATATGTTAGCATATACCCCTATTCTGTACCTGTATACATATTTCTTCTATAAGTATAATCCAAACAATCAATCGCTTAAATCTCCGAGTAAAAAACAACAAGATTATCTTATCGATTATTATTGGCGTTGTGTTCTTACTGGTCGTTTTGGGAGAGCAACGGATCCAAGAATTTCTACAGATGCAAAAAATATTTTTGATAAAATTTTAAAAGAACAAAAGCCAGAGCAATTCCCAGTTTCTCTGTCTGTAGAGACGTTTATCGAAGCAGGGGCTTTTGCTCAAAAGACAGCTTACATTAAGGGGCTGATTGGATTATTAATGTCTTTGACTCCTAAATCTTTATCGAAGAACTCCTTGGTAAGCTTTGATCAAAACTGGATTTCAAAATCCGAAAAGAATAATTATCATCATTTCTTTCCCCAAAGAATGGTAGGAATGAACTGGACAAATGAACCCATAAATAATATCTGCAACATCATCCTGCAAGATGCTTCAACAAACCAAAGAGATATTGGGAATCGTCGCCCCAGCGATTACATAAAAGAATTCTCGCAAATTAATACCAACCTGAATGAAACATTAAAATGTCACTTGATTCATGATATTGATTCTTACGGGATTAATAAGGATGATTTCAATAAGTTTATCCGCAAGCGTGCTGCCGCATTTATTGAAGAACTGAAATCCAGACTTGTGTTAATAAGTGGGGATTCTATTAATTCGTCGATTAAATAAAAAATCAACACTAATACGCATTTTATCAGCCAGTCTCGAGACTGGCTGATTTTTTTACCATACAATTCGCTTTCCCCGTATTTTGCAAAAGTCAAATATTGACAAAGGCGAAGATAATTGCCATGCTCGTCCGAGGCGTTCGGGGCGGTGCGGAAGGGGCGCGCAGGGGGTGCGGGAGGCGGTGCGGGGCGCGGGGGTGAAAAAACTTGCAAAAAAATTCCTTGACAATCTGCCGAAATATGGTATAATAAAACGGTATACCAACGAAAGAGGTGCCCCTATGCTTCGGAATTTTATTTCCTATTACAAGCCCTACCGGAAGCTGTTCGCCATCGATATGATCTGCGCCCTTCTGGTGTCGGTCTGCAACCTGATCTACCCTTATCTGGCCAAGGATATCATCAATATTTACGTTCCGGACAAGAATCTGCGGATGATCCTGATCTGGGGTGGTATTCTGCTTCTGATCTACGTGATCAAGGCGGTGCTGAATTTTATCATTCAGTACTGGGGTCACCTGGTGGGCGTTGGAATGCAGGGGGATATGCGCAGCGATCTGTTCCGCAAGCTGCAGTCCCTGCCCTTCTCGTTTTTCGACGATAACAAGACCGGGTCGCTCATGTCCCGGGTGACCAACGATCTGCAGGATATTTCCGAATTGGCTCACCACGGCCCCGAGGATCTGTTTCTGTCGGTGCTGTCTCTGCTGGGCTCCTTCTTTATCATGCTGGATATCGACTGGCGGCTGACGCTGATCGTCTTTTCCGCCATCCCCTTCATCGTGCTTTTTGCGGTGTCCACCCGGAAGGAGATGATGCGCTCCTTCAAGATGACCCGGGAGGAGATCGCCGGGGTCAACGCCGAGCTGGAGACCTCCATTTCCGGCATCCGGGTCTCCAAATCCTATACCGCCGAGGCCTCGGAGCAGGCCAAGTTCGACCGGGCCAACGATCGCTTCCGTTACGCCCGCCGCCGTTCCTACCGGATCATGGGGATCTTCTTCTCCGGCATGGGGCTGATGACCGATCTTCTGTATCTGCTGACCCTGGTGGCCGCCGGTATTTTCTTCCTGAAGGGGGAGATCGATCCCGGGGAATTCGCCGCCTTTTTGCTGTATATTTCCATGTTCCTCGATCCCATCAAAAAGCTGATCAATATCTTCGAGCAGCTGCAGAACGGGATGACCGGCTTTGCCCGGTTCCGGGAAATTATGGACCAGAACCCCGAAACCGACTGCGAAAATCCCGAGGAATTGGGGGAGGTAAAAGGGGAGATCCGCTTTGATAACGTGTCCTTCTCGTATCGGGAGGGGGACGAAAAGCCGGTCATCGACGATCTTTCCCTCACCATTGCCGCCGGCCGCACCGTGGCGCTGGTTGGCCCCTCCGGCGGCGGAAAGACCACGCTGTGCAATCTGATTCCCCGGTTTTACGAGATCGACGGCGGCACGATCACCCTCGACGGTCACGATATCCGCAATCTGCGGCGGCAGGAGCTTCGGCAGAACATCGGCACCGTGGCCCAGGACGTATTCCTGTTCGAGGGCACCGTCCGGGATAATATCCGCTTCGGCAAGCCCGACGCCACCGACGAGGAGATCATCGAGGCCGCCAAAAAAGCGGAGATCCACGATTTCGTCTCGTCTCTGCCCCAGAGCTACGACACCAACGTGGGCGAGCGGGGCGTGAAGCTGTCCGGCGGGCAGAAGCAGCGCATTTCCATTGCCCGGGTCTTCCTGAAGGACCCTGCCATTTTGATTCTCGACGAAGCCACCTCCGCCCTGGATAACGTCACCGAACAGCAGATCCGCCGGGCGCTGGACAAGCTGAGCGAGGGCCGCACGGGGCTGATCGTGGCCCACCGCCTCTCCACCGTCAAGAATGCCGACGAGATCATCGTGCTGACCGCCGAGGGCGTGGCGGAACGGGGCAATCACGAGCAATTGCTGGAAAAGAACGGCATCTACGCCGATCTTTACCGGTCTCAGTTCAAAGAAGACTAAAGAAGGTTTTTTATGGCAAAATGCGTTTCCTGCGGGACGGAAGGGCCTTTCGTCCGGGTGGATGACCGGGGTCTTTGCTTCATCTGCCGGAAAAAACAGGCCGCGCCGGAGCCGCCGGCACCCCGCACCCCCACCGTCACGGCCCGGGATCTGGATCCCGAGGCGGTGCTTTTGCGGTATTTGACCACCGCCCACGATACCTACCCCTCCGAATATCACGTGGTGGATTATTATCTGGCGGAATTCGAATGTATGCTGGATGCCGTTCCGTCCGTACCCATCGAGCGGATTCCCTGCGACGCCCCCGGAGGTTCGCCGGAATGCGTGATTCTGAAGAGCCTGGACGGCTGCAATCTTGCTCAATGCGGCAATTTCGTGGCCATCGATACCGAGACCTCCAGCCTGGGGACGTCGGCGGAGATTATTGAGGTGTCCGCCGTGCGCTTTGAGAAGTTTCGTCCCGTGGCGGTCTTCGAAACCCTGTGCAGGCCTTACGGCCGGATCTCCCCGGAGGCCACCGCCGTCAACGGCATTTCCAACGAGGACGTAAAAAACGCGCCCCGGTTTGCGGAGATCATTCCCGCCCTGGACGATTTTACCGACCGTCTGCCTCTGGTGGCTCACAACGCCCCCTTCGACCTGCGGATGCTGGCGTCGGAGGGATTTCCCACCGCGGGGCGGCAGGTGTTCGATACGCTGTCCATCGCCCGGAAGATCTTGCGGGACCGGCAGGGCAACAAGCTGCCCGGCTATAAGCTTTCCGAGGCCTGCAAATACTGCGCCGTTCTCTTTTCCGGCGCCCATAGGGCCACCGCCGATTCCTTTGCCTGCGGTCTTCTTTTCCTGGAATTGGTCAAGCGCCGCTTCGGCCGCACCAACCTGCTTTCGGATTGACGCCCGAAAAATGGCTATTTCGTGAACAATGCTTCCCTCCCCTTGACATTGGGGCAGAAATGGAGTATAATATCCGTAGGGAAAGAAAGGGCTATCCAAACGCACGGTCCGAGGAGTCTCCGCCCGCAAAGCTTTCTTCCCCCGCCACTTACTCCTTGTGATGTTTGTTGTGTGTTTGGGTGTTTATGGTTGCCTCTTCTGTTGCAGTTGAGGCAATCGTATCACCCACCTGCTCTCCGCCGCTAAGGCGGTTTTTTTGTCCCGTTTTTTTGAGCCGACACAAGATCTTGTGCCGGATTTTTTCGTCTTCGGGGCATACCAAAACGGTATACAATATCCGAAAAATCCGTAAAAATCAAGAAAAATCAAGAATTCGCTTTTAAGCGGAGACCCATTTTAGGGACTGCGGTCTAATTGTGTCTTTTTGGCAAAATCGCACAAGATATTGTGTTTCCCCCTTGACAATCACACAAGATGTGGTATAATAGTAATGCGCCTCTTCGGCAAGTATCGCAAAAAAAACATTTACATATACGAATTGAAAGCAGAAACGAGGGAAAAACATGAAAGTTATTAAACGTAACGGCTCGGAAGTGGTCTTCGATATTACCAAGATCATCACCGCCATCACCAAGGCAAACGATGCGGTGGAAGAAGAAGCCCGCATGACGCCCATGCAGATCAAGCGTATCGCCGAAGCGGTGGAGCTGAACTGTATCCGCATGAACCGCGCCCCCGGCGTGGAAGAGATCCAGGATCTGGTGGAAAGCCAGATTATGGCCCACGGCGCCTACGAGGTGGCCAAGAAGTATATCACCTATCGGTATACCCGGAACCTGGTCCGGAAATCCAACACCACCGACGAGCGCATTTTGAGCCTTATCGAATGCTGCAACGAAGAAGCCAAGCAGGAGAACGCCAACAAGAACCCCACCGTCAACAGCGTCCAGCGGGACTATATGGCCGGGGAAGTGAGCCGGGACCTGACCGAGCGTCTGCTGCTGCCCAAGGAGATCGTTGACGCCCATCGGGAAGGCATCATCCATTTCCACGACGCGGACTATTACGCTCAGCATATGCATAACTGCGATCTGGTCAATCTGGAGGATATGCTCCAGAACGGCACCGTCATTTCCGGCACCATGATCGAGCGTCCCCATTCCTTCTCCACCGCCTGCAACATCGCCACCCAGATCATCGCCCAGGTGGCCAGCAATCAGTACGGCGGTCAGTCCATTTCTCTGACCCATCTTGCGCCCTTCGTGCAGGTCAGCCGGGAAAAGCTCCAGAAGGCTCTGGCCGACGAGCTGGCAGAGGCAGGTGTTGCCGTAACCGACGACCAGTTCTCCAAGATGGTGGAGAACCGTCTGCGGGAAGAGATCCGCAGAGGGGTTCAGACCATCCAGTATCAGGTCGTTACCCTATTGACCACCAACGGTCAAGCCCCCTTCGTCACCGTCTTCATGTATCTGGGCGAGGCGAAGAACGAGCAGGAAAAGAAGGACCTTGCTATTATTATTGAGGAGACCCTCCTTCAGCGCTATCAGGGCGTGAAGAACGAGGACGGCGTTTACGTCACCCCCGCCTTCCCCAAGCTGTTCTACGTGCTGGAAGAGCAGAATATCCATCCCGATTCTCCCTACTATTACCTGACCGAGCTTTCTGCAAAATGCACCGCCAAGCGGATGGTTCCCGACTACATCTCCGAAAAGAAAATGCTGGAGCTGAAGATCGACAAAAACGGGGACGGCCATTGCTATACCTGCATGGGCTGCCGGTCCTTCCTTACCCCCTACGTGGATGAAAACGGGAAGCCCAAGTATTACGGCCGCTTCAATCAGGGCGTCGTTACCATCAATCTGGTGGACGTGGCTCTGTCCTCCGGCGGAAACGTGGAAAAATTCTGGAAGATCTTCGACGAGCGTCTGGAGCTGTGCCATCAGGCCCTGCTCTGCCGTCACGAGCGCTTGAAGGGAACTCTGTCCGACGCCGCCCCCATCCTCTGGCAGTACGGCGCGCTGGCCCGTCTGAAGAAGGGCGAGCCCATCGATAAACTGCTTTACGGCGGTTATTCCACCATTTCTCTGGGCTACGCCGGTCTTTACGAATGCGTCAAATATATGACCGGAAAATCCCACACCGATCCCTCCGCCACCCCCTCCGCTCTGGAGGACATGCAGCACATGAACGACGCCTGCAAGGGTTGGAAGGAGCAGCATCATATTGATTTCAGTCTTTACGGTACGCCCCTCGAATCCACTACCTACAAGTTCGCCAAGTGCCTGCAGAAGCGGTTCGGCGTGGTGGAAGGCATCAACGATAAGGGATATATTACCAACAGCTACCACATCCACGTTACCGAAGAGATCGACGCCTTCTCCAAGCTGGCCTTCGAGGCTCAGTTCCAGGCTCTGTCTCCCGGCGGCGCCATCAGCTACGTGGAAGTTCCCGACATGCAGAATAATCTGGAAGCGGTCATGCAGGTCATCCGGTTTATCTACGATAACATCATGTACGCCGAGTTGAACACCAAGTCCGACTATTGCCAGTGCTGTGGCTGGGACGGGGAGATCTCCATTGAGGAAGAAGACGGAAAACTGATTTGGAAGTGCCCCAAGTGCGGCAATACCGATCAGTCCAAGATGAACGTCGCCCGCCGTACCTGCGGTTATATCGGCACTCAGTATTGGAACCAGGGCCGTACCCAGGAAATCAAGGAACGGGTTCTGCACCTGTAAGATATCATGAATTACTGTAATATCAAATATTGCGACATTGCCAACGGCGAGGGGGTGCGCACCACCCTCTTCGTCTCGGGCTGCACCAACCATTGCGAGGAGTGCTTTCAGCCCGAAACCTGGGATTTCAATTACGGCGATCCCTTCACCGTCACCCAGGAAAACGCCATCTGTAAGTCGCTGGAACCCTACTATATCAACGGTTTGACCCTCCTGGGAGGGGAACCCTTCGAGCCGGAGAATCAGCGGGCGCTGGTTCCCTTCCTGAAGCGGATCCGCCGGGAATTCCCGGAAAAGACCGTTTGGTGCTTTACCGGCTTTACGCTGGACAAAGAGCTGCTTCGGGACGGCTCCCATCCCCGGTGCGAGGTCACGGACGAAATGCTGTCCATGATCGACGTGCTGGTGGACGGGCGTTACGTCAAGGCTCTGAAGGATATTTCCCTCCGCTTCCGCGGCTCCTCCAATCAGCGGATCATCGATCTGAACGAGACCCGCGCCGCCGGAGAGATCGTCCTTTGGGACGACGGCCGGGGGAAAAAATAACAAATCAACGGAGGCATTATGAAACTCTTTCGCTATCTCCTCGGTCGGCAGTGCATGCTTTGCGGAGAAACCGTAGATCCGGTGATTTCCCGCGGAATCTGCACCGCCTGTGAGGATCGGATTGCAGAAGAGCGTCTTTTGATCCCTTCCGGTGAAAATCGCAATACCGTTGCAATCTATTATTATGAAGACCCTGTCCGTCGGGGTCTTCATCGTTTTAAATACCGGGGACGGATCGAATGGGGTTGGTTTTGCGGAAAAGTGCTGGCGGAGCGCTACCGGGAACGGGGCGAAGCGGCCGACCTGATCACCTGCGTGCCCCGGGCTGGGGACGGACTTCCCCGGCTTTATAACCAAAGCGCCGTACTGGGGCGCCGTATGGCAAAATCTTTGGGGTTGCCCTTCGATCCCCATCTTCTGTCCAAGCGGAGGGGAATGCGGCGACAATTGGAATGCCCCACGCCCACCGCCCGGCAGGAAAATGCGAAGAAGGCCTTCCGCATGGGGAAATCGAAACGCCCTTTGGAGGGGTTGCGGATCATTTTGGTGGACGATCTGTATACCACCGGAGCCACGGCAAACGCCTGCTGCAAATTACTGACCAAGGCCGGCGCCGCCAAGGTCACGGTCTATACCGCCTGCCGGGTCCGTCCCTACAACGGCCGCAAGCTGGTGATCCATTACGACCGCGTCCACGTCCACGAGGAGATCACCGACCCCACGCCCTACTACCACCGCGTTTTCCGCCGCCGCAACAAAGATTCCCGTAAAAAAACGGAGTACGAAGAATGATTCGTACTCCGTTTTTTATTGAAATTACAAAAACCGTTTTTCGGGGAAGTTGACCTTGGCGTCCCGGAGAGAGTCGATGCGCTCCAGGGCGATGCCGGTGCCTTTGACCACGCAGCAGACGGCGTCTTCTTCCGTGTGGACGGGGATCCCGATGCGGGAGGAGATCATCTGGTCGAAGCCGTAGATCAATCCACCGCCTCCGGTGAGGCTGATGCCGCTTTCGGCAATATCGGAGATCAGCTCCGGCGCCGTCTTGGACAATACGTCGTGCACCGCTTCCACGATGCTCTTGGCGGGCTCCAGCAAGGCGGACATAACTTCGGGGGAAGAGATGGTGACCTCCTTGGGAAGACCGGTGGTTACGCACCGTCCCCGGACGGTCATGGTCAGCTTTTCGGGCCGGGGAGAGAGACAGCCGATCTTGATCTTGATATCCTCGGCCGTCCGCTGGCCGATGATGACGTTATGCTCTCTGCGGACGTACCGCACGATGGCGTCGTCGAACTTATCGCCCCCGCATTTCACCGATTCGGAGACGACCACGTCGTTCAGGGAGATCACCGCCACGTCGGCAGTACCGCCCCCGATATCGATGACCATCACGCCCCGGGGCTTGGAAATATCGATGCCTGCCCCCAGTGCGGCGGCCATGGGCTCTTCGATCAATTCCACCCAGCGGGCCCCGGCGTACCGGGTCGCATCCCGTACCGCCCGTTCCTCCACCTCGTTGATGCGGGAGGGGACGCAGACGATAACGTTGGGCTTGATCAGAGACCGGCCGTTGGCCTTGCGGATAAAATAGCGGAGCATTTTTTCCGTGGTTTCGTAATCGGAAATGACCCCGTCCTGCAACGGGCGGAGGGTGACGATATTATCCGGGGTGCGGCCCAGCATATCCAGCGCTTCCTGCCCCACCTTCAGCACCCGGCCGGTATCCCGGTCGAGAGAAACCACCGAGGGCTCCCGCAAAACGATGCCTTTGCCCTTGACGTAGATCAGCACCGTGGCGGTGCCGAGGTCAATGCCGATGTCTTTCGTGAAAAATCCCATGTTTGCTCCATTCTTCAAAAACGTTTGCGTCCGTTCTGTGTTTCACCCTATATTATATAATATTTCTCGCATCTTGTCAAGTCCGGCGACAAAAAAACTTTTCCCTCGTCCTTTTGCGTCGGGGAAACCCGTAAATATTTGTAAAATTCCTTGACAATCCCCGGAAAAACCGTTATAATAGAACAAAAAAAAGACCCTTCGGAGGATTTTGTTATGGCTATGGAATTTTTTATCAACGAGATTCTGGACGACGAAGAAGGTAAGGAATTGCTCCGAACCGATAAAGAACGGGCGGCAAAGGGGAAGGCCATTGCCGACGAATACGCGGTCAGCCGCAAAAAGCCCCCCATGGAGGACGATATTCTGCCCCTGTTCGTGCTGGCGCATCTGGCGGATTATACCCGGAAGGAGCAGGAGGCCCTGGGCATCCCCCACGAAATTACCGTGGCGTCCCTGCGGGACGTGAATCTGTGGATCGGAAATTACCGCAACGTCCACGGGAAATTCGGCGTGATGGAATTCGATTGGCTTCTGTATCATTGGAGAAGCGAGATCTTCCGCATCGGCCGACTCCAGTTCCGCCCCCTGAAGGCGCGGGAATCTACCCCCTCCGGGGAATACGAGCTGGAGGTTCATATTCCTCAGGGCGAGCCCCTCAAGCCCGAAGCCTGCCTTGATTCCTTTGAGCGCGCCAAGGAATTCATGGCGAAGATCTATCCGGAAAAGAAATTCGATTATTTCGTCTGCTCTTCCTGGCTTCTGTCTCCCCATCTGGCCAATTTCCTGCCCGAGGACGGAAACACAGTCCGGTTCATGCGGATGTGGACGATTCATTCTCTGGCCGAGACACAAAGCAACGCCGTTACCTCCCGAATTCTTCGCATGGGCATGAAGCGGGAGGAGCTGACCGCAGATACCCCCGCCGTCACCTCTATGCAGAAGGCGCTGAAGGAGTATCTTCTTGCCGGCGGAGACTTCCGGGACGGCCGCGGTTACCGCAAGGCGTGAGCCCCTCTCCGATCCCGGCACTGCTCTTACAACGTAAAACAAGGCACCGGATTTTTCCGGTGCCTTTTTGCATTTCAGTTTAATTTCCGTCCGAAAGGAGAATATGCTTTCGAATTTATCGGATCTCGATCAGGCGGCAGATACCGCGGTAGAGGCCGGGGGTCTCGTAGCAGATCTTGCCGGTTTCGGAGGGGGACTCCAATTCCATATGAGAGTGGCCGGTGAAGCTTGCTACCACCAGCGGATGGGTCATGACGTCGTGGCGCATGGCAACGCTCCGCTCCAGATCCTCCTTGGTGATGGGCTTCATGTGTTCGGTCCAGAGCTCGGTGGAGTCGAAGTACCCCGTCCGCATGGGGTCGTGACCGAAGACCAGCATGGGAAGTCCCCGGTCGATCTCTTCGTAGAAGCGGCGGACGGTTTCGGCGTTGTAGTAATCCAGAGAGTTGTCCGCGCAGACGATATTCAACCCGTTGACGATACGGTTGGAGAAATCCATATCGAATTCCGGGAAGGCCTCCTGCAGCTTTTTCCGGGCTTCCATCCAGTAGCCGTCGGGCTCGTCAAGGGTGATGTGACACCGCTTCTGGTGCTCGTGGCCGCCGGGGGTGAACATCATATCGTGGCCGTCGGCAATGCGGTGGAATTCTTCGATGTTCCCCTGGGTCTGGATGTCCATTACGTCCCCGGTGCAGACCAGAAGGGCGCCAATCTCTTCTGCCATCCGGATGGCTTCCTCAAAATATTCGCTGGGGGTGTAGGGAGGATATTCCCCTTCCCTGCGGAAAATTTCCACCCGGCGGGTTTCCAGCTTCACGTGGTCTTCCGTGTCTTTTTCGTTGGTTTTGGCGATGTGAACGTCGGTGATATGCAGAATTTTGACCGGCTTTTCCAGTCCTACGTTCAGAACGGTATGAATGACTTTTTCCATAAGATCCTCCTCAGAAAATTTCGATCATGCGGCACAGTCCCTTGAACAGGCCGGGGGTTACGTAAGAGCGGAAGGACGCGCCTTCCACCTCGGAAGCGGATTGGGAGTGCCAATGGCCCACGAAATAGCCCTTGACCAGGGGGGAGGATTTGATCAGATCGATCATTTCGTGACGGATCTTATAATCCTGCTCGGTGAAATAAGGGATCTTGGGATCTTCCCAACAGGTCAGAGCGCCGCAGTTGATGGGATCGTGGGAAAAGAGAATCATGGGCAGTCCCTTTTCCAGCTCCAGCTTGAAGCGACGGAGGGTCTCGGCGTTGTAGTGATCCAGGGAATTGTCCAGACAGACGATATTCAGGCCGTTGATCACCCGGCTGGAGAGATCCATATCGAACTGGGGGAAGGCGTCTTTCAAGCGCTGACGGGCCCCCTCCCAATAATTGTCCGGCTCCTCCATGGTCCGTACGCAACGCTTCTGCTGTTCGTGGCCGCCGGGGGTGAACATGCAGTCGTGACCGTCGATGATGCGGTGGAATTCGTCGATATTCGCGTGGGTCTGGATATCGATCACGTCCCCGGTCAACACGAGAAGAGAATCGGTTTCTTCCGCCACCCGGACGGCTTCTTCGAAGTATTCGCTGGGCGTATAGGGGGGACGGCCTCCCTCCTTGGAGAAGGTTTCCACCCGGGCAACGGCCAGATTCCGGTTATATTCCGAATCCCGCTCGTCGGCAAAGGACAGATGCACGTCAGTGATCTGCAGGATGCGGACGGGCTTTTCCAGACCTACCTCCAGGGGGGTATAGATGATGCTTTCCAGTTTCGTTTTCATATCGTCACTCCTTTTTTATCGGATCTCGATCATCCGCACGATGCCGGCGTAGGTGCCGGGGGTGACCCAGGTGGGAGGCTGATGATCGGGATATTGACTGTCGCAGTGCCAATGGCCGGCAAAGGTGGCCTTGACGAGAGGTGTGGATTCGATGAGATCCACGGTCTTGCGGGAGATTTCGTATTCCTCCCGGGAGAAACGGTAATTTTCGTAGGGCGGTTCGTGGGGAACCCGTTTCAGGGTCTCGCAGGTCAGGGGTACGTGCATGAAAAGCACCATCGGCAACCCCTTTTCGATCTCCGCCTTCAGCTTTTCGTAGGCGTCCTGAGTGAAAAAGCCCTGGGAATTGTCCAGCGTTACCAGATTGACGCCGCCGATCACCTTGCTGTCCGAATCCCAGTTCCAGGGAAATTCGGCCTGCAGAGCGGCCCGGGTATCCTCGTAATAGGGGGCGGGTTCTTCCAGCGGGCAGCATTTGGGCGTGCAGCTGGAGCGCTGAAATTCGTGGGTTCCCGCCGTATACAGAAAGTCCGTGCGGCCGTCCATGCAATCGTGGAGGGCTTCCCGGCCTCCGGCAGAATTCAGATCGGTAATATCCCCGGTCAGTACGGGGAACGCTCCTTCCTTTTCTGCCAGCGCAAAGGCCTCCTTCAGATATTCCTGAGGGGTGCGTGGGGCGTACTTGCCTTCTTTGATAAAGGTCTCCCGCCGCATTTCGATGAGATCCTTCATCCGCCGATCGTCGTTCTCGTTGGATTCGGTGATGTGGGTGTCGGTAATATGGAGCACCTTGACGGGTGCGTCCAGGCCGATTTCCAGCACGGTGCTCAGAATCTGTACCATAAGACAACTCTCTCTTTCTCTTCCGAAAAATCCGGAACCTCTTGGCTTTATTATAGCAAAATATCCCATCGCCGTCAAGGAAAATGCGGAAAAATCACAAAAACTTAAGATATTTTCCTTTGCCTCCGCGTCCGGAGGAATTCACCCGACAAAAGGAAGAAAATCATCCCCCCCCTTTTTCCACGGGATTTTCGCAAAAAAATATGATATTTGTCCCGGAAGGGTTGACATGAGGTTTGTTTTAAGGTAGAATAATATTGTAGGCAGTTCCGCCTTTTCCGGACGTCGGACACCCGGGATATTTTGCGCGGAAGGGCCAAAAAAAAGATATTGGAGTATAGATTCGGACATGAGTAAAAACATTCTTATGGGGCAGTCGGGCGGCCCCACCGTCGCCATCAACGCAACCCTTTCGGGGATCATCAAGGGATGCCGGGAATTGTTCCCCGACGCCGTTTATTACGGCGCCCGCAACGGCGTCAAAGGTATTTTGGGGGAAAATCTGGTCTGCCTCAACGAGCAGATCTCCACGAATTCGCAGGCCTACGCCCTGGAGACCACTCCCGCGGCGGCGCTGGGCTCCTGCCGGATGAAATTGCCTTCGGATCTTTCCGATTCGGTTTACGATACCATATTTTCCACCTTTAAAAAATACAATATCGGATACTTCTTCTATATCGGCGGCAACGATTCCATGGATACCGTAGAAAAGCTGTCCCGCAAAGCGGAGATGATCGGCAGTGATATCCGCATTATCGGCGTTCCGAAAACCATTGATAACGATCTTCCCTTTACCGATCACACCCCCGGCTTCGGTTCCGCCGCCAAGTACGTGGCCACCACCCTGCAGGAAATTGCCTGTGACTGCGCCGTTTATCCCGAGCCCTCCGTCACCATCGTGGAGATTATGGGGCGGGACGCCGGTTGGCTTACCGCCGCCGCCGGGATTCCCCGTCTTTTTGGGGAAGACTGCGCCGACCTGATCTATCTGCCGGAGGTGGATTTCGACGGAGAGCGGTTTTTGAGCGACGTTCGCCGGAAATTCCGGGAAAAGACCAATTTGGTCGTGGCCGTCTCCGAAGGGATCCATTCCCCCGACGGTACCCTCTACGGGGCGGACGGTTCGGGCAAAAAGGACGTCTTCGGTCACACCATGCTTTCCGGTGCTGCCCGCCGTCTCAGCGAACTGGTCAAGGCTGAGATCGGTTGTAAATCCCGTTCCGTGGAATTGAATATTCCTCAGCGCTGTGCTTCCCATTGCCTCTCCGCCACGGATATTTCCGAGTCGGTCCAGCTGGGCCGGGCCGCCGTTAAGGCCGCCTACGAAGGGAAGACCGGACTGATGATTACTTACGTCCGCAAGCCCGGCAATCTTTACGCCATTGAATTTGGCTCCGTTCCCGTCAAGGAGACGGCCAACAAAACCAAATACGTTCCCCTCGATATGATCTGCAAGAACCGCTGTGACGTGAAGGACGAGCTTCTGAAGGAGCTGGCCCCCCTCATCGTGGGGGAGATCGACGCACCCCGCAGAGCCGGACTTCCCTATCATTTTAAGATTAAATAAATTTGCGAAAGAAGGTCTTTCCGTTCTATGAGCCGATTGGTAAAAATGCGCTTCCCCGGCGGCCTTGACAAGGCGCTGACCCTCAGCTACGACGACGATACCCGCCACAATATCCGGCTGGTGGAGATTTTGAACCGCTACGGCATCAAGGCCACGTTCAACCTGAATTTCGGCCTTTTTGCCCAGGAACCCACCGCAAACACCCTGACCCTGAACGAGGCGAAATCTCTTTTGGAGGGCGGCCCTCACGAGGTTGCGATTCACGGCTATAAGCATCTTTCCCTCGGCCGCGTTCCCGACCCCACGGGGATGCAGGATCTGATCCTCGACCGCGCCGCCGCGGAAGAAGCCTTCGGTCCGATTGTCCGGGGCATGGCCTACGCCAACGGCGCCTGCAACGACAAAACCGGAGAGCTTTTGGATAAATGCGGCGTCGTTTACAGCCGCACCACCCACTCCACCCGCGCCTTCGATTTTCCTGCCGACTGGCGGTATCTCCATCCCACCTGCCACCACAAGGATCCCCAATTGTTCGACCTTGCGGATGCTTTTCTGGGAGAGAAGATCTATCGGGATGCGAAGATGTTTTATCTGTGGGGCCACGCCTACGAATTCAACAACGATCAGAACTGGGATCTCATCGAGGCGTTTTGTGAGAAATTCAAGGATCAGCCCGTGTGGTTTGCCACGAATATGGAGATCTACGAATACGTCAAGGCCTTCGAGGGGTTGGTTTATTCCCTGGACGGGGAAACGGTGTATAACCCCTCCTGCAGGGACGTTTATTTCGCTCTTTGCCGCCCCTGGGGAACCTTTGAGCCGGTTCTTGGCGTGGTAAAAGCCGGGCAGAAGCTGGACCTTACCCTGCTTCTGGAGGGAACCCGATGAGTCGGGCCGGACTTCCCCGTTCCATTCCCACCGGCGCTCATCGCTCCGGGCATATTCAGGGCATCGCCGTGGATTTGGAAAAGGGATTTCTGTATTGCTCTTATACGCAGATGCTTCTGAAGCTGGATCTGCAGGGCAATCTCATCGGCTCCTGCACCGGTCTTCTGGGGCATCTCGGTTGCATTGCCTTCAATCAAGAAGACGGCAAGGTCTACGGCTCGCTGGAATATAAAAACGATTCCATCGGGAAGGGAATTCTGAAATTTGCCGGAAAAGAGGATACGGAGCTGGAAACCTCCTTTTTCATCGCCGTGTTCGACGTGGATAAGATCGACCGCCCCGACATGGACGCCTGCACCTGCGGCGTGATGAAGGCGGCGTTTTTGAAGGAAGTCACCGACGATTTCAACGCGCCGGGCGAGGCGGGGAAGGATCACCGCTACGGTTGCTCCGGCATTGACGGTACCTCCTTCGGCCCCCGCTTCGGGCAGACCGACGGCAAAAATTACCTCACGGTGGCCTACGGTATTTATACCGATAACGAGCGCGCCGACAACGACCGGCAGGTGCTTCTGCAATACGATATTGCCGGCTGGGACGCCGTGCTTCAGCCCTTGTCCCAGGAAAATTTCCATCGCAGCGGGCCCGCCGCCCCCGACGGAAAATATTTCCTTTTCACCGGAAGCACCGATTGGGGCACCCAAAATCTGGAATACGATCCGGAAGAAGGACGCTGGATTTTCTGCGTTTATCGGGGGAAGAAGCCTCAATATCCCAACTACCCCGTCTATACCGTTTTCGCCCGCACCCCCGTGGTGAAAAACGCCGCCGGAGAAGACGAGATCTTCCTGTCCGACGACGGTCTGCTTCACGAGCCCACCGGCATCCGGGGCTGGAATTTCCCCCTCGGCACGACCGGAATCTGCGCGTTGGGCGACGGGTTTTTCTACGTCTCCGACAGCGGCAAAACCCCCGAGGGACTCCAAACCTCCACCGTCCGACTCTGCAAGCGCGTTGACGGCGAAGCCTTTTTGGAATTCGTAACGGAATAAAAACAGCGGTCACCGGATTTTCCGGTGACCGCTTTGCATAAAATCGTTGCAGAAATCAAGACGAGGCCTTGTATCTCATCAATTCCGAAGGAATTGCATATCATCAACACGTAGTGTTGCATCTCATCAAGCCGCAGGAGGGTTTATACACGGCTATGCCGTGATGATATACCATCGCAAAGCGATGGATGATATACAGCCCCGTTGGGGCTGATGATATGCCAAGCCTGCGGCTTGGATAAAAAAAGAAGTAACTTTTGGTAGACAAAAGTTGCTTCTTTTTTGCGAAAGACTACCTAAACGGAGCAGAATTGAGGGAAGAAAGCCCAAAAGTACACCTTAACTTTTGGGCCAACGTTTAATTTTTTTAACATTTGTCGTA
>JAZPXN010000057.1:0-2946 GCA_045543655.1 Eubacteriales bacterium
CGAAAAGAATCTAACTTAAAGTTAGAAATGGAGTGTTGAGAAATGAAAACAAGTGAAAGAAGAAGCTTCACGCCGACCGTCGGCGAAGTGTACCGGAATACCAACGGCACTTTGTACGAATGTATGGAAGTTGAGGTCCAGAAGTGGCCGCCGAAATGCACCGCCGTTTTCCGCAGCGTGAAGACCGGCTGGGAATTAACCGCCCACGGGATCGGAATGTATCCCGGCGGCTTGATTGACTGGGACCGTTCTACCGGCGGAAGATTTGTCGTTTTTGATGGTGAAGCAAAAGAGGGCGTTTCTTATGAATGAACTGGACCTTATTGCTTATACCGAACAAATGATCACGGACGTCCTTCTGATAGCCATAACGAAGGAAAAAGAAGTCCTGATGGCTGCATATAACGATTTCTTACAGAACTGTTGGAAACTTTATCAGGAAAGAATGAAAGAATTGGGAGGATCAAAGAATGAAGAAAAATCCGGGACGTAAGCATCGCCGGCAGCTGGAACAGCGGAACCGGCGGATCAGTCACAAGACCGCAGATATCCGGAATCATGTGGAACAGGTCCGGCAGCGGAAAAAATGAATGATCACTTTTTTGAGGTCCGCGCAGAAATGTCCAGGCAGAAGATCAGCGGCCGGGAAATGGCGGAACGGATCGGACTAAGCCCAGGAGCTTTTTCCGCCAGGATCTGCGGACGGATCCCGTTCACATTGAAAGAAGCTTATTTGATTTTACGGATCTTGGGAATACCGGCGGATCTTCTGGCCATGTATTTCCCAATATGGGAGGTTTTATCATGATCGCAATTATCGGAATCCTTATCGGAATGTTTGGTTTCTTCCTGGCGGCGGTCGCCAGTCCGGTCGGCGGGGCGCTTTTCCTGTTTGCCGGCGCGTATCTGGTTTTTAAACAGGGTTACGTCGATGACCTGGAAGAAGAACTGGAACGCCGGGATCTGGGCTACAATCCCCGGAAGGTTAAACCGGTTACGCACTTCATCACGAATTGGAGGTAAAACCATGAAAGATATTGATTTTGTAGCACTTACTAACGCGGCCACGCTCGGACCGGTATTGATCCGGGCGGACGAAATTCTTTCCGTCCTGATGGATGATCAGGGAATCACGCGGGTATATACCCCGAATCTGGGGTATTACCTCGTAAAAGAATCAGTCGAGGAAGTTTCAAACATCCTTGAAAAGATGTTTGGAACCATGGTTATCAATAAAGGCTTGTTTGAAAAACTGAAAGAATAAGAAGGCGGAAGGATATGGAAAGAGAATCTTTTGTTTTTTACCGGTCCTTTTATGAAGCCGCGGAACGTCTTTCCGATCCGACAAAACGACTTGATCTATACGAAGCCGTGATCCGTTACGCCCTGGACGGCGAAGCCGGCACCGCGGACGAAACGATCCTTATGGCTTTGGAGCTTTGTAAAAACACGATAGACAAGAATAACCGGCGTTATGAAAACGCCAAAAAGGGCGGACGGCCTAAGAACGAAGACGAACCGCCGGACGAAGAAAAGACGGACTTCCAGAAGTTCTGGAAGATCTATCCCAGGAAGGAATGTAAAAAGGCGTCAATGGCAGCCTTCGAAAAGTGTGACGCGGACCTGGAAGATCTTATTTCCGCGGTCGAACAGGCGATCACAACGGACGAATGGAAGAAAGAAGACGGACGCTACATTCCGCGCGCTTACAACTTTTTAAAAAAAGAGATCTGGACCCAATACCAACTTTGAAAGAAGAAACAGGAGGAATAACAAATGGGAAAGAAGCTTGATCTTGATACCATGCTGAAGATCGTGACCATACGATCCAGAGATTACAACCTACATCATGATGATATCGCCGCACAGATCGGCGTCAGCGGGACGTCTGTTTCCCGCGTACTTAGTTCTTATACCTACGTGATCAACCGCCAGGCGGACGAATACAGGGCGCTGTCCGCGGAAAAACGGCGGTGCATGAACGGCCAGATCCTGACCTGGTGCGAACATTTGGGCGTGGATCCGGAACTGTTTATCGATAAAACGGAACAGGATCCGGAAGAACCGGAACAAATGTCTTTTGATGATTTTGTCGGGGATCTGAATTCCGGGGCGGAAAAGCTATTAAAACAGATCCTTCACTTCGTTATCAATGTCGATAAGACACTGACGGCGCTGGCGAAGGATGAAAGAATAATTAAAGCATTGGAGGTTATCGCAAATGAAAAGTAAAAAATTTGTTCCTGTAGTGATCCTCACGATCTGCCTGGCGGTCTTTGCGTCCGTCATGACGCTGCGGACCGTGGCGGAATCGGAAGCCAGTATCGGGAAATGCTGGTGGGAAATGAACACGGCCCACAATATCGCGGATCTGATGCGGGCGCTTCACTGGGATCAGGGAACGCCGGGGCAGAAGGCAGCCTTATCCGAAGCGGGGAAACAGTGGACCAATTCAAACAATAAGCGGAAGGAACTGGAAGCAGCTGCAACGCCGACCCCGGAACCGTCCCCGAAGCTTCAGTTTCTTGGCAATTACCAGCTGACGGCATATCCGGCCGGAACCGGTCCGAACAGCTACAACGGGAAAAGCCAGACGCTGAATTATACGGCTGCGGCGGACGGGATCCCCGGCGGGACCTGGCTTTATATCGAAGGCTATGGGGAATATTACGTCGAAGATTCCGGGGTCGGAAATACCTATACGATAGATCTTTATATGGGCGATCCGGCAACGTGCCGGCAATTCGGCCGGAAGTTCAATGTTCCCGTTTATAAGATCTTGGATCGGTGAATGGAGGGATTCCAATGGATGAAAAACAATCGGTTTTGCAACGGATCTATTTAAGCCGTGATCAGATTAACAGCGCGGCAAAAGATGAAATTGTCAAAGTAAAGAAAAAAGACCTTTTCGCCACTGCTGCGGAAGCGATATCAGAAGGTTGTTAT
>JAZPXN010000058.1:0-2938 GCA_045543655.1 Eubacteriales bacterium
GCCCCAGTTGTCTTCCTAAGACCGCTTGGCCTCCGACTTCCATGATTCCATATAAAAATAACCCGTAAGGAGAAAAAATATGAAACTGATTTCCGTTGTTCTGCCCGTCGTTCCCGGAGATCCGGAGGCCAACGCCGCCGCCATGATCGCCTATATGGAGGCAAACCCCGCCGACGTGTATCTGTTCCCCGCCTTTGCGGTGTCCGGGGTCACCTGCGGCATGAAATTTGCCTACAAGTCCTTCATTGACGCCTGCGACCGGGCGTTGGACGCGCTGTGTGATTATACCGCCGAGCATCCCGTCGTCATCGCCACCTCCTCGGATCAGATCGGCACCGTCTATCTGAAAAACGGAGAATTGGGCAAAAAGCCGGAATTTGAAGCCTTTGACAAGACCTTCGTCATCACCCCCAACGGGGACGGAGAGGGAGACGTGCTTCTCCTGCCCACCGCCATGGCCGGCTATCCCTGCCTTTCCGCCGACGTGACGGACCTGTGCCAGAAGATCTCCGCCGCAAAAAAATGCATCGTGGCCGTGGCCAACCCCGGCTTCGGCGAAGCGGTCTCCGACGGAGTATACCAAGGCTTCTGCGGCATTTACCGCAACGGAAAGACCCTGGACTTCTCCCTCCAGACCCGCCCCCAGACCGTCTCTGCCGTCTACGATGAAGAAGCCCCCACCGAGGGCTGGGAAGCCACCCGCCGGGCCCAGGCCGAGCTCCGTATCCCCTATTACGGCAAGAACGAGCCCACCAAATATTTGGGCGAATTGTTCAACCTGCAGATTCAGGCGCTGTATACCCGCATCGTCTCATCGGGCATGAAGCATCTGGCCATCAACGTCTCCGGCGGTCTCGATTCCACCTTGGCCTTGATGGTGGCGTCGGAAGCCATGAAAATGGCCGGACTTCCCTCGGAGAACGTCATCGCCATGACCCTGCCCTGCTTCGGCACCGGCAAGCGAACCCATACCAACGCCCATATTTTGATGGAAGAGCTGAAGGTCACCGTCTTTGAAATTGATATTAAGGAAGCCGTCACCGCCCATCTGAAGCAGATCGGCCACGACGGCGTCACCCCCGACGTGACCTACGAAAACGCCCAGGCCCGGGAGCGGACGCAGATCCTCTTCGATATGGCCAACCGCTACAACGCTTTGGCCGTGGGCACGGGAGATCTTTCGGAGATTGCCCTGGGATTTTGCACCTTTGCGGGGGATACGCTGTCCCATTACAACGTGAACTGCGCCATCCCCAAGACCCTCATCAAGGCGCTGGTCAGCCTGCTTGCCAAGCGGTACGGCGGCCGGCTGGGAGAGGCTCTGGCCGACGTGGTGGCCACGGAGATCTCTCCGGAATTGAAATCCGGTCAGAAGACCGAGGATATTCTCGGCCCCTACCTGCTTCACGATTTCATCATTTATTATTACGCCAAGCATCGGCTGGAGCGGCAGGATCTGTATCAATATATGATGGCGACCTTCGACGAGTACGACGAGGACGAGATCGTCAAGACCCTGGACACCTTCTTCCGCCGCTATCCCATCGCCCGCTTTAAGCGCGCTTCCCTGGGCGAGGGCGCCAATATCATCGGCTTCTCCCTCCCCTACGTCCCCACCGATACGAAATATTAAAAAACCGACGAGGAAGCAATTGCGTTGGAATTCCCGAATATCATAATGCGCACGAAGGGTGCCGGCACGATCAGGCCGGCACCCTTTTTGATGCACGAAAGAGGTCAACAAAGCCTCCGTTTTCTTTTCGGTTCTCACTTCCGGGCGAGGTATTTGCGCATATCGATGGCGCAGGCAACGAGGATGATCAGCCCCTTGATGACGTACTGAAGGTTGGAGTCGATGCTGAGGAAGGTCAGCCCGACGAAGATGATGCGAAGCAACACGACGCCAAGAATCACCCCGCGAATCTTCCCCACGCCGCCGACGAAGGAAACCCCGCCGATGACGCAGGCGGCAATGGCGTCCAGCTCGTAATTCAACCCGGTGGCGGCACTGTTGGAGCCGATGCGGGCGGCCTCGATAAACCCGGTCACGCCGTAAAGCATCCCGGCAAGCACGAAGACTCCGATGATCACGGCGGTGACGTTAACGCCGGAAACCCTTGCGGCCTCTTGGTTTGACCCCACGGCGAATATATTTTTCCCGAATACCGTCTTATTCCAGAGAAACCAGATCAGCGCCGTGATCGCCAGAGAATAAAAAACGTAATTGGGGACGGAAACCGAGCCGATCCGCAAAATACTGCCGGTAATAAATTCCGTATAGGCCGGATCGAGGCCGGAAAGGGATTGGCCGTTATTGTTTCCGATCATAAGATACATCAACAAAACACCAAATAAGATCAACTGCGTAGCCAGGGTGACGATGAAGGGGTGGAGCTTGAATTTCGCCACGCAAAAGCCGTTGATCAGCCCCACCGTACCGCCGATCAGAAGCACGATAACGGCCACCGCCCACAGGGGGAGGGCAGGCAGATTGGGGAACATTTTGTTGGGATAGCCGGAGGTCTGCAGCAGAGAGGCCGCCACGCAGGCCACCAGCCCGACCACCCGGCCGGCAGAGAGGTCGGTGCCGGTGAGAACGATACAGCCGGCGATGCCCAACGCCAGGGGAAGGTTGGCCGCCGACAGAGACAGAATGTTGATCAGCGACGGAGCGGACAAAAACCGGGGATCGTAGATGACGATGGCCACGATGGCCCCCAGCAAAAAGAGGTACAGGGCGTTGCCGACGAGCCAATCCTTGCCCGCCCGGCGGCGGTCGGCCTTGGGCATTTCACGCCACGCGCCCAGAGCATGCTTGATGGATTTCATAATTTCACCTGCTGTTATTTTTTGTCGTTGGTACGTAGGGACGGGGAGACGGGGGGAGGGACGGTGTTCTTTCCTTTCACGAGAAAGGAAAGAACCAAAGAAAAAGCTG
>JAZPXN010000059.1:0-40151 GCA_045543655.1 Eubacteriales bacterium
AAAATAAAAGCGCCCTCCCCTGGGCGCAAAAAGGGCTATCCTGCCATAGCTCCGTTTCATCTCACCCATTTGCCCGAGAGACTTTTACGTTTCGCAGTCCGATCAGCATTCCGACTTGTGAAAAAATTCAGTTACGGTAATGGCGGTTGCTACGGATTTTCACCGTGATTTCCTGATCCCCGAACAAAAAGTCCGACAAAGAAAACTTCTATGAGCTATGTTTATTCTTTTGTGCAAGGAAAGTATATCATAGCTGATATTTTTTTGCAAGACAAAAAAAGAAAACAAAGCTTTTTGCAAAATAAAAACCCCAAACCGTCTTTTATATTTTTTCGGTTTGGGGTTAGATCTGGTCCGTGTTGTTCATGGGACCGTACCTCCATGATTTTTTATCTATATTAAATTTTTGATCTCTTCTTTCTCTCTTTCTGATTCTTATTTACTTTTTCATTTGCCACACGGTGGCTTGATCTTTTCAGAAAATGATGAGATCGATTTTGTTTCTCCGATCACTCGGGTCACTGTAGATTGTATTTTGGACCTTACCTCCTGTAGGTATTAAGGTTTGTCACTGAATTTCTCCGTACATCCGGGTCACTGTAGACTGTATTTTGGAATTTACCTCCTGTAAATCCTAAGGTGTGTTACGAATGGTTTCTCCGATCGTTCGGGTCACTTTATACTTTCCTTTGGACTGTACCTCCATAATCGAAAGGGTTTGTTTCCTGTGGTTACTCCGTTTACTCGGGTCACTGTATTTAGATCTTAGGTCCGTACCTCCTTTTTAGATTGTAAGAAGAACTTTTGTTCTGTTTTTTGTTTCTTTCTTCCTTGCACCTATATAATAGCATGCGTTATCTTTTTTGTAAATTCACATTTTAACCAAAGTTTTGTGTTATTTTTTATATATTTTAACACTTGTTTTTTTGAAAATAATTTCGTATAATGAATATGTTGGGCGCGCTGTATGATACAGTGCGCCTTTTTCATAACAAGCTACGCAGGAAGGAATAAAGAAAAGCAAGCAATGTTGAAAAGAAGCCTGCGCACAGAAAGAAAAGAAAGTAACTGAACAAAAAGCGGAGATTTACCGTATTACAGAAGAAGGCTGATCGGAACAGCGTGCCACCGAACATTTTCTTCTCTTCGCTGATTTTTCCCTTTTCCTCCGAAGAATAAAGTCTCAGTGCACAAACGGAACAAAAGGAACTATACCCCATAAAAAGCCAGGCAGAGGCAAGGATATAAAAAGAAGTAAAGATCAAAAGCAAGACCCTCTCCCTTCCTTCAGCTCCCAAAAAAACCGATGACAGACAGAAGCCCGAGAGCGCACCTCTTATAAGCGAAGCAAGAAGCGCAAAAAAAGGCGCGTAGATCGTAAGCCCCAAAAAGAAAAGGAAAAGATAAACAAGCCCCTCACCTATAGCAAGGTTTAAAAAGAAGGGCTCAAATGAAATTTCTCCACCCAAAGCCAAAAAGCCGCCCGCTCCGTAAAACGCACATTCCAAAACAAGCGCCAGAAAGAAAAGAATCGCTGAAATAAAAAAGAAAATGCGATAACGACGAAATTTCTCCCGAAAAATCGCCTTATTGTACTTTGGGATCATTTGTTTTCACTCCTTTTTTCCATCCTATGAATGAAAACAAAAAAATATCCCCCGAAGTATGGTTCGATAAAAAAGAACACTTCCCAAAATTTTGGGAAGTGTTGCAAAAGAAAGAGAAAAACGATATAATATGAAATAGATTAGAAGTTCTCTTCCATAGCAGCATTTTCCTTTGCTGCTTCATATGCCGCCAAAACCTTTTCTTCCATATGAGCACGGAACTCGGCTGTGATGGGATGCGCGATATCGCGGTAGGTGCCGTCGGCATTTTTACGGCTGGGCATCACGATAAAAAGACGGTCAGAGGCCTGGATCACCTTCACATCATGTACAACAAAGGTCTCATCCAGCGTAATGCTTGCAACCGCCAGCATCGGTCCTTCCGTGAAGGTTTTTCTGATTTTAACATCAGTAATTTGCATATTTTTTATCTCCTTTATAGTTAAAATTTTCCTCGATACAATCAGAGGATATCATTCTTTTATGAATTTCAGGTGAATTTATGATCAACGAAACAAATTTCAAAGAATTTTTGGAAAAGAGTCCGAAGATTTTCTTTTTGGGAATCGGCGGGGTCAGTATGTCCTCTCTGGCACTTTCCGCAAAGCAATTCGGCTGCCGCGTTTCCGGATATGATTCGGCCAAAAGTGAGACGGTTGAAAAACTCATAACAGAAGGGATCCCTGTCTACGATTCCTTTGAAGAGTCGTATTATGAAAACCTTGATCTTGTGGTATACACAGGTGCGATTCACGATGATGATATTGTCCTGTCTTACCCTCGGAGCAAAAACATACCCATCCTTCCGAGAGCGCGCTTTCTCGGCCTTTTGATGCAAAACAGCAAAAATCCCATTGGCATTTCCGGCACTCACGGAAAAAGCTCTACCACAGGAATGCTCTCTTCTATCTTTTTGAAGGAATCAGACCGCGATCCTACCGTAATGGCCGGTGCCGTGATCCCCGAGCTTTGCAGCACTTACCGCCTCGGGACGGGAGAAGACTTTATTTTTGAAGCTTGTGAATATCAAAATTCCTTTTTGGACTTCTTTCCGCGCCTTGCCGTTATTTTAAATGTAGAGCACGATCACGCAGACTTCTTCCCTACCTTGGAGGATGTGATCAACTCTTTTGTAAAATTTGCCGATATTGCAAAAGGCGGCTATGCCATTATAAATCTGGATTCCCCCGGTGCGGTAAAGGTTTCCGAGCGCACCATTTCTCCCGTATTCTTCTTTTCCGCAAAAGAAAAGCGTGATCTTTGGTGCGAGAACCTGACAGAAAAGAATGGATTTTTCTCCTTTGACATTGTAACAAAGAAGGGCCCTTTGACCTCTGTTACCCTTTCTGTTCCCGGGGAACACAGTGTGACAAATGCGCTGGCAGCAGCAAGCGCGGCATATCTTTCCGGTATCACGCCCGAAAGCATCAAAAAAGGTCTGGAAGCCTTTCGCGGTGTAAAAAGAAGATTCGAATACCGCGGCAAATGCAAAAAAATGCAGGTATTTGACGACTACGCCCATCACCCCGACGAGATCCGCGCAACCTTGAAAAGCGCGAAAATGCTCGGCTATTCCCGCGTTTGCGTGGTTTTCCAGCCCCACACCTTCACCCGCACCAAGGCTTATTGGAACGATTTTGTCTCCTCTCTTTCTTTGGCAGACGAGGTGATCCTTGCTGATATTTATCCTGCAAGAGAAGCCCCCCTTCCCGGTATTACATCCGAGGCACTTTCAAAAGAGAAAGAAAACTTTTCCTATGTAGGTGACTTCGATGCCATCAAGGAATACCTTCTCTCCTCGGACAAGGACGGTCTTTTGATCGTTATGGGTGCCGGCACGATCATTGATCTTACCGACAAAATCCTGACAGAGATCCCGACAAAATGAGTGAATCCTTACAGCTGATCCTGTTTGTTTTCTTCGCGGTAGATGCACTGGCACTTCTTCTTCTCTTGGTCTTCAAGATCAAAAAAGAGGTACAAAGAAATAAGATACGCCATTTTGGCGACCGGGCCGAAGAGGAAGTCTCCCTTCTTTTGGAGGAGGAATTTCCGGGCAGCGTTGTTTTAAACAACATTTTTTTAAAAACACCACGCGGCTCCACACAGATCGACCATATCCTCATTTGCAAGTGGGGAATTTTCGTGATCGAAACCAAAAGCCACAACGGAAAAATTTTACCGGGGAATAAGGAATGGGTTCAGATCTACGGAGAAAAGGTCGTGCATTTTCACTCCCCTATGCTGCAAAATGAAATTCATAAAAAAGCACTTTCCCGCATTCTTGAAAAAAACAGAAGTTTTTCCCGCATACCGGTGAAGGGCATTGTTGTTTTTACATCCAAAAAGATGCACTTTGAAAAACAAATCGACGGTGCGTTGCGTTTAAAAGAGCTTTCTCCTTATATCAAAAGCGGCGGAAAAACAAGAAGCCGCCGTGCCCTTTTAACCGCCGCTGTGTCCGGGAAATATCTGTCAAAGCAAAAAATTTCGGACATAAAAAAATACATTTTGAAAAACTCATTAAAAAGTGCAAGAAAACGGAAATTGCACGAAAAAAAGATTCGAAAGCTTGATCGGAGAACCGGAAGAACATGAACATATTATTTTCCGATGACCATATCATCGTAGCAGAAAAGCCCCAGGGTATCCTTTCACAAAAGGACGACAAGGGGCGCGCCAATATGATATCGCTTTTAGAAGAAGCCTTTTCTTGTGAGGTCTTCCCCATTCACAGGCTGGATAAGGAGACCGCAGGCGTTATGGTATTTGCCAAAACAGCCTTCGCCGCAGCTTATCTTAGCAAAAGCCTACAGGAAAACAGTTTTCAAAAGGAATACTTTGCCATCCTTTGTCAAAAGCCTGAGGAAAACGAAGGTGAATTGGAAGATCTTCTGTTTTACGATCGGCAAAAAAACAAGGTCTTCCCCGTAAGGAGAGAACGAAAAGGGGTCAAAAAAGCAAATCTTACCTACCGTTTGGAGAAGGAAAGCGGCGATCTCTTTTTGGTCCGTGTCTTTCCGAAAACCGGCAGGACTCATCAGATCCGCGTGCAATTCGCCTCGCGAAAAATGCCTTTGTACGGTGATAAAAAATACGGCGGTATTGGAGACAGCCTTGGTCTGTATTGCCATGCCATCGCCTTTTGCCATCCCAAAACAAAGGATATTATGCGATTTTCCTCTCTTCCCTCGAAAAAAACGCCGTGGGACCGTTTCTTTCCGACGGATGAAAGTTCAAACAAAATTTGATAAAGCGTTTTCTCTTATCTACTTGCTTTTTTTAAGGAATCATATTATAATTATTTTCACAAAAAGAGATTCTCTCACATTTTCATTTAAAAGGAGCATTTTATGGATAAGGTTGACAGAAAAATTCTGCAAATGTTGCAGGAAAACGCACGAATCCCCGTAAAAGAAATTGCAAAAGAGGTTTTCTTATCCTCCCCCGCCGTTTCCGCGCGTATTGAACGGCTCTCCCAAAGCGGCTTGATCAAAGGGTATCATATGACCATCGACAGAACAAAGCTCGGATACGATGTAACCGCTTTTATCAGTCTGGAAATGGCCCCCAGCCAAAAGGCTCAGTTTTATCCTTTTATCAAAAACTGCCCCAATGTGCTTGAGTGCTCCTGTATTACCGGTCAATACTCCCAGCTGATCAAGGTTGCTTTTCGCTCCACTGTGGAATTGGAATCTTTTCTCGGCTCCCTTCAGCAATTTGGCCGAACCAGCACACAGATCGTTTTCTCCACACCGGTAGAACCGAGAGACATCGATGTTTCCATGAAATAAATGAAAAAAAGACTCTGTATTAGGCGTTGTACCCGTAAGGATACAACGCCAGTTTTATTCGCCTTTGGCGAGTTATATTAATTTGCAGTTATATTCGGCTACCGCCAAGTGATATTGCCTTCGGCAGTTTATTGGCGAATAAAATATCACTGAAACCGAAAGGTTTCAATAACACTATTGCCGTAAGGCAATAATATCACTGTGAGACCTGTCTCACAATATCACTAATCAAATTATTTTTTGAGATAGTAAAACGGATGTGCAAAATTTTTACACATCCGTTTAATATTTGTCTCATACCGTAACAAGCAGGGAAAATGTACGGCGCATTTTCCACTTTTCAGGAGAACCTAAAACCCTTTTCTAAACAAATATCAACTATTCGATAAATTGGAATTTGACTATTTTGATGTGTCTGTATTCTGTAAACTTTCAAACAGTTTATTCTCGATTTCTTTCATTGCTTCAAAGGTATGACCATAGCTATTGTTGACCATGCCGGCTACACAAAGGTCTTCCTTCAGGGAGAATCTCCAAAATGTAAGGAAACCCTCGTTTCCACCGTAATGATATGCGGTATCCCCATTGCGGAACAGACAAAGCCCACAGCCACCTAATATAGGAGTTGCCATTCGTTCAGCAGTCTTCTGTTCGAGCAACCCCCGTTTGCGGAAGCTTCTCGAAAGCGCAATACCGACCTTCGTCATCTCTATAGGCGTTGTCCAAAGACCTGCTGCAGCGTGTTCCGGATAGTAATGATAACCATGGGCGGAATCTTCTTTTTTTCTGTATGCGAGCCTACCTCCAAACGCGGCATTAGCAACCAAATCCTCGTCAAGCGGTTGGAAATAACCGGTTCTGGTTAAGCATAGAGGCTCGGCGACTTCTTTCTGAAAAGCATCCCTGAGCGATGTTCCCGCAAGTCGCGTAAAGGCAAGCTCAGCCAGCGTAATGCCACCGCCAGAATATCTGTACTGCTTTCCGTAGGGCTTGATTTTGACGACCTTCTTTGAGTTGCCGCGTCCTGCAATCACATCCTCCAACGACAGTAACGGGGCGTCGGCGCGATATCCCATGAATCCGCCAACGCTGTACCCTGCTGTGTGGGATAGCAGTGCAGGGAAAGTCATAGGAGGCTTCTTAACAAAATCGCTGAGAATACCCGAAATATCCGCATCTAAATCGATGAGTCCTTTGTCCACATATCGAAGGAGCGTCAGTGCAAACATGGGCTTACTGATAGAACCGGCCTGGAACAGCATGTCAGGATTTACCGGGAAGTCCTGTCCGTATCTGCCACTGCCAGAACAGTATGTCTCGATTTCGTCGCCTTTGACAACGGCAAGGGAGATGCCGTAACCTCGTTTTCCTTTTATTTTCAATAGACGTTCCACATCGATAGCGTGAAAAAATCGCATGAATTATTCCCTCCTACAAATTCTTATTTATCGAACTGATTATACCATATTCTTTAAGAAATTCATATAGTGAAATCAAGATTTCATATTTTTGTCGAATTTGGTCTTCGCCCAATCTTCAAAAATAGAGCTATATGTTTTGGATTCAAAGAATCCTCGTAGATAAGAGAAAAGTGAAGAGTGAAAAGGTAAAAATCCCCGTACTATCGTACGAGGATTTTTGGCTGTTTCGAACCATTTAGATGCCTATCTAAAAACTCTTACAATGGAATATCCAATATAGAAAAACTCTTCTCTTGCTAAAAAGGGAATCTTTGTTTTGAAACTTCTATACATTGTTGTTGGAGTGGGTGATGAACAAGCATCAATGCCATAATCACCTGCCATTAACATTGCTCTTTTCATATGAAGCGGATCGCTGACAATAATTGCTGTATCAAAAGAATTCTCATCCATTATCGCTTTGGCATTTTCGAGGTTTTCTTCAGTAATTGTAGATTTTTCTTCGATAAAAATTGCTTGTTCCGGAACGGATTTGGAAAGTGCATATTGTTTTGCAATGTATGCATCGGAAGCATTGTTTCCTTCGCCAATACCACCGGTCAGTATCAAATAATCAACGTAATCATTCTCGTAAAGCCAAATTCCGTGATTAATCCTTTCACGGTATACTGGTGATACCTCGCCGTTTGATGTGCCTGCGCCTAAAACAATAGCAACATCGGAATTTGCTTTTCCGTCTGTTTTGCCGTAGCTTACAATACTAATTGCGGTAAATATCAAATAAAATAGTATTAATAAAACAAGAAATAGACAAATAAAACGAAAAGTTTTTTTCTTACCTATCTTATGCACAATACCACCGCCTTTGTTTAAATATAGTATAGATCATATAATAAATCAATGCGAAGCATTGTATATCATCAATTCCGTAAGGAATTGCATATCATCAAAACGGAGTTTTGTATATCATCATTGCGAAAGAATTTTGATACACGCTACGCGTGATGATATACAGTCCTGACGGACTGATGAGATACAACGATAGCAACGCTATCGTTGATGATATGCCATTGCTTTCGCAATGGATAAAAAAATCCAAGTCAAAAGACTTGGATTTTTTGGTGGGCGAGGGTGGATTCGGACCACCGAAGCATGATGCAACAGATTTACAGTCTGCCCCCTTTGGCCACTCGGGAACTCGCCCATATTCGGTTCCGCGTCAAGAAAAACGGTGGAGCTGGTGGACGGATTTGAACCCCCGACCTGCTGATTACAAATCAGCTGCTCTACCAGCTGAGCTACACCAGCAATTTTTAACGCTTGATTATTATATCACATCTTTCGGGAAAATGCAAGGGGGTATTTGTGAAAAAAGTTTTACATTTCACGTCTCCCCCGCCTTTTATCTGGAAGAAGAAAGGGCAGACAGAAAAATCGGACGGAAAAACGAATTTTTCCCCCAATTCACTTTACAAACGGATCTTTCTGTGCTATACTGATAAAAAAACCGTAAAGGAGCAGTCTTCATGAAGCGTTCGGAGATCAACAAAGCCTTAAAAGAGCTGGAGGAGGCGTGTCGGCGGGAGCATTGCTACCTGCCCCCCTTCTGCCATTTCACACCGGAGCAATGGCAGACCCTGGGCCACGAATACGACGAGGTGCGGGATTGTATGCTGGGATGGGACATTACCGATTTCGGCGGCGGCGATTTCGACAAGCTCGGCTTTTCCCTCATCACCATCCGCAACGGAAACCGGGCCATGGCGGAAAAATACCCCAAGGTATACGCGGAAAAAATCCTGTATCTGAAGGAAGGACAGCGGGCGGCCAATCATTTTCATTGGTATAAAACCGAAGACATCATCAACCGGGGCGGCGGCAATTGCCTGATCCGGGTCTACAACAGCCTTCCGGACGAGGAGATCGACTACGAATCCGACGTAACGGTTCACACCGACGGACGCACCTATACCGTCCCCGCCGGCACGCAGATCCGGCTGACGCCCGGAGAAAGCATCCATATTCAACAGTATATGTACCACGATTTTGCAGTGGAAGAAGGAACCGGCCCGGTTTTGTTGGGGGAAGTAAGCCAGTGCAACGACGATAATTGCGACAACCGCTTCAACCCGCCTGCAGGCCGCTTCCCGGAGATCGAAGAAGACGAAGCGCCGTACCGTCTGCTCTGCAACGAGTATCCTGCGGCAAAATAAAAACTTCGGGGAGGGCGTTATGTCCAAAGTTCAGGAGGCGTGGGACGCCGTTTTCCGACGGCATTTCTGCCCCAAGACCAATCTTTTATACGAATTCTGCATCGACGGAGATTCCGATGCGTGGCATCATCTTCCGAAGCCGGAGCAGATCCGGAAGAATATTCCCAATCCCTGCGGCTGGGGCACGGGAATGGAAGACTCGGTCATGAACGGCCATATGGCGCTGGACGCCCTAATGTGGGCCCGCGAGGGATCGGAGAAATGCGACCCGAAGCCCCTGACCGACCGGCTGTGGGAAGGGCTTTTTCATTGCCGGATGCCCGACGGATTCGTAGCGCGGAGTCTTTCGCCGGAGGACGGAGAAAGCCACTATATCGAATCCTCCCGGGATCAGTACACCCACTGGGTCGCCGCCGGAGTGAGGTATTACCGCTCCGCACTCTGTACCGACGAGCAAAACCGACGCATCCGGGAGGGGATCGTTGCCATTGCGGAGCGGTGCGAACGGCAGGTCACGGCCGAAAACGGCTTCGAGCTTCTGCGGGAGGACGGATCGGCGGGAAAGGTCTGCCGGATGTGGGGAGAGCTTGGCATTCACGAATGGTGCCGCCTTCCCATGATCTATCTTGCGGCCTGGCACGTAACCGGAGACGAGAAGTGGCAGCGGAAATATCTGCCGCTACGGGAAGAGATGGCCCGATATTTCACCGACGATCTGCCACCCTACCGGACCTATTGCTATCTGCAGATGCAATACGCCTTGTTTACCATATACCGCCTGGACGGCGACGAGGCTTTCCGGGAGCGTCTGGAACGGCAGATGACAGTTCTGGCAAAGCGGGGAGAGGAACAGGCAATCCGGGCCTCCCTGTATTGCCGCGACACCGCCCACCGGGAGGGGCTTTATTACGATTATCGCCCCTGGAATGAGCGAGAGCCTCTGAAACAAGGCGTTTTCAACGGATACAATTACGATAATCCCGCCCAGAGCGAGCGACCCGAAAACGCCCTCTTCTATCCCGCCCGCACCGTAAGCGAGGGGGCAATTATTGCAGCACTCTGCCCCCGTCGCAGGGTCCGCGACGAAGCCGTGGAAGCGGTGAACGGTCTGCTGAACGTTCTGGACCTTCGCCGGAACCGCACCGTTTACCACCCCCTTTATCTTGCCTGCGCCTCCCTTCTGTGCGCGCAAAACCGAAAGGAACACGAGAAAGAATGAAGCGCTATTTTGAAACCTACGTCTCCAATTCCGTGGCGGGGAGCGCCAATCAGCTGTTCTATTCCGCAGACCGCCCCCAGACCGGACGGATCTTTTATAAAATCGCCTGCGGAGGGGAATACTCCTATTCTCTGCTCTTCTCCAACGTGATCGACAGCACCTTTTCCGACGGCTCGGTCAGCCGGAGGAACCGGACCTGCAAGGCCTGGACGATCCATGGCGCAAAAATCGGAAAATTAAACCGAAACGGTATAAAAAAAGGCTTTGAAGCACCGGAAGCATCCGACGAACTCAACGGAAACGTGACCGATCTTCTTCCCCTGACATTTGAAGGAAAAACCGAAAAAACCGTGGAGCCATGGGAATTTTTCGCCTCGGATCCGATCAAAATCCACTTTGACGCCGGGGATTATCTCTGCCTTGAAACGACCGTTTCCGGGCCGGAGATCCCCTATCACGAGGAAACTCTTCTTCCCGCCTTCGTTCAAACCGAAACGGGTTGGAAATACGAACGGAAAACGCCCTGTGCCGGTATGATCGGATGCGACCGGAGGGTGGCTCGCAGAATCGGTTATCTGGGCGACTCCATCACCCAGGGATGCGGAACGGGACGCAACGCCTACGAGCATTGGAACGCCCCTCTGTCGGAGCGATGGGGCACGGAAAACGCCTATTGGAATCTGGGCATCGGCTACGGCCGGGCCGACGATATGGCGACCGACGGGGCGTGGCTTTATAAGGCGAAGCAGAACGATACCGTTATCTTATGCGCCGGAGTCAACGACCTCCTGCGGGGCTTTTCCGCCGACGAGATTATCGCAAATCTTTCCAGGATCATAGCCCTTTTACAGGAGGCGGGCGTGCGGGTGATCCTGCAAACCGTACCTCCCTTCGATTATAACGAAGAAAACACGGCGAAATGGCGGGAGGTCAACCGCCGCATCCGGGAGGAGATCGCCCACTCCGTCGCCCTGCTTTTCGACACGGTGCCGATCCTCGGCCGGGAAAACGAGCCGCAAAGATCCCGCTACGGAGGCCATCCCAACGCGGAAGGCTGTCGCATCTGGGCGGAAAACCTGTACGCCTTCCTGAAGGAGCACGGCGAAATCGGATAAAATGAAACTCCCTGATAAATCAGGGAGTTTTTTCATTGACAAAGAGGCGGAAGTATGGTATAATAGAATGGTAAAAAACGGATAATAGCATTATCCGCAATTTTTCAAAAAAAGAGAGGACATTCTATGAAGCTGAACTACAAACGCACGATCCTCGTAGGCTTTGCGTTCTTCCTGATCTGCGCCTTGTGGCAGATCTACGACGTAACCATCGCCATGACCCTGACCAGCAAATTCGGCATGAGCCAGACCGCATCGGGCATTATTATGGCCCTCGACAATATCCTGGCGCTGTTCATGCTCCCCCTCTTCGGCGGCATTTCCGACCGGCATAAGGGGAAAAGCGGACGGCGCACCCCCTTCGTCCGCACGGGCACGATCCTTGCCATCGTATTTCTGATGCTTCTTTCCGTGGCGGACAACGCCCAGCTGAAGAACATTCAGCGCTATACCAAGATCAACGATCCCGCCACCATGGAGATCATCTACGACGAGCAGAAGGACACCGTTCTGCAGACGCCGGAAGGGATTGATTACAAGCTGTCGGAGATCTTCAGCCGGGAGGAATTCTCCAAGCTGACCACCGATTCAAAAACCACGGAGGTCAATAAGTTCGGCCGGGAAGTGGAAGTAAATCTTTATACCCGTTACGTCGTTCCCGCCCGGCAGGCCTGCGCCGCATCGGTGACGGCTTCCTCCCCGGGGATCGTAGTGGTATTTATCACCATTCTCCTGTTCCTGCTTCTGTCCATGGCAACCTTCCGCACCCCCGCCGTAGCCCTGATGCCCGACGTGACGCTGAAGCCCTTGCGCTCCAAGGCGAACGCGGTCATTAACCTGATGGGCAACGCCGGCGGTATCATCGTGCTCGGCATCGGCTCGGTGCTGGCCATCTCCAAGGTTAAGAACGCTTATATGAGCTATACCGGCGTTTACGCTATCGTAGGCGGGCTCATGCTGCTTGCTCTGATCATTTTCCTGCTGACCGTCAAGGAGCCCAAATGGGTGGCGGAAATGCAGGCGAAGAGCGTGGAGCTGGGGCTGGAAGACACCGCTCCGACCGAAGAAGGCGAAAAGAAAAAGCTGAGCCGGGATAAGCTCTTCAGCCTCATCTTTATTCTCGCTTCCATCGTCCTCTGGTTCTTCGGATACAACGCCGTTACCTCCAAATATACGGTATACGCCCAGAACGTTCTGGACAAGGACGCCACCACGACCCTACTGCTGGCCAACGTGGCGGCCATCATTGCCTATCTCCCCGTGGGCTTCGTAGCCTCGAAGATCGGGCGGAAAAAGACCATTCTTGCCGGGATTGCCATGCTCTTTACGGCGTTCCTTGCCGGCTGCTTCATGACCGCGTCCACCCCCTCCTGGATCATGTCCTGCATGTTCTGCCTTGCGGGCGTAGCCTGGGCTACCATTAACGTCAACTCCTTCCCCATGGTAGTGGAAATGTGCACCGGCGCCGACGTGGGCAAATACACCGGCTTCTATTACACCGCCTCCATGGCGGCTCAATCGCTGACCCCCACGGTCTCCGGTCTGTTCATGGATAACGTAGCCATGACCAGCCTCTTCCCCTACGCGGCCATCTTCGTGGGGCTTTCCTTCGTGACCATGCTCTTCGTCAAGCACGGGGATTCCAAGCCGGCGGCAAAGAAAAACGTCATGGAACAGTTTGAGGAGGATCCGGAATGATCTTTCTCTATCTTACCTTAGGACTTCTCGGCGCGCTTCTGCTGATTTTTCTGATTTTCCTGTTTCTCATTAAGCCCCGCTCCCCCAAGCGCCGCCCCGACACGGCGGCCTTCGTGGGGGTTCAATACGCCCACCGGGGGCTTCACAATAAAAATATCCCGGAAAATTCTCTGCGGGCCTTCGAGGGGGCCGTGGAGAAGGGGCTTGGCATCGAGCTGGATATCCAGCTTTCCAAGGACGGAACGGTGATGGTATTTCACGATTTCACCTTGAACCGGGTGGCAGGCGTGGACGGCAAGGTCATCGACTATACCGCCGAAGAGTTGGGAAAAATGCCCCTGAACGGTCAGCCCGACGGAATCCCCACCCTGGAGCAGGTGCTGCAGGCGGTGGACGGGAAGGTGCCCTTGATCATCGAGATCAAGATCCCCGGCTTCGATTGCTCGGTCTGCCCCAAGGCCTTTGAGCTGCTGGACGGGTACGCCGGCCCCTATTGCGTGGAATCCTTCCACCCCTTCGCCTTGAAATGGATGAAGGAAAACCGGCCGGAGATCCTGCGGGGACAGCTATCCTCCAACTTTTTCGGTCACAAGGAATCGGGGAACAATCTGGAATTCTTCGCGGTGAAAAATCTGCTTCTGAACGTGATTGCAAAGCCGGATTTCATCGCCTACGACATCCGCTATCCCAACACCTGGGCCTTCCGCCTCTGCCGGGATTTCTGGAAAGCGTTGCCCATCGGCTGGACGGTACGAACGGAAGAAGAGCTGACCGAAGCGAAGAAGCATTTCGACGCATGGATCTGCGAAAATATTTACGATTAACGAGATAAAGAAGGGATTATATCATGATCAACGTAAGAGAGATGGAATCCTATAAGGATTTCGGCAAGGTCGTCGTTATGGATAACGGTACGATCGAAGCCTACGTCACCGTGGACGTGGGGCCCCGCATCATCCGCTACGGCTTTATCGGCGGACAGAACCTGATGCAGGACGACCGAAAACTGCTGGGAAATCTTACCGACGAAAAATACGAAGAATATTACGGTGAGGGCAAGGCCTGGGAAAATCTGGGCGGTCACCGCATTTGGCTCTCCCCCGAATCCTACCCGGAGACCTATTATCCCGACCTGGATCCGGTGGATTACCGCATCGAGCCGGACGGCAACACCGTTTCGTTCTATCCCCCCTTTGAAACGGAGAATTCCGTCTTCAAGGAACTGATCGTCACCCTGCCCGAGGACCGGGACAACGCCATGCTCGTCACCATGCGCGCCACCAATATCGGCACGAAGCCCCTGCGCTTTTCCATTTGGGGGCTGACCGTTTCCGCCCAGGGAGGCATCGAAATTATCCCCATGAATACCGACGATACGGGATTGCTCTCCAACCGAACCATCGTGGCCTGGCCCTATACCGATATGGGAGACGACCGGGTGCGTTGGACCAACAAATACGTGACGCTGAAGCAGGATCCTGCGGCCGTCAAGCCCTTCAAGCTGGGATTTGACTTAAAGGGCGGCGAGGTACATTATCTGCTGAACGGAGAGGTTTTCACCAAATTCCATATGACCCACCATCCCGACGGCGTTTATCCCGACAACGGATGCTCCTTCGAGACCTACACCAACCCCAATTTCATCGAAATCGAAAGTCTGTCTCCCCTGTGCGACGTAGCCCCCGGCAGCCGGAGTGAATCCACGGAGCTGTGGATTCTGCGCAAGGCCCCGGAGGGGACGCCCGACCTTACCACCGACGAAGGCATCGACGCCTTCCTGGAGCAGCTGTAAGGAGTGAGAACGATGAAGATTGCAACAACCCTTGCGGAGGTGCTGAATTATACCGGCTACGATTTCGTTGAAGCCGTGGCCCTTTACGAAGGCACCGGCTTTCGGTATCTGGATTTCAGCTTCTATCAAATGGTCACCCGCCCCGATCATCCCTTGATGAAGGACGATTGGAGAGACGTCGTCGCCGCCGTCAAGGCGAAGGCCGACGAACTTGGCATTACCTTCGTTCAGGCCCATCTTCCGGCCTGCAAGCTCATTGACGAGGGAAAAGAAATCGGTCTTGCGGCCTGCCTGAGAGCCATCGAGGCCTGCGAAATGCTGGGCATCGAAAACGCCGTGATCCATTCTTCCTTTGCGGAGGGCCCCTATCGGTATCCGGAGGATAAGGAAGCCTATTTTGCGGCAAACAAGCCGTTTTTCGACGCCTTGATCCCCGCCATGGAGCGCCACGGGGTCAACGTGCTTCTGGAGAACAGCTGCACCGTCAATACCCAGGGGCTGTATTTCCCCATGACGGGACGGGATCTGAAGGACATGATCGCTTATCTGAACCACCCCCGGTTCGGCGCAATCTGGGATATCGGCCACGCCCATATTCAGGGATTGGATCAGCGCGACGAAATGGTAACCCTGGCAGGGGATCTGAAGGCCGTCCACATCCACGATAACAACGGACGGAGGGATCAGCACCAAGCCGTATTCAACGGGTCTCTGGATTGGGACAGCGTTCTGCGGGGCATCGTCGATTCCGGCTTCCCCGGCCCCTTTACCTACGAGATCGACGGACATCTCCCCTACCGCGCCGCAGACCCGGCGCCCATTGCCTCCCTGCGGAAGGAAGCCAAGATCAAAGCCTTGAAAGAACAATACGATACGGCCAAAAAACTCCTTGCGGCCTACGGCATCGAAGGAGAATAAGACGAAAAAAAATGCAACCCGGAAAAGACGGATCTTTTCCGGGTTCTCTCTTTTATTGAGCCGTTTCCCTGCGGCAGGAGGGGCAGATGATGCGAAGGGTGAGATCGTAGGACTCCACGGGAGCCCCCAGAATCTGCTCCAGCTGTGCGGTCAGATCGGGGACGGGGACGTCGTTGACCTCGCCGCAACGGGGACAAAGGCAATGGTGATGAGGAGCGACGGTCTTGTCGAAATGGTCGGGCTGACCGGGCATTTCAATCCGCAGAATTTCTCCCGCGTCACTCATCAGGCCCAGATTTCGATAAACCGTACCCATGGCAATGGAAGGCAAAACCTGCTTGGCTTCCAGATAAATTTGTTCCGCCGTCATGTGACGCATAGAGTTTCGGATCACGTCGTAGATGATCCTGCGTTGCTGTGTCATAGACGATGTTCCTTTCCGAAAATTTGTGGATCAAGAGATTAAGAATAATTCCTATTATCCTTATTATATCACAAGATCTTCGGATTGTCAAGGGGGTAATTTAAAATTTATATATTCCAAAAATCGGGTGATAAAGTAATTTTTGTGAATAAACACTGATTGCATAAATATTTATTCTTTTTTGGCCAAAAGAAAGAAACTCTCACAAAAATGCGAGAGCTTCTCAAAACATTTATATTGCGTTATCAAGCGTTCAGATCAATCCACATTGCCGGGCGAACTCCAATATGGACATACCCCTCCAGATCATTGACAGCAACATCTAGATTCATTGATTCTGCATCTTTATAACTTGCTACCCAGGCGCGATGGCTAGGACTTCCTTCTGTTTGACGAGTCCACCAGTAACAAACTAGACGACTAGACCCGACGGAAACACCGTTAGCAAGAGCATATTCTGTTGGTCTGCAAGTCTCTGTTTTCTTGCAAATAAGATCAAAATACTTGTTGGTTTCAGTTGCGCTTAGTATAAAAACCTTGTCATATACGCCACTTCCATTATTTGCATCCACACATGCTTCAAGTATTTTTTCTTTTTCAGCCCCGGAGAATGTTGAATTGAAAAACTCATCATTCAACCATTTACGCAGAGTACAAGTTTCCCATGTAACTTGACTGCGTTCGTCATTATAGTTTTTATTATCAAGGACAAATTTGCTGGCAACTAACATTTTATTGTCCTTGATTTCAAGGACCACCCATTCAATATCTTCCTTGCCGTTTGATGCGTTGTTATCTTGCTCATATTCACCAAATGAAATATATGCTCCTTCCTCGACCAATCCAAATCTATCATAAACTTCTTGTCCGTATGTAGCAATAAAATCGTTTTTCCTATAAGCATGAATTAACACAAGTAAAAACACAATGACCATACAAATTGCTGAAATAGTAATCAAGGCGACTTTTTTAAGTTTTTTCGCTGCACGTTTCTTATTCAAGCGTACGTTCTCGTTTCGTGTATTGATATGCCCTATATAACCAGCAAGAGATGCTTTCAGTTCTTCATCGCCAAAGCGTACCGCCTTTTGATAATTATTACTGTCATCAAACGGTTTGGAGCAATCCTTCAAACCTTCTTGTTTTCTTACATGGAATTCCGCCATCAATTTCCCAAGATATGCCTCCGCACACTCCGGATCCTGATTCAACACCTGCTCGCAAAAATCGTCTGCACGGTCAAACTCACCGTCTTCCAAGAATATAAATATTCGCTTCAAAAGAGCAGAAATGTTCGTGTTTCCGTTTTCAATTACTGCCTCCGTAACGGCGGCAGGCTTAGGTTCATCCGAAGCGATCACTTTTTTGATTCCACGGGCAATGTCATTGATAAAGCCGATTTTGCTCATATCCTGCGCCTGGAGGTGGGCAAACTCTTCGGGCAGATCGTAGGCATCCATATCCCGATAACAAGGAATCAGCAGTTTAGAGCGGTCGGTTTTCATCAGCTGCAAGAAGCGGGACCACTCGTTTTTCACCCAAACTGCAGAAAAATATTCCGGCTTTGTTCCGAGAACCAGCATAACCTTTGCGGAATTGAGGGCCGCAAAAATATAGGGTTCATACTCCTGCCCCAGCTTGTCCTCCAAGGTAATGGCGGCATAAAAAACCTTAAACCCTTCCTGGGTCAACTGATAATAAATATCGTTAGCAATGGTGCTATCAACGGTACGCTTGCCGGCATCGTCGGTTTCTTTATAGCAAATAAAAACGTCAAAAGGCTTTTCGTTTTTGACAATGACGAGAATATCCCGCTGAATCTTATCAATGGCACGAGCTTCTTTTTCATAGATCTGCTGCTGCGCCGGGTCGGAATAGTCCACCGCCGCCTGATAGTCCGCATCCGCAGTAACGGCATCAAAGAGCGTTCTGTGGCAGGTGGGAATCCGTTGGTGGGTTTTAGGATCTTCCACATACTCAATGCCGTATTTGCACAAAATCAACCCCCAATGAGCCTCTGCCTCGCTATCGTCCTGCTCTACGATCTTTTCATAAATCTGAGCCGCCTTGTCAAATTCACATTTCAGACGCAGATTATTCGCACGGTTGAACAGATTTGCCACAACCTCGTCGGAAGTTTTGGGCAAAGTCTGTTGAGTTCCGCAATATTCGCAGGTGGCTACCTTCGAGCCGTCGGTAATCTCCAAAGAACCGCCGCACATTTTACATTTAAAAACCGACATTTTCATTCTCCAACTTCATACATTTGCTTTTCAACGAGCATTTTTGAACAACATCATCGTTAAATATAGGAATTTCTGCTGATTCATAAAATTTGTTTCTTATATTTGTACTAAACGAATACATTCTTTTCACTAATGCGATGCCACTTTTGGAAAGATTTTTAAACTTCACATCTGCATCATTGTAATACTCCAAAGAAACCATACCATGTATCAAATTGTTTCGCTCTTTGCACCAACCTTTAACGGCGTACAACAAATTTATATCTTCCTCTTGAAAAAGTGAATAATTGCTTTTTATCAATCTTATATAGCATTCTAATTTCGTCGTGATCCCAACTCTTCTTTTATCTGTTCTTTCAGCTTTCGTGCAACCTGAACAGACCTTAGCAAGGGTTCTGTTTACTCTGCTTTCAAAACAGGCATAACACAACCAGCAAACCTCTATATACAACTCATTTTTATACGCAGAATCGATTCTGTGCAGGACTGACTCGTGCATATCTGCCATTGCTCTCCGGATTTCAATTGACTCTTTAGGTTTCACTTGCATTTCCTCTTTTCATAACAGAATATTAATTCCAACAATTTGAAAGTTAAGCACAAACAAGTAGGTGTATCTTTATCTGATAGCATTATACCACAAATGTAAGATTTTGTCAAACAAAAAAAGAAAAACCTCCTGCTGATTGATTCAATTCCGCTAAACGAAAAGTTTTCATGACTACTTTAAGAGGATTGCATCAGCATTGCGTCGCATGTAGAATTTTATATTTATTCATTGTTTTTTGGATAGAGCCCCTGTCACCCGCTAATTGGAATATATAATTTAAAATTTCAGAATTCTCTCCACCACTTCTTTGGGAAGATCGGGGAAGGGAACGGGCTCCGGCGGGGGAACGGGATAATCCCCCAGGCGGCGTTCGAGAAGGGCGACGTCGCACCATTGCCCCAGCTTGAAGCCGCATTTTTTCTGTAATCCGGCAAAACGGAAGCCGAAATGGTTGTGAAGTCTTTCGCTTCCCGGATTGGGCCAGGACAATACGGAACAGACGTTCTGATACCCCTGCAGGCGCAGAAGATCCAGAAGAGCGGCGAAAAGGTGCGTGCCGATGCCCTGTCCGTGAAGGTCACTCCGAACGTAGACCGACAGCTCCGGAGTCCACGCAAAGCCGTAGCGGGAACGGTAATGGGAGGCGTAGGCGTATCCAAGGATCTTTCCGTCGGCCTCGGCCACGAGATAAGGATATTGCTCCAGAATCCCCTCCACCCGGGCGCGGAAGGCTTCGGGAGAAGGCACGGTATGTTCAAAGGTCACGGTGGTGGATTCCACGTAGGGACGGTAAATTTCAAGAATCGCGTCGGAATCTTCCGGGAGTGCAATGCGGTAAAGAACGGTTGCGGGCATAAAAAGACCTCACTTTCTTCTTTTATTATAATACAAAATCGGCAAATTGTCAAGGAATATTGACAAAATACGAATTTTCGTATATAATAAAAATGACGCGTAACGTTTTTCCGGATCCCGTATCTTATAGTGGAATCGAGGTGAGACCGTGGAGCATTTTCGCGATATCTACGAAGCGAACGTCAATGAAGTATACCGATTTTTATTATCCCTCTGCCGGGACGAGCATCTGGCGGAGGAGCTGACCCAGGAAACCTTCGTGCGAGCCATCGACAGGATCGACTCCTTTCGGGGGGACTGCAAAATATCGGTCTGGCTCTGTCAGATCGGAAAGCATCTCTTTTACCGCCAATATGAAAAATCAAAGCGGACGGTGGACCTGGAGGACGGAGACGTGGACCGTCTTGCCCGGGTCGAATCGCCGGAGGGGGATTTTCTGCTGACGGCAGAATCTTCGGAGATTCTAAGACACCTACATACGCTGGAGGATCCTTATAAGGAAGTCTTCATGCTCCACGTGTTCGGAGAGGTCTCACTGAAGGAGATCAGCGCACTCTTCGGAAAATCCGACAGCTGGGCGAGGGTCACCTTCTATCGGGCAAAAGCCGCCATCATCTCAAAATTAAAGGGGGATTGAATATGAAATGTGAGATCATCCGGGATCTTCTTCCGCTGTATATTGACAACGTCTGCAGCGAAGAGACCGAAAAGGAAGTGGAAGCCCATCTGGACTCCTGCGACGCCTGCCGGGAAATCTACGGAGATATGGTGCAAAACGTCATTAAGGACCTGCCGGAGCCGGCGGTGCCGGAAAAGAAGATCTATCTCGGCATCCGTCAAAAGATCGGCAATATGCTCATTTGCGCCATTCTTTTCATCGCCGTTATGGGCCTTGCCTTCGGCATGATCGGGGAGATCGGAGAGCACGGCTGGCCCCAGGGGATCTTCGCCATCGCCTTCTTCGTGCCCTGCACCGCATTCCTGCTTTCGATGATGAATATCTTTTTCTGGGGAACCTATCCTTCCCGTCCCTGGTTCTGCTGGATCTCGGGAGGATTGGCGGTCGTTCTGTGCCTCATAGGAGACTTGATCTGCCTGATCCATTATCAATTCCCGCCTCAATGGCCGGAGCTGATCCCCTATTGCGGAGCCATCGCCCTGGTCTTCGGCGGCATGGCGTTCTTCGTATCAAAGCTGTATTCCCGCTTCTGTATCCGATAAAAAGGAGGATATTATCATGACGGAACGCAACGAAATTCTGCAAACACCGCTTCAAGCGAAAGTATTTCACCCTGCAGACGCCGTATTTGCTCTTCTCTCCGCACTTTTCGCCTTCTTTTTCCTGAAATATACCTTTGCCTCGGCCCCCGGAATCGCGCTGACGGCAATCACGGTTCTGTTTGAGGGCGCAACGCTGATCTACGCCCGTCTGCGCAAACGCCCCCTGAACGGCGCCGTCCTTTTCTGGGCAGCGGTGATTTTTGCCTTTTCTTTGGTCTTCACCCTGACGGCAAACAGCTTTCTGAAGGGATGGACCGTCTTTTTCCTCCTTCTTGCCACGGCCTATTGGATCTTTCTCACCTTTGGAAACCGCACCGAAAAATACGCCGACGATATGCTGGGCTTCGATCTGCTGAAAAGCCTGATCCTTCTCCCCTTCGGCAACGTCCATCAGTTTTTCCGCGCTCTGGGAGAAAGCGGCAAGAAGCATAAAGTGGCCCGGACGGCGCTGTATATCCTTCTGGGTCTGGGAGTTGCTCTGATTCCTTCGATCATCGTCTTCAGCCTTTTGACGGCGGGGGATACGGTCTTTGCCAATCTGACCGAATATCTTTTCAAGGATCTCGGAGAGGCCTTGGGACAGAATTTTGCCTGTCTCTTCTTTGCCCTGCCCATCGGGACGCTGATTTTCGGTCTTTGGTACGGAGCGGCGGAACAGAAATATACCACCCTGCTCTCCCGCAAATCCAAAGACGGCATCACGAGGGTCCTGCGCTTCTCCCCCTCCGCGGTGGCCTGCGCCGCATTGACCCCCATGCTTCTCATCTACGTGCTTTTCTTCGTCTCGCAGGCGGGATATCACCTGGACGCCTTCCGGGATCTGCGCCCCGAGGGGTACACCTACGCGGAATACGCCCGGGAAGGCTTTTTCCAGCTGGTAGCGGTCTGTGCCGTTAACGCAGCTATGATCCTGGCGGTGCATTTCTTCACGAAGCGAAAGGAAAACGGCCGGTATTCTCTGATCGCCAAAATCTACGTGGTTCTGTTCGCGCTGTCCTCCATATTCCTTGCGGTCATCGCCCTGCGGAAAATGCTTCTTTATATCGATCAGTACGGACTGACCTTGTCCCGGGTCTACGCCTCCTGGTTCATGATCCTTCTGTCGGTCTTCTTCCTGATTCTGATCCTGAAGCAGTTCCTCCCCAAATTCAACGGGATTCTGGCAGGGCTTCTGGCCTTCGTCCTTCTCTTCGGCGGCCTTTGCCTCTGCAACGCTGACGCCCGGGTGGCGGAATACAACCTGGAACGCTACCTCTCCGAAACCGACCGGAATCCGGACGACCTGGATCTTGATATGTTCCGGTTCGAGCTTTCCGACGCCGCCGTCATCGCGGTAGACGAAGTCTACGACCGGATGACGAAGGAAGAACAGGCCAAGGCCGACGACTATTTCCTCCGTTGCGCAAGAAGTATTCTTCCCCAAGAGCTTTCCGACGGCGACTACGACATAGACCCCTTCTCCGATTCCTTCCGGTCCTGGAACATCGATTCCGGCCGGGCGGAGGAGATCCTACGGCGCCGCTGCCCCGATCTGTTCGAGGGTGTCCCCCACCGGTTCGGCTGGACCTGGTAAAAGAATAAAAAGTGAGACCCGGAGAAGAGAAATCACTCTTTCCCGGGTCTTTTTCCGTTCCGAAATTATTCTTCTTTGTTCTTTTTGCGGAATTTTGCGATCGACTCGCAGATCCAATAATAGAGAGGGATGGTGAGGAAGAGCACCCAGGCGGGATGCCACCAGCCGTATTCAAAGCCACACCAAAGATAGACCAGGGTGACGAATACGGGGAAAGCGAAGTTATCCGCCTTCCGAAGGAAGATCGACTCCACCAGGGAATAGTAGATGGGCACCAAAAGGAACACCAGCCAGCCCCAGGCCCAGCCGCCGCAAAGGTTGAATACGCCGAACAGAAGATAGGCGATGGCGGTCAGCACCGGAAAGGGAAAGCGGCGGAAAAACCGATGAGCGTCCGACCGGGCAGGATCGTCCTCCAGGGTAAATTCGCCGTGGAATTTGTGTCCGTCGTGCTCTTCGTCTTCGTCTTCGTCGTCTTCGTCGTCATCGTCTTTCCCGTTATCGTTCACGTGGATGTGCATCCCCGGCTCGATGACCACGGTCTTATTCCCCTTCGTCACGGTAATGCGGCCGGGATCGGAGACCGGCTCCGTCACGGGCGTCTTCCCCAGGATCAGCTCGTCCAAGGAAACCTGATAAAGGGAGGCAAGGGCGATGAGATTGTCCGTATCGGGAGAAGCCTCTGCCCGCTCCCATTTGGATACCGCCTGCCGGGAGACGCCGATTTTTTCGGCCACCTCTTCCTGAGAATAATTATGTTTTTTCCGGTATTCCACCAACCGGTTGGCTGTTTCAATGGTCATACAGTTTCCTTCCTTTCTCCATTGCTTTTCGTGATTTTATTATACCGCAAAAAGCCCGGATGCGCCATACATTCGGCGTTTCATTTCCGCAACTATCGGTTGCGAAGGCCGGAGGGGGAGCCGCGGCGGGCGCACGATTTTCGGCTCGTCTTATTATATCATATTTTCCGCAGCTTTGCAAGACGGAAGTCGGTTTTTTTGCTTGACAAGCCCCCCGAAATATGCTATACTAAAGAAAAAATTACCGGAGGAGCATTATGCTTGGCGATATCAAACCCTTCCGCATTGCGGGAAATCTTTATTTCGTGGGAGAACACCGAGCCTCGTCCCATATGATCGACACGGGAGACGGACTGATTCTGATTGACGTAGGATATGAAGAGACGGCGGATATCGTATGCGAGTCCCTGAACACCTTGGGATACGACGTAAAAGACGTGAAGATCATCCTTCTGTCCCACGGGCATTACGATCACTCCGACGGAGTTCCGAAAATCGTAAAACAGAGCGGCGCTAAGGTCTATCTGTTCCGGGAAGACGTGAAATATCTCAAGGGATTTCTGCCCGACGTATATTTCCGGGACGGAGACGTGATCCGGCTGGGCAATACGGAGATCAAGGTGCTTCATACCCCGGGGCATACCGAAGGCGTGGCCTCCTTTTTCTGGAACGTGGAGGAAAACGGAAAAATCTTCCGGGCGGGGATGTTCGGCGGCGCCGGCGTAAACCAGTTGAAAAAAGGGTTTCTGGATAAATACGACTGCTCCTATCGGCTTCGTTGGCACTTCCTGCAGTCCATCCAGCGGCTCCGCGGTGAGACGGTGGATCTTTTCGTCGGAAATCACGTAGGCCAAAACAAAACCGAAGAAAAATACGCCCGGATGCAGACGCAGACCGAAAATCCATTCATTGATCCCGCGGAATGGCGCCGATTTCTGGACAAGACCGAAGCGGATTTCCGCCGGGTCATGAAGGAAGAGATCTCCCGGGAATTCGTCAACTACGCCCATCGGGGCGCCAGCGAATATTGCCCCGAAAATACCATGACGTCCTTTTATCAGGGCATCACCATGGGAGCAAACGGCATTGAGACCGATCTTCGGCGCACCAAAGACGGCGTGATCGTGCTGTTCCACGACGACACCCTGGAGCGGGTCTGCGGGGAATCCGGCTCGATCGCCGATTACACCTGGGACGAGCTGCAGTCCTTCCGGGTGACGAAAAACGGGCTTACGGATAAAATCGTGAAATTCGAGGATTTTCTGAAAGCCTTCGCATGGCGGGATCTGACCTTTGCCATCGAGTTGAAGGACGGCGGACTGGAACGGGAAGCGACAGAACTGATCCGCAAATACGGTGCGGTGAAAAAGACGGTGATCACCTCCTTCAGCTTCAATTACATCAAGGCCTTTAAAGAATACGCCCCCGAATTCCGGGTGGGGCACCTGATCGGGACGGACAAAATCGACGACGCTGAGATCGAACGCCTCATCGCCATCGACGCCGCAGAAATCTGCCCCTCTGCGGAGGGACTGACGGCAGAATTGGTGGAACGGTGGCACGGGCTGGGCTTCCGGGTCCGGGCCTGGGGCATGAGCCCCTCCCTCATCGCCCCCGTCTGCGAAGCAGGCGCGGACGGAATGACCGTCAATTTCCCCGATCTTCTCACCGAATACCGGAAGCAGAACGCCAATTAAAAAACGATAAAATTACCGCCGGAGAGCAGAGGGCTTTCCGGCGGTTTTGCATTCGTCAGCGGGGCAATTTCACTTCGGCGATCTTTTCGATGACGTCGTTCCAAAGGGCGTCTCGCTTGATCTTATAAACGTAGCGCATCAGAGGGGCGTCGGGACATCGCTCGTAATGGCCGTCGTAGGCTGGCAAAGGAGTGGCAATCAGGCGGGAGTCCATAAACCGATCCCCGTCGTTCAGAAGCCACGCTACGGCGGTCACGTCCCAGATGGTCCGGGTCCAGGCCTTCCCCTTGGCGTAGACTTCGGCGGCGGCAATCGTGTTTTTCGCCAGATAATCCCCCAGATCGGTGGTTCCCTTGAACCAATAATTCAGCTCGGGGCCGGAAATGGAGAAGGCCCGCACCACGCCCTCGCAGGGAAGCTGCACGAAGGGAACGCCGCATCCCATAACCACCCGGGCGGCGGCGACGTCCTGATACAAATTAAATTCCCGGCAATCACAATGCTCCAGGCCGTGTCCCCCAAGCCACACCACCACGATTCTTTCGGCAATGGAAGGATCTATGAGAAGCGCGGAAGCCACGTTCGTAATCGCCCCGATCGCAACTACGTACAGGGGTTTCTCCGAGGTATATCTCTGCGCCCGCGCCACCAGATCGGAGGCGGCGTCGGAGGGTTGAGGCGTCTTCTCGTCGGTGAGATACCCCCGGGAGCCACGGAAGGAAGGGACGTCGGTGCGGCGCGCCAGCGTCAAGATCTTCTGAAGCTCGTCGTAACTCCGCTCCATGCCGTCTTCGGGACCGGCAGAATTCCGATTGTAAAAGGGCGCAGCATAGATGGCGACCGTATTCAGCTTTTCCGTTGACCGCAAAAGATAGGCAATGGCAAACTGATCGTCAATCTCGTTATAGGCGTCGGTGTCCAGAACCACGTCCACGGGGCCTTGGGGGACCGAAAGATTTCTGATTTTCTGTTCAATGGTCATAGCGGTTTCTCCTCTCGCATTTTCCGATATTCCCGGGGCGTGCATCCGTAACACTCCCGGAAGGCTTTGCGGAAAAAGGTTTCGTTTTTATATCCTACACTATATATGATTTCTTCTACGGAAAGCCCCGTTTCGGTCAACAATCTCGCCGCAGCCCCGCACCGCTCCTGCTGAAGCAATGCAGAAAACGTCCGGCCGGTCAGTTTTTTAACCAACGCTCCCGTATAGGCCGCAGAATACCCCAAAAGATCCGCAAGCCCGGGCAGGGACGCCTCCCGCAGGTGCTCGCGGATATAATCCGTCACCCGCTGCTTGCGGGAGGTATCGGGGGAAGCGCTTCCGTAGGGGAGCAGAGATTGCAACGCCTCGGCAACCTCCTTTTCATAGGGGATGGAGGGGGCTGCCCCCATCCGGGAAACGGCCAACGCCGATGCAGCAGAAGCCCGCCGTAACGCCTCCGTCACGGGACGTCCCTCCGACAGTCCGGCGAAAAAATACCCGGTAAAGGTGTCCCCCGCCGCGGTGGTATCCACGACCTTGACCCGGAAGGCGGGATGGTATACCGTCTCGTTCTCATCCCGATAAACGCATCCTTTGACTCCCAGCGTCAGCACCACGGCCAGACCGGGATATTTTTTACGCAGAAGCCCCAGGGCAACCTCAGGCTCGTCGCTTCCGGCAATTTCCCGGGCCTCCACCTCGTTAAGGATCAGATAAGAAAGCTTGGAAAGATCGATCTGCCGGATCTTTTCGTTATAGGGAGAAGGGTTCAGCACGATCTTCAGTCCTCTTGCGGAACCTTTTTCCACCAAAACGTCCACCAGATTGGTCTCGTTCTGCAGGAGAAGGAAATCTCCCGGAACAAAATCCGCCAGCACCCGGTCGATCAGCGCTTCGGTAAGCATTTCGTTCGAGCCGGGATAAAGAAAGATCGCGTTCTCCCCTGCGCGGCTGACCTGAATGATGGCGTGACCGTTTTTGGAATCCACCGTCTGCAGATAAGAGACGTCTACGCCGCTTTCCGCCATGATCTCCCGGAGCATTCCGCCGTCGGTGCCGATACAGCCGGCATGATAGACCTCTGCCCCCGCCCGGGCCGCCGCAATGGATTGATTCAACCCCTTGCCGCCGGGGAAGATCTCCGACGATACGGTAGCCTCGGTCTCCCCCGGAGCAACGATATGATCCAGAGAATACACGAAATCCAGATTGCAGGAACCGAAATTCAATAATTTCATAATATCCCTCCTCATCTTCAGTATAACATATTATTCGGTCTTAAAACAGAGCTATTTTCCGGGAAAAAGAGACCGATTCCAACATTTTCCCGGAAAAAGCAAGGCTATCCGGGGATAGCCTCGTCAAAATCACGCATGATATCCTTTTTTCCGCAGAAGGTCCAGCACCACGTCCGGGTTATCGCAGGTGATCAGCGTCGCCCCGTTGGCAATCGCCAGATCCACGCCCCGCTCGTCCTTGACGCAGGCGCCTGCCCAGGGCTCCACCCCCAAAGCGGCCATGCGGTCAAACTCCATTTTTTCCGCCATATTCAGATCGGAATACATCGCCTTGAACATGCAGCAGCAATAAGCGTAATCGTAGGGATCGCGGGTCAGGCTTCCCAGATAAAAGGCAGGATAATACACGTGCTGACGGTATTTCCGGCCGTATTTTCCGTTGATATATTCGTGCAGCTTTCCGCTGAAGGTATTGATAACCACCCGGTCGGTAAAGCCGTAATCGTCCACGGTCTTCAGCACCCGATCGCAGACCGAATAAGCGGTCTCTTCCCAGCCGGCGGTGGGATATTCCTTCAATTCCAGATCCAGGGTAATCGTGGGATGGTCCTTGACCAACTCCATCAGATCGGTGAACAGGGGAATCCTTTCGCCCCGGAATTTTTCACCCATATAAGAGCCGGCGTCCAAGGTCTGCAGCTCCGCCAGCAGTTTATCGCAAACCTTGCCGGTTCCGTTGGTGGTACGGTCCACGGTGGGATCGTGAATGAGCACCAATTCTCCGTCCCGGGTGATGCGAACGTCGGTCTCCAGCTGGTCCACGCCCAGCGCCAGCGCCGCTTTGAAGGCAGCCATGGTATTTTCCGGATATTCGCTCCGCCAGCCCCGATGGGCAGCCACCCAGATATTTTCCTTGCTTTGCGTCCAATAATTCATACCGCAAAACCTCCCGGTAATTTCTGGTTTTACTATAGCATATTTTACCGGAAAAGTCAAGTTCTTTTTTTACTACCGCAAAAAATGTCCGGAATATTGACAAATACCGTCGAAAATGGTATAATGAATGCATATATAAAGAAAAGAGGGGAATTCACGTGATTTACGCAATCATACTCTTCGCCGTCACCTACGTGCTGATGCTGATCTTCAGCAAATACCGGCCCTACATCGCCCTTGCCTCCGCCGTGGTCTTTATCGCCACGGGGATGCTTCCGCTGGACCAGATCTTTGGTGCGATCGACTTCAACGTGCTTCTGATGATCGCCGGCACCATGGGGCTGGTTCAGTTGTTTATCGACAGCAAAATGCCGGAGCTTTTGGCCGACCTGATTATGGAAAAGGTGCCTAATATCCAGATGGCCGCCGTCTGCCTGGCTCTGTTTTCCGGGATCATTTCCGCCTTCGTGGATAATGTGGCCACCGTGCTGATGATCGCCCCCGTGGCTTTGGAGGTCTGCAAAAAACTGAAGACCAACCCCGTTCCCGTCATCATCGGCATCGCCGTTTCCTCCAATCTGCAGGGCGCCGCAACCCTGGTGGGCGATACCACCGCCATCATGCTGGGCTCTTATGCGGATATGAGCTTTCTGGACTTCTTCGTCTATCAAGGCAAGCCCGGGATCTTCTTCGCCGTGGAGCTGGGCGCCGTTCTCTCCGCGCTGATTCTGGCATGGCTCTTCCGGAAGGAAAAAGCCCCCATTCCCAAGGCCGCACAACGGACGAAGGTGAACGACCTCGTCCCCACCTATCTGCTTTGCGGCGTGGTGGTGCTTCTCATCGTCGCGTCCTTTCTTCCCAACAAGCCTGCCGTCACCAACGGGATCATCTGCGTTGCCATGATGGTGATCGGTCTCGTTTATAACTGGATCAAGCAGAAATCCTTCAAGGCCGTGACCGACCCCCTGAAGGCCATTGATTTCGAAACCATCGGTCTTCTGCTGGGGCTGTTTTTGATGATCGGCGGCATTTCCCATATGGGCGTCATTCAGGCGGCGGCGGATCTGCTGGCCAAGCTGGGCGGCGGCAACGTCTTCCTGCTTTATACGGTCCTCGTCTGGGCGTCGGTAATTATTTCCGCCTTTATCGATAATATCCCTTACGTGGCCACCATGCTTCCCGTGGTCTCCGCTTTGGCGGCCAGCCTTGGAGTGGATCCCACGGTGCTGTATTTCGGCCTGCTCTCCGGAGCGACTCTGGGCGGGAATATCACTCCCATCGGTGCCTCTGCAAACATCACGGGCATCGGCATTCTCCGCAAGGAAGGCTATACCGTGAAAAACAGCGATTTCTTCCGCATCGGCATTCCCTTTACCCTGGCGGCGATCGTCCCCGCATATATCTATCTGTGGCTGGTTTTCGCCCCATAACAACATCGGAACAAAAGCAATGCTCCCGACCTTCGTCGGGAGCATTTTGATCTTTATTGCGCTTTTTCGTCCGCTCCGGCAGATTTGATCTTCTTCATCCATTTGCCGCTCTTCAACCGGAAGAAGCACCAGATGCATTTGATGACCTGATCGATCTTCAGCAGGAAATAGATCCAGAAGGAGGGCCAATGGAACACCAGCCCGGCCAGGGCTCCCAGAGGAATGGAGGCCACCCACAAAAACAGAATATCTCCTATCATCAGAAATTTCGTATCGCCACCTGCCCGCAGAACACCCTTCGTCAGCATATTGCCGACGGTCTGGAAGACCATGATAAGAGCGATGGCGTACATCATTTCGTCGGCAATCAGCTTGGCCTCCACCGAAACGTCGTAGAAATTGATAATGGGATTTTTGACCAACAATATCAGGACCCCCGCAAGAGTACCAAGCGCCGTACCGATCATCAGGAAGGTGAATCCCTGCCGATACGCCTTGCCGTAGTTCCCTTCTCCCATGGTATGTCCGGTAATGATCCCGCTGGCGTTGGAGATGCCCTGGGTCAGAACCGAGCTCAACTGCTGAACCACCATCGTCACCGTATTGGCGGCAACGAAGGCCTCTCCGATATGCCCCATGACCATGGCAACGGCATTGTTCCCCAACGCCAGAAGTCCGTCGGACACCAGCACGGGAATGCTGACCCGAATATACTCCCGGAGCATATCCCGGCACTTCATGAACAGATCCTTGACCCGATAGCGGATCCGCTTATCGATAAAGAAGAAATAGCCGCAGATAAAGGAAATTTCGAACAGGCGGGCGATCAGCGTCCCCAACGCCGCCCCTTCGATCTCCATGCGAGGAGCGCCCAGCTTACCGAAAATAAAGACCCAGTTGGAAAACACGTTGACAAAAAAGGCGATAATCGAGCAGATCAACGGGATCTTCACCTGCCCCACCGTCCGAAGCACGATGGTGCAGACCAGGGAAAGACCGGTGCAGAAATAGGTGGGGATCATCCACCGCAGATACCGCACCCCGTATGCAATGATGGGCTCTTCGTCGGTGTAGATGCGCATGATCCCTTCCGGTGTGATGATGGTGGCAACGGTAAAGCCGACGGCGAAGATCAAGGCAAAGCGGAGCATGATGGTGATGGACTTTTTCAGCGAATCGTTATCCTTCATTCCCCAAAACCGGGAGGTCAGAACCGACGCTCCCATACCAATACCCATGCAAAAAATCATAAACAGATTGATAAACTGCCCCGCCAGAGACGAAGCGGACAGCTGGGCGTCTCCCATCGACCCCAGCATCACCGTATCCATCAGATTGATGCCCACGGTGATCATAGACTGCAGGGAAATGGGAATGGCAATTTTCAGCATCTTCCGATACAACTCCCGGTCTCCGAGACAGTCCCGCAAACGCAATTTTTCGGTCAAAACAAGTTCCTCTCTTATTCCGTAATGGAACTATTATACCATATTTTCCCCGGAATTTCAAGCCCGGAACAAAAGATTTCGACGGAAAAATACAAAAAAAATCCCTCCCCGAGGGGAGGGAGATCCGTCAGACGAGCGAGAAATAGAATTTCGGCGCAGTTAAGCCCTCAGCCGCCCCTTCCACGGAGACGGTCTCGATTTTCAGCTTTCCCTGGATTTTCAAGGAATAGAGAATATCGTAGACCAGCATGGCCAGGGGAATGCAACCGGCAGGATCGAAAAGGGGCGCTAGCGCTCTTGCCAGATCGGTATAGGGCGTGGGATTCTTCAGCAGTCCACAGACGATCCCGTATCCCTCGGCCCGTACCCGGGCGGTGATGGGCGCCACGGTGACGGGCGGCCGGGCATAGGGCACGGCCGTATATCGGTCTGCAAAGACCTCTCCGCAAGCGTTGGCGGGGATGGGGTAAATCTCTCCGCAATCCTCCGGAATGGCCAGAGCGGCGCTGGAAAGATAAGCGCCGTGGGAGGCAAAGGCCACGGTCATGGGATAATTGATCCGGGCCCAGGAAATACGGTCGGGGTGAGATAGGGTCAGAATCAGTCCGACGATCTCGTGGGGCATCTCACAATAGGCGTCACCGATGGCGCGGTAAGGAGGCTTGCCTTGATCCAGATTGCGCTGAACCAACTGGCAGGCCACGTCGCTCATATGCACCGTAGACCCGTCGGACAGCTTCTGATACCGGGGGTTATCGTCGAACCTCCGGGAGAGCATGGGATACCCCTGCGCCATCAATTCCTCCGCAAGGCGGCCGTATTCGGCGAACCGGGGCGTGGAAAACCCCGCCGTTCCGTTGGCAATATAGGCGGTAACGGGGGTATCGCCGGAAAACCCGATAAACGGATGCGCCCACTCGTCTCCCCCGCCGGACTTGGAGCGGCTGTGAAGAATGCCTACGGTGCCGGGCAGGGAGGCGGCCTTGGTCAGGGAGACCAGCCGGTTGGTATCTCCGGTCAGCTTTTCATAATACAGCTTGCCCTCGTGGACGGTAGCAATGCCGGTATAGTATCCCCCGGCAAGTCCCTCCTCCCGGAGCATCATTTCAATCAGGATCGGCGCCGCGGGACGGGTGCCCACGTAGCCTGCAATATTGCACATAACAAAACAACCTTTCGTTTAAGTATAAATCCAGCCGGACGGAATCAGAAACGTATACGGTGCGGTGGCAACGGTGAGAATAAGAGCCAATTTCCACCGGTTCCCCTTCTCGCAATCCCGGAAGGTGATAAAATAATTCAGAACGAAGATGAGTGCGGCGGAAAAAAGCAGGCCGGGCAGGGTGAGATACCACTCGTCGCCCAGATTTCCGACTCCGTTCCACAGGAGAAGAAACATCAGCGCTGCCCCCGCAAAATCCGCCAGAAATCCAAACAAATAGACCTTTAGAATATATTTTTTATAACAAATCTTCCGTTCGGGCAATTTCAACACCGCAAGCGCCATCAGCAAGACCGCACTGTCGATGATAAAATTCCCGGGAACCACGATCAGCCACGCAATGGGCATTGCCATCAGAAGCCAGATGGGCAGAAGCAGATTGTAAAAACGAATTTCGCCCTTTTTCACGGCTCAGTTTCCTTTCGGATTTAATTCGGCACCGCCCCATTCCACCACCGTAAAGCCGGTGCGGACGGGTGCGGACAGCGCCTGGGGTTCGATCGGAATCGACTCCGAGAGAGGACGGAAGGCCATAAAGACCCGGATCAGCGTATCCGGCGTCGGCGTCACGGTCAGCCGGGCGCTTTCGGTATAAGCGTCCCCCTGGAAGGCGATGAGATTATAGGGATTCTGCTCCATGCGGGGCAGCCAATAGACGATAAATTCATTGGCCTCCCGGCGGTTCAACCCCAATTTGGAAAGAGCATCCTCCAAAAACGCCGCAGTATCGGCGCCCGACACGCAGAAGCCCTGGGAGAAATCGTATTTCTCCGTGCCGATCCCTTCCCAATAAAGATAATTGTAGATTTGCCCCGAAGCGTCGGTCAGCGTGCCATCGGGGGATGCGGTCACGTGCCACCCCTCCCGGTAAGCGGGATAGGTGCAGGTCAGACGGCCGGAATAATCCAGCAAAACGGAAACGTCGGTCTCGACCTCGGGATAGAGATAGATCACCGGCTTTTCCGGGGCGTGCAGTAAGGGATCTGCCGAAAGAACGGTGACGGTTTCTGCCATCGCAGTCCCACCCTCCTCCGAAACAGAATAGGTCACCCGGGCTTCGATGGTGCATTCCGGGAAAATATCCCACCCCGGCTCCGCAAAGAAGGAAATATCAGCCTCCGCTTCTTTCGCCCAGATCAATTTCGTCTTCTCCGTCACCCGGAAAACAATCGTCTCCCCCGCATCGGTAATGGTGAGAAGAGATTCATCGGCATCGTATTCTGCATTCCCGGTAAAAGATTCGTTCCTTCCGCCACAAGCGACGAGTCCCAAAAGAAGCACGGCAAAAAGACCAAAAGCGACAATTCGTTTCATCCAATCCCTCCTGCGGCTTTATTTTTGACAAAAAGGGCACCCCATGACGGAGTGCCCTGCACGATTCGATTACAGCTTGGAATACCCGTAACTGTTGACCAGGGCATCGATCTTCTGTCCGGCCTTACAGATGGGGCAATCGTGGGTGGGATAGCTTTCGTATCCCTCCAGGTCGTCGGCATCGAAGACCGAACGAACGGGATATCCGTCGCAATCCTTGACGGTGGCAAAGATGGCCGCAACTCCGGCGACCCGGCCGCTGTAGTACTTCACCGCTTCGATGGCGGAGCGGGCGTAATAGCCGGTGGTGACCGAAGCGCACAGAATCAGCACGTTTTTGCCCTTGATCATGGGAATAATGTTTTCCCGGAAAAAGAGCTGGCTACCCGTGGTATGCTCGGGCGTGACCACGTAAATGGTCTGGTGAGCGTTGAGGTTGGTGAAATCCTCCCTGGTCAACTCGTTCGCAAGGCAGGTTCCGATAACCTCCGTTCCATCGAGACACAGAATGGTATCTACGATGGTGCTGTGGTTATAGTATGAAACGATCTCCTTCGCTACGGCCTGTGCCTCGGAGAGACGGGTCTTCTGGGTGGTCACGTCAATATAATAATTGATATGGCTGTGATTGGTGGCAAAGTGTCCCTTGGACACCCGCAGGAAAAGGTTTCTGTTTTTGGTACGAATCTTAAAAGAATTTCCGGTAGGCATGTGCGTTTTTACCCCTTTTTTTTCATTATATCATATCTTCGGCCGTCTGTCAAGAAGTTTTTGTCGAATTTTTTGTGCCACGCCTCAAAAAACGGAGCAAGGGATCTTCAACAGTATCTTTTCCGAAAAACGATCCAGGATAAACCGAAACGGTTTATAAAATCCAAGAAAACTCTACTTCTTCGACAGATTCGGAAATACAAGACGGCCTTGAGACCTGCGTGTGACACCAGGACGGGCAGGTCGGAAGGAAAACGGAGCATTTTCGAAAGATCCTCTTAAATATGCCGATTTGGCATAAAAAAGCGGGGGATAAGGCAGAGTGTACGTTCGTTCCCGGTGCCGGACGGCGCGGGGACGAGGCTCCCCCGGTTTTCCCGGCCTCGCCCGACGTTGGAAATTTCGATTATAAAAAATCCCTCCCGCCGCCTTTCTCATGATAACACACCGGAAAGGAATCGTCAATCACTTTCGGGGAATCGCCGCTTCTCATTTCTGCGCCACGTCCCGCAGACGAAACAATTAAAAAAAATCGTAGGTTTCTCCCGAAAACTATTGTATTTTTCTCCAAAATATGATATACTGAAAAAACAACTGCGGAATTCGTTTCCGCCGAAGGAGTGCGTATATGAATCAAAAAATTCACACCGAAAAGGCCCCCGCGGCCATCGGGCCCTATTCCCAGGCCGTAGTGACCGGCAATATGATCTTCACCTCCGGGCAGATCGCCCTGGATCCCCAAACCGGCCTTCTGACCGGCAACGACATCACCGAACAAACCCACCGGGTCTGCCAAAATCTGGAAGCGGTTTTAAGCGCCGCCGGCGCCTCCCTCAAAAGCGTGCTGAAGACCACCTGTTTTTTGAAGGATATGGCGGATTTTTCCGCCTTCAACGAGGTTTACGCCCAATATTTCACCGAAAAGCCGGCCCGATCCTGCGTGGCGGTCAAGGAATTGCCCAAGGGCGCGCTGGTGGAGATCGAAGCCGTCGCCGTACGAGAGTAAGGAGATTCCGATGTATTTTGAAGATCTGCAGATCGGCATGACCCGAGAGATCGCTCCCGCAGTGATCGAAAAGGAGAAAATGCTGGATTTTGCCCGGCTTTACGATAATATTCCCCTGCACGTGGACGAGGAATACGCCAAAACCACCCCCTTCGGCCGTCTTATCGCCCCGGGAGTCATGTCGTTTATGGCGGTGTGGGCAAAATATCTGGAAAACGATTTCTTTGGCGAGGAATTACTGGCCGGCCGTTCCACCAAAATCGAGTGGCTCCGTCCGGTCTTTGCCGACGACGTTCTCTCCGCCACGGCTACCGTCACCAACCTGACCCGCCGCAATCCCCGCAACGGCCTTGTGGAAATCTCCATCGAGGCCAAAAACCAAAAGGGCGAGACCGTCCTGACCAACGTCACCGAAGCCGTCGTCAAATGCCGGCCGGAATAAAAAAATCCACTGCCCGAAGATTGTTCGGGCAGTGTTCTTTTCGTTATCGGATCGTAAGCAGGTCTTCCCCACAGCCTTCGCAGGCAACGGTCATATCCTCCCGGTGCAGCTCGGCGCCGTTCAGGCGGATCTGCTCCACGGTAATATTTTTGAATTCCGTGGTGGGAATCGCCTTGCGGATCAAAATCTGCGCAATGCCTTTTCCCATTTTCTCCGCAAGGGCAGGAGGACATATCAGGTCGATCTTACGCACCTGCACGTCCCGCACCCCGGCATAACGGGGATCCCCCAAGGGAATCTCACTTTCCGCCTCCGGAAGCCCCATAAAGGCGTATTTTTCCCGGAAGCGCACGTTGTGAATGCTCAATATCCGGGCGATCGCGGTCTCTCCGACCCCGGTATAAACCTGCTCCTCCGACCGTTGAACGATCTCCGGCGTATAAGCAGGCTCCAGCTCCAGCCGGAGGTCTTCAAAAATCACGTCGTGAATATAAGCGCAATCGCCGTTGGCAATATAGCAAAGGGTGTTGCCGCCCCGCAGGACGTCGCAATTACGGAAAACGATGCGCTCGTATTCCGGCGCCGCCGTTTCAAAGCCCAGCTCGCAGGTCTTGCCCCAATCGCACCAGAGAACGCAGTTTTCCGTCCGAATATCGGAGCAATTTTCATATGCATAGCGGTCGACGCCCTTGATCACCACAGTATCGTCGAAGGAATGGATAAAGGAATTCTTCAAAGTCACCCTCCGACTGTTGACGATATCCACCCCGTCGGTGTTATATCGCCATTGGCCGAAAACGTTGATCCCATCCAACACCACGTCGAAGCAATGAAAAACGTTGACGCACCACATGGCGGAATTGACGAAGCCGACCCCTTCCACCCGGAGATTTTTGCAATCGTAAAATTTCAGATTTCCGTTGACGTAGGAATCATACCAGAATTCCGTATATCGCGCCTCGCCGCTGTCGTCGAAAATGCCGTTGCCGAAAATCCGGATGTTTTCCGCATTTTCCGCATAAATACAGCCGTAGACCAAGGCATCCTTGTCCACGTAGACCGATTCGTCGGAATGAAGCACGATCTTCCCGGGAAAATGGACGCCGGGACCGAAATAGTGGGTCACCGACGCAGGATCGTCACAAGGGACGGGCTTATTATGAAAAAGGTAGAGAAGGCCGTGATAATCGTCGATCTCAAACACGTATCCCCCGTTATCCGCAAGGGGAAACCGAACCCGGTCTCCCACCCGCTCCGGCGTAATTCTCTTCGAAGCAGGCTTGACCATAACGTTGCCGTCAAGGGATTTTTTCAGGGGCTGAACCTCGATCTCAACCGCTTCGTCGGCCACGAGATTAACGAAGGAAACCACTTCGGTCTGATTGACCGGCCGCTGAAACCCGGGCCAGAGCCGGTTGAAGGGATATTCGGAGATGCGGCAGGTGTAGACCGAAACCTCCCGGCCGTTGACGAATACCTTATAGTCCGCCGAAATTCCCACCTCATGGGCAATGGAAACCCGCTCGCTTGGAATATGGCAAAAACGAGAAACACTAATCATATCAGACCATTCCTTTTACGCAGGCGGCCAGCCGCTCTGCAATCATTTCCATGCCTTCGTCTCCGGGATGGGTGGAAACGCCGTGATGCTCAAATTTCCCCAACGCCATATAGCGATCGTCGTCACAGCCGATATCCAGATAGGGCATCGAAAGCTCCGCCGCAACCTCACCGAGAATCCGGTCCTTTTCCGCCCGCGCCCAGTTGAAGCAGGTGGTCATAATGCCCTTCGCCCCGCCGGCGCAGAAGAAATTCATAAACTCCCGGGTAGCATCCTTCAGGCAAGGAACGTTTTCCGGTTTCACGTTTTCCCCCAACCGAAAGATCACGATATCTGCCCCGAAGGCCCGGTCTTCCTCAAAATGAGAAAGATAGCCTTCTTCCCGGATATTCACTTCCCAGCAGGAAGCCTGACGGATCCGCAGATAGGCGTCGATCCCACTCTCCTGCAATTTAGCATACAAACGATGGACGTAGTCCTTTTCCGGAGCGCTCGCGGCCATTCCCCAATCGTAGGGCCAGCCGATATCTTCCTTCGGCCCGTGCCGGGTGATGGAATTGCCCAGGATCAAAATCCTCAAGGGTGCCTTAGGATCCCCCAAAAAACTCAATTCCGACGAATTTACCATCTGATTTTTGGCCGAAACCGTATTAACGATATGTTCCATAGTTTGCTCCTTGATAATTATTCTACAAAGCCCCTACCGGCAAGTTTGGTTTATTATAGCATAAAAAGCGGCTTTTGTCAAGAATTTTTTATGCGGAACGAGAATTGAAAACGGGACGGTATTCCTGAACACCGACAAGGGACTTGTGGCAAAGATCAAGTCGTTCCTTGCCAACACTCTGAAGAAGATCCGGCAGGCCTACGCCCAATATAAGGGCCGGGAAGAAGCCCAAACTTCTGCAGAGGATGGAGGACAAGTTCTCCGAATTTCACGCTCTCTTCGAGGACGCTCTCACCGACGCCGCCAAAAACTACCGGGATGCTGATGGAAAACTTGCCTCCGCCGAAATTCGGGAGCAGGCGAAGAAGGCTCTTGACAAATACATGGAAAAGCAGTATAATAACTTTGGGTGGGCGAGTTACAACGGAGCTATTACTGCAAAAGAACGGGAAGTTCTATCCCGGTTCGCCGATTTTAAGCATAATCGTCACAAATACGCCGTTACCAAGGAAGGCGAGGCTGTTCTGTACTCCGCTTCGTGCCCGGACGTTATTATGTACGTCAAGGGGACGATCTTAAATCCGGAAATTACGAGGATCGTACGTCTCAATGTTGATCCAAAAGAATATGCGATAGATATTACAGAAAGTGTGATAAAATATGAAAGAAAACGAGTACCGGATGCGTGGGGAATTATGCGAGCTGTTTACGAAAAAGCAGTTATTTACACCTACCGGCGCAAAGATAATGCTTCTTTTCAAGAATATCGATCCGAATTCAAAAGAGGATCTCGCAGAACAAATGATTCCTCTGATCGAGCAGAGCGAGACGGAGGAGGAAGCATTGAAACGCTGCCAGGAATTGGCGAAGACCTTTCCGACGGTGGAGAAAAGTTCCAGCGAAAATTAACCTCCACCCGTGAAATACTTGCAAATGCAGATCTGAACGCTATAGATCTCTCCAACCGTACTGTTCTGATCGAGGTGCATAACAAAAGGAACTAAGAGGGAGGATGATCATTTTCAAGCTGGATATGTGCTTCTTTCTGCATTTGGGGAAGGAGACTACATTCACCCTGTAAAATTTGAGATAAAACAGAAAAGTGACGCAGAAAATGCGCTGTATGCAGTAGTTTCTATGACAAAAATGGAAAAAACCAGCGTCATGGGGAGCACGCCCAATGATACTGAAGTATCAGTAAGCCCGCTTCCTGTTGCTGGTTCTACATATAGTATAGCAGAAATTGTCCAGAATGTCAACCCCAAAGACCGGCATTTCTTGAAATATCTTCCGGATCAAATGCTGGATCAAAAGCAGATTGAAGCAAAGAAAACCGCTCTTGCGGAAGATCAGGCAAAGATCGAGGCTTTGGAAGATCGTATCCGTGATCTTTCGGCCGACATCAAGGCCATTGCATTTTCTACCGGAAAAAGAGACATGGAGAAGTACAACCGACTCATCGATCAGAACCGGAGGAACCGCTGAATAAAAGGCAGATAAACACGAAGTCTTTTCGCAGCGAAATCCTGCATATAACGAATCCGGAAACGGATAATAGACACAGCAGATCTTCGCGCAAATCGAAGCCATTATTTCCGCAATAATAAAAAATCGACAGGTTTCTGCCTGTCGATTTTTTGGTGGGCCTTCGGGGACTCGAACCCGGGACCGACCGGTTATGAGCCGGGAGCTCTAACCAACTGAGCTAAAGGCCCTGATGCGCAAATGAAAAAGGCTCCGACGGGAGGACCGTCAGAGCCTTGGTGACCCGTAGGAGAATCGAACTCCTGTCTTCGGCGTGAGAGGCCAACGTCTTGACCGCTTGACTAACGGGCCATGTTTTTGAGATAAAAAAAGAGAATGTCGGCATCGCCCTATTTTCCCGGGCCGTCTCCAGCCAAGTATTTTCAGCACCTAAGAGCTTAACTACCGTGTTCGGAATGGGAACGGGTGGAACCTCTTCGTCATAGACACCGACTATTCTCTTC
>JAZPXN010000060.1:0-88971 GCA_045543655.1 Eubacteriales bacterium
ATTTCATAACGCGAAGCGTTATTTCACAAATCCCGCAGGAATTGCATATCATCAAGCCGCAGGAGGATGTACGCTGACGCGTGATGAGATACAGCCCCAAAGGGGCTGATGATATACACGACTGCGTCGTGATGATATGCCAAGCCTGCGGCTTGGATAAAAAAAGAAGTAACTTTTGGTAAACAAAAGTTACTTCTTTTTTGGTGCCGGTGGTGGGGGTCGAACCCACACGGTATCGCTACCACGGGATTTTGAGTCCCGCGCGTCTGCCAGTTCCACCACACCGGCGTTGGAACCTGTATATTATAACACAGTTTTCCTCCTTTGTCAAGAGTCTTCCGATTCTTTTCACATTTCTTTTTTCGATTTTTATTGACTTTTTCGGGGAAATGTGCTACAATATAAACAAGATACGCCTATATATAATAATAACAATGGAAATAAAGGGGTTTTGATCATGAAACGAATTCGAATCCGTATTCAAAGAACGCTTTGTTGTCTGCTTGCGGTGGGAATGATGCTTACCGTTGCGGCCTGCGGGGAACCCACCGAAAATCCGAAGACCTCCACCGGTGTCTCGGAGGATCAGGTGCAGGCCTCGCTGACCGATTCTGCGGCGCAAACCGGAACGGAAGACGATTCCGCCACCGACCTCTCCCCCTCGGATCGGACTTCTACCGCATCGACCGATTCCGGGGCGGAGACCGACGTAACCTCCGACGGCGATACGGACGCCCCGACGCCCACCGACGGCGCTCCGTCCACGGGAAATACGTCTTCTTCCTCCTCCCGCCCGACCGATTCCGGCCCCGCCCGTCCCTCTACCTCCACCGCATCGGCGTCGACCTCCACGGGAACCACCCCCTCCACCCAGACGGGGACCTTCGATCCTCCCACGGAGCCCAGGGACGAGACCCCTTCCGGCCCCGTTAATACGGATATTTCCCCCATTCAGCCGAAGGATTATTACGGACGGAAATGGCTCTCCCGTCAGACCAACGGGTCTGCCCTGACGGCGGTTTACGACGCGCTGACGGCCGGATGCGGCGCCCGGAAGGACCGGATTGAATTCTCCTCCAAAATCACGGTTTCGGAGTTTTATACCGTATGGAGCTGCTACCGGGCGGACTATCCCCAGCATTTCTGGCTGGGCAGTCAATACCGATACAGCTACGACGGTAGCAACCGGGTCGTGGCGGTAGAGCCGGATTACCAGATGTCTGAAGGACAGCTTTCCTCGGCCAAAAGCGCCTTTGAAGCAGCGGCAAAATCCATACTCCGGGATATTCATTCCGGAATGACCCAATACGAGATCGAAAAAACCATTCACGACCAACTGATTCTGAAGGTAGAATACGAGCTCAGCGATCATCCCTTCGACGCCTACGGCGCTCTGGTGGAGGGAGAGGCGGTCTGCGAAGGATTTGCCCGGGCCTTCCAATACCTCTGCCGCTCGGTGGGCATCGAGACCTTATTCGTCTACGGATCTTCTGAAAATCCCACTACGGGCAAGAGCGAAAACCACGCCTGGAATATCGTGAAAATCGACGGCGAATATTACCACGTAGACGCCACCTGGGACAATACCGGAGAACCGAAGGCAGGCCGGATCCATTACGCATGGTTCAATCTGCCCACCTCCCGGATCGTAGAGGATCATACCATCCTGCAGGAGGGCTACGCCTATCCCCTCTGCACCGCCACGGCGGCCAACTATTTCACCCGGGTAAAGGGCGAAATTCCCAATCTGACCGTGGAAAACCTTCTGAAAAACACCGTAAAGCAGGGCAACGAATACTTCGCCCAGGTATATTTGCTCAGCAACGAGGACGCCGTTCAATGGATGAACGTCAACGCCGGGGCGCTGGCCAAGGCCTACGGCCTGAACGGATACAGCTACAACGTTTTCACCACGGGCAGGGAGGCCTGCATCACCATGTCGAAATACGCTGGCTGATCCCCCGCAAAATACGGAAAAACCGATCTGAAAGGATTATAAACAATGTCAGAGTATCTTGGGTTCGAGCCCGTCGACCCGGAAATCACCCCGGATTATTATTTCGTCAGTTATAATAACGGGGATCATCAGCGGGTAGGCGCCATTGCGAAAAAGCTGATGGACGCCGGCGTCCCGTTATGGTACGACTACGGCATCGAATACGGCGCCGATTGGGAAGAGACCATTGCCGAGCGCATCGACAAATGCAAGGGCGTGCTTCTCTTCTATACCGACGGGATCCTGCGGAAAAAGGATTCCTTCGTCAAGATCGAATACAATCTTGCGGAAGGCTCCCGGAAGGAGATCAAGGTCGTCGAGCTGGACGGACTGAATTCCCAGAACGCCCCCTACCGCCATCGGGTATGGATCGAAAAGGTCAAAAAAAAGCAATGCATTGCGGCGGCGGGATTGAACGATGACGCCACCGCCCGGGAAATTCTGCGGGCCATTGGAAAAAGCGAAACGTCCCACCAGTCTCAAAGAACAAACATTCCCTCAAAGCCGGCGCAATCGGTGACGGCACACAAAACGCCCCGGCCGGCGCAAACGAATAAGACGGCGGCCACGCCTCCGAAATCTCCGGTCAAGACCGGAACGACGGCGCAAAAGCCCCGTCCCGCGAAACGGAAAATGAGCCGTTGGAAGAAGATGCGGATACTGCGCAACAGCCTCCTCTTCGGCGGCATTGCCCTACTGCTTCTTGGGGCGCTTGACGTCCTTTTGAGCGAAGGAGCCGTGCTGAAGGTGATCTGGGGCTTCCTCCAACAGTTCACTCCCTACGGCTGGGAGGCGGCGACGGAAAAAAGCTTCCTCTTATCCCTCCACGTCAGCTCGGTTCTTGCCGCAATCTCCACGGTGCTGTTTTATTGTAAAGCCGATGAAGAAGCAACCGAATGGTGGTCTGTGCTGATCATCACCGTGGGGTACGGGCTGATCACCTGGTTCTCTTTGGCGGGGATCAGCCATTGGATCGTTCGGATCCCGGGATGGAATCTTTGGATCAGCATCGGTCTTCTGACCCTTGCGGCTGCCGTGATTGCAGTTCTGCTGTTTTTCACCGTCTCCCTTGCGGGAGATCTGCTGGAGGGAATCCCGGCGCTCAGCCTCTCCGTTCTTTTCATCGTGCTGGCAATCCTGATTTTCCGGGCGTGGAACGACGGAGGCGTTCTGCATTCCATCCTCTCGTTCTTCCGCCCCGTCACCCCCTACGCCACGGAAAAGATTTCCGATCCTCATTTCCTCTTCGCCCTGAACGTATCCTCGGTCTGCGCGGCGGTCCTCACCTGCGCCTGGATCTTTTTCGTCACCATGCTGGAGGACGGGATGCACCTTTTCCCCAAAATACTGGCCGGGCTTACCGGTCCCGCAACCTGGTACGCCTTGGGAGGGCTCTGCCATCTGATCGCCCTGATCCCGGTGTGGTATCATTTTCTGGCGATTCTGGCCGTCGTCCTGGGAGCGGCGCTCATCACCGCGGCGGTCTTTTTCGGGCTCGTGATTTTGGACGTCAATTTAAATTCGAATACGAAAAGAAAGGGTTAAACCATGGCATTTTCTGAATTTTTGAACGGGCGGCGGAGCGATTGCAAGGCTCTCGTGGCGGCCCTGGGAAAGCGCTTCGCCTACGTAAGCGTGCTTGGGTCGGACGTGCGGTCGACGGCCGTGCGGGTCAACCGATCCACCTCAGCCATCAGCGACGGCAATCTGTCGGAATGCGGATTTGTGATTACCATGCACGACGGGCGCTCCTTTTACGAATATTCGCTGGACGATATTTCCGGCGACAAGGAGGCTCTGGCGGAAAAGATCGTTGCCGCCGTGGGCGTTTCCGATTCCCTGAAAGACCGGCAGATCAAGGTAAACGTCGTTTCCGACGAGGCGATGGTGAAATCCTTTGCCCGGGAATCGGATTTTGAGGATTATACCGACGAACAGCTTCTGGCCTTTGCAAAAGAGCAGAAGGACGAGATTCTCGCCGCCGACGACAAGATCGTCAACGCCACCGTGGCGGTATTGCCCTTCTCGGTTTCCAAGCTGTTCATCTCCAAAAACCGGGAATTGGATCAATTCTATACCTGGGTCAACGTCATTTCCCTTGCGGTCTATAAGGACGGGGACAAGATCGTCACCGCCCGGGAGGGAACCTATTCCCACCTTATGAAGGAGGCACTGGAGGCCTATCCCGCAAAGATCCCCGTATTGGTGGAAAAAGTGAAAAAGCTGGCCACCGCAAAGCCCATCGTCCCCGGCACCTACGACGTGATCACCGATCCTTCCATTTCCGGGCTCATTGCCCACGAAGCCTTCGGTCACGGGGTGGAAATGGATCAGTTCGTCAAGGATCGTGCCCTGGCGAAGCAATACGTGGGCAAATACGTGGCCTCTCCCCTTTGCAACATGAAGGACGGCGCCGCCTCTGCCCTGTCCACGGCATCCTATTTCTTCGACGATAACGGCGTTCTTGCCCACGACACCCAGATCATCAAGGACGGCGTTCTGGTAGCCGGCATTTCCGACCTTGCCTCCGCCACGGAGCTGGGCACGGAGCCTACCGGCAACGGACGGCGGCAATCCTACAAAAGAAAGGCTTACGCCCGGATGACGAACACCTTCTTCGAGCCGGGACGGGATAAGCTGGAGGATATGATCGCATCCGTCAAGCACGGATATATGCTCTTCGAAACCAACAACGGCATGGAGGATCCGAAAAACTGGCAGATCCAATGCACCGCCGAATACGGCATTGAGATCGTGGACGGCAAGCTGACCGACAACTACGTCTCCCCCGTGGTCATGAGCGGCTCGGTACCGGAATTGCTGAAATCCATCTCCATGGTATCCGACGAATTCAAGGTCATCGGCTCCGGGTCCTGCGGGAAGGGTTACAAAGAATGGGTGAGGGTCTCCGACGGCGGCCCTGCGCTGAAAGTGAAGGTGAAGCTGGCATGAGAGAACGGATCTTAAATATTCTAAAAAAATCTTCCGACATTTCCGACTACCGGATCAATACGGTCAAGACCCAATCCTACGAAGCATTTTTTGTACACGAAGCGCTGGAGACCGTCCGCAGCACCGACACGGAAGAGATCAAGGTCACGGTCTACGTGAAGCACGGAGACTTTTTGGGAGACTCCACCTTCCCCGTTTACGCCTCTTACACCGACGACGAAATTGAAAAGGCCGTCCGGGACGGGGCGAAGAAGGCCGCCGTCATTGACAACCCCACCTACGGGCTTCCTGCAGAGGGGGCGGCTGAATTCGGAGGAGACTCCAATCTGGCCGATTTCTCCTCTTCGGAGCTGGCGGCGAAGATTGCCGACGCGGTATTCGGAGCAAGCTCCTACAAGGACGGCAGCATCAACGCGCTGGAGATCTTCCTCTACCGGGACGAGGTCAGCGTGATCAACAGCCGGGGAACCGACAAAACCGAAATCCGGTGGCACGCCATGATCGAAGCGATCCCCACCTGGAACATGGAAGGGGAATCGGTGGAAATCTACGAAGACTACCGCTTCACTGAATTTGACGCAGAAGCCATTGCGAAGGAAATCGACGGAAAAATGCAAGAGGTCCGGGATCGGTGCTTCGCCAAAAAGCCGGAGAAAGAGATCGACTGCAACGTGGTTATCGGCACGCTGGAGGCTGCGGAGCTGTTGTTCTCCCTTGCCGACGAGCTGAACTACGCCTCGGTCTATAACCATACCAACGCCTTCGAAAAGGGTGCGCCGATTCAGAAGGAGCCCACGGGAGACCGGCTGAACGTGACCCTGCGAGGCCGGATCAAAGGAGCGGTGCGCTCCGCCTCCTTCGATGCCGACGGCACGGCCATGACCGACCGGAAGATCATGGAAGACGGCATTGCGTCCGATTATTACGGCGGCTCCCGCTTTGCCCAGTATCTGGGGCTGAAGCCCACCGGAAATCTCCCCTGCCTGGAAGCAGAGCCGGGAACGCTGACGGCAGAAGAGTTGGCCTCGGAGCCCTATTTTGAATGCGTTTCCATGTCGGGGCTTCAGTTGGATATTTACAACGATTATATCGGCGGCGAGGTGCGGCTGGCCTACTACTTCGACGGGGAGAAAAAGATTCCCCTGACCGGAGTCTCCATCAGCGGAAAGCTGAGCGACGCGCTGGCGGGAATGCGCCTTTCCGAATCTCTGGCCGTCCGGGGCGGTTATCGAGGCCCGGATAAGATTCTTTTTAAGACGGTCAAAATCGTATAAAACATTGATAAATGCAAAAAAAATTCCACTCGGTGAGTGGAATTTTTTTGCACGCTTTTAAACCGTTTTGGTATACGAAGAGAGCCCGGAAGCAAGCGCTTCTTTTCATACCGTTTTGGTATATTTTCCCTTCTTTCAAAACCGGAAAAATCCCTTAATATCAAAAGAGATCCACGATTTCAACACCGTATTTTTCCGCCAATTCCTCTGCCCGGGCGAAGGCACAGTCGATGGTGTCAGCGGAGTGGCAATCGGAACAGATCACAACCTTTGCCCCGTGCTTGCCCCAGTATTCCAGAATCGCCTCCGAGGGGTAGGGCGTGACCCGCTTCCCCCGGGAAATAGCCCCGGTATTGATCTCAAAGATCTTGCCGGCGTCGATCAGCCTCCGGGAAGCCTTCTGCCACGCGGCAGTGTAGCGGGGAGTGGGAAGAAACAGCGGCGGCTCTTTTTCGTCGAACTTGGTGATCAGGTCGAAATGACCGATGAATCCCACCTTCGGGTCGTCGGCGTAGGAAGCGACGAGATCGAAATAGTCCTCCGCAAAGGCGTCGGCGTCCCCGCCGTAATAATCCCGGATCGCCTCCCGCAAAATCTGCTGATTGTGGTCCAGCTCAATATAGCGGTCCCCCTTCTTAAGCCAGTGAACCGACCCCAGATAATAGTCCAGCCCCTCGGGGACGGGAATGGCGTAGGCATCCTGCTCCAGCCCCACGTAGACGTCGATCCTTCCTTTGTATTTTTCCTTCAGCTCCCGCAGAGTGCGGATATATTCCTCCATACGGGAAAGGGGGATGCTCCAGCCGTCGTAAAAGGCCGTATAGGCGTGATCGGAAATACCGATCTTTTCAAACCCCAAAGCGATGGCGGCTTCGATCATCTCTTCCGGCGTATTTTTACCGTCGCTGAAGGTGGTGTGGGTGTGATAATTGGAACGGATCATATGCTTTTTCTCCAAATTGATATTTCTTCGGTTATCCGGGCGGTCGAAGCTCCCCTCCTCCGAGGGAGACGCGCCGAATTTTTTCTTGTAAAGACGGTAAAAGGAGGAATAACAGCCGAATCCGCATTCCCGGGCGGCCTGTTGAGCGGGGGTACCGCCTAAAATCCGGCGGCGGGCCTTCAGAAGGCGCTTGGTCAGCCCGTACTGCCCTACGGTGGTACCGGTGGCAGCCTTGAAAATGCGGGAAACCTGAGACACGCTCATAAAGAACTCTTCTGCCACCATGGAGACCGAAACCGGATCGCAGAGGTGGGAATTGACGAAATCCACCATCTGCACCCCTACGGAGCGGGCGTCGGTCGCAGAGCGGTTCTCCCTGGGTGTGGCGGTAAGGAGCAGCGTCAGAAGGGCCGGCACCAGCGTCTGCATCCGCAGAGACTGTTCCTGCTCGTCTCCGGAAGGGATGCACATGGTAGCCAGAAGATCCCGGGGGGTCACGCCGGGGAAATCCGACGGGCGGTAGACGTTCATCTCCCCCAGAGGGCGGTCTCGGAAGGGGCGGAGCAACGTCTCCCGGAATTCTTCCGGGATGGCGGTGGGATAAAAATTCATGACGTACCGCTCGTAGGCGGCCCCAGGCTCCACGATGGAGGTGTGAAGCTCCCCGGGGCGCATGAGAAGCACGGTGCCGTATTCCAGAGGAACCTCCCGGCCCTCGATCATATATTTTGCATTGCCGGAAATAAAGCAATACAGCTCGTAGCTGTCATGAAGATGGATATTGATGGGAAAATGGTCCGGATCTTTTTCTATGGAATAGGAAAGGCCGACGCGACCGTCGTGATAGCCGTAGATTTTCATAAAGACCTCTTGAAACGGTGTATTTCCTCTATTATAACATAAGTTGACGAAAAAAGCAATGTTTTTTGCAAAAAAAGTTTATTGCATTGTCCTTGTTTGCATGATATAATAGAAGAAAACCACAGAAACGGTGATTATATGAGTGAAATCAAGCTGACCCTCGCGGCCTTTTCCGACGAAGCTTCGGACCGCCTTGCGGGGCAAATTACGGCCCTGAAGCGCAACGGACTCTCCCACATGGAAATCCGGGGCGTGGAGAGGATCAATTGCGCAGACCTGAAGGCGGAACAGGCAAAAGAGATCCGCAAAGCCATGGACGACGCGGGAATGAAGATCAAGACCGTCGGCTCTCCCATCGGGAAGATCAATATTACCGACGATTTCGACGGGGAGATGGAAAAATTTCTCCGGCTGACCGAAACGGCAGAAATTCTGGGAGCGGAAAAGATCCGCATCTTCAGCTTCTACCGCAACGAGGTTCTGGAGGAGCAGGCGGGGCGGCAGATCGCCCTGGCACGGCTTCGGAAGCTTGCCGACCGGGCGGGAGACTTGATCCTCTGCCACGAAAACGAAAAGGGAATTTACGGCGACGGCTGGGAATTCTGCCGGACGATCTGCCGGGAAATTCCGAAAATCAAGGCGGTTTTTGACCCTGCCAATTTCGTACAGTGCGGGGTAGACACCCTTCGGGCCTGGCAGGAGTTGAAGGAATACACGGAATATCTACACCTGAAGGACGCCCTTGCCACCGGCGTGGTGGTCCCCTGCGGAGACGGCATCGGAAACGTCCCCTATATTTTGGGAGACTATCTCGACCGGGGCGGCCGCTTTGCTACGCTGGAGCCCCATCTTGCGAACTTCACGATGAAAAAACAACTGGAAAAAGAGGCCGACGAGACCTGCAATTATTCCTTTGCCGATCCCGACGAGGCCTTTGACGCGGCGGTTGCGGCCGTCCGTAAAATACTTGACGGAAAAGGAGTCGTTGCACAATGATAATCGGCGCACAGTTTTACACCCTGAGAGAGCATTGCAAAACCTTGGAGGATTTTTCGGAATCGCTGAAAAAGGTGGCAGAGATCGGCTACAAGGCCGTCCAGATCTCCGGAGTCTGCCCCTTCGAAGGAGATTGGCTGGCAGAAGAATTGAAAAAGAACGGCCTTACGGCCCCCCTCACCCATACGGCCTATAAAGAGATCACCGAAGCCACCGAAACCACCCTGCAAAAGCACAGGGCCTTCGATTGCCGGCGTGTCGGTCTTGGGGGTGTCCCCGGGAGCATCAGCGACGAGACCTACGATAATTTCATCCAAGAGATCACCCCGGCGGTAAAATATTTTGCTCAGAACGGCGCTAAATTCTATTATCACAATCATTGGATGGAATTCGTCCGGTCTGCTGAGGACGGAAAATATTTTATTGAAAAGCTCTGCGATCAATTCACCCCCGACGAACTGGGCTTCGTGCTGGACACCTATTGGGTTCAGTACGCCGGCGCCGATCCCATCCAATGGCTCGGAAAGCTGAAGGGACGGCTGGATTGCGTCCATTTCAAGGATATGGCCTGCCGGAACAAGGAGCATAAGATGCTCCCCGTGGGCGAAGGAAATCTGAACTGGGACGGCATCATCGCCGCCTGCGAGACCGCCGGAACGGAATACGCCTTCGTGGAGCAGGACAACTGCAACGGCGAGGATCCCTTTGACTGCATGAAGAGAAGCTACGAATTTCTGAAAGCCCAAGGCTTGGAATAAGGAGGAATTAACTATGGAACAAAAAAAGATCCGACTTGGAGTCATCGGCATCGGCAACATGGGCACCGGCCATATTAAAAACATCGTTGCGGGCAAGTGCCCGGAAATCGTGGTGGGCGCCGCCGCAGATCTGAAGCCCGAACGGGAAAAGTGGCTCAAGGAAAACGTCCCTTATCCCATCCCCTTCTTCACCGACGCAGAAGCAATGATGGACAGCGGGCTTGTAGACGCGGTCATCGTGGCAACGCCTCATTACGAGCATCCCGTGCTGGCCATCAAGGCCATGAAAAAGGGAATTCCCGTCATTATCGAAAAGCCCGCCGGAGTCTATACCCGCCACGTCAGGGAAATGATGGCGGTAGCCGACGAGACGAAGGTGCCTCTGGCCATTATGATGAACCAGCGGACCAACTGCATTTACCGCAAGATGCGCGAAATCGTGCAATCCGGCGAAATGGGCGCCATCAAGCGCACCAGCTGGATCATTACCAACTGGTACCGCACCCAGGCCTATTACGATTCCGGCGATTGGCGGGCCACCTGGTCCGGAGAGGGAGGCGGCGTATTGATGAACCAATGCCCCCATCAGCTGGATCTGTGGCAATGGATCTGCGGAATGCCCGTATCGGTTCAGTCCAATATGTATTTCGGAAAATGGCACGATATCGAGGTGGAAGACGACGTGACGATCTTCGTGGAATACGCCAACGGCGCCACGGGAACGTTCATTACCACCACCGGAGATTGCCCCGGCACCAATCGCTTTGAGATCACCCTGGAAAAGGGCAAGCTGATCGCAGAGGACGGCAAGCTGCTCCAATGGATTTCGGAGGAATCCACCGCAGATTGGACGAAGAACTGCCCCGACGGCTTCAAAAAATTCCCTCTGGAATTCCGGGAAGTGGAGACCGACGGCAAAAACGAACAGCACCCCGGCGTTCTCAACGCCTTTGCGGCCCATATTCTGCGGGGCGAGCCCCTGGTGGCCGACGGACGGGAAGGGATTAACGGCCTTTCCATCTCCAACGCCAGCCATCTTTCCGCTTGGACGGGCAAAAAGATTGCCCTGCCTCTGAACGACGACGAATATTTTGAAGAACTGATGAAGCGGGTGGCGACCTCCCGCCGGAAGGAATCCGCCTCCGGAGCCGCTCCCTCCAATCTGGACGGAACCTATTGATTACATCAAAAAAGGATGCGTAGCTATGGAAAAAATCCGAATTGGTATTATCGGAATCGGAAACATCGGCTCGGCCCACGCGAAGACTCTCTTTGAGGGGAAGGTGGAAGGGGCGGTGCTGACTGCCGTCTGCGACATTGCCCCGGAAAAGCAGGCCTGGGCAAAGGAAAATCTGCCGGGAGTTCCCGTATACGAAGACAGCGACGGATTTTTCGCCTCGGCCGACGTGGAAGCCGTCATTCTGTCGGTCCCCCATTATTTCCATCCGCCCTACGCCGTGAAGGCCTTTGAGAAGGGGCTTCACGTGCTGACCGAAAAGCCGGCGGGGGTGCAGGTATCGGAGGTCAAGAAGATGATCGCCGCCGCCGAGAAATCGGGCAAGGGCTTCGCCGTCATGTTCAACCAGCGCACCGACCCCATGTATCAATTCATCCGAAAGACGCTGCAGGACGGCCGATTGGGCAATCCCCTGCGGCTGATGTGGGAGGTGACCAACTGGTACCGCTCCCAGGAATATTACGATTCCGGGGATTGGCGGGCCACGTGGGTAGGGGAAGGAGGCGGGGTTCTGATGAACCAGGCGCCCCATCAGCTGGATCTTCTGCAATGGATTTTCGGCCTTCCCCAAACCGTCCGGGCGGAATGCCACGTGGGGAAATACCACGATATCGAGGTGGAGGACGACGCAACCCTTTACTGCACCTACGAAAACGGCGCTACGGCGGTCTTCCACACCTCTACGGGGGAAGAACACGGCGTGAACCGGCTGGAGATCGTGGGCACGAAGGGACGGCTTACCGCCGACAGCCGGACCGTCACGATCTACGATAAAAAGACGACCGTCCTGCAGGAATCCTTCGAAGACCGGGGCGGCCAGCACGTGGAGGTGCTGAACCGCTGGGTCGATCATATCCGCACCGGGACGCCTTTGGTGGCAGGCGGCGCCGAGGGGATCCGGGAAGCGGAGCTGTGCAACGCCGCTTATCTCTCGGCCTGGACGGGTCAGCCCGCCGCTATCCCCACCGATACCGACGCATTCGACCGCCTTCTGGACGAGCGAAAATCCCGGTCAAAGGGCAAGGGAAAAGGCCGGAGCACCTTGGGCGACGGTCAATACAAGGATCGCTGGAAAAACAGTTGAAATCCATTGTCCATCCTAAACAAATTCCCACATACAAGTTTGTCTATTTTGACATGTTGACATCTCCCCTCATTACATGATATAATAATGTTAGATCATAGTAGATTGGGAGTGAATTACATGAAAACCATCGCATACAAGGTTCCGCTTTTGCGCAGTTCGGGTTTTATGTTTTTCATTTCCCATAGGAGAAGTTAAAACGAATTCAAAACTGCGCATAGATCGAAGAGAAATTCCGGTCTATGCGCTTTTTAAGGAGTATACCATGATAAAAAAACTGATTCCTTTTTTGATTGCATTGACGATACTCCTGTCGGGATGCACTCCCCAGGGGAGCGGGCCGGCATCGGATTCGGCGGGAGCAGGGTCGGAAGGGACGGATTCCGGTTTTTCTGAAGATACGGCCCCGCCCATTCTCACTTCCTATCCGGGAACACTGGAGCAATTGATCGCCGGTGCCACCGACGTGGTGGTGGGGGAATACGTTGGATCCCGCACGGTATACGGTACGTACAACCGGGGAACCTTCCTTGATTTTACGGTCAAGGAGCGGTTTCGGGGAGCCCCCTCCATCACCTCCGTAGCTCTTTCCCCGAACGAGCACATCTACCGGATTGAAGGCACCGATACGCTTTATAGTGAGATGTCTTTGACCTATGAGCAAGGAAAAACCTATCTGCTGATTCTGAAACGGGAGGTGGGGACCTTCCTGGCCAACCGCTATCTCTTGCAGGGATGCGTCTACCTGCCCACCGACGACTTTTCTCAGTTCTCCATCTATAACGAAAAGCCGGATCAACATATGACCGCCTCGCCCGAAACCGTGGAGGACGTTTACGGGATCGTCCGCAATAACGTGTCGGAAGACGCTCCGCTCTACTACTCCAGAGACCGGGAGGGCCAGACCTTTCTGACGGGAGACGAATTGTTCCGCGCTGCCGCAAAAGCAAGGAATACAGCCCTACACAGAATCCGCACCCTATCGCTGGACGTAGAGAGCGAGGACGGCTATCAGGCGTGGACCTGTACCACGAATCACACCGTCAAGGAAATCACCGTACACTTCCCCTCCGAAGCGCAGATCACCCAAGGAGAGGAATACTCAGTCCTTTTGACTCACATAATGATTCACAACGCCTGTGAAGGAAAAACGGAAGCTGACTTTTATCAACAGTATTCCAAAACCTCTCTTTGGCCCATAGAGCAGTATTATCAACTTAAAGACCAATTGCAAAACGCCGAGAGCGAAGTGGAGTAAACCCCCTCGTAAGCGGCGATTGATACAAAAATCATCTCCCGAAGACGAAACTCTTCGGGAGATGATTTTTTTGTAGTTTTTGATGGGGATTATTCGGTGCGCAGAGCCACCACGGGGTCCTTCTTGGCGGCGGAGCGGGAGGGAATAATGCCGGAGATGAGGGTGAGAAGCACGCTGATAGCCACCAAAATCACGGCGGCGGGAATGGGCAGGAAGGCCTGCAGATTGGCAATTCCGGTCAGGGCGAAGAGGATCAGATTGATGGGAATGCACAAAAGCCAGGTGACCCCCACGCCGATCAGCCCGGAGGCAAAGCCGATGATCATGGTCTCGGCATTGAACATACTGGAAACGTTCCGCTTCGAGGCACCGATGGCACGGAGAATGCCGATCTCCTTGGTGCGCTCCTGGACGGAAATCAGGGTAATAACGCCGATCATGATGGAAGAAACCACCAGAGAAATGGCCACGAAGGCGATGAGAACGTAGGTGATGGCGTTGATGATGGTGGTGATAGAAGACATCATGATACCGATATAATCGGTATAACGGATTTTGGACAGCTCTTCCACCGATTCGTTGTAATCGGCAATAACCTCTTCGATGATATCCTTGTTTTCAAAGGTGGAGGCGAAGAGATTGACCGTAGCAGGATCGTCCAGATCCACGCTCCCCAGCTTCCGGAGGTTTGCTTCGTAGGAGGAATCGGAGAAGACCAGGATCTCCTCGTAGTAAACGGCGCATTGGGCGGCGGTGTAGCCGGGCAGGGCTGCATCAAAGGCGGCGGCCTGCATGGCGGGATCCATAGCGGCCATTTGCTGCTGGACGGCGGCAGCGTACTGCATCTTCACCCCTTCTGCCACCATTTCCCGATAAAGCTCGGTCAGTTCCTCGTCCTGCATGGCGGTGATATAGGTCTTCACGTCTTCCCCGTTCATGCCCATCTGCTGGGTCAGAGCCTGGAGAAGCGTCTGCTCCATAACCTCCCGGGTAACGCCGTTTACCGCCTGGTTGACGGCGTTTTCCAGATATTCCGTCGAGGGGATGGACATAATCTTCACGTAGGCCTCCGCCTTGCCCTGGGGGGACAGGGTGGCCACGTAATTGCGGAATTCGGTCTCTTTTTCTTCGTCGGTCAATTTTCCGGTGACTTCCTTAAAAGGAAGCCCGGTGAAGATATCGGTATGAGCATCGTCCTTCTGCGCCTTAATTGCGTCGGAATCGCCGGACTCGGTGATGACCTTTTCGGTCAGAGCCTTAGTGTAGCCGATCGAGCCGGAGATCATAGCGGAGGAAGCCCGCTCGCTGGGACGGATGATCCCGGAGACCTTCAGCTTCATAGCGTTATCGTACAGATAACGAAGCCCCGCATCGGTCTGGCGCAAATCGGTATAAAGGCCGGTATTTTCATCAAGAACGTAACACTCGGAATTGAGAATCACCCGGAACTCCATCTCACAAATCTCTTCGTAGGACCAGGAATTCTGCCGGATCTCCAGCTCTTCTCCGTCCTTGACCGCCTCAAACAGAGCGTTAATGGTGTCCTCGGACTCCAGCCCCAGAGCGTACAGAGTCAGGTCGTCCAGCTCGTTGTTCTCGTCCACCACAAGGACGATCTCGTCGGCCCCGTTAGGCCAGGAGCCGTAGATGACGTCGTACTGATTTTCCAGCACGGGACTGATCAGACTGCCGTCCTTCCCGGAAAGCATTTCCGTCCACAGATTCATCCCCCCGGCGGGCGACATGGAGGCCATGGGCATAGACGAGGAAGAGCCCATTCCCATCATGGGAGAAATTTCCGTGCCGAAATGCTCGGCCATAGCCTTGGAGAGCAATTCGCCGGTATCGGAATAAATGATATTCCCGTCCACGTTCTTGGTATAGACCAAAAGATCCAGGTCGTAGGTATACTGAACGCCGGACAACGCCTCCTGCAGACGGGAATCTTCCTTCGCCGCAAGATCGGATTCAATAAACTCCTTGAAGGATTTCAGATCGTTTTCGGTGGTCTCCAGATTATTCATGGCGTTGATCATCTTGAACAGCACCGACTGGGAATAGATCGCGTCCTTTTCGTGATCGTCCCCCGTTTCGCTGGCCATGCCCATAAAGGTCTCCATCAGAGTGGTCATATCCACGTTGGTGGCCTGGATGGTCAGCGGATAAGAGGTAAGGGTATCTTCCTGAACGGCGTTGATAAAAGCAGTCATGCCCTGGGACACGGCGTAAATAAGGGCGATGCCGATAATGCCGATAGAGCCGGCAAAGGAGGTCAGCACCGTGCGGCCCTTTTTGGTCAGAAGGTTTTTCAAGGAAAGCGACAGCGCGGTAAAGAAGGACATGGAGGGCTTACGGGACTTCTTTTTCTTCTTTTCCACGGGGGCGGGGGCGGACTCTGTTGCCGTATAGGGCGCGGAATCGCCGACAATCTTCCCGTCCAGCAGGCGGACGATACGGGTGGCGTACTGCTCGGCCAGCTCCGGATTATGAGTGACCATGATGACCAGCCGGTCGTTGGCAATCTCCTTCAGAAGATCCATAACCTGCAGGCTGGTTTCGGAATCGAGAGCACCGGTAGGCTCGTCCGCCAGCAAAATCTCCGGATCGTTGACCAGCGCACGGGCAATGGCTACCCGTTGCATCTGACCGCCGGACATCTGATTGGGGCGTTTTTTCAGCTGATCCCCAAGCCCGACCTTCGTCAGGGCCTCCACCGCTCTTCTGCGGCGCTCCTTTTTGCCCACGCCGGAAATGGTCAGAGCCAGCTCCACGTTGTTCAACACCGATTGGTGCGGAATGAGGTTATAGCTCTGAAACACGAAACCGATGGAATGGTTGCGGTAGGCGTCCCAATCGGCGTCTTTGTAGCGCTTGGTAGAAACTCCGTTGATAGACAGATCTCCGTCGGTGTACTGATCCAAACCGCCAATGATATTCAGAAGGGTTGTCTTGCCGCATCCGGAGGGTCCGAGAATGGCGACGAATTCATTCTTCCGGAATTCCACCGAAACGCCACGGAGAGCGGCAACGGTCTGTCCGCCGGCGGGATACTCTTTGACGACGTCGGTCAATTTTAACATGATATGCTTCCTCTCTTGTACGAATACCTGATATACGCGTTTTTTACGCTCCTATCATATCACACTTTTTCTGAAATTTCAACGGGAATCCCGTCGATTTTTTCAATTAACACAAAAAATTAAATTTTTTGTTTCCCCTCTGCGGAAAACCGATTGAAAAATCCATATTCCGAAGCGTTTTCCCCTTGACATTTCGAAGAAATATGGTATAATGAAAACAATAAAATATATACGCAGGGGGTATTCACCATGATCCGCGCAAAGATTATCTCTTCCCTTGAAAAGTGCTTTATCGACGAAAACGTCAGAAGCAAGCCCGCCCTGTCTTCCGCATCCATGCTGAAGAACGAACGCTATTCCTTCCAGATCTGCTACGACAACGGAATGGAACCGGTTCGGGGGGCCAGAGATTACGTACTGAAGATCGACTCTCCGCTGGAAAAATACGTCAGCGTGTACAACGTGAGACAGATCCCGTCCTATATGCCCTGTTTCCCGGAGCATATCGACGACAACTATCTGCGCACCACACCGGGGCTTTATCCCGACCTTCTGGAGCCCTTCCGCTACAAGAGTGACCGCTTCGGGCCGGATCGCACCCTGCGCTCCCTGTGGTTTGAGATCGACCCCCAGGGGAACGCGGAGCCGGGCATCTATCCCCTTCGGATCCTGATCCGCAAAGCGGGCACCCGGAAGCCGGAGGTCGAGCTGACGCTGAAGCTGGAGATCATCAACGCCGAGCTTCCCAAGCAGGAAATGAAATACACCCAATGGTTCTACACCGATTGCCTGATGGATCAGTACGAGGTACGGGCGTGGAGCGAAAAGCATTGGAAAATTATTGAAAACTTCATGAAAAACGCCGTAAAATACGGCCAAAACATGATTCTGACCCCCATCGTCACCCCGGAGCTGGACACCCACGTCGGCGGGGAGCGGCCTACCACCCAGCTGGTGGACGTGGTAAAGACCTCCGACGGATACGAGTTCAACTTCGATAAGCTGGGCCGCTGGGTAGATCTTTGCGACAAGGTCGGCATCCAATGGCTGGAGATCTGCCATCTTTATTCCCAGTGGGGCGCCGTAGCCTGCCCGAAGGTCGTGGCGAAGGTGGACGGCAAGCTGAAGAAGATCTTCGGCTGGAACACCCCCTCCGACGGAGACGAATACAAGACCTTCCTTTCCGCCCTGCTCCCGCAGATGCTGGAATATCTGAAGACCAAAAAGAACGGCGCGGACAAGCGCTGCTGGTTCCATATTTCCGACGAGCCCAGCATGGATCATCTGGAGCAGTATAAGAAGCTCAGCGATTTCCTCAAGCCCATTCTGAAGGGGTATCCCATTATGGACGCGCTGTCCAACGTGGACTTCTACGATCAGGGACTGGTAGAGCATCCCGTGCCCTCCACCAATCATATCGAGCCCTTCCTGGAACGGAACATCCCCGATCTCTGGACTTATTATTGCTGCGGACAGTGCAAGCAGGTCTCCAATCGCTTCCTGTCCATGCCGAGCGCCCGCAACCGGATCATCGGGCTTCAGTTCTATAAGTACGATATTGCAGGCTTCCTGCAATGGGGCTACAATAACTACAACACCCGCCAGGCCTACGCAAAGGTCAACCCCTATCTGTTCTCCGACGGAGACAACTGGGTGCAGTCCGGGGATCCCTTCTCGGTTTATCCCGGAAAGGGAGGTCAGCCCTGGCCCTCTCTGCGGCAGGTCGTCTTTGCGGAGGGACTTCAGGATATGCAGGCCCTGAAGTTGTGCGAAGAGCTGTACGGCAGAGAACGGGTGCTGGAGGAGCTGGAAAAAGGCATTGACCCCATTACCTTTAAGGTGTATCCCCACTCCGCCCAATGGCTTTTGCACCTGCGGCAGAGAATCAACGATATGATCAAAGCAAAAGTATAAGCGAGGTATCCGACGATGATGCAAGCAAAACTTCTTTCTTCTCTGGAAAAATGCTTCCTGGACGAAAATATCCTGACCAAAAAGCCTCTTGGCCGGTCTTCCATGCTGAAAAACGAACGTTTTTCCTTCCAGGCCTGCTATCAGCGCAACGATAACATCGACGCTAAGGTGATCGTTCACCTGAAGATCGAATCCCCCCTGGAGGACGTGATCCACGTCACCAAGGTGCAGCACATCCCCTCCTCCTTCCCGACCTACAACATCCGGGTGGACGATAACTATCTGCGCACCACGCCCGGCCTTTACCCCGACCTGCTCGAGCCCGTCCGGGGGAAGGACGACCGTCTGGTCACCGACAGAAGCCTGCGGAGCCTGTGGTTTGAGATCGTTCCCGACGGAAAAATCGCGCCCGGCGTCTATCCCATCAAGCTGACCTTCTTCCGCCCCGATCTGACCGAAAACAATATCGAGGCCGAGCTGGAGACCGAAATTGAGATCATTGATGCAGAACTGCCCAAGCAGGACCTGATCGTCACCCATTGGTTCTACACCGACTGTCTGATGCAGTATTACGGCGTGGAGGCCTGGAGCGAAAAGCATTGGGAGATCATTGAAAACTTCATGATCTCTGCCCGGAGCTACGGCCAAAACATGATTCTGACTCCCCTCGTCTCCCCCGAGCTGGACACCTACGTGGGCGGATACCGTCCCGTCACCCAGCTTCTGGAGATCGAAAAGAAGGGCGACAAATACGAATTTGATTTCACCCGCCTGGGTCGCTGGATCGATCTGTGCGACAAGGTCGGCATGGAATATTTCGAGATCTGCCACCTTTATTCCCAATGGGGCTGCAAGGCCTGCCCGCAGGTCTGGGTCACGGAGGACGGCGAATACAAGCGGGTCTTCGGCTGGGATACGGAGGCCGCCGGCGACGATTATAAGAATTTCCTCTCTCAGATGATCCCCGCCTTCCTGAAATATATGAAGGAGGACCGGAAGGGCGCCGACAAGCGCTGCTGGTTCCATCTGTCCGATGAGCCCAACGAAAAGCATCTGGAGCAGTACAAGACTCTGAGCGCCTTCCTCAAGCCCCTCATCGAGGGCTATCCCATGATGGACGCCCTTTCCAAATACGAATTCTACGAGCAGGGTCTGGTGGATCATCCCATCCCGGGGACCAACCATATCGAGCCCTTCCTGGAGCACAACGTGCCCGAGCTTTGGACCTACTATTGCTGCAGCCAGGCGGTAGACGTTTCCAACCGGTTCTTCTCCATGCCCAGCGCCCGGAACCGTATCCTGGGGCTTCAGCTGTATAAGTACAATATCTACGGCTTCCTGCAATGGGGCTTCAACTTCTACAACAATCAGTATTCCTACGGCACCATCAACCCCTTCTACTGCTCCGACGGGGAGGATTTCGTGCCCTCCGGCGACGCCTATATCGTCTACCCCGGCACCGACGGCAAGGCCTGGTCTTCCCTGCGCCAGCTGGTCTTCAACGAGGGGCTGCAGGATATGCGGGCCATGAAGCTGCTGGAGGAACTGTACGGCCGGGGAAAGGCCATGGAGGTTCTGGAAGCAGGCATCGAGCCCATCACCTTCAAGAAATATCCCAAGGATGACGAATACATCCTTTCCCTGCGCCGCCGAATCAACGATATGATCAAGGCGAAGGTTCAGTAAAATCAATGAAATCCGCCACCGCATTTCCCTCTTGTCACAAGGGGGAAATGCTCATATTACGAGGTGCTTTACCATGCGTGTCAAACTTCTTTCCTCTCTGGAAAAGTGCTTTCTCGACGAAAGCATTTTCGACAAGGCCGACGCCCCCGAAGGCTGCTCCATGCTGAAAAACGAAAAATTCTCCTTTCAGATCTGCTACGACATGGAAGAAACCGTAATGAATCACCAATGGGTGCAGATGAAGATCGTCTCCCCCCTGAAGGAGTATCTCCGCCTCTACCGGGTGCGGCAGATCCCCTCGTCTCTGCCCGTTTTCCGGGACAAGACCGACGACTATTATCTCCGGAAAACCCCGGGGCTGTATCCCGATCTGCTGGAGCCCTACGAGGAAATGGGCCGGCTGACGGCGGACAACAATCTGAACGCAGTCTGGCTGGAATTCGATCCCCAAGGAAAGGCAGTGGCCGGCGTCTATCCCGTCAAGGCGATTTTTTATAAGAACGACACCGACGAGATTTTGGGAGAAGTCGAAACCGAAATCGAGATCATCGACGCGGAATTGCCAAAGCAGGAGTTGATCTATACCCAATGGTTTTATCCCGACTGCCTGGCCGATTATTACGGCGTCACCGCCTTTGAAGAAGAGCATTGGCGGATCACGGAAAATTTCTTAAGAGCCGCCCGGGAATACGGGCAGAATATGATCCTGACCCCTCTGTTCACCACCGTGCTGAACTCCGCAAAAGGGGAAATCTACCGCACCCGAAGTCAGCTCGTAGGGGTGGAAAAGAAGGGGAACGAATACTCCTTTGATTTTACCCAACTGGGGCGTTGGGTGGATCTGTGCGATAAGCTGGGCTTTGAATATTTTGAAATCGGCCACTTCTTTACCCAGGGCGGCGCCCAGTTCTCTCCCAAGGTCTACGCCACCGAAAACGGGCATCAGATCGAGCTGTTCGGCTGGAACACTCCCTCCGACGCGCCGGAATATTTTGCCTTCCTGGGGGCGTTGATCCCCGCCACGATGACCTATCTGCGGGAAGAAAAGCAGGGCGCCGACGCCCGGTGCTGGTTCCATATTTCCGACGAGCCCCGGTCTCAGGATATCGAGCAGTATTGCAAGCTGAAGGATTTCATCAAGCCTCTCATCGGCGACCGTCCCATTTTCGACGCGCTGTACGATTACCGATTCTACGAGGCGGGCATCGTGGAGCATCCCGTGCCCTGCACCAATCACGTGAAAGCCTTCGTGGAGCATGACGTGCCCGATCTGTGGGTCTACAATTGCGGCTGGCAGACCAAAGATCACCTGACCAACCGAATCTTCTCCATGCCCAGCGCCCGGAACCGGGTGCAGGGGGTGCAGATGTACAAATACGATCTGCAGGGATTTTTGCATTGGGGCTATAACTATTATAATTCCCAGGGCTCTTATCATCCCATCAACCCCTTTATCTGCTCCGACGGAGAAGGATGGGTGCCCTCCGGGGACACCTACACGGTCTACCCCGCTCCCGACGGCACGGCCTGGCCGTCCCTGCGGCAGATCGTCTTCAACGAAGGACTGCAGGATCTGCGGGCGCTGAAACTGCTGGAAAAATTCTACGGCAGAGAAAAAGCCGTGGAAGTGCTGGAGGCAGGCATCGATCCCATCACCTTTGAAGAATATCCCATCGGCGCCGGCTGGCTTCTGAATCTGCGCAAGCGCATCAACGAGCTGATCAAAGAAAACGTAACGAAATAACCGAAAATATCCCCCTTGACAGAATCGGAATTCTCTATTATAATATATAGTATAGAGAGATTTCTGCAAGGGGGATTTTATGTCCGGAAAAACAAGAACCGCACTTGTCGCCATCCTGCTTTCGATCGCACTCGCCGCAGTTGCCGCCGTGGGATTCGGCCTTTGGCGTTATTTTCAGCAAAAGAACGATCCCGCCAATCAAATCCGCTCTCCCCAGATCACCGGGGAGGTCACCTACGCCGGAGTGGAAAAAGGACGAACCGACGCGAATGCGCTGATCGGAAGCCTTACCGCCAACGGAAATCCCATGATCTACGACGCCGGAAACGACGTATATTATCTTTCCATAGCCGACGAAGCCATCGGGAACGAAACGGGCGTCGCCTTTGCCGCCGAGAGCGCCGACGGATCGGCTGTGAATATGGTTTTCCGGGACACGGTGGATCAATATTCCTGGTTCCGTCCGGAGAATAACCGGGCGTATTTCCTGCGGGTCTATAACGAAACCGAATATCAGTCCGCCACCGTCGTCATTACCACCATGCCCTTCCTGTCCATCGAGACGAAAAACGGGGCGACCATCGGCGACGGAGATACCGAATGCACCCTGACGCTTCTGGACGGGAACTGGGAAAAGCACGGCACCGCCGCCTATACCTCTTCCGCCGCTCATATCCACGTGCGGGGAGCGTCCTCCCGTTCGTACCCGAAAAAGCCATACCGCATCAATCTGAAGACCGACGATTATGCAGAGCAGAACAAAGTATCTCTTCTGGGGCTACGGGTGGACGACGACTGGATTCTGGACGCCATGTACATCGACCCGACCCGGATGCATAACAACCTGGCCACGGAGATCTGGAACACCATGTCCAAGGGCCATTATCCCACCAACAATTCCCCGGCCTCCAAGGGGGAATACGTGGAAGTGATTCTGAACGGCGAATACGTGGGGCTGTACGATCTGCTGGAGCCAGTAGACCGCAAGCAGCTGGACGTGGATCCGGAAAAGGGACTGATCATCAAAACCAACGATTGGAACGGCACCTATTTCGAAAAAGTAGAGGGATACCCCTCTTCTGCCGTCTGGATGGGCTTTGAAGTGACCTATCCCAAGGAAAAAGTCACCACCGCCACCTGGGGGGACTTTTACGATCTGGTGGAAGCCACCTCCACCGCCCGGAAGGATCCGGAATATTTCGAGCAATGGGCCGAGAAATTCGACGTGGAGAACATCACCGACTACTGGCTGTGGCTGACGGTCTTCTCTCTGCGGGACAACCGGGGCAAAAACCTCTATTGGTCCACGCTGAATACCGAAGACGAAAACGCAAAGTATTACATGACCCCCTGGGATTGCGACTTAGCCTTCGGCTACCGGTTCGGAAAGAAGGAAACCACCCTTCTGGACGTTCAGCACCACAGAGACCACTATGAGAACGATTATATCGACGACTTCCGGTTGGTGACCGAATATCTCCGTGCCGATCTGAACGGTTCCCGAAAAACGGTGCAAAACAAATGGAAGACCCTTTCCGCCGAGGGCGGCGTGCTGAACCTGGACTCGGTACTGCAACGCATCCGGGAAACCCGGAAATATCTGGACGATACCGGTGCCTGGGCGAGGGAACTGGAGCGCTGGCCCGACAGCATGAATCCCGATCCCGACGAAGAATTCGAATATATGGAGCAATGGCTTGTGGGCCGCTATCAATGGATGGAGGGCCGCATCGAAGAAATGATGAACGGATTTGAATACGATGAAAAGAAATGACCTGCCGGGAAGCGACGAGGAACGGCTTTTGACCGCCCGTATCGCGGATCAGGCCCGTCTCTGCGTGAAGAGGAACCGCCCGGTCTATACGGATTTTCTCTCCCCTGCCCAGCAGATTCTGGCGCAGAAGGCCGCCCGGGGATCGGAGTGCGTTTTCTCCCTGTGGGGCGGATACGAGGGCGCAGAACGGAAAATGGGGGTATTTCTGCCGGGGGAATATTTCGAACCGGACTATCCCATTACCGTCCTTGCGCTGAAGACCCGGGGAGAATATCCCGCCCATCCGGAAATCCTGGGAGCATTGACGGGGCTTGGCGTCCGGCGGGAAAAGATCGGCGATATTCTGGCCTCGGCCACCCCGCCCATGCTGATCTGCGATTCGTCCATCGCCCCCTTTCTCATGGAAAATTTCATCAAGGCGGGACGGAAGGCCTTTCGGGCGGAGGAATGTGAGATCGGAGAGATCCCCGAACCGGAGCATGAACTCAAAACCTTCACCGTCCCTTCCCTGCGGCTGGACTGCGTTGCGGCAGAAGGCTTCGGCATGGCCCGGACGAAGATGACCGACCTGATCAAAAAGGGGGGCGCTTCGTTGAACTGGGCAGAAACCGACGCTCCCTCCGACCCCATCTCCGAAGGGGACGTGATCTCCCTGCGGGGACACGGACGGCTGACGGTTGCCGCGATCGGAGGGCATAGCAAAAAAGACCGGATCTTCGTGACGGTCAAAAAATATACCGTCCGGAAATAGCGTAACCGATTGCGAAAAACCGACGTTTTTTCGTTATCATATTAAAAATTCAAACTGAAAAGGAGTTTACTTATGGGATTGATCAAAGCCGGCATCGGCGCTCTGGGAAGCACCCTTGCCGATCAATGGAAGGAATTTTTTTACTGTGATTCTCTGGACAAGGACGTTCTCGTCACCAAGGGACGGAAGCGCATTTCCGGCCGCTCCTCCAATACGGAAGGAAGCGATAATATTATCACCAACGGCTCCGGCATTGCCGTGGCCGACGGACAGTGCATGATCATCGTGGAGCAGGGAAAGGTAGTCGAAATCTGCGCCGAACCGGGGGAATTCACCTACGATTCCTCCACCGAACCCAGCGTTTTTGCGGGGTCGTTGGGAAAGAGCATCCTTGACTCCTTCAAAACCCTCGGACGCCGCTTTACCTACGGCGGAGACACGGGGAAGGATCAACGGGTCTATTATTTCAATACCAAAGAGATCATCGACAATAAATTCGGCACTCCCAACCCCATTCCCTTCCGGGTGGTGGATTCCAAGATCGGATTGGATATCGACGTCTCGGTCCGTTGCTCCGGCGTTTATTCCTATAAGATCGCAGACCCCATCCTGTTCTATACCAACGTCTGCGGCAACGTGGAACGGGAATATACCAGAAGCGAGATCGACGCCCAGCTGAAGACCGAATTCATCTCTGCCCTTCAGCCTGCTTTCGGCCGTCTTTCGGAGCTGGAGCTGCGTCCGAACCAGATCATTGCCCACAATACCGACACCGAAAACGCCATGAACGAAGCGCTGAGCAATAAATGGGGCGAATTGCGGGGGCTTCGGGTGGTCAGCATCGCCTTCGGTTCGGTCTCTCTTCCCGACGAGGATGCGGAAATGATCAAAAACGCCCAGCACGCTGCCATCCTGCGGGATCCCTCCATGGGCGCGGCCACGCTGGTGGGGGCTCAGGCAGAAGCCATGAAGACCGCCGCCGGGAATTCCTCCGGCGCTATGAACGGCTTTATCGGCATGGGCATGGCCATGAACGCCGGGGGAACCAATCCCCAGAATCTCTACGCCATGGCGCAACAGCAGCAGGCGCAGAATCCCCCGCCCGCCGCTCCCGCCAACGGCTGGACCTGCTCCTGCGGGGCCGTCTGCGACGGGAATTTCTGCCCCAAATGCGGCGCAAAAAAACCCGTGGAAGAAACCTGGACCTGCTCCTGCGGGGCGGTGAACAAGGATAATTTCTGTCCCAAGTGCGGCGCAAAGAAGCCCGCTCCCGTTCAATGCCCCAAGTGCGGTTGGAAGCCCGAGGATCCCGCGGCGCAGATCAACTTCTGCCCCAAATGCGGAGAACGGCTGTAACCTATGGAAAAGACCGATCTTCTCCAATATAAGTGCCCCTGCTGCGGCGGCGCTATCGCCTTTGACGCCACTCTGCAAAAGCTGAAATGCCCCTATTGCGACACGGAATTTGAAGCGGAGACCCTGCGCTCCTACGACGAAGAGCTGAAAGCCGATACCGGCGAAGAAATGAACTGGGATACGAAGGCCGGCGGCGAATGGAACGGCGAGGACGCCGATCTTTGCTCCTACGTCTGCAATTCCTGCGGCGGGGAGATCGTAGGCGACCGAAATACGGCGGCCACCTCCTGCCCCTTCTGCGGAAACCCCGTCGTGATGATGGGAAACCTTACCGGGGCGCTGAAGCCGGATTTCGTAATCCCCTTCAAGCTGGACAAGAAAAAAGCGAAGGAAGGCCTGCTCAACCACATGAAGGGCAAGCGCCTTCTTCCAAAAGTATTCAAAGACGAAAATCATATCGACGAAATCAAGGGGATTTACGTTCCCTTCTGGCTTTTTGATGCCGACGCCGACGCAAACATCCGCTACCGCGCCACAACGGTACAGACCTGGTCGGACAACGATTACATCTATACCCGCACCAATCATTATTCCGTGGTCCGGGGTGGCAATCTGGTGTTCGAGCGGGTACCGGTAGACGGATCCTCGAAGATGGAAGACGATCTGATGGAATCCCTGGAGCCCTTCCAATTTGAAGACGCGTTGGATTTCCAGACCGCCTATCTGGCAGGCTTTCTGGCGGATAAATACGACGTGACGGCGGAGCAGAGCGTGGATCGCGCCAACGGACGCATCCGCACCTCCACCGAGCAGGCCTTCCGCTCCACCGTACACGGTTACGCCACGGTAGTCCCGGAACAGACGAATATCAAGCTGAATCACGGAGAAGCAAAATACGCCCTGTTCCCCGTATGGATCCTGAACACCACCTGGAAGGGCAAGCAATATCGCTTTGCCATGAACGGTCAGACCGGGAAATTCGTAGGAAACCTTCCCATGGACGGAAAAGCCTTTGCGAAATGGCTGTTGGGTCTGGGATTCGGCATTGCCGCCGGCGTTTTTGCGCTGCTGGCGTTGCTGATGCTGCTGTAAGGAGGGAGAACGATGAAAAAAGCTTTGATTTTTCTCCTGACCGCCCTTCTGGTCTTCTCTGCCGTCCTTCCTGCCCTTGCCGAAACGGCAGACCCGGCAGGTTATCAGGGAATCGTGGACGAAGCGGATCTTTTGACCGCCGCAGAAGAGCAGAAGCTTGCCGCCGCCGTTGCGGGGGCGAAACGGGAATATAATATCGACGTGATCGTCGTCACCGCGGACTATCTGTGGCCGGGTCTTTCCATCGAAGGCGTGGCCGACGCCGCATTCAGTCAATACGCTCAAAATCCGGACGGTGCCGTCTTTGCCATTGCCATGGACACCCGGGAATGGACCATGCAGGGCTATGGACGGGTGCGCGCCGCCTTCAGCGAAGACGTGCTGGATCGGCTGGAATCGGACTGCATCTATCTTCTCTCCGACGGAGATTACGCGCTATCCTTTGAATCCTTTATCACCTTTACGGGGCAGGCGGTAGGCTTCTACGACGCCGGCACCCCCTACGAGGCACCCATTCCCTGGGGCGGTCTTGTGATTATCAGCCTGGGAGCAGGGTTTCTCGTTGCCCTGATCGTGGTACTGATCATGAAGGCGCAGTTGAAATCCGTGGCCCCAAAACGGGAGGCCCGGGATTACGTAAAGCCCGGAAGCCTGGATCTGAGGGTCAACCGGGATCTGTATCTCTACCACACCGTCTCCCGGGTGGCAAAGCCCAAGCAGAACACCTCCTCCGGAAGCCGAAGCTCCGGCGGGGGCGGCGGCCGAAGCGGCCGGTTCTGATGCAAACGAAAGAGACCTCTCCGATCAATACGGGGAGGTCTTTTTTGGGATCTTTCCCGGGGTTCTTGCATTTTGCGGGAAAATATGGTATAATAATAGACGAGAAAGCTTTTGGAGTAAATTATGTTTGAAAAATTGCGTGAAATTGAAGAAAATTACGTCCAAAACGAGCAATTGCTGTGTGATCCCTCCGTTCTGGCAGATCCGGCGCGTCTGCGGGATCTGACGAAGAAGCAGAAGCAGACCGAAGAGCTGGTGGAAGAATTCCGGCGCTGGAAAAAATGGAAGGCCCAGGCTGACGAGGCGGAGGAATTGCTTTCGGAGGACGACCCGGAATTAAAAGCGCTGGCCCGGGAATCGATGACCGAAGCGAAATCGGAGCTGCGGGTGTCGGAGGAGAGACTGAAGCTCCTGCTGATTCCCAAAGATCCCGACGACGAAAAGAACGTGATCATAGAGCTGCGCGCCGGCACGGGGGGCGATGAAGCGGCCCTTTTTGCCGGGTCTCTGCTGCGGATGTACACCATGTATGCGGAAAAGAAGGGATTTCGGGCGGAAATTCTGTCACTGAACGAAACCACCTTGGGAGGCGTGAAGGAAGCGGTAATTTCCCTGGAGGGGGCAGGAGCCTTCGGCCGGGTGAAATTCGAAAGCGGCGTTCACCGGGTTCAGAGAGTGCCGGAAACCGAATCCCAGGGCCGGATTCAGACCTCAGCGGCCACGGTGGCGGTCCTCCCGGAAGCGGAAGACGTGGACGTAGAGATCGATCCCAAGGATCTTTTGATCGAGTCCCACCGTTCGGGGGGCGCCGGCGGCCAGCACGTAAACAAGACCGAATCGGCCATCCGCATCATCCATCTGCCCACGGGGATTGCGGTGGACTGCCAGGACGAGCGAAGCCAATATAAAAACAAAGACAAGGCCATGAAGATTTTGCGTTCCCGGATTCTGGAGCAGAAGCGGGCGGAGCAGCAATCGGAGATCACCTCGGCCCGTCGAAGCCAGGTAGGCTCCGGGGATCGGAGTGAGCGCATCCGCACCTACAATTTTCCCCAGGGGCGGGTGACCGATCATCGCATCGGACTGACGCTTTACAAGATTTTGTCCATTATGGACGGGGATCTGGACGAGCTGATCGACGCCTTGATCACCGCAGAGCAAGCGGAAAAGCTGAGAGCCGGAGAGGAATAATATGAAGCGATACGATACCGTTTTGTTTGATCTGGACGGAACCTTGACCGATCCGGGGGTGGGCATCACGAAATCCGTGGAATACGCCCTGAACCGTTACGGCATCACCGTCCCCGACCGGGCGGTTTTATATCCCTTTATCGGGCCGCCGCTGATCGATTCCTTTATGAAATATTACGGATTTTCCAAGGAGCAGGCCGTGGAGGCGATAGAGGTCTACCGGGAATATTTCCGGGTCAAGGGGTTGTACGAAAACGAGGTATACCCCGGCGTGACCGAGCTTTTGAAGGCCTTGAAGGAGGCCGGAAAAACCCTGCTGATCGCCTCGTCGAAGCCGGAGGGATTCGTGCTGACCATTCTGAAGCATTTCGATCTTCTCCCCTACTTCGATTTCGTAGGCGGCGCCTCCATGGACGAGACCCGGTCGAAAAAAGACGACGTGGTGCGCTACGTTCTCAAAGAGGCAAACGTCACCGACCCCACGACGGCAATCCTTGTGGGAGACCGGAAATTCGACGTTCACGGTGCCCACGCCTTCGGACTCGACGCCCTCGCCGTCACCTACGGCTACGGCACCGTCGAAGAACTCACCGAAGCCGCCCCCGAGTACCTCGCCTCCTCCCCGGAAGAGGTAAAAAGAATTTTGATCTGACGGGAGAAGGGAAAGGGGTACGAGGTACGGGGGTGTACTTTCTTTCTTGTTCGAGAACAAGAAAGAAAGTACCAAAGAAAGAAAAAGCAAAGGCCGGCGGATTTTATCCGCCGGGGGAAGAGAATATATGAGAAGGTGCATACCACAAGCGTGATATGCACCTTAATTTTTTACTTTCCCCGATGCAAGGATTGCATCGGCCTCGGCTTTTCTTTCGGTTCCTTTCTTTTCTCCTGAAAAGAAAGGAACACCGTTCTTCTTACTTCTGCTTCTTGAGCCATTCCTTGTGGCGGCGGGCGGAGTCCCGCCTGGGCTTGGTGAACCACAGAAGGACGAGGCAGGCGCCCACGAGGATGGCGACGAACATCAGGAAAAGGCTGGGGGAAATATCGTTGGCTTTAAATTGGGACCACATGGTCAGAACGGCGTCGTTCCGATCTCCGAAATCCTGCATGATAAAGCAGCGATCCACCACGGATTTTTCCGGATACTGAGCGGAAAACTGGCGGCCGATCTCGGCGGTCTGCACCAGAATTTTCCCGTCCTCGGAAAGATAATCGTCGGACAGCGTTCCTTCAAAATAATAGGTCAGATCCACGGTATATTCGCCCTCGTCATCCCCGTACCAATCGAGAACCAGATCGAAGATCTCGTCCCCGGCAATGACGCTGGTATAACCGATGAATTCCATATTCCGGGCGGCCACGGAGGGCAGGCAGAGGTAATTCACGAAATCCTGGGCCAGCTCCGTATTGGCTCCCTTGGGCATGACCCAGCCGTCGAACCAGACCGAGCCCCCATCCTCGGGGACGGAGAAATTGAGAAGCACGTCGTCTTCCTCCTCCGCCAGATCCATGGAATAGACCGCATCCCCGGACCAGGCCTGATTGATATCGATCTTTCCGGACACGATATCACTCTTGCCGCTGTCCACCTCAAGGCCGTAAATATTCGCCTTCATAGATTTCAGGGCGGCGCCGGCGGCGGAGATGGTCTCGTCGTCGGTGCGGTTCATCAGCTCGCTCAGAGCGGTGCGGTATTCCTGCAGAGTCACCGTCCCCTGGGCAAGGCGCTGATTCCAAGAGACGATCTCGTCCTTATGGGCGGCGACCACGGCGGGGATATAGGCGTCCCGGACGGAATCCTTGACGGTGATGCGGTTTTTATAATCCGTATCCCACAGGATATCCCAGGATTTAGTATCCTCCGGATCCACGGCCTCGGGATTGTAAATGATGCCCACGGTGCCCCACATATAGCCCACGGAATAGGCGTCGAAGCCGTTTTCTTCAAAAACCTGCTTGATATAGGGAGACGCGTATTTCGTAAAATTGGGAAGCTTGGAATAATCGAATTTTTCCAGCGCAATATTCTCGTCGGTGCCCTTTTCGGTGGCGGCGATCATTTTCTGGATCACGTAATCCGAGGGGCAGACCAGATCGTATTGGGATTTGCCGGTCTTCAGAGTGTTGAGCATGGTCTCGTTAGTCTCGAAGGTATCGTACCGGACGGTAACCTTCACCCCGGTGCGGGCGTAATAATCCGCCGCCCATTCCTCCATGACCGAGGGGACGGCCTTCGTACCGTTTTCATCGGTGCCGTCGTCGATATAATCCTGCCAGTTATAGACCCGCAGGGTCACCTCCTCCGCGCCGGCGGAAAGACCGAGGCCGGAAAAAAGACCGAGGGAAAGCACGAAAAACAGAACGAGAGAAAGAATCTTTTTCATCTGTGCCCTCCTTCCCGCTTATTGCGGCGGTTGCGGACGTTCACGATCACCAGCAACACCAGCGCAAAGACGAAGATCAACGTCGTCAGCGCCCGGAGGGTGGGGGGCAGAGTGCCTTTTTTGCTGGTAACTCCGTAAACGTAAGTGGACAGCGTAGAAAACGAGGTATCCCGGGTGAAGGCGGTGATGATATAATCGTCCAGAGACAGGGTAACGGACAGGAGAAAGCCGCTGAAAACCCCGGGCATAATTTCCGGAAGAACGATCTTCCGCAGGGCCTGAGAGGGCTTTGCCCCCAGATCCAGAGCCGCCTCGTAGATATTGGGATCCATCTGCTGCAGCTTGGGATTGATGCTCAGCACCACGAAGGGCAGAGTCAGAATCACGTGGCCGATCAGCAGAGTGATAAAATTGAACTTCACCCCGAAATACACGAAAAGAATGGTCAACGACAGGGCCGTTACGATCTCCGCGTTCATGATGGGGATCTGAGAAACCCCTTCCAAAGCGGACTTGACCCGCTTGCCGCTGTAATGAATGCCGATGGCACCGGCGGTGCCGAGGACGGTGGAAACGGCGGCGGAGGCAAGGGCCACGATAACGGTATTGATCAAAGCGGTGACGATCTCTTTATTCCGGAAAAGATCGGGATAAAGCTCCAACGAAAAACCGGTCCAGGAGCCGATGACCTTGGCCTCCGTGAAGGAAAAGACCATCAGAACCAGAATGGGGGCGTACATCAGAAAAAGCATCAGCCCCACGTAGATGCGGGCGAGAATACGGGTAGACTTTTTCACAGCATCGTACCTCTGACGTCGTCTTCTTTCTGTACGTTCTTCGTAGCGAACATACCGAGCGCGATGAGCAGAAGCATGACCACCGCAACGATACTTCCCATATGCCACAGCCCCTGATCGAAATACAGCTGAATGCTGTTCCCGATCAGCGAAAGCTTCCGCTCGCCCATAACGTCGCTGATAACGTAGGACGACATGGTGGGCATAAAGACCATCGTCGCCGCGGACACGATTCCGGGGGCGGTCATGGGAAGGATGACTTTCGTAAAGGTCTGGATGGGACGGGCGCCCAGATCGGAGGAAGCCTCGATCTGGCTGTAATCCAGCTTCGTCATCGTGGTATACAGAGGCAGAATGACGAAGGGAAGATAGTTATAGACCATACCGATCATGGTGCAAAGATAGGGGTGCTCCCCGCCGTTCAGCCCGATCCAGTACAGAAGATCCCGGGTCGCGGCGGTGCGAAGCACGAAATTGATCCACATGGGCATGACGAACAGGAGCATCATGACCGCAGGCATCTTCAGATCCCGGTGCGCCAGAAAATAAGCCACGGGATAGCCGATCAGAAGGCAGATAACCGTATTGGCCGCCCCGATAATGAAGGAGACCAGAATGGTATTGATATTGGAGGCGCTTCCGAAGAGAGAGAAGAGATTGTCGAAGGTAAAATTCCCCTCTGCGTCGGTAAAGGCGTAGGCCAGGATCAGAATCAGGGGGATAACCACGAACAGAAGCATGAAAACGGCGTAGGGAAAAGCCAGCCACTTGCGGGTAAATTTAATTTTTGACATATTTCGACGCCTCCCCACGCAGCTTCAGGCGGATCTTCTCCGCGGGGATCCGGACCGAGACCCGGTCGAATTCGTTCCAGGTGTATTCCGTATCGACCACGAAATCCTCGTCGTCCTCGGTGCGGATGATGACCTGATAATGATTGCCGAGATAGATCATGGAAACGATCTTCCCGCAAACCACGCCGCCGTCCTCGTTATCGATAATCTCGATATCGGAGAAGGCAACGTCAGCGTAAACGTCGGCGTCCTTGAAATCGTATTTCTTTCCGTCGGGGGCAACGACGTAGCCCTCCCCGTCAAGGGTGGAGCCGGGAATCAGCTGGGTCACGTCGCAATCGAAGAACCCACCGGCGATATTGACCCGGTTGTCGTTGTCGATATAAGCGTCGTCGTAGACGTTGGAAAGCATTTCCTTCTTCATGATATGGATCAGATCCGGAGCGATATTCACCGCCACGGGAACGCCGGTTTCCATATTTTCGGTCGATTGCACGGTGACCTCGTTGCGGCCTACCATCATGGTATATTCGTAATGGATGCCCTTGAAAACCTTTTCGGTCAGAATACCGTCGATCATGCCCTTGCCGGCCTCGGCAAAGTTCACGTCCTCGGGACGAACCACAACGTTGACCTTTTCGTTGGCGGAAAAATCGTCCACGCAATCGAAGATATGGTTCAAAAACCGAACCTTCCGGTTCCCCATATAGGTCCCCTCGTAGATGTTGCTCTCGCCGATAAAGTCGGCTACGAAGGCGTTTTTCGGCTCGTTATAAATATCCTCCGGGGTTCCGATCTGCTGAATGCAGCCGTCCTTCATGACCACGATGGTATCGGACATGGTGAGGGCTTCCTCCTGATCGTGGGTAACGTAAATAAAGGTAATGCCCAGCTTCCGGTGCATTTCCTTCAGCTCCAGCTGCATTTCCTTGCGCATTTTCAGGTCAAGGGCGCCCAAGGGCTCGTCGAGGAGAAGAATCTGGGGCTCGTTGACGATGGCGCGGGCAATCGCGATACGCTGCTGCTGTCCGCCGGAAAGCGTGGAGATATCCCGCCACTCAAACTCCTCCAGATCCACGATCTTCAAGGCCTCGGTGACCTTTTTGGAGATCTCGGCCTTGGTCAGCTTGCGGTATTTGGTGACCTTATTCCCGTTGCGGTCGGTGGTCTCGTAGGGAATGCGCTGCAGCTTCAGACCGAAGGCCACGTTGTCGTACACGTCAAGATGGGGGAACAGCGCGTACTTCTGAAAGACCGTATTGACCGGCCTTTCGTAGGGAGGGAGCTCGGAGATATCCTCTCCGTTGAGAAGAATTTTCCCGGATGTAGGACGCTCGAACCCGGCAATCATGCGCAGGGTCGTGGTCTTGCCGCACCCGGACGGACCAAGAAACGAAACAAATTCGCCTTTGTTGACGTAGAAGTTGAAGTTGTCCACCGCAGTAGTCTCGTTGTACGACTTCGTTACTCCGACCAACTCAATGATGACATTTTCCTTTTCCATGTTCACCACTCCAAAATTAGAATTCTGCTTCTTTCAATCCTTTCTTCGCCGCAGTATTTGAATTGGGATTCATTCCTTTTGGCTGCGTTTCCAAGAGCATATCAAGATCGCGTACGCTCTTCCAACTATATTTATAAGTAAGCAAGACTATATTACAATATATCTATGACAAAATAATGTCAAATAGACAAATTTTTTTGCTCGTTTTGTCAATATTTTTTCCGCAAAATCCGGGGAGACGGTCACCTTTTCGGAAGCGGCGGAGAAGCACTGCCGACAGACGGGAGGAAGAGATAATTCCGGGCACGGGGCGATTTTGGAAACAAAATTGTGAATAAAGTTTTACATTCTCAAAAAAGACTTGCATTCCGGAAGAAAATGTGATATACTGTTTCGAGGAAAATCCCTCGCAACTTCATATACGTACCCGTAGCTCAGCTGGATAGAGTGTCAGACTCCGACTCTGAAGGTCGAAGGTTCGAATCCTTTCGGGTACGCCAACAAAGACGGAACTTTCGTTCCGTCTTTGTTTATCCAAGCACCCCCCCCAACATAAAAACAGAAAGAAGCAATCGATTATGGCTACCACTCTTCTCGCGGTATCTATCGCACTGTTGGCGGGTCTTTTGATGACCCGTCTGTTCAAGCCTTTGAAATTACCCTCGGTCACGGCGTATCTGATCGCCGGCGTGCTGGTGGGCCCCCACTGTCTTGGAATGCTTCATCAGGAGGGCATCGGCTTTACCTCCCACGAAGGGCTGGCGGGCTTTGCCTTGATCTCCGAGGTGGCTCTGGGCTTCATTGCCTTTTCCATCGGAAGTGAATTCCGGATGTCGGAGCTGAAGAAGACCGGCAAGCAAGCCACGGTGATCGGGATTCTGCAGGCGCTGGTGGCCACTCTGTTCGTGGACCTGGCGCTGTTCGGGCTCCATCTGCTGATGCCCGAGATCCTGCCCCTGCCCACCGTTCTGGTGCTGGGCGCCATTGCTACCGCCACCGCTCCCGCCGCCACCCTGATGGTGGTGCGGCAGTATAAAGCCAACGGTCCTCTGACGAAGCTGCTCCTGCCCATCGTTGCGCTGGACGACGCCGTGGGTCTGGTGGTTTTTGCCGTTTCCTTCGGCATTGCCCGGGCCATGGCCAGCGGACACGTGGATATGATCTCCATCATCGTCAACCCTCTGGTGGAAATCCTTGCGTCGCTGATTCTGGGCGCCGTCATGGGCTGGATTCTGACCCAACTGGAAAAGCTGTTCAATTCCAACACCAACCGTTTGAACCTGACCATCGCCTTCGTTTTCATCACGGCCTCCCTTGCGATGATCGATTTCCACGTGGGCCCCGTACATATTCAGTTTTCTTCCCTGCTGGTCTGCATGATGCTGGGCACGGTCTTCTGCAACATCTGTCCCCTTTCCCACGATCTGATGGAGCGGGCGGATAAATGGACGTCGCCCCTGTACGCTCTGTTCTTCGTCATCAGCGGCGCGGAGCTGAACCTGGATATTCTGAAAAACGGATACGTGGTATTGGCCGGCGTCGTTTACATTATCGCCCGTTCCGCCGGGAAATATTTCGGAACGCTGGGCAGTGCGAAGATGGTCAGATGCGAACCGCAGATTTGTAAATATCTGGGCATCACCCTTCTGCCTCAGGCCGGGGTCGCCCTTGGGATGTGCACCATCGCCGCCGCCACGCCGGAGCTGGGCGCCAGCGGTGAGATTATCCGCAACATCACCCTTTTTGCCGTTCTGATCTACGAGTTGGTAGGTCCCCTCTTCACCAGAATGGCGCTGCAGGCCGCCGGCGAAATCAAGCCCATGGCCGACGAGGTCAAAAACCGCCGCCATCACAAGCTCAACGAGGCGAGAAACCATCAGAAATAACCCTCACCGGGATGCCGAAACGGTATCCCGGTTTTTCTTTGTAAAAACAAAAAGAGGAAATCGGGGGAAAACGGAAGACAAATTGAGGAATGGGAAAAAATATTTTCCGAAAGAGGAAAAGAGCTCTTGACAAGGCGCAAAAAGGATGGTAAAATGAAGAAAAAACCGGAGGTAACCCATATGCCCAAACGCACTCTGCAGACCGGGATTGCCTATCACGGCAACCGAATGCCCTCCCATTATCGGGAAGACCTGAAGGAAATGACGAAGGCCGATCTCGATATCGTCGTCCATATGCTTTCCCATACCGACTGGAGCCGCCACAAGCTGGTCATGAAGGACATTTTTGCCATGACCGAGGCCGCCGGAATGGAGGTCTGGGTAGACAACTGGGGGCTTGCCGGCGCGCCCGGAGACCGCTCCCAATTTTTGTGCCACCATCCCGGAAACAATATTATCTACAGCAACGGAGAGATCTCTCCCAACGTCTGCCTGAACAGCCCGGAATTCCGTCAGTTCACCAAGGATTGGCTAGACGCCGTAGCGGAAATCGGAGGCAAGACGATTTTCTGGGACGAGCCCTCCCTGCCCTCCAAGCCCGTCCCCGACGGAAACGGGCGGTATTATACCTGCACCTGCCCCCGGTGCAAAAAGCTTTTTGAGGAAAAATACAACCGTCCCATGCCGATTCTGCTGGATGAGGACGTGGAGAAATTCCAGGCCGATACCATCGTAGACTATTTCCGGGAAGTGACCGAATACGCCCACAATCTGGGGCTTCACAACCACGTGGTGGTCATGCTGAGCGCCCATATCGGAATCAATCTGGATTCGGTGGAGCGGATCTGCAACCTGCCGTATATCGAGAATATCGGCTCCGATCCCTATTGGTACAAAAAGGATCAGGAATCCTTCAACCCCTACGGCTACGTCTACGAGGGAACGAAAAAGAACCTTGCAATCTGTGAAAAATACAACAAGGGGCATAATCTCTGGATCCAGACCTACTACTCCCCCATGGGGCGGGAGGAAGAGGTGATCGTCGCCGCAGACGCCGCCTACGACGCCGGTGCCCGGTGCATCCTTGGCTGGGGCTTTCACGGAAGCGAATCCAACGATTACAGAGCCGCAAACCCCGAGCGGATGTGGGAGATCACGAAGCAGGCCTTCCGCCGCATCCGGGAGCGGGAGCGCAACGCAATCCTCGAAGAAAACCGCAAGAAATTTCTGAACAAATAAAATCCGATCAAAATAAAAAACGGATCTCAAAAGAGATCCGTTTTTTTGCAATTTCTTATACCGTATCGGTTTAAAATACGGATACTTTCATCAGCCCTCGTTCTTCCAAAGCAAAGCGGCGCCAATGATTCCGGCGTCGTTTCCAAGGGTAGCGCAGGTGATTTTCGGTTCTTCCTTACCGAACCGGGCAAAGGAGCGCTCTCTGACCGCCTCGCGCAGGGGCTCAAGGATCCGATCTCCGGATTTGCTGACCCCGCCGCCGAGAGTAATAATCTCCGGCTGGAAGATATTGACGATATTGACGATGCCCTCGGCCAGGTCCTTCGCATACCGGTCAACGATCCCGCGGGACACCCCGTCCGTTCCGTCGAAGGCGGTCTTCCCCGTCACCCCGTCCAGACTGCCGGCAATCTGCCACAGCTGGCTTTCGGGATGGGCCTCCATTTCCCGCTTGGTCAGACGAATCAGTGCCGTAGCGGAGGCGTAGGCCTCAAGACACCCCTTCCGGCCGCAGGTACAGGCTTCCCCGTCCTGGCGAATGACCATATGCCCCAACTCCGCGCCCTTTCCCCAAGCGCCGGTGAAAAGGCGGCCGTCGATGATAATTCCGCTTCCCACCCCGGTTCCCAGGGTGATCATGATCATATCCGAAACGCCGGCACCGCTCCCCGCAAGATATTCCCCCCAGGCGGCGGCGTTAGCGTCGTTTTCAATATAAACCTTTTTGCCCAAGGCGTTTTCCATATAAGAAACGATGGGAACGTCGTAAAAATCCAGATTGTTGGAAAATTCCACCGTTCCTTTTCCCTGATTCAAGGCACCGGGGCACCCGATCCCCACCGACGCAACGTCGCCGTAAAGAAGACCGGAGGCGGTTACCGCATCCCGGACGCAGGCGGCCATATCGTCAAAGATCTCCCCGTAGGGTCTGGGGGCGAGGGTCTTGCGAGAGGAGCGGCCGTAAATCAGGCCGTACTCATCCACCACGGCGGCGGCAATATTGGTTCCGCCCAGATCGATGCCGACGAAATAACGGGGCGGGTTTGAAATCTGAAGAAGGGTTCCTACCCCCTCCACGGGAGCTTCTCCCGAGCCGGCGGGGAAAAAGAGGGTCTCTCCCACCGCTACGGGCTCACCGCAAACCGTCAGATTTCCCCCCACGGGCAGCAGGCACAGATAGCTTTCCGCCGGAACGGTAAGGGTGGCGTCTCCGCAGATTTTCCGCTCCCGAACCTGAAAGAAGGGGCAGCTGCCCAAAAGCCGGCTGCCGTCGCTGCAGGTGGGGATGGCACGGGGCGCCGTTTTCGTGAGGGTCGCACAGCGGACGCCCTTGTCCACGTGCAATTCCCGGGGATTGCCGTTCTTATCCCGGCGATCGTAATCGTAAAGCCGGTAGGTAACGTTGGAATTCTGCTGGATCTCCGCAATGAGATTGCCCTTTCCAATGGCGTGAACCGTTCCCGCATCTACGAAAAAAACCTTTCCGGGCGCGGAATCGACCCGGTTGAGCAGATCGGTCACCGTATTGCTCCGGATGGCCCGGGCAAAGGCATCCAGATCCACGTCGCCCTTCATTCCGCAAACGATTTTGGAACCGGGGTCACAGTCCACGACGTACCACATCTCGGTTTTTCCGTTCTGCCCTTCCCACGCCTTGGCCTTTTCGTCGTCGGGATGGACCTGAATACTCAGATCGTCGGCGGCGTCGATCAGCTTCACGAGGATGGGCAATTCATCGCAGGTACGGTTTGTACCCAGAACCGAAGGATCTTTTGCAATATATTCCGCAAGCGTCATCCCGGCAAATTCGCCCCCGGCAATCACCGAAAGGCCGTCGGGGTGAACGCTCAGCTCCCAGCTTTCCGCCGTGGGGGAAAGCCCGGAGATTTTTCCGTAAATTTCAGTTAATTTCGTACCGCCCCAAAGATAATCCTTGTAGGCGGGAATCATGCGCAATGGCTTCATAAGGTATCTCCCTTTTTTGGTAAAAAAATGGAATCCAACTTCCATCTTTTTCTATTATATCATATTTTTCGGCAGAATACAAGAGCGGCAGGGGGATTTTTCCCAAAAAAGAAAAGAGAGGAATTGCTTCCCCTCTTTTTCCGATTATTCGAATTGCGAGTTATAGAGCTTACTGTAAAATCCGCCGGAGGCAAGAAGGGTTTCGTGATTCCCCTGCTCGATGACGGTTCCGTCCTTGATCACTACGATATTATCGGCGTGACGGACGGTGGAAAGACGGTGTGCGATGACGAAGCAGGTGCGCCCCTTCATCAGCTCCACCATAGCCTTCTGAATCCGCTGCTCGGTGCGGGAGTCCACGTTGGAGGTGGCCTCGTCGAGAATGAGCATGGACGAATCGGAAAGCATCGCCCGGGCAATGGTGATCATTTGCTTCTGTCCTTTGGAAAGGTTGATACCGTCATCGGACAGAACCGTATCGTACCCTTGGGGCAGACGCTCGATAAAGTGATGAATGTGAGCGGCCTTGGCGGCGGCGATCACGTCCTCCCGGCTGGCGCCCGACCGACCGTAGGCGATATTATCGTGAACCGTGCCGCAGAAAAGCCAGGTATCCTGCAAAACCATGGTATAGGCCCGGCGCAGAGAATCCCGGGTGAAGGAACGGGCGTCTTCGTTATCCACCGAAACGGTGCCCGATTGAGGATCGTAGAACCGCATGAGCAGATTGATGACGGTGGTCTTCCCTGCCCCCGTGGGCCCGACGATGGCGGTGACGGTACCGGGAGGCGCGGAAATGGTGAGATTTTTCAGAATCTGCTTTTCGGGAACGTAGGAGAAATCAATCTTTTCCAGATCCACCTTCCCTTCCGCGTCGGACAGCACCGCAGCCCCGGGGGCGTCGGCGGATTCCGAGGGCTCGTCCAGCAGGTGGAAGACCCGTTCCGCGGCAGCCATAGCCGATTGAAGCTCGTTCATGATATTGGCAAATTCGTTGATAGGCCCGGCGAATTTCCGGGAATACTGCACGAAGGATCCCACTTCCCCCAGAGTAATGGCGAAGATGGGCCACAGAGCTTCCCCCTGAGAGAGGGTGAGCATATAAAACAGCCCGCCCAGAATGGTCACGAGGGAGATGGAAAGGTTGTTGATAAACATCACCGAAGGGCCGATGACGGCGGCGTGGTAATCCGCAAGATAGTAGGATTGCACGGCCGATTCGTTCTTCTCGTCGAAATGCTTCAGAGTATCCTCTTCCCGGTGGTAGGCGTGAACCGTCCGCTGGCCGGAGAGCATTTCCTCCGCATAACCGTTCAACTCGCCCAGCTTCCCGGACCGGGCCCGGAAAAAGGGCTGGATCTTCTTGGTCTTCCGGCGGGTAAACCACAACGACATGGGCACCGTCACCGCGAAGACCAGAAGCAACGGCGGACAGATTGAGGCCATCATCACCAGGGATCCCACCAGAGTCACGATACTGGCGCAGACCTGAAGCAGATCGTTGGAGAGAGAGGTATTGACCGTATCGATATCGTAAGAAATACGGCTGATGATGTCCCCCGTCTGATGGGTATCGAAATAACTGACGGGGAGGGTAGTCAGGTGATGGAACACGTCCCGACGCATGGTGGAGATCACCTTCTGACTCAGAACGATCATCAGCGACGAGAGACCGAAGGACAATCCGGCGGACAAAAGATAGGTGGCCGCCATAAGAATACAGTAATAAAGCACCTGACCGGGCATTTCGGTTTCAAAGAGGGAAAGACACCACCCGTAGAGCGGACCGAAGACCAGGTCTCCGGAGAAATCGCCGCCAAGTGCGTCGATGGCAAATCCGGAAATCCGGGGGCCTGCCAGGGCCAGCAGATTGGACAGAAGCATCATGACCAGAGCCAGCGCCGCCATCCATTTATAACGGAACAGATAGGAAAGGATCCGCCGCAGAACCTTTATTCCGGTCTTGCGATCCAGCTTTTTCGAAGGCCCCTCCATACCGCGGGGGCCGCCCATAGGTCTACTCAAGGATCGCACCTCCCATCTGCGAATGACTGATTTCACGGTAAATCTCGCAGGATTCCATCAATTCCTCGTGGGTGCCGAGGGCTACGGTCAGTCCTTCGTCCAGCACCAGAATCCGGTCGGAGCCCATCACCGAGCTGACCCGCTGAGCCACCACGATCTTGGTGGAGGCGGTGGGCAATTCCGCCAGCGCCTTCCGGAGATTTGCGTCGGTCTTATAGTCCAGAGCAGAAGAGGCGTCGTCGAGAATCAGAATCTCCGGATCTCCCGCCAGCGCCCGGGCCACGTAAAGACGCTGCCTCTGTCCGCCGGAAAGATTGGAGCCCTTTGCGGTCAGCTCGTAAGAAGCGCCTCCGGAAAGGCGATCCACGAATTCCGCCGCCTGAGCCGTTTCCAGCGCCCGGCGAAAAGCACCGTCGTCGATCTCCCGGCCGAAGCGGACGGTTTGATCCACCGTACCGGAAAAGACGATATCGTTCTGCAGAGCGGCGCCGAACATGGTCCGAAGCTCCCCCGTGGGAATCGTGCGAACGTCCCGGCCGCCGATGCGGATGGCTCCGGCATCCACGTCGTAAAACCGCATCAACAGCTGAAGAACGGTGGATTTGCCGCTCCCCGTAGCGCCGATGATGCCCAACGTCCCGCCCTTGGGAATGGTGAAGGACAGGTCGGAAAGGTTGTTTTTGGTTTTATTATAGGAAAAATCAACGTGATCGAATTCGATATATTTCGTCTCGTCGTAAGGTCGGTCGGGATATTCCCCAACCGAAGCGAGGGGCATGTCGGTCTCGCACTGCAGAACCTCGTCGATCCGGTTTGCGGAGGCCGTGGCCTTGGTGAACATGACGAAAATGCGGGAAATGGACATCAACGCCATAGCGATCTGGGTGAAATACTGGGTAAAGGCGATAATGACTCCGGGTTGGGTATCTCCGCCCCGGCTGATGACCAGCGCCCCCACGAGGATCACGGCGGTCAACCCCAGATTCAGGAACAGATTCATGGCCGGATTGGAGGCCGCCATCGTAATCCCGGCGGTCTTCTCCGCCCGGACGAGATCGGCGTTGACGGCGTCGAAGCGTTCTTTTTCCGATTCCACCCGGGACAGGGCCTTGATGACCCGAATCCCCTTGGAATCCTCCCGGACCACCCGGGTCATATCGTCCACCCGTTCCTGCACCTTACCGTACAGCGGCGTCCCCTTCCGGGCAATAAAGAAGACGATGCAGAAAATAAACGGCAACACCGCCAGCATGACGAGGGTCAGCTTGGGGTCGAGAAGGGTGGTCATGATCAGCCCGCCGATCAACAGAATCGGAGCGCGGACGCCCATGCGCTGCATCATTCCCAGAAACCGGCTGACGTGAAAGGTATCGGAGGTAATGCGGGATTCCAGACTGGGTACGGTAAACCGGTCGGTCTGCCGGGAAGAAAGAGAAAGGGTCTTCTCAAACAAATCGTGGCGGATATCCCGGGTCGCGTCCCGCGCCACGGCAGAGGCCCGCTGATTGGCAAATACGTTCATTCCGAAGGCCGCCAGAGCGCACAGAATCATAATGCCTCCCCAAAGGAAGATCAGCTCCGCGCGGTGAAGAGGGACGATATCGTCCAGAATATGACTTAAAATCGTGGGCAGAAACAGCTCCACCAGCGTCCCCAGAAACTTTACGAGCAGAACGCCGCAAAGGGCAAAAAGATAAGGACGCATATATCGGACCATCAGCTTCACGTTTCGCTCTCCCCTCCGCACCCGGGAGGCAGATCGTCTCCTCCCTCCACGTAGAGCATCGCCCGCTCCCGGGCTCGCTCTAAGAGAGATGCAAACTGGTTCTGCTCTTCCGGGGTGAATTCCGCAATGAGCCATTCGTTCCAATCCCGGTAGATCTGCCGGATCTGCTCCACGCAGGCCTCAGCCTTTTCGGTGGGATAGACCAAAAGCACCCGCTTATCCTCTCCTGCCTTACGAACCACGTACCCCTTCTCCTCCAGATAGGCCAGATGGCGGGCCACCTGACTTTTATCGGTACAGAGCTTGCGCACCAGCTGATCCTGCCGGATGCCGGGATTGCGGCAAACCGTAGAAACGCAGCGGGCGTGCGGCGGACGGAAATCGGTCCCCTCCAGCCGCTCGGCGTGATAAAGGGTGGAACAGCGGCTGACGGCGTTGATCAAAAACATCAAGGCCGGCATAAAACCCCTCCTTTTCGGATCGTTGCAAACGCAACCGTTGCATTTGCAACTTTATTTCTTTTATTATACATGATTTTGGGTCAGATGTCAACAGAAATCTCAAAATATACCAATTTGGTATATTTCTCCCCCCAGAAAGAGGAAGGAACAAGTTTGTGACTTTTTTTAAACCTTTTCGTTTTTAAGGTCGGAAAGGGTTGACATTCGCAAAACAAAGGGGTATAATGGGGGCAATTCGAAACCTTCGCAGGGAGGCAAAAGCATGGCGCGAAATAACGGAAGTCTGACGGAAGGACCCTTTCTGAAAAAGATCGTTTTTTATACGGTACCGATCATCCTCACCGGTCTTTTACAGCTGGCCTTCAACGCGGCGGACCTGATTATCGTAGGCCAATTCTGCGGAAGCGCGTCGGTGGCCGCGGTGGGGGCTACGGGGGCGCTGACGAACCTGATCGTCAACCTTTTTATGGGTCTTTCGGTGGGCTCGGGCGTCACCGTTGCCCAGGCGCTGGGGGCGGGGCAGGATCGGGACGCTCACCGCATCGTTCATACCGCCATTCCCACGGCAATCATCGGCGGAGCGGTGCTGACGGTGGTCGGCGTGACGCTTTCAAACACCTTCCTTCATTGGATGGGGACTCCGGACGACGTCATTCCCCTTTCTTCGCTTTATATGAAAATCTATTTTGCGGGCATTCTCGGCCCCATGGTCTATAACTTCGGCGCCGCCATTCTGCGGGCGGCGGGCGATACGAAATCTCCGCTGATCTTCCTGACGGCGGCAGGGATCATCAACGTAGCACTGAACACCGTCTTCGTGACGGTCTTCCACATGAACGTGGCGGGGGTTGCGTTGGCAACGGTCATTTCCCAATTCTTTGCGGCGGCCATGATCCTTCTCACCCTTACCCGAAGGAAGGACGCCTGCCGGCTGGAGCTTCGGAAGCTGAAGATCTATAAAGGCCCCCTGCTCAAGATCATCCGAATCGGCGTGCCTTCCGGGATCCAGGGCGCCATGTTCTCCATCTCCAACGTTATTTTGCAATCTTCGGTCAACTCTCTGGGCTCGGTGTTTATGTCCGGCAACGCCGCATCGGCAAACCTGGAGGGCTTCCTTTATACCACCATCAATTCCTTCCATCAATCCGCCCTGAATTTCGTGGGACAGAATATCGGTGCCCGGCGCTACGGCAACGTGAAAAAGGTGGTTAATATCTGTCTTGCCTGCAGCATTACGGTGGGGACGGTCTTCGCCGTGATCCTCTGGCTCTTCGGCAGACCGCTTCTTGGAATCTACATCACGGACTCCGCTCAGGCCATCGAATACGGCATGATCCGGATCACCTACGTGCTTCTTCCCTATTTCACCATTGCGCTTATGGACGTTCTCAGCGGCGTACTGCGGGGAATGGGCGCATCCATCTCCCCCATGCTGATCTCCGTCATCGGGGTCTGCGGACTCCGGGTCGGATGGGTTATGCTGGGCTGGAATCAACTGACCCACCTTCCCCTGGAGACTCGGGCGATCCTTCTTTACCTCGTCTATCCCGTTTCCTGGATCGTCACCGCGGCGGCAGAATACGTAGCCTATCGGCTGATTCTGAAAAATCAGCAACGGAAGCTGAACGCGCGCATTCTGGCGCAATCGGAATAACGAAGCTCTTCTTATAACGAAAAAACGGAAAGGATTGCTCGTCATGGCCCGGAATAACGTAAATCTCTGCGAAGGCCCCTTCCTGAAGAAGGTCGTACTGTATTCCATCCCCATTCTTTTTACGGGACTGCTGCAGCTGGCCTTCAACGCGGCGGATCTGATCATCGTGGGACAATTCTGCGGAAGCACCTGCGTGGCGGCGGTGGGAGCAACCTCCTCCCTGACGACGCTGTTCGTCAACCTCTTCATGGGTCTCGGCGTAGGCGGCGGCGTGGCCGTAGCGCAAGCCATCGGCGCAGGAGATTCCCGGGCGGTGAAGAAGACCGTTCATACCGCAATTCCTCTGGCCTTGATCTGCGGCGTTATCCTATCCGTTCTGGGGCTCTTGTTTTCCGACGATATGCTTCGCTGGATGGATACGCCGGAGCAGGAGCTGCCCCTTTCCACCCTTTACATGAAGATCTATTTCTGCGGCAGCGCCGCATCTTTGGTCTATAACTTTGGCGCCGCCATTCTGCGGGCGGCGGGCGATACCAAATCTCCCTTGATTTTTCTGACCTGCTCCGGGGTCCTGAACGTGATGCTGAATACTCTTTTCGTCACGGTCTTCGGCCGGAACGTGGACGGAGTGGCAATTGCTACGGTGGCTTCCCAGGTGCTGTCGGCAGTGCTGGTGATCCTTGCCCTGATGCGGCGGAAGGATGCCTGTCGGCTGATTCTCAAGGAACTGAAGATTCATTGGGGTCCCCTGAAAAAGATTTTGCGCATCGGTCTTCCCTCGGGGCTTCAGAGCTCCCTTTTCGCCATCTCCAACGTCATGGTGCAATCCACGGTCAATTCCTTTGGCTCGGTGATGCTGGCAGGAAATTCAGCGGCCATCAGCCTGGGAGGATTCGTCTACACCTCCATGAACTCCGTTTATCAGGCGGCGCTGAACTTTACGGGGCAGAACTACGGCGCCCGACGCTTTGACAATATCCGAAAAGTAGCCTGGGTCTGTCTCGGCGTCGTTGTGACCGTAGGGCTTCTCACCGGCGGCACGGTCACGCTGTTCGGAAAGCAGCTGCTCGGCATTTATATCAAGGACTCCCCCGAGTCCATCGATTACGGCGTTATCCGCCTCTGGATCATCGTTCTCCCCTATTTCCTCTGCGGGATGATGGACGTGGCCTCCGGGCTTCTCCGGGGAATGGGAGTCTCCCTTGCGCCGATGATCACCTCGGTCCTGGGGGTCTGCGGCTTCCGTCTGGCGTGGATCTTCTGGATCATGCCTCTGCATCATACGCCGGAAATGCTCTATATCTCGTACCCCATTTCCTGGACGATCACCTTCCTTGCCCATTACGTAACCTACCGCATCGTCCTGAAAAAACGGGAGCGGCAATTGAGAAAGCGGATCGAAGCAAAAGCGAAATAACCGAAACCGATGGGAAGAAATTTCCATCGGTTTTTAACACATTTTTGAACATAGAAACAGAAGGATTGACAAATTTCCGGAAGTATTTTATAATAGTAATATAAAATATATCGGAGGACCTCCCATGAAAAAAGCAAAAATCTTCTTATCGTTCCTTTTGATCACCGTTCTGGCCCTTTCCTTTGCGGCTTGCGGCGAGGATCAGCCCAAGAATACCGACACCAATACCGGAACGGCCTCCTCCGATGCCGAAGCTTCCGTATCGTCTGCAGACTCCGACGTCATCCCCGAGCCGGAGCCCGTCGTATATTACAACCCCCTCACCGGTCTTGAGGCCCCGCGGGATACCGCCGGCAAGCGCCCCCTGGCCGTGATGGTCAACAACATCAAGCAGTCCCTGCCCCAGGAGGGCATCAGCGAAGCGGACGTCGTGTTCGAATGTCTGGTGGAAGGGGGGATTACCCGGCTGATGGCCCTCTTCTCCGATTATGAGAATCTGGAGGTCATCGGCTCCATCCGCTCCTGCCGCCCCTATTATCTGGATTTTGCCCAGGCTTACGACGCCATCTACGCCCACTGCGGCGCCAGCACCGAGGGAGACGCGGAGATCATCAGCCGGAAGATCAACAACATCAACGACAGCCTTTCCGGAACCTATTACCGGGATGCGGAGCGCCGGAAGACCATGGCCTACGAGCATACTCTGATGGGAACCGGCGAAGGCATCAGCAAGGCCATTGCCTACTACAAATACCGCACCGATCTGCGGGAGGGATACGCCTATCCCTTTGCCTTCCCCGAGGCGGACGCCAAGGCTCCCGCCGGAACGGCCGACGCGCTGAACGTATATATCCCCATGTCCAATTATCAGACGGTGGACTACGTTTACGATTTTGCGGCGGGCGTCTATTTCCGCTATCAGTACAACGGCCAGCCCCATATGGACAGCCACAACAACGCTCAGCTGACCTTCAAGAACGTGATCCTGCTCTATTGCAAGACCTCCATCCTCCGGGACGAGCTCCTGTCCATCACCACCACCGGTACCGGAGACGGGATCTGGATCAGCGAAGGGAAGGCCACCCCCATCACCTGGAGCCGGGACAGCCGGGACGGAAACCTGACCCTGACCGACGCCGCCACGGGGGCGCCTCTGGTCATCAACCGGGGGAAGACCGCCGTTAACGTATGCCCTCTTTCCATTCAGAGCGCCGTACAGCTGAACGCCACCGACCGGACGATCCATCCCTGACGACAACCAACAAATTGAGGAAAAGAACCAACAAACGGTATTGCGAAGGCTACCGAAAAGTGCTATAATAATACCGTGAAAGCAATTGAAAATACTCCGGCCGGAGCAGAAATGCTTTTGGCCGGCTGTTTTTTGGGGAGGTCTGAGCGTGAAAAGGATTCCAAAAAAAATTGACCGTAAATGGTTCGTCGCCGGAGCGATGTTTTTGATGGTCTTTACGGTATTGGGCTTCTGTTCTTCCAGCAAAAGCATCTATATCGCCGCCATCACCGAAGCGCTGGATATTTCCAGAAGCGCCTTTTCCATCAACGACAGCTGCCGCTATATCACCACCTCCATCGTCAACGTTTTCTTTGGAGCCCTGGTGGCCCGGTTCGGAGAACGGAAGCTGATCGGAGCCGGCTTCCTCTGCCTGATTACATCCATGCTTCTCTATTCCGTAGGCAACAACGTCTTCGTCTTTTATCTGGGCGGCATCTTTCTGGGCGCCGGATTATCCTGGACCACCACGACCATGGTGGGAAGCGTCATCGGGAAATGGTTCAAGGAAAACAAGGGAACCGTCATGGGAGCCATCCTGGCGGCAAACGGCCTTGGCGCGGCGCTGGCGCTTCAGATCGTCTCTCCCATCATCTACGAGGAAGGAAATCCCTTCGGATACCGGAAGGCCTACCGGCTGGTCATTCTGATCCTTTTGGTGGTCGGCACCGCCGTGGTTCTTTTGATACGAAACAAAAAGCAGACCCCCGCCGATAAGGCTACGCCGGCCGCAAAATCGAAAAAACGGGGCATGAACTGGCTGGGATTCGAATTTTCAGTCATCTGCAAAAAGCCCTATTTCTACGGCGCGTTGGCTTGTATTTTCGTCACGGGGATGCTTCTTCAGGGGGTCGGCGGCGTGGCGGCGCCGATGATGCGGGACACGGGGCTGGACGAAGGATACGTCGCTACCGTCTTAAGCCTTCACTCCATTGCCCTGACGGTGTTCAAACTCGGCGTGGGCTTCGTTTACGATAAAAAAGGCCTTCGCACCACCGCAAACATCTGCTTTATCACCGCTATAGCCGTATTTCTGCTGCTGGCAAATATTACGACTTCTCCCCTCGGAAAAGGCTTTGCCCTGCTCTACGGAATCTTCTCCTCCCTCGCGCTTCCTCTGGAAACCATTATGCTCCCCATTTTTGCCGCAGATCTCTTCGGAGAACGCTCCTATCCCAAGGTTCTCGGCATCGTGGCCTCGGTGAATACCGCCGGATACGCCGTGGGCGCCCCCGTCGCAAATATCTGCTACGACCTTACGGGGACGTACGTGCCCGCTATCTACGCTTCCGCCCTTTTGATGCTGGGCGTATTCATCGCCATGCAGTTCGTCATCCGGGCGGCAAAAAAGGACAGAGAAGCCTTGCAGGAACCGAAAAACGCATAAAAACACCCCGAAAGAATTTTACCGTTCTTTCGGGGATTTTTCCGTTATTTTTCCGGCAGGAAGAGTACGTCCCGGCCGTTCTCCGCAGGAAGACAACGGACGTGAAAGACCGCTTCCAGACAACCGGAGGCAAGAATCTCTTCCGGCGCGCCGACGGCCTGAAGCCTACCGTCGTTCAACACCAGAACCTCGTCGCAATACCGCAGAGCCAGCGACAGATCGTGGAGCACCGCCGCAACGCAGCGTCCTTGCGATGCAAGACCTTTCAGCTGCTCCATCAAAGCGAAGCGGTGGGAAATATCCAGATAAGTGGTGGGCTCGTCCAGAAGGATACAAGGGGTATCCTGGGCCAACAGCAGAGCCATGCAGGCCCGCTGGCGCTCCCCCCCGGAGAGGGTTGTCACGTCTCTTCCGGCAAGGTCGGCAACCCCTGCGTCAACCATTGCCTTTGCGGCAATCTTCCGATCCCGGTCGGTCATGCGCCGGGCCCCGAGATGGGGATAGCGCCCCCGGAGCGTCAGTTCTTCCACCGTTACGGGAGGAAGGGAGCGGAATTGAGGCAACAGAGATACGGTACGGGCAAGCTCCCGCGCCGGATAATCGTTATAATCCCTGCCGTTGGCCGTCAGGCGTCCTGCTCCGGGACGGACGAGTCCGCAAAGCAGACGGATCAGCGTGGTTTTTCCACATCCGTTGGGACCGACGATCCCGTAAAGCTTTCCGGAGGAAAGGGAAAACGAAAGATCGGAGAATACCGGTTTTTTCTCGTAAGCGTAAGATAATCCGAAGGCTTCAATCATAGCGTCTCCCCCTTGAAAGAATCAAGAAAATAAAGAAGGGGCCGCCCACAAAGGACAGAAGAATGCCTACGGGCAATTCGTAAGGGGCGAACAGCACCCGGCACAGAAGATCGCAGACCAGCACCAAAAACGCGCCGCCCAAGGCGGAAATCGGGATCAGATACCGATGATTTTCTCCCACGAACCGACGGGCAATATGGGGAACGACCAGCCCTACGAACCCCAAAAGCCCCGCAAAGCTGACCGCCGAAGCCGCCAGAACCGACGCAAGACAGAGCAACAGCAATTGCGTCCTGCGAACCTTCATTCCAAGGCTCTTCGCCGTCTCGTCGCCAAGGGCCAGAATATCCGCATCCCGGGAGAGAGCTTCCGCCGCAAGGACCCCCAAAAGGATCAGCACCGCCGGAACCGAAAGCCGGGAAAAGGTGACGCCCGAAAGACCGCCGATCATAAAGGCATCCGCATCGTAAACGCTGTCGGGATACAAGGTTTTCACCGTATTGATCCCTGCGTTCAGCACCGACCCCACGGCAATCCCAACCAGAGTGACGGTCATACGGTTGGCGCCGGTCTTCAGAGAAATGGCGTAAATACAAAGGCAAGCCCCCACGGCCCCCAAAAAGGCCGCAAGAGGAAGATATCCCGCAAGACCGGGGAACACGGCAAGCATCAGAACGGCACCCAATCCCGCCCCGGAGTTGACGCCGATCACGTTGGGGGCGGCCATAGGATTATGCAGAACCGCCTGGATCAGCACCCCGGACACAGCCAACGCCATCCCCGCCAACAGCGCCCCGCAGGCCCGGGGCAACCGCAGATACAGAAGAATGCGAAGCGAAGGAGAAGAAAGATCCCCCCGAAACAACGCAGACAGCGCTTCGGACGGATCGGCCTTGACCGACCCGAAACAAAGCGCCGCAAAAAAGGCAAGAATCACCAAAAGGGCGAGAACGAGCAAGAGCACGGAAAAATTCCCGTGCCTGTTTTTATCCGAAAATTTCGGGGTAGATGATTTTTGCCAGATATTCATAGCTTTCCCCCCAGCGTTCGTTGGGTTTGTAATGGAAGAGATCCTTGGGAAGCATGGAGTACCGCCCTTCCTTCACTGCGGTAAGGCCGGCCCATGCAGGGTTATTCTCCACGTTCTGCCGCAAAAATTCGTCGGCGGCGGCCTGATCTCCCATCGCAAGGGCGACGATATGATCCGGATCCTCCAGAAGGATCTTCTCCACGCTCAGATCCTCCAGCAGGCCTTCGTTTTCGTCGGCAATATTCCGCAGACCGAATTCCTTCAGAATCTGCCCGGCCAGATTATCGTCGCGCTTCGCCTTCATGCCGGTGGAATAGACCCGGATGAGAAGAACGGTATCGGCCGATCCCGAGGGGATTCTGGCCAATACGGAGGAAATCTCCTCTTCTGCGGAAAGCACGTGGGCGCGGTAAAGATCTTCCCGTCCGGTGACGGCGCAGAATTGCCCCATCAGGGCTTTATAGTCCGAAAAGGTATCCACACGGAAATAGCCGTAAGGGATCTTTACCGCCTTTAATGCGTCTTCCAGCTTTAGGTGGGCCGCAAGATCGGCGGAGAGAATGACGAAATCGGGGGCAAGGGAAAGCACGATCTCCAGATCGACGTTTTTCACCGACCCAACCACGGTTACGCCGCCAGCGGGAACGATCCCCTCCTCCACCGCATCGTCGGTCACCCCTACGAGAGAACCCCCGGCCAAGACCCAGCAATCGGCAAAGGAGCCGTAGCAGGAAACCACCCGGGAATGGGGCGTAAGCGTGACGGTATTGCCCATAGCGTCGGTAACGGCAACGCCGTTGGGCGCCGCAGGGCTCTCCCCTCCCCCGGCGCAGGCGGCAAGGGAAAGGGACGTAATCAGACAAAAGAGCAGAGCAAAAAAGCGCTTCACGTCAAGCCTCTTTGATCTCGGCGGCAAGGATGGACTGCTTGCGGTTCAACAGATCGTCGGAAAACAGAGCCTCTTCCAGCCGATCCGCACCGATACGGTCGATGGCTTTGCCGAGACGCTCCTTGGCAAAAGCGTTTTCCCGGAACCAAAGGATGGTCTTTTCCAGAATGGGAAGAACCTCCTCTTCGGTCACAAGGCGGGACAGAGCTGTGCCCATCCGAGTGGTCTTCCCCCAGGTTCCACCTACGTAGATCTGATAAGCGGCTCCCTTCTGACCGGGGACGCGGCGGCCCTCCACGCCGAAATCGTTCAGGGAAGGCTTGATACAGCTGTTGGGGCATCCGCCTACGCCGATTTTAAACTTATGGGGCAGTTTGACGTCCTTCCAGCCGAGATAATACTCCTCGTGGATCTTCTTTGCCAAGGCCTGGGTATCGTAGCAGCCGAAAACGCAGGTAGTGCCCTTGCAGGCCGTCACGGGGCGGACCTTGGGGCCGGTGCCGCCGAAAAGAAGGCCGTGCTCCGCCGCAAACGCCTCGGCAGCGGGGATGTTATCAAAGTGGATGCCGGGAACCTCAATGCACTGCCGGCTGGTGGGGATCATTTTGCCGTTGCCGTATTTTTCGGCCAGAGTGGCGATATCCCGCATATTTTCCGCCGTAAAAACGGTGCCGGGGGCAGGCATCCGGCCGGAGAAGCAATCGGTTCCCCGGTTGCGTAAAAATCCTCTTCCCTTCACGGAATTGATCTGTTCAGTAGTCAGAGCCATGGTGGTATCTCCTTTTTTATCGAATGGTTTTTCTTATATTATAATACGATCCCCCTGACAAGTCAAGGGGATCGTTGATATTGTTCACAAAAGTTAGAATTTTTCCATCCGTCCCACGTCCATCACGAAAACCGTAGCTCCGCCCACGGTGACCTCCTCGGGCAGGCTGTTGCTCTTCATGCCGGCGCCAAAGGAGGAGGTGTGAGAATTGACGTGCCTGCGGGTAGTACAATGCTCCTTCAGAATCCCCACAGCCTCGTCGGTCCGGTCGTCCTCCGTACCGATCAAAAGGGTAGTATTCCCCACCATCAGAAAACCGCCGGTGGTGGAAAGGCGGGTGACGAAAAATCCTGCGTCGGTCAGGGCGGCGGACGCCACGGCGCTGTCGTCGTTGTTGACAATGGCAAGAATCAGTTTCATAACAATGCTCTCCTTCCGATTATAAGAACGAATCGATCATAGCCCGGCTTTTCCGATCCAGCCGGTTCAGGTCGGGGATTTCGTAGCGGTTGTCGTTGCTGTCCCGGAGAAGCACCCGGGATCCGTAGAGCAGCTTCAGCCCGTGGAGGATATTGCGGATCTCAATGACGGCATTTCCCCGGTCGGTCTCCGCCTTGATGGTGAGAAGCCCGAAGGATTCTTTACATTCATGGATCTTCACGATACGGGGAATGAGATAATACTCGTCGAGACACTCCTCGATAATTCTCCGTTCCTCGGGCGGCAGCGTGCGCAGATCCCGGATCACGGCCACCTCCCGCCCTTCCTGATCCAACAGAGTGATATATTTTTCAAGACCGGTCATGGGGAACAGGCGCCGGGGCTCCAGGTTTTCGAATTTGCGCCCGTCGTACAGCTCCAGATCCACGATGGTGATCTCCTTCCGGGTGAAGCGGGCGACGTCGTTTTCAATATAAATCCGTTCCATCAGTCAAACCTCTCTTCTTCCTTGGATTTGCGGATCTGATCGGACATGGTCTGGATCTGCACCAGCTTATAATATTTCCCCTTCAGGGCCATCAATTCCTCCGGCGTGCCCATCTCCAGGATCTCGCCCTTATCCACGACGATGATCTTATTGGCCTTCCGCAGGGTGGAAAGACGATGGGCGATCATAAGGGTAGTGCGCCCCCGGATGAGGTTGTCAATGGCGTCCTGAATGAGACTTTCGGTTTCGGAGTCCACGGAGGCGGTTGCCTCGTCAAGGAAGAGAATGCTGGGATTGCGAAGCACCGCCCGGGCAATGGACAGCCGCTGTCGCTCCCCGCCGGAAAGCCCCGTGCCCCGCTCGCCGAGCAGGGTATCGTATCCGTCGGGCAGGCGGGCGATAAAGCCGTGGGCGTTGGCCACGTCGGCGGCGTGAATGACCTGCTCCACGTGGACCCGGTCACAGCCGTAGGCGATGTTGTTATAAATGGAATCGTGGAACATCATGGGCTCCTGCTGAACGTAGCCGATCTCGGAGCGGTAGAACTCCAGATCGATATCCTTGATATTGATCCCGTCCATAAGGATCTCGCCGTCGTAATGATCGTAATACCGCATCAGCAGATTGATCAGCGTGGATTTTCCCGCCCCGGTCGTGCCGACGATGCCCACGATATCCCCCGGCTCGATGGTGAGATTCACGTTGGACAATGTCTTTTTGGAGCGGTCGAAGGAAAAGCTGACGTTTTTGAATTCGATCTTCCCCTTCAGATGCCTGGGGTGTTGCCCCTTGGCAAAATCCGCCTCCGGCTCTGCATCCAGAATATCCAGAAGGCGCTCGGCAGAGTTCAGGGCGTTCTGATAAGAATCGTTCAGATTGGCGAAAAAATTCACCGGCCCGTAAAACATGGACGTATAGGAAATAAAGGACACCAGAAGACCGGGAGACAAAAACCCGGGATCGTCAATGGTAAGATTGCCGCCTACGCCCCAGATCAGCAGGGATCCGCAGGAGATGACGAAGCTGACGATATTGGGAAAGAGCGTCGTTATCCGGGAGGCGGAAATATCGGTCTTCAACCATTCCCCGTTATAGGTGCAGAAGGTATCCACGCTCTTTTTCTCGTTGGTAAAGGCCTTGATGACCCGCACTCCGGGAATGGTATCGGTAAGGATAGACGATACCGCAGACCATCGCCGCCAGATCCGCCGATAGAAGGGCGCGATCTTCTTCCCGAAAATCCGAGCGCCCACCACGACGAAGGGCACGGGGATCAGAGACAAAAGAGTCAGCTGCCAGTTCAGGACGAACATGATCACGATAATGCCGATCAGAAGGAAAAACTGCACCACCACCTCTTGGGTGATCCGGAGCATAAAGGCCTGAATGGTGGAGGTATCCCCGCTGATCCGGTTGATGACGGATCCGGTGGAGGTGCGGTCGTAGAACCGCATAGGCAAATGCTGCGCTTTGCGGTAGACGTCGTTGCGAAGCTCCGCCACGATCTTATCCCCGCTGACCCGCAGAAGATACGAGCGGACGGCGCCGATCCCGTACTGCACCAGATACGTCCCCAGCAGCACCGCGACGCAGACGAGAAGCATATCCTTCTTCCCCTTGGGCAGAACGTCGTCCACCAGGGTTTTGGTCATATACGGCGGGACCAGGGAAACGGCGGTGGTGATCACCGAAAGAAACAGACAAAAGAGAAGCATAAACCTCTCCGGCCAGATATACGCCGTCAGCTTTTTGACGATCTGACCCTTGGACTGGCAATTCAAGCAAGGCGCGCCGGGACGGATCAGCGTCCGCCCGCACTTGGGACAAACGCTGAACTGCTTTTCGAAGGCCGCCTGAACGAATACAATCTCGTCCTCCGGGTCTTTGCCGGCGGCAACGTTCTCAATATAACGGGCCGCCGCATCGTAGAGGGACGCGGTTTTATAGGAAAAACGGATAAAATTCTCGTATTTCCGGGAAAGATCCACGAAGTCCTTCTTCCCGTCGTCCTCGGAAAATACCAGCATGGCGTTGCCGTAATACCGCTTGACGTAGGCGCGGCGGATTCCTTCGAAGCCCCGGCATTTTACCCCTTTTTCAAAGGCGGCGTCAAAGCCGTAGATCTTTCGGTCGGTCACCGCAAGAAAGGACGTGGCGTATTTACTCTTGATATTCAGATCTCCGACGATGACGAACCGCACCGTCTCTTCGACGGGTACGGCTCCGTCCAGCAGGGCCAATTCCCCTTCGGACAGATGCTTATTCGTCAAAAGCGGTCGGTTCCGGAAGGTGACGTTGACAACCCCTCCCGGGCCGGCACCCGGAGGCTCCGGATCTGCGTTAAGATTACGATTCTTCTTCGTTCCCATTTCGGATTTCTCCTTTTTTGCTGAAAATTGGTGTTCGGAAAAGGTACGATCGGGGCGCGCACGGAATCCGGTGTTGGCAGTACGCCTCACCGCGGTCCCCGGACCTCCCGCCGGGAAACCGGAATCTTTCGGTTGCCTGCAGTATAGCATAATTTTTTCAGAATTTCAACCCCTTTTTCAAAAAAATATTTGAACAATTTTTGACGGAATTTTTTGCGCAAAAACCTTGATCTTAACGAAAAAATCCCGCAAAAGCATCGTGCTTTCGCGGGATCTCTACAATAAGAAAAAGCTTATATGAAGGGACGGAATTTATCTTCCTCCGTAAGGCCGAGAACGTCGATCATCCGCCGGAATTTCTCCATCGCCCCGGCGAGGGCCTTCCCGGTGTGGGCGTCGGAGCCGAGATAGAATTTGCATCCGCATTCCTTGGCAATATGATAGAGCCGGTAGGCCGATTGCTCCTGCTCCGGCGTGTAGCGAGTGGCGTCGAAATTCAGCTCCACGCCGAAGCGCCGCTCTGCCGCCCGGGTGAAAAGATGGATCATCACCGAATCGGGAATCATATCCAAAACCCGCAGATGACCGTCCGGGGTTGCGCTGGCAATCAGCGGCGTGGTGGGGTGAGCAAAGCCGACCTTTCCGTCGGGCAGAGACGAATTAAGAGCCACGTTCATCCGCTGAACGTAGATCACCGCCCGGTGCTCGAGGGAGGTGGATTTTGGGACGTTGGATTCAATATGCAGGTGAGAAACCGCCACGTTAATGAAATCCATTCCTTCCGCCGCCTCGTCGGAAAGACCGAGGACGAGATTCCGATCGATATCCGCCTCACAGCCGAAATGAAAGCGGACCTCGTCCGATTGGGGCAGGGGCAAGGCCGAACGGATATGGGGAATATTCTGGGGCCGATACCAAGGACCTGCAGGGGCAACGGTATCGTCCCATACGTGGTTGGTCAGACAGATATCCTTCAGCCCGTTTTCCTCCCCGTAGCGCAGAATCGCCTCCGGAAGCTGCGCCGGATCGCTACAGCAGGAAGAGAGGGTGGAATGAAGATGAAAATCGTGGTCAATTACAAATTTCATAAGTCACCTCAGCCGAACGGATTATATTTTTCGGATTCCTTCATATCGAGAGCGGAGATCATCAATTCGAAATTCTCCATGGCGCGGGAGCACTCTGCGGTGGTGTGGGCGTCGGAGCCGAGATAGAATTTGCACCCGCATTCCTTCGCGATGAAAAAGGGGCGAAGAACGGTCTGCAACGATTCCGGCGTGTATTTTTTCATTTCGATATTCAGTTCTACGCCGTAATTTTTCTCCCGCATGCGGCGAAACTGATGATAAAACACGCTGTCGGGGATCATGTCCAGCACCCGCAGATGGTCTTCCCAGGAACCGGGCGCCAAAAGAGAGCAAACCATATGAGCAAGGCCGGTCTTCCCCGCCGGCAGCCCGGAGTCAAGGAAGGCGTCGATGCGGTGAGTATACAGAACCGCCCGCTCTTCCAGAGTGGCATCGGGGTGGATGGTCAGCCTCGGCATATGAAGATGGGTGGTTGGAATGACGATAAAATCCATCTTTTCCACAATCTCCGGCGAGATGCCGATCTGAAAGGAAAAGTCCATCTCCCCTTCGCATCCGAAATGAAATTTCGTCTTCTCCGATTGAGGCAGGGGAAGGGCAGAAGAAAGGCAGGCGTAATCGTTATTCCGGTAGGTTCCGCTGAGGTAATCCCCCGCCGGGCGCACCGCCGCATCCCAGAAATGGTCGGTCAGACAAATATTCCGAAGGCCGTTATCCTCCGCCCATCTCAACATATTTTCCGGCGTCTGCAGAGGATCGTTCGCACAGGGGGAAAGATTGGAGTGCAGATGATAATCGTGGTCAATAACGAATTTCATAAAGACTCCCCTTTTTCGGAATGTATTGGCAAAAGGTCGATCCCCTCACCGGTATATTTCATCTCATAAGGGCCGAGAAGTCCGTCGTTTCCGGAAAAGAAACAACCCAACTCCCGTCCGCCGGAAGAGACAACCCGCTTAAAAATATAGTATTTCCGATCGGTATTGACGGTCAGCTTGGACCGGTCCATTGGCCGGAAGGGCCCTTGAAAGGAATCCGCGCAATAAACGAAATTACTGTACCAAACCGTGGCAAAATCGTCCTTGGAATCGGGATCCACCACGCAGGCACCGAAATACAGATACCATTTCCCGTCCTTTTCCCAGACCTGACTCGTCTCACCCCGATCAATGCCGGGAGTGCACATCGCCAGCCGGTAAGGCTCCCAATGAAGACAGTCCGAGGAGCGAAACATGGCCTGACAAGCCCGGTTGTTTTTGGTCTGATCCAACGCGAAGGAATTCACGTAACAATAGTAATATCCGTCGATAGGCTCGGGATAAATATAGGGGTCTGCGAGGATCCGAACGGGATGCGTACTCCCCTCGTATTCCAGCTCGTAAATACGTTGGGAATCAATCACCGGACCGTCGCCAATTTTTTTCCAGCAGCTCAGATCGTCGCTGACCGCCAAGGCAAGCCCTTTCTTCGACCCGTGAGCGGTATAAAGCATATAAAATCGGCCCTTATGCCGCACGACACTGCCCGTCGCCAGATTCCCGTCAGGAAAGCCACCTTCCACCCGGCCCCGGAGCACCGTGCCGCAATATTCCCATTCCTTCAGATCCCGGGAAACGCCGTGGCCGATACGCTGATCGAAGCTGCCATCTTCCAGGGGATGGAATTCCAAAAAATAGGAGTGATAAACACCCCGGTCTTCGGCAAACCAATAATCGCAGGTACGCAGATCTCCCGGTCGATAGAACCAGAATTCTCCGCCCCGATCCGGTCCGGAATAATAAGTCATAATGCTCCTCCAAGAACTATTTCAACAACATAAATCCAATGGCGTTGATGGCAAAATTGGCAAACATATGAACGATCCACGAGACGAACAGGGTGCCGCCCTTTTCATTCAAAAGATTAAAGATCACCCCGCCCGCCGCAAGGCCGACCATGACGAGTAGGAACAGAGGAAGAGAGAACCATCCGATCATCATCGCCGCATGATAGAGAGAAAAAAGCAGAGCGCTGACGGCGTGGGCGAAGATACGGTTCGTGGAATTTTTCAGATTGGAAAACACGAAGCCCCGAAAGAAAAATTCCTCCAGAAGAGAGTTGATAAAAGAAATATAAATTGCAACAAAAATAAAATTATCTCCGTTCACTCCCGTGGAGGCGGTGAGGGAGGTTGCGATGTTGGAAAAATCGAAATAGGGGGACAGCAAAAAATATCCGCCTAAGATCACGGCAAAGACGGCGGCGCCCAGTCCCAGGGCAAGAAGCAACCCTTTCCGGTTGACCCGAAAGAGAGATCGGCAGGCGATTTCCCGGTTCCACAACGAACAGAGAAAGGGCATGAGAAGAAACAGCCCGATTTTTACGGCGGATTTCAGGGCGTAGCCCGGCATCCATACGCCGTCCACCCAAGCCATCACGCCGCAACACAGCACCGCGGCCAAAAGAACCGAAATAAACACCTTTTTGCGATTCGAAACCGGCATATAACAAACCTCCTTCTTTTTTCTCTATTATAGCATAAAATCCCGGAAATAGCAAGACTTTCCGGGAAAATTTGTATATGAAATTTTTCGCAGAGGTATGAAATCCGTGAAAAACGCCGCAACCCCAACGCCCCATTCCCCCACCGACGGCGGATTTTGACGGCGATGACACGGCGTCGGCTGCCGGAACGGGCGGAGAATTCCGGAAAATTCCGACGGCAACCGGGACGGCACAAAGAGACAATGCGACAAAAATAACGCCGCATAATAATAAATAGGTAGCCAAAAATCCAAATTTTTTGTAAATTATATCATTTCAAAGAGAAAAATTGTTGCATTTTGATACGAAATATGGTAAAATAAAAATCGTAGAGTTCATACCTCTGCGAAATAATTTTATTCAATCCGATTAGGAGGTAAAGTATGCAAAAGCACACCAAAAAAGCATTGATGCTCAGCGTTCTTTCGTTGGTTCTCTGCGTATCCATGCTGGTCGGCACCACTTTCGCGTGGTTCACCGACTCCGTCACCACCGGAGTCAACACCATCCAGTCCGGTACTCTTGATATCGTTCTGGAATACTCCACCGACGACGGTGCAACCTGGAATAACGCCGAAGGCAAGACTCTGAATTTCCAGAAAGCCGCAGGCGCCCCCGCCAATGAAGCGATTCTTTGGGAACCCGGTTGTACCTACGCTCTGCCCATGCTCCGTCTGCGGAACAACGGCAACCTGGCTCTGAAGTACAACTTCGTTGTCAACGGCGTTGACGGCGACGCGAAGCTTCTCGAAGCCATCGAATGGAAGATCGAGATTGCAAACAATGACCCCGTCACCCTCGCCAACTACAGCGGCACGCTTCTGACCAAGGACGCGGTTTCCGACGAACTCGTCATCATGGGTCATATGAAGGAAGAAGCCGGCAACGAATACCAGGGCCTGGAAATCAAAGGCATTGGCATCACCGTCTTTGCCACTCAGATGACCCACGAATCCGACTCCTTCAACAATCAGTACGACAAGATGGCCACCATCGACGATGAAGCTGAACTGGCCGCCGCTCTTGCCGCAGATTACGATCTGATCGTTCTGGGCGCTGACATCGAACTGACCGAAGGTATCGTCATTCCCGCCGGCAAGACCGTCACCATCGACCTGGCAGGCTTCGATATCAAGCAGACCAAGGCCTGTACTGCTTCTTATGAGATGATTGGAAACAACGGCACTCTGACGATCAAAGACAGCGTCGGAACCGGCAGAATCTCCTTCACCGATACCGGAGCAGGCGATCCTAACGTTGGTTGGGCAAGTTACACCATCCGCAATTCCGGAACGCTGACCGTAGAAAGCGGTATCATTGAACACCTTGGAACCCAGCCCTACAACGGGAACAACGCCATCTTCCACTACAACGGCACCACGACCATCAACGGTGGTAAGATTGAAGCTCCCTATAGCCGTTCTCTCCGCATCTGGAACGGTTCTGCCACCATCAACGGAGGCGCCTTCGACGGTCAGGTCTGGGTGCAGTCTCAGGGCAACGCAGAACTCACCATTAACGATGGGTCCTTTAAGCCCGCCACCCATGGCGGAGACTATTCCTCCGTCTTCGTAACGGTCGGAGCGAAGAATGCTTCCGTGAAGCTTGCCGGCGGCACCTACGCCACCAAGGTCGGCACCGATAAGGCAGACTCGATCGAGATCACTGGCGGTACCTATGCCGTCGATCCCACTGCATTCGTTGCTGACGGCTATATGGCTGTCGAAAATGCAAATGGTACTTATACTGTTGTAGAAATTCCTAAGGCTGCAACCACGGCGGAGCTTGAAGCAGCTATTTCCAAGGGCGGCGTAGTTCAGTTGACCGCTGACGTTGCTCTCTCCGATACTCTTATGAATACAAAGGACGTTACGATCGATCTTAACGGTCATAAGGTAGATGCCGGCTCCTCTACTTTGTTCCAGTCCCAGAGCAATGCGGCCCCCAACATAATCATCACCTCGTCCAAAGACGGTGCAGAGATCAACGTATCCGGAGGCGATACGGCGGTGCTCCTCGGATACGGTAGCACTGTGATCGAAAACGTCACGATCAATGTAACAGGCTGCGATAACTATTCTCCCAATCCTTTCAACGTGTACGGAGACCTTACTCTTGGTGAAGACACCGTTGTTAACGTTGATTACCTTGGCACCGCACTTATAAACAATAATGGCAAAGTCGCAGTCGTTATCGACGGTGCAAAGATCAACGTCGGTACCTTCAAGACGAATGGTACTGCTATAATTACTCTTAATCAAGCTTCCACTCTTGAGATCAAAGACACAGATATCGAGATAGATAATTTTGTGCTTTCTCCCTTTGGTGGCGATAGCTTGGTTTCCAAAGTAAACGGCGTTACAATTGAAGATTGCACGTTTGACGTTACCGACTCTAACGGAGCAAGCTGCACCTTCGAAGCCAAAGACGGTAAATACCGTTTGGTACAGAACTAATTCTAACGGCAATAAACCCAGCCACCCAACTCCCCCCCCGGGGGAGTTGGGCGGCAGAGAAAGAGCGTGGTATGAAGGCGCTCTTTGTCTGCCGGGCGAACCCGGTATTTTGCATTTGTTTTCCGAAAGAGTTTCGTTCGGTTTCAGGGACAGAAAATCGGACGAGAAAAACCGCCCTTCCCGATCTGGGGAGGGCGGTTTTTTGCGCATTTTTCAAGGATTTAAGCTTATTCGACGGTAACCACGCCGTCGGCGGAGACGGTAATCTTGTCGCCGGTTTTGACGGCTTCCAGGAATTCATCCCCCAGGTTATCGATGGTAGGCATGGGATTTTCCGACCAGACGGCAGACAGCACGGCGCCGGCGGCGGCCAAAGAATCGATGGGCTTGGAGAAGAGCAGGCAGGCGGGATTGCGCCCCATAGAATTGGCGCAATAAAGCACCAGCCCGCCGGTGGTGGATCCGATGGTCATGGGCAGGCACAGCGCCTTACCGGCCATGACCTGACCGTAAAGATCGGGGTTGTTCTGATCGGCGCATTTTGCGGTCTTATCTCCGAACAGGAGGCTCTTCTGGAACGAAGCAAGGGTATTGAATCCGCCGTGGGATACTAAGGCTTCCGCCTCGCAGGTGCCGGCAACGACGACACGGCCTTGGAAGGTTTTCATTTATTTGACCTCCTTCGTGATGATATTGAGGATCTCTTCGTCGGTATAATACCGGGAAGTGGTGTAAGTACGCAATTTATTGGAGTTGGTAATGACCGGTTTTTTACCGCAGAGGGGATTATTCATATACATGAGGGGGCAGATATAGCTGAGCACCACGCCGGTTTCCTTCAGCTTTTCGGCGGCGGGGGTGGCGTTAAAGGCCTGAACCACGGCGGGGGCGGCGGTGAAGACCGTAGGAACGGAAACCTTCTTCCGTCCGCTGGCGGCAAGGCCGGCGACCACTTTTTCGGTCCAGTCGTTCAACTCGGCCATGGTCAGATGGGGGCATCCGATGAAGCAAAGCTTGGGGGTGGCGGCGGGATCCTTCCAGATGACGGGATAATTGGCCTTGACCCGTTCCAGCTCCGCATCGTCAATGACGTAGACCTTGGCGTTCTCGTTGATAAGATCTTCGCCCATTTCCACGGCTTCGGGAGTCAGCCCGTCGATATGATAGAGCCCCACGGCCCCGTTGGATGCGGTAGCGGCGCCGAAGTTCTTCAGATACGCCTTAGCGTCGTCGTTCAGCTCGTTGCCGATCCACTTCGTCAATCCCTTGACGTAAGGAACGTCTTCCATGACCTTCATGCCGATGGCAGAGCCGAGCAGCTGAGCTTCGGGCTTCCCCGTGGTCTGAATATCGATGATCCAATTGGCCTTCCGCCCCTCGTCGGTCAAAAGACCGAAATAGGGAACGTAGCCGATAATAGAGCCAAAGAGATCGATGATGCCGGAATTGCGGTTACAACGGGCGCCCAACACGGAATTGGCGTAGACCACGGCGCTGGATTCGGCCCAGGAGAGAATATCCCCCTTCTTGGGAGTATTGCCCACCTCCTCCAGATAGCAGGTACAGGTATAAGCGTCGCTGCCCTCGATGCCCATTTTGCGAAGCTGTTCGTCGTAGGGCTTCTGCGCGGAATACATGATCGCCTTGAAGACGATATCCTCAATAAGATTGGAGGGGACGTTTTTATCCATGGGCTTGGGGTCTACGGTAAAGGCCTGCTTGGAGACGGTACCGGATTCGATCAGCTGATCCATCAGCGCAAAGACCGGCTTCATCACGCCGAAGCCGAAGCTGGTGACCAGATGGCCCTTCTCCCCGGTGACGGGAACCATTTTTTCCGCCCCGAAGGTTTCTCCGTAGAGAACGAGGGTCTTCATGACCTTTGCGGCGGTTTCGCCCTGCTTGCCTTCCAGAATATCGATCTGTTCCGGCGTCAGCTGCATTTTGTATTCAGACATAGCGTTCTTCCTTTCCGAACTTTATATTTTGAAAAAGGTTGACTTATCAACGTTTATTATTATACCACATATTTCCCTGCTTGTCAAGGAAAAGAGCCGCAAAAAACCGAACCTTCCTTAAAAATAAGGAAAGTCCGGTTTTGGGATCAATGCAATTCCGCCCGGGGCAGATTCCATCGGAAATGGGCGGCAAGGGTGCGCAAAACCACCACGGACGCGGCGCCGGAGATCATCGACCACATCCCGCCGATCAGCCCCCACAGCACCACGCAGATCACGGCCCCTACCAAAGAGGCGCAGGCGTAGATATGCTTGACGAAAATATAGGGAGTCTGCCCGGCCAGGATATCCCGCAGGACCCCGCCGCCCACGCCGGTGATCACACCCACGAAGATCAGCAGAAAGAAGCCGTCGTGCCCCGCGTCGTAAGCGGTGCGGACCCCTACCACGGTAAAAATCCCCAGTCCCAGGGAATCCATCCCCAGAAGAAGGTGATCGTAAAAATTCTGAAACCGGTCGAACAACCGACGAACGAAGGGCAGAAACACGATCAGCGACACCGCCACGGCCACAAGAGCGTAGACCGGACTCTGAAACGTAGCAGGCGGCGTATTGCCCAAAACCAAGTCCCGGATCACACCCCCGCCCACGGCGGTAACGAGGCCCAGAATGCAGACCCCGAAAATATCCATTCCCTTTCTCAGTCCCACCATGGCTCCGGAAACGGCAAAGGCCACGGTGCCGATGATCTCAACGACCAGCAGCAAGCGTTCCGTCATGACCGATCACTTCTCCTCGGAGGCCATCTTCATCTCGTCGGAAGAATCCGCCTTGCGGTTTACCTCCTCGGGGTCGACGAAGGTGGGGACGGTCTTCTTGATCACGTCTCGGATCTTGTCGGCCTTGAGATCCTTTTTGGAAGCCTCTACGGCCTCAAGAAGCAGCCTGATCTTCTCGTCCACCGCTTCCCGGGCAAGAGGCGTATCTTTTTCGATAAAGATCATCTTGTCTTCCGTTTCCAGCTGATTTTCGTTCTTCATCAGCAGCTCCTCGTAGAGCTTTTCGCCGGGACGGAGACCGATCTCCTCGATCATGATATCCTTGTTGGGCTCGTAGCCCATAAGACGGATCATATTCACCGCAAGATCGTAAATCTTCACGGGACGCCCCATATTCAGCACGAACAGCTCTCCCCGCTTGGCCAGAGTCCCGGCCTTCATCACCAGCTGGCTGGCTTCGGGGATGGTCATGAAATAACGGATAATATTCTTATCGGTAATGGTGACGGGGCCGCCGTTCTGAATCTGCCGCTTAAAGAGGGGAATGACGGAGCCGTTGGAGCCAAGAACGTTGCCGAAACGGACGGCGGTAAAGCAGGTGTTGCTGTCGGTACGGCACTGAACGATCATTTCGCAAAGCCGCTTGGACGCCCCCATGATATTGGTAGGATTGACGGCCTTGTCGGTGGAAATGAGGACGAAGCGCCCAACGCCGTATTTTTCAGCCATATCCGCGGTATTATAAGTGCCCATAACGTTATTTTTGATCGCCTCGCAACCGCTATGCTCCATCAAAGGAACGTGCTTATGAGCGGCGGCGTGGAAGACCACGTCGGGACGGTAATTATCGAAAATACACTCCAGCCGATCCCGGTCCCGGACGGAGCCGATCTCCACGGCAAGATCCAGTTTTTCGCCGTAATTGCGAATCAACTCCTGCTGGATGTCGTAGGCGTTATTTTCGTAAATATCGAAAATAATCAGCTTTTTCGGCTGGCATTTGGCAATCTGGCGGCACAGCTCACTGCCGATGGAGCCGCCGCCTCCGGTGACGAGGATGGTTTTGCCACGATACAGATTCTCCGACGAATCAAACTGCAGGGGCTTACGGAACAGCAGGTCCTCGATAGAGAATTCACGGATGACGCGGCTGACGTTTCCGCCGGCGCTCCGGGTCTTTTCCTGAACGGGGAGATCGTAAACCTTGACGCGGCATCCAAGCTCGCTGTACCGCCGGAAGATCTCGTTCACCTGATCCTCCTCCTGGGCAACGGCGATGATCACTTCCTGAATATCGTACTCGGAAAAAACCTTTTTCGCATCGTTTTCCCCGTAGACGGGGATGCCGCAAAGGGAACTGCCGATCTTGGATTTATCCACGTCCACAAAGCACATGGGAACGTAATTGGAAGAAGCGTTTCCCTGCAGCTCGTTGGCCAGAAACGCCCCCAGCTGGCCGGCGCCGATGATGGCAACCCGAACCCGGTCGGTCAGCTTGCGGTGATTTTTCTTCCGGCTGTGCTTGTAATACAAACGGTAGGAAAAGCGGGCGCCCAGCGAAGCCAGACAGGCCACGGAGGCCACCGTCATATAATACAGAACGCCTATGGAAAGGCTCAGACACCGGGCAACGCCCCAGGCAAAGAGGCAAGCCAGCGCATCGGAGACGATGGTCAGAAGATAGGCCCGGGTATTGGCAAAGCGCCAGATATTCCGGTAATTCCCCGCAATGACCCGAAAGAGAATGGTGACGAAGATCACCAGCACGGCGTTAAACAGATACACGTGCAGCCCACCGGTAGAGGGAATACTTTCCGCAAAGAAGGTCAGCAGAAAATAAGCCGCGTTGACCAGCAGACAAAAGGCCGTGTCAATCAGCGCCAGCACGAAGCTGCGACTCTTTGCGCTCAAAGGCTTATTGAACTTACTCAAGAATGATCACTCCTATAATAGAATGAATTGATTACGAATCAACCGCGGGACAGAAGCCCCTTGATACGCGCCACCCAGGCTTTTCCTTCCCGGGGCTCCAGCAGTAGGTTCACGCCACCGAAGACGACGCAGGAAACCACGCCGAAGGCCAAGGCGCACAAAAGCCAGGTCATCCAGCCGGTCATGACCTGAGGAATCAGCAAAACACCGCCGGTGATGAGAACCGCCGCCGCAACGACGTTGACGGCAATGCGCTTCAGGGTCTTTTTCAAGGTTCCCGGAACGAAGCGCTTAGCGGAATAGAGAATCACGTCGGTGGTACGGTAGAGATAAGACACCAACATCCCGATGACCACCCCGGCCACCCCCAAGGGACGGACGAGAATCAGGGAAACCACCAGGTTGATGGCCGCCTCCAGAATGGCTCTCCATTGGGTCTGCTTATAATGCCCGGCGGCGAGGATGAGGGTGTTGGCCGGCTGCCGGAGGCATTGAACCAACCCAACCGCCGTAAACAAAACGACCAGCTCCCACCGCAGATAAACCACGCCGTCGGTGAAGCTCATACTGTAGAGGGAGACGAAGGGATGGAACAGGACCGCCATACAGGAGTAGGCGATAAAGATCAGAACGAAGAAGAGGAACTCAAAATTGCTGAAGCTGGCCCGCAGTACGTCCTTTTCGTCCTTCGAAATCACTTCCCCGAAGCCGGAGCCGAGGGACGAAGTAATGGATTGCATCAAGGATTGCAGCGAAACGGCAACCATACTGTAAACGCCGTAGACGCTGACCTGAGCCAGGGCATCCCCCGTAAGACACAGCGTAAGGAGAACCACCGCAAGATTATTGACGATCAGCGCTACCACCTGATGGAGCAAGGCCGCCCACCGCTGGCCGAAGGACTTGTAATCCGGTTCCGCCCGAAAGGAAATATTCTTATAGTGCTTTTTGGCGTAAGCCCACACGATCAGACTTCGCAAAATATAAACCACTGCGGTGACCGATTTTACCGCAAGTGCGGAGGCGTTCATCTCCATCAGCACGATAGAAACGACCAAGGTCACCACCACGCCCAAAATCTGGGCGGCGGAGATCACGTATCCCCGCTGATCCGCAGTAAGAAGCACCCGGTATTTTCCAAGGAAGAAATAGTCCACAACGCCGCTGACCGACAGGACCACGATCATCCAGCGGACAAAGCCGGAATCGTTGATTTCTTCCGTGACGGCGTAGGGATACAGCAACACCAATCCCGCAACCAGCGCAACGAAAATCATGCCGGAACGGATATAAAACTTCTTTGCGGCGGTAACGATACGGCTGACGGACAGATCGTCCTTATCAGCCAACGGTCTATAGAGCGCCACGGCCCCGGCAGCCCCGATCCCCGCTTCCACCAGAGTCATATAGGTAATGAACTGGGATATGGAGGTCACCAGTCCATTTACCGCAGAGCCGTACAATTCAATAAAGAATCGAGGCAACAAAAGCCCGGACACGGCGGTGACCACCTGCAGAAGCAGGCTAAAGATCACGTTTTTCAACGCTTGTTTCGTTCTCACGATGTAACCTTCTTTATTTCACGGCGACGACGCCCAGAACGTTCACGTTCTGAACCCGCATCATATCCAGCGCTTCGTCCAGATGCCGATGGACGGAAACGCCGTAGCGCTCCAAAAACAGTACGGTCCCGCAAGTATCGCAGGCGGTAACCGATTCCATCCGGCGAAGCAAATTGGGACAGACCGACAATTTTACGGCACCGTCGCAGGCTTCCGCCAGAGCGTCGGCAAAGATCTTCAGATCCTTTTCGGATACGGACACGGATGCCACCGCCAAGGAAGAAATCTCTTTTTCCCGCAGAAGGCGAGCAACCTGCTTTGCGTTGAATTCAACGGAATATTTTACGTTCATCTCGGTTTCCTCCTTATTTCCGGATGCGGACTTCGCCCAAAACGGAAAGACCGTAGGCGGCAAAATCACTGCGGCGATTAACGGTGGGCCAGAAAATGGCCTTCACAGCAACGGCAAGAACGGCCAGCACGAAGCCGACGATAGCAAACAGAATTCCCTGAGATACGGGAGAAACCTTGGCCACAAGACCGCTTTCGTCTTCCGCAGTCTTCTGCCCGACTACGCCGTCGATAAAGCGGACTTCGCAGTCCCCGATCTCTGCGGCGGTTTCTTCAATAATCTTCTTCTGGGCTTCCATATAGTCGGAAACGATCTGCTGATCCTTTCCGGTCAGGAAAATATGAAGGATGGAAGACCCGGCGGGAACGGAACCGTTGACAACCTCAACGAAAGAATAGAAGGACAACTCATCGACGGGGATATTCAGATCGAGACCGTTCACGATCTGCTCGGCCGTATACTTTTGAGAAAGAGTCTCGAAGATCTGTGCCCGCTTGTAATCGGCGTTAGCCACGGCCAGAATCCCGTAAGCCTTCTGCTGATCCCGGGCAAGGGTCGTTTCGGTGGAATTCCCGGAAACCTCCCCCGTATGGGTAACCGAAAAGCTGGCGGAAGCAACCCAAAGGCTGTCGTTTTCGGCGGGCGCGGCAGCGCCGTCGCCCCCCAGAACACCAAGTCCAAAGCCCGCAACGGCGGCAAGCACCACAACGGCGGCGATCAACCATTTAAATTTCCAGATGGCAGAAAAAACGTCGTAAATTCCACATTTTTCAAACATAATCGTCTTCCTTCTTTCTTCCTGTCGGAAAAGAGTATTTTTTATTCAGCAGGCCCGCAACGCAGAAGCAGAAGCCGATTGCAAGCCAGAATTGGAACGTAACGAGGAACAAAAGCCAGCCCGTAGCATCGGAACGGGGGACGAAAAACAGTTGCAGAAGTCCCGTAAGGACAATGGTACGGAGAAGAATTCCGTTCCGCATTCCATCGCCCATTCGGCGCATTACGGCGCCGAAAACGGTGCTCCCCAAAACGACTCCGGCATAGCCCCAGTCAGCGAACAGCTCCAGCAGATAGGAGGAGCCAAGACCGTGACCGCTGAGATAATCGGGATTGGCCAGGTAGGACATACTGTGTGCAAAGGAGTTGCCGTAAATGGCCAATTCCTCGCTGTTCTGAGACCCCAGGCTTGCCGTTCCGAACAGATGCTGTCCAAAAGATCCCCGGGTAAGATAATCGATAAATGGACCGAAGGTGTAATTTTTCTCCACCACGTCGGGAAGATCGGGCATCACGTCGTAGGCGCGGCACAGAACGTCAAAGGAGACCCCTTGCTTATAAAACAGATCTACGATGCTTTCCAGCACACCCATATCCACCGACTGACCTTCGCGAATATAATTGTAAAACGCAAGGAAAATCAACGCCGCCGGCAGAAGGAGGATCACCGCCGCCTTTTCGACCTTACCGAACCAGTAGGAGCGCCCCTCCAGAATATCCCGGAACAAGAAATACACGAAGGAGAACAGGATCGCCAAAACGATGGGGTTGCGCACGCCAATGATCAGGTCGGGCACCGTGCCGAGCACGTACAGAATCAGAACGGGATAAACCCACTTTTTCTTCGGGAAGGTAGCAAGAAACAGACACATGGCGTAATCTGCCATAGAACTGATCGTATAGAAAAAGCCGGGCAGAGAGGATTGGAAGGAGAGATAGATATCCGCATAATCCCTTTCTTGAATGAAGGCCAGCTTTTCAATCTGGATCATCCAATAAAAAACGCTGGCAATGAGATAAAAAACCAGGGAGACCAGACGCAGATTCTTCATCATTTCCGTTTCCCGGTAGACCTCGTACCCCCGCTTTTCCGGAATCAGATGGGGGCAGCCGCGAGGCTTTTTGAAGATCAAAGCCTCCGAAAGCATACAGCCGAGCCGCAGACATAGAAGAGTGATCCAAAGAACGTTCAAGGCAAAATAGACGGTTTCCCGCTCAAAAAGCCACCACACGTCTCCCCTGCACGCAGCAATAAACGGCCGGGAGAGAAGAAACGTAAAAATCATTACGTGAAAGAAAAGGAAAATCAGCCGCGTCCGCCATTGAGAAAGGCCGTAGACCAGATTCCAGCAGAACCAGCACGTGATCCCCCACAAAATAACGTTATAGACCCCGGTATAATATCCAACCCCCAACAAAGCTCCGCCGCAGAGGAACAGGGCAATCTGAAGAAACAGAGAAACCTTCTGCCGAAGGGGCGGAAGGGGGAAAGAGCTTGATCGCACCGGCACACCTCCTAAACCAGTAAACTCAAAACGGATCTTCCGGCAAAGCGGGATCAGAAAAGATCCTCGATCTGCTTCACGATCCGGGCAGGATCGATCTGTTCCGCACCCAACACTGCCCGGGAACGGACGTCTTCCATCCGGACGGGGTCGGTCAGAAGACTTTTCAATCCTTCATAAATTCCTTCTTCGCTGTTTTCAACCAAAAGGCCGAAATCACCGTTGCGGAGAATCTCCGTAGGCCCGGTGCAATTGGTAGCAACGATGGGCTTGTGCAGAACCAAGGCCTCGCATACCGACAAAGGATACCCTTCCGCATGGGAGGAACAAACGTAAAGCTCGGCCCGGTTGACGTAAGGGTAGGGATTTCTCTGAAATCCCCAGAAGGTGACGGAATCGGAAAGCCCGTTTTCCGCAACGAAGGCCTTCATTTTTTCTTCCTCGTCACCGATCCCGAGGAACCAGAGCTTATGAGCAATCCCCTCACCGATCAATTTTTTATGGACCTCCAGCAGGCGCATATACCCCTTGACGGGAATAAACCGCCCCACGGTGCAGACCACGGGAACGCCGGGGTCTTCTCCGGGAATAAATTCCCGGCTTCGGTCTTCAATAACCTTTTTATCAATCAGGTTGTAGATTACTCTGCCGGTCTCAAGAGGTCCGAAGCGTTTTTCGAACTGACTCCGTCCCTGCTCAGACACGAAAACGACCTTATCGTATTGCCTGTAATTTTCCAGAATATGCTCGTCAGAGCGGTGATAGGGAGCGATATAGTCGTCGTGATTCACGATATCGGTGTGAAGCCACGCAATCCTGTTGGGACAATCGCTTCCGCTGAGAAGCATCGTGGCCAATCCCTCGAGAAAGGCTACCTCCACGTCGTATTTCCCGCGGATAAACAGTTTGTACATCCACCTCCGGGGAAGGTATTTCAGCATTCGCCAGAACACGGAATAGACGACGCCAATACGGCGGCGGAATACGTAACGGTGGGTCACGTATTCCGGCAATTCTTTAATATAAACCCCTTCGTTGAACAGAGTGCAGACGGTGATATCGTATTTTTCTCCATCCAGATTCCGGAGAATATCGATCAACACCTTCTCGGCGCCGCCTCCGTTCAGAGTGGACAAAAGAAAGAGAATTTTCTTCTTCATGGTTTCCTCACAAAAGTTCTTCAATCAAACGGTACCATTGGGCGAGGACCGTCTTTTTCTCATACAGTTCCAGTCTGCGGGTAGCGTTGGCGGAAAATTCCCGGCGCCGTTCGGCATCTTCGACCAGTTCGCAAACCTTCTCTGCCATAGCGGAGATATCGTAGGGAGGGATAAGATAACCGTTGATTCCATCCTCGATGAGGATTGCCGGCCCCGTGGGGCAGTCGAAGCTGACGGCCGGGAGCTTTGCAATCTTCGCTTCCACCAAAGCCAAAGGAAAGCCTTCGTAATAGGAGGTCTGCACGAAGAAGGAATATTTTCCGTAAAGGGAACTCAATTGAGACGAATTTCCCTGCAGGATCACGGATTTTTCCAGCCCGCGGGCATTGATGTCCTCCTGGATGGACTGACGCATCTTCCCTTCCCCGTAGATGTGCCATTGCCAGTCGGGGTGCTTTTCCAGGACGGTTTTGGCGACCTTGACCAGCATATCGTAGCCCTTGACGTATTCCAGGCGGCCGACGGAGATAATAGACTTCGAATCTGCCGCGTAGGGGTGATCGTCGATGTTAAATTCCACCCAGTTGGGGATGGCGAGAAGCTTTTCTTCCTTCGTGCCGAACATTTCGGTAAAATTCCGGCAATCCTGTTCGGAAAGGGCCACCACCCGGTCGGCGTATTTTGCCCCCAGCCGCTGGCGCAGAATATGCTTCTTGCCGTAGGTCTGGTTTTTCAGATTGGAGTGTTCGCAATAGACCGTTTTGCACAGCTTTCTTGCGGCAAAAACGGCCAACGTCACCACGCCGGCGGTAATGGCAAAGAGGACGTCGGTCTTCTTTTCGGACAGAACCGCCCGCAATTTCCGGGCAAGGGGGAGGAATTTCAGAGTAATGGACGTGGTTCCGGGATAAATAATCTCCAGCGCGTATTTGTCCGTCGAGGGGACGTTTTCCGGCTTTTCGGAGAAGAGGCTGACGAGGGTCACGTTATAATCCGAGGCAAATTCCTCCGCCATGCGGAGCGCCACCCGTTCCGCCCCTCCGGTGAGGGTCACGTCGTAGACGAGAATCGCAATATTTTTCATAAAATCACCTTAAAGATCCCGGATCGCTTCGTAGATCCGTTGGTTATTCCGGTTATCGTAAAGGGGGAAGAAGGCGTCCACGGAGGCCTTCGCCTCGGGGGACAGCTCCCGATTACGGTCGTAGACGGCCCGAAGCTCCGCAACCGTCTCATCGCAGGTCAGGCAAACCTTGCCGAAGCCGCAGTCCCGATAACTGAAATAGCCCTCGGCATACTGGGCTTCCCGGAAGCGCCGTTCGTCAAACTGATAGTAAATGACGGGCTTTCTCATATACGCAAAATCCATGGCCACGCTGGAATAGTCGGTGATCATCACCGCAGATTGCATCAGAAGATCCCGGATATTGGAGGTCTCGTTGGTGACGATGCGGATACGGTCGGAGGTAACGGAAAAATCGGAAATATATTTCTGCATATTCCGGTGAGGATAAAAATACAGAATCAGATCCTTTTCCTCCAGAAGCCGGATCAGGGAAGGATCGTTGATCAGCTCCTGATATTTTTGGTAATATTCCGTGTTCGTGAAGGTTTTCGTGTCCTCGTATTTGTCCGAAAATTCGTTCTTCGAGGCGATCCATTCCCGCCAGCTGGGCATCAGAACCACCTGCCGGGGATTGGGCGTAACGCCGTGGTAATCGTCGAACCGGTTGAAGCCCAGATAGGCCACGTTTTTTTCCGGATATCCGAAATATTCCCGGACGTAATCGTATTCCGGCTTGGCACCGCAGATAAAGAGACGCATCTTCGTATTGGGATAAAAAAGCCATTCGGCCTTATTGATGGTAATACCGTGCTGCAGAAAAACCGACCGGCTCCGGATAATTCCGAAGACCTCCAGAACGTAACATACGGCGGCGTTGGGCTTGCCGGATTTCTGGGTGCTGATATTGGCCTTACAGCAGAAATACAGAACCCAGTGCCACAGACTGCCGTAGCGGACGGTCTTCCCCACCCTGCGGACCCGTTCGTAGGCCTCCGAACGGTAATCGACGGCGTAACGGGAATCCACCTCGGGATGAGCCTCGTTCAGATATTTAAAAAAGCAAAAGCCGTTGTCGCAGGCCTCCCGGCGGTCTTCGCAGACCAGCCACACCTCCCGGCGGCGGGCCAAAAGAGACAGCTTGTACACCCCTGCCACGGGAAGCGAGACCAGCATCAGAAATCCCTGAAGGATATCCCCGGCCTTAAGATAATTCAGTTCGTGAACGATTTTTTTGAAAAGAGACATAAACGCTCTCCTTTGATTCAGTTACCGTTTCGGGTTTTGATCTTTTTCAGCCAGAAGGGCAATTCGATCAGACCGACGAGGGTGCCGGTGCCGTAGAAGACGTGGAGAGCGAGGAAGACGAAGGGCAGCAGAAGGTGCGTCCAGTCGAATTTCACCCGGCGGATATCCAGAACGGCGGCGCCGACGGCGGCCAGGGCGTAAGCGCCCCACATCAGATAAGTCAGCCACGGGAAGCCAACACAGGAAAGGACTGTGGTAAAAATAATACCGAGAACGAAAACGAAGGGCACGAAATGGAAGAGAGAGAAGCACTTGGGCTGGATGCCCATGGTCTTCCCAATCCAATAGCCGTTGAGATATTTCTGCCGCAGAAGGGCTTTAAAAGAGGGGCGGGTCACGCGAAGCGTTTTGATTACGGGATCAAAGCACATTTTATATCCTGCCTGACGGATGCGGTAACTCATATCGTTATCCTCCGCCCGAGGGAGATTCTCGTTATAGAATCCGACCTTGTCGTAAACCTCCCGGCGATAGACCGCAAACGCCATCGTGTCCACGTAAGCCCGTTCGTTCAGATGACGGAACGGAGCCACGCTTCCACAGAAGGTGGAGTTCTCCGCCAACAGAAGCGTCCGTTGAAAAGGGGTATCGTTCACGAGAACGCTCTTGACCTGTCCGCCACTGATGTCCTCACCGCTCTCCAGAATCTTTACGTTCTGGGTAATGAAATCCGCCGGAATCTCCGCATGGGCGTCCAGACGGACGATGGCGTCCCCGGTATAGTTCTTCAGCGCCACGTTGCATCCGCAGGGCTGGTTCTTTCCGGGATTTTCCAGGAGCAGAACGTTTTTAAAGCCGTGGTCTTCTGCCGCAAAATCCTCCATCACCTTCCGGGTGGCGTCGGTAGACATGCTGTCGATAAGGAGAACCTCTATTTTTTCGTGGGGATAATCCTGAGCGCAAAGCCCCTTCAGAAGAGGGGGGAGCGTTTTTTCTTCGTTGTATGCTACGATGGCAAAGGAAACGATCATTTTTCTTCTCCTTTTTCGCTGTAATCCTTCCCCAGCACGGCGAAGACCGTGCGGAACATGGTGGCGATATCGCCCCAGAAGCTGAAGTTCTTGATGGCGCGCAGATTATAGACCATCTTGCCGGGCAGAACGTCCCGGACGTAGACCGCGTCGGGGTCGGAGGCATCGGCAAGAAGCTGATCCTCGTCCTTGTAAAGAATGCTGGCCTCGCTGGTGACCCCGGCGGGGAGCAGGAGGGTGGCCATCATTTCCGGCGTATAATGCGCCACGTACTTTGGGACCTCGGGACGGGTACCCACGAAGCTCATGGTGCCCCGGAGAATATCGATCAGCTGACAGATCTCGTCGAGCCGGCATTTGCGGATCAGCTTGCCCACCCGGGTGATGCGGCTGTCGTTGCCTACGGTGACCTGGGTGCCGATCTGATCGGCGTTGCTGACCATGGTGCGGAATTTGAAGATCCGGAAGGTTTCCCCGTATCGGGTTACCCGGACCTGACGGTAAAAAACAGGGCCCTTGGAATCGATCTTGATCGCAACGGCAAGAATCAGAAACACCGGAGACAGCACCAGAAGCATCAGCGCAGAGACCACGATATCGAAGATGCGCTTAATAAGAAGGCTGCCCTTCCGCTTGCTGAGAATCTCGTAATAGGGCTTTACCTCCTCCCGGCGAAGGGATTCGGGCAAATCGTTCCAATCTTTCAGAATCATTTCAGGTACGCTCCCAGAATTTCGGTATAGCAATCAATGACGTATTGAATCTGTTCGTCGGTCAGACAGGTGTGGAGGGGCAGGGAGATCTCGTGAGCGAAATGGGCGAACGCGTTGGGGAAATCCTTGATATCAAAGCCCATGTTCTTATACGCGGTATGCATGGGCAGAGGCTTATAATGCACGTTGCAGGCCACGCCCTTTTCGGCCATTTTGATGATGATCTCGTTGCGCTGCTCCAGCGTGATCCCGGGAACGAAGGTCAAATACAGATGCCCCGAAGAGCGGTAAGAATCGGAATAATGGGGCAGGGTCTTCACCCCCAAAGGACGGAAGGCGGCGTCGAAGCGACCGATAATCTCCTTCCGGCGTTGGAGCATGGCGGGATAGCGCTTCATCTGGGCAAGGCCGATGGCGGCGGCAACGTCGGTCATATTGCACTTATACCAAGGGCCGACGATATCGTATTCCCAAGCGCCTAACTGGGTCTTGGCCAGAGCATCCTTGGACTGTCCGTGGAGGGAGAACAGCTGAACCTGCTTATAGATGGCTTCGTCGTCCATTCCGGGGATGGTGCGCCAGGTAAGAGCACCTCCCTCGGCGGTGGTGAAATTCTTCACAGCGTGGAAGGAGAAGGAAGAGAAATCCGCCAGACATCCGGTAGGCTTCCCGTCTTTTTCCGCGCCGAAGGAATGAGCGGTATCCGCCATAACGGCAACCCGTCCCAGGGCCTGCTGAACGGGAGAAGCGGGACGAAACAGATCCTTCCGGGATTCGACGGCAGAAAAAATACGGCCGTAGTCACAGGGCACGCCTCCCAGATCCACGGGCAGAATCGCCTTGGTCCGTTCGGTGATGGCGGCGGCCATTTTATCGTAGTCCATTTCCAGAGAGTCGGCCTGGCAGTCCACCATGACGGGGGTGGCGCCCACGTGACAGACCACGGAAGCGGTGGCGGTATAGGTATAGGCAGGGACGATCACCTCGTCGCCGGGGCCAACGCCCAGCACCCGAAGAGCCATTTCGGCGCAGGCGGTCTGGGAATTCAGACAAACGACACGGGAGGTATTGCAATAAGCGGCAACCTGCCGTTCCAGTTCCTTGGTACGGGGGCCGGTGGTGATCCAACCGGAGCGAAGCGCTTCGGCAACCTCCTGGATTTCGGCTTCGGAGATATCCGGGGGAGAAAAGGGAACGTTCATGATCATTACACCTTCCGTAATTATTTTAGTCGGCAAACGGCCGAACACCGGGCGACGGTCGTTTATTATAAATATATTATAACAAATAATAACATTAAAGTCAATGAAAGCCCGAAAAGTCCCCCAAAAAGCAAAAAAGTTGTCACACTTTTAACATAGTGCAGAAAAGCGCCGACCCCCGCAAGGGTCGGCGCTTCCGACGGAATATTCGCAGAAAAATCAGATGATTGCGGCGGTGTTCCTTCCCTTCATCTCTCCTGCCATGCGACGCAAATCGACAATAGTCTCCCCTTCGATAAGCGCGGCGTAAAACGCAAGAATCATTCCGGCCAGTTCCCCCTCCGGAGCAAGGGAGCAGAGATCGCAAAGGACCTTCCCTGCATCGGCAACGCACCGGGTCATTCCCTCCGTCTCCTCCAGATACCGATGCAGGGCGGCGGCGATGCCGACGGAGATATAAACGGGGAAAATCCCATTGGAAAGAGCGGTATTTGCGGCGCCGATCAGCCGGTCAGAGAGAGACAACTTTCGCTTCGGGTCTCCCCCCACCCGCTTGCAGGTATCCTTCAAGGCCTTGTTGGCAAAGCGGTAGAGAAGATCGTCGATATGCGCCAACAGCAAATCCAACGCAACGCCATACTTCCGGGAGAGAGCAACGGCGCTTTCCAGCATAGCGTTCTTTACAACAATATAAACATTTTCATCGGCGATGGAATCGGCAACGTACTCCGCCCCCAAAAGATCGCCGAGATAGGCGCAGACGGCGTGTCCCATATTGTGGATATACAGCTTGCGCTTCACGTAAAAATCAAAGGGATCGAAGGGGATCATATTGTGTATTTCCGGAATCTCTCCCTTGAAGCCGGCCTTATTTACCGGAAGAAAGCCGTACTTTTCCACGCAGACGCGCAGGGGATTTCCGTCCTTCATTTCGTCGGTCTGGATCGGCACCATCCGGCCGATGGAGGTCTCCACCAGCCCCACGTTTTCCTCGTACCAGCCGATCTCGTCCGAAGTCAGACACGCCCGGATCAATCCGTCCAACACCCGGTCGGCGTCCATCAGATTTTCGCAGATCAGAATGTTCAGAGGCTTCCCCTTCCGTTCCTTCCGAAGCCGGAGACCGGCAACGAGATTCGGAACGATGCGGGGCAGTACGTTCACTCCCACGGCGGTAGCGAGAATCTCCCCCTCGGCAATCGCCTCGGCCACGGCGGCAGGATCAGTGCCGTCCACGGCGCAAACGTTGAGAACGTCAATATCTTCGTAGGTTTCCCCCGAAAGAATGCGGACGGGATAGCGCCCCGCCCGGTTCAGCCCTTCGATAACGGGCACAGACACGTCCACGAAGACCGTCCGATAGCCGGAGGCCGAAAAAAGAGTTCCGATAAAGCCCCGGCCGATATTGCCGGCGCCGTACATAACAGCAGTTTTCATCGCGTTACCTCGCAAAAAGAATCAAATCAGATCCCGGTACAGCGCTTCCGGGATCGGGCGCGCTTCGGCACAGAGATCGTAATCAGCTCCCGTCCAAAGGTGCTTGATCACCTCCGTCCCCCGATCCACGTCGAAAATTCCGACCGCAGCACCGCCCAGACGGCCCCATTTCAAGGCGCCGCAGACCTCCAGCGGGGCTTGGTAATTTCCGAAATTTTCGGAGCCGGTTTTTCCGTGCTTACAATACGAAATCTCGTATTTTTTTCCTTCCCCGTCCAGCACCGTCAAGGAAATCGGCGGGACGAGCCGTCCGGGAAGATCCAACATTTCGTCAACGGCATGGATATAAGTATTCCGATTCAGTCCGACGCCGATCAAGAGAATCTTCGCGCCGATCCCATACAGCCTTGCCCAGGCGCCGTGGGGCGGACAGGGAGACTGGCAGGTCTCTTCCCCCGCCAAGAATTCGGCGGCGGCTTTCCCGAATCCGGTCATGGAATGGGTAGGGTGCAGAGAGCGGATCCCGTCGGGCCGAAAGGCCGCCACCGTGGGCAGAGCGCCAATGCAGGGAACCGATTTTTTTACGTCGTAGACCGGATTTTTTTCCCCTACGGTAGCCCAGGTATGGGTGGGGACGAGAAACAATCCCTCCGAAAGATAAGAAACGAATCCGTCGATCACGCCGTCACACCCGCCGGAAACCTCCCCCAGGGCGCGCATGGAGGTATGGATCAGCACCGTATCGGAGGGCAGAATTCCGTGTTGACGGAGAAAGGCGTGTATCATCGCTTGCGTCAGCATAAAAATCCCTCTTGAAAAAGAAATCGTAACATTCCACATTAAAACAATAAACAGAGCGGCACGAAGAATTTCCGTCTCCGCACCGCTTCGGTCTTATAAGATCGGCGCTTCCGCAATATATCTCAGCACCGACACCAGATTCCCGTCCGGGTCTATCCGTTGCTCTACGGCAAAGCGCTCGGGGAACAGAAGATAGATCACCGCCGTCAGATCGTAGACGCTGCAGACGGCCTCCTTTCGCTCCCGGGACATTTCCCGATACCGGCAAAGCATCCGTCCCAAAATCCCTTCCGTGGGAACCTCAATGCGGTTCAGATCGCATTTGGGGCTGTGGCAGGTGTCAAGCGTGGCCGAGACGTGGGGATATTTCACCGTCTGCGCAAAAGCGGCAACGTCCACGCCGTGATTGAATTCGCGACCGTTGTAATTGGGCGGCTCGGCAATATTCCCCGCCATCATAATCAGAGGCAGAGAGCCTTTTTTCCGCAGGATATCGGCGGTCACCGCGCAGGGACCGAGGCTCAGGATCACGTAAGAGCCGTCCACTTCCCCGAGCCATTCTTCATAGCCGACCACCGGCACTTTTTCTTCGTATTCCGGGGGAAGCACGTCTCCCATGCCGTCCCGGCCGTGGATCTCGGGGATGCATTCTCCCTTTTGCGGAACGGAAGAAGTATCCACGATGCGAACCTTTTCCGGCAGAACGTCGGTATACGTCACCACCCGCTTGGCGTTGACGAAGGCCTGAGCCAAAGGAAAATTTCCCGCCACGGGCAGAATATCGATGCGCCCGAATCGGTCGGCGTGCTCAAAGAGATAAAGGGTGGCAATCAGGTCGTCCAGACCGTAATCGCAGAGAAGGGCAAGGTTCTTTTTCTCGTTCATAACCGTATCCTCGCTTACATTTTGTCAAGAATGTCGGCGGCTTCCATCCGCACCTTTTCCAGAATCATATTCCGGATCGCATTGCGCTCCTCCCATTGACGGTAGATCGTCCGGACGGTGCGCTCAATTTTAGCCTGCACGGATCTTTTTTCCTCGAAATGATACTGCTCCACCTGAGCCAGTAAAAATTCCTGGGAAACGATATCGTTGGAAACGCTGTTCCCCCGGCCGCCCCGCATATAATAGTCGTAAAGCTCCTTGCGGTATCCCAGGGTCATCGCACAGTATTTTTTCTGCTCCGCCAGATGCTCCGCCGCTTTTTCCGGCTCCAGCTCGCCCAACTGCTTATGGATCTGCGAAATATTCCGGCTGGCAAAGGCCCGGTAGATCAGAGCGTAGGTCTCGTCCCGTTTCACCTCGTTGACGTGATCGTCGATCATCTGCAGAACCTCGTGGCAAAGCTCCAGGGCCTGCTCGTAATAATCGATGCGGTCCGCGGGATCCTCCTGCCCGGCGGCAAAAAACTCGTGAGCAAGCTCCAGCTTATCCGTCCGGAAGATCCGGCACCAGGTTTTGAGATCGGGGTCGGAGATCTCCCGTTCGTATTCAAACTCCAGATCCTCACAAAGTCGGTCGAACTGCTCCTGGGTGGGGAAGCGGGTCAAGCGCCGGGTCACCGCAAACACGTTGAGAACCGCTCTTGCGCACAGCACCACGGGGCGGTCGGAATAGCGGTCTTTGATATTTTTATTGTCAAAGCCGTCCCGGATGGCCGTCAGCTTATTGTAAAGGCGGTCGATATCCCCGGAATAGATCGCCACCTGCATTCCGTAGATCAGCTTATTGGAAATGCGGGTATCCCCGGTATAATGATAAATTTCCTGGGAATATTCTTCCCATTTATCGAAATAATCCAGCTTATTGGCCGATCCGCTGTCCTTTTCAATATAGGTGAAAAAGTTCTTCGAAACCTCGTCTGCCACCTTGGAAAGAACGTTCAGCCGGGCGGCTTCGTCCCCCTTTTCGTAGGAATCCTTCTTGACCTTTTCGGTCCAGACGCCCTGCAGATCCGAGGGTAACTCGTTGGGCTCCATATTGATCAGAATCCGGCGGATGCGGTGAGGGTCGGACACCTTGTGCAGAAGATAGCCCAACTCCATCATAACGTTGGGATTCAGCCCCTTGCTGAGAAGCTCGTTACGGTCGTTGCGGCGCTCTTCCTTTTCGATCAGAAAAATGGCGTAATCACAGCCGTTCATCTGATGAATGATCTCTTCGCTCACCGTAAAAGAAGCCTGCCATTCTCCGCCGACGATAGGCGAATAGCCGGCGCCGGAAAGACGGTTGCTGATCAGACGGGCAATCTCTTGATTATCGTCCCCGCTCCAACCGATAAATACTTGTTTTCCCATAATAACGCTCCTCTTCGGGTTCTTTGCTTCAGTATATCAAAAAAACGGGGAAATGTCAAGTAAAATGAAGAAAAAACAAAAAAACGGGCAGAGAATTTTTACTTCTCCGCCCGTTTGGAACTCTGAAAAGATCAATTGCAATCCGAAGCCTCGTCCGGCGTCAGGTGCGGCAGGAAACGGTGCCAGCTCCGGTCCAGATGCAAGCCGTAATGGGGCTCGTGGTCAAGAAGGAGACGGTACGACAAATAGTAGGACTCCTCCCGGAACTCGTTGAGCGCGGAAATTTCCCTCGCCTCGAATCCCCCCGCGGATCGGTAGCAGATCAACTCGTTCTCCGGGCAGCCGTCCGGCCGGCCGACCCCGGCCCCAAGCACGGCATCCACCTCGGGATAGCGCTGCCGGGCGCCGCCGGGAAGACACCAGGAGAGGTAGGTCGAAATTCCCGACAGACCGGAATTTTCCACCTCCTCCACCTCCAGAAAGGGTGCCGCAAGAGCGGTCAGCCGATCCCGGTATCCCCGCAATTCGGCGCAATAACGCTCGTTACGGACAGCCTCGTCTTCGCCGTTCCCCGTCCGGGAGGCAAGCTCCGCCTGCTTGCGAAGAGCCGAGAAGACGTCGAGATACACCGCATCCCGGCGGTTGGGATCGGAATCGATCTTCCCGTCGAAATCCCGATAGGCACGGTCCAGAAGCTCTCCCCGGAACCGCCGCCAATCCGCAGAGGCTTCCGGAAGGAAGGTCCCGGCGTAGCAGGCCCGGAGCACGCATTCGTTGAGGTCGGAATGATCCTCAAAGGAAGCGAAATTCAGCTCCCCGAAGATCTTCACCTTCGCCCCTTCGGTAGCGTAAACGCGAAGGGTATTGCCGAGATTCCGATCTTCCGCCGTGGCGTTTTCGGCCAGGATATCTACCAGATCGCCGTCCAGGGAACGGATCTCCCGGAAGGCCTTCTCATAGGAAAAGGCCAATTTCTTCAGAGGCACGAGCAACGCCTCGCAAACGCGACGCTGCAGTTCCGTCTTCCGATAGTTCAGAATCCGCTCCTTCCGGTCCTCAATATGATCGGCATAGCACGCTGCAAATTCCTGCAGCGCACGCTTCCGTCCGAGTAAGGGCATCTTCCGGGCGTTCAGAACCTCCAGGGGATCACATCCGGAATTCCATTTTCCGAAGGAGGAAGACGCCTCCGGAGGATCGTAGGAAACGATCCTTTCCCGCAGCTCCCCACAGGACGATTTCTCCAAAAGAGCCTCCAGATTCCGGATCAGATAATACAGAAGCCCTCGGGCCGCCAGGGGATGCACGGCATAGGTCTTCCCCGCCCGATTGGTCTTGGACAGATATCCGTAAACCGTCCTGAGATCTCCGGCAAAGACCGCGTCCGGATCCGGGGGCATCACCTGCCGGAGGATCCGATCGACCATAGAATCGGCCTCAGACTCAAACCCCTCCAAGGACCGAAGCAAGGTCACCCGATCCCGATTGCAAAGCTCCGCAAGATCCGCCGGAGTCAGATCCCTTTGCGCCGCCATTTCCGCCGGCCCGGAAGCCTCCGGATCCTCAGCCCCGGACAGAGCGTCGTTGATCCGCGCGCTCAGCGTCTCCAGAAAATCGGAAACCTTATCCGTATATTCCGTGGTATCTTCCACGGTTTTTTCGTTGACGGTATCAAGAAAAACCTCTTCCGCAAAGGCGGCGCCCCGAAGGGGATCCTCCCGGTCGGAGAGATCCCCGAAGGCACGGAGAAAAAGATCGCCCTCCGTCATCGGCGTTCCGTTGGCCTTCGCCAGATTGCGCCCCTCATCCATCAAAGGATCGAGAACGAGCCAGGGCCGAAGCACCGTCTCCCGAATCCCCCGCAGGATACAATACTCCTTGATCTCCTCGGTGGGATAGACGGCCTTTGCCGCCCCCATCGACAGATACCGGGCCTGCGACGCCGAAAGGGACGGACGGTAGGCGTCGGTCTCCGCATCAAAAAAAACGGAGATCAAAGGATGATAATTACGGGCGTAAATGCCGTCGGCCAGCATCGCCTCCCATTCCGCAAGAGAGCCGCAGGCAATCCCGTTCCGGTTCTGCCCGCCGATCAGATACACGCAATCGTAAATCCCCCGGAAGGCGCCGCCCTCCGCGGCCGCGTCAAACAGATCGTCTATAACGAAGGGGGCTTCGGTCTGCAGACCGTTGCGGCGCACCTGAAAGGTTGCGTTCAATTCCCGCAACGCCGCGTAAGCGTGGGCCTGGAGATAGATCCGGCCACGGGGATTCTCCAAAAGAGAAGGAACGTTACGGATAAAAAGATCGGGCAAAAGGAAAAATCCCGTAAAATCCACGGCCGAAACACCCCGCTCCGCAAAAAGGCGGCGGATCCACAGCGCAGTCTGCAGAAAGGTGCCGGAGCCGAAGTTGCCGCAAAGACTGGTTACCACCTGCACGTGAACGGGATCTCCTTCCACCTCGCAGGCCAGCCGATCAATGCAATCGATCAGGCCTCCGCTCTGCCCGGATTTCATAAAATTCAAAAACGTCAGCCTTGCCTTCGCCCTGGAATTGGCCCCGTCCATCATAGACTCCTCCATCAGGGCAGGATCGTGGGGCAGCCACTCCTCCGGACGGAATGCGTCGTATTGCGCGACGCAATCCCGCACCCGCATAGGCGTGCAGGCCAAAAACCGCCGTAGACCGTCTTCGTCGCCGATCTCCTCGTTGGGATCCGAATCAATCACGATGCAGGACGTCCGGTCGTTTCCGGAATTTCCGCCGTCCTTACGGATGCGTTCCGCAATCTGCTCCACAACCCGGGAGCCGGTGCCGCCAAGACCGATGATCAACTTCATAGCCATAATGAAAATCTCCTTTATTTTATCTGTATATCACAAGAAACCGCAGAAAACGAAGGTTTTCGCAGATCAGAGATCGAAAAGATATCAACGTCCTCCCGTTTTTACGCGGCGAAAAGGGCACGTAAAAAGATGATACCGGAATTTCTTTTTCTATTATACCACAACGAAGGAGGTTTGTAAAGAGATAAAGCCGGATTTGCAGACAAAAAGGACCTGCCTTAGACACGGGGTCAAAGGCAGGCTTGAAAATTCAGTTTGATCAATCCGCTTTATAGCATTCGAAGATTTCGTCGACCCGTTCCTTCTCTTCCTTCTTGTTCTTGGTAAGAAGGCTTACCACGGGAACGACGATCATAGAGATCGCCATGGCGGCAACGCCCATTTCGGGGGATTTCGCGGCGGCGGCGGAGAAGCCGGACTGCAGGGAAATGACGAGGGTAGCACCGCCCACGGTAAGAAGACCGGAAAGGATCCCGGCGTAAGCGCCGATCTTCGTGATCCTCTTGGAGAACAGACCCCAGATGTAAGGCCCGATAAAGCAGCCGGAAACAAGCCCCCAGGAGAAGGACATCAGACTTACGATAATGGGAATATTCTGGGTGGCAAAGACGAAGGAGCAGATCACGAAGGCAAAGCACAGTGTCCGGGTCAGAAGCATCTGATGCTCGGGCTTGGTCTCTTTTTTCCGAAGAGCGGGGATCAGATCCACCGAAACGGCCGAAGCGGAGGTAAGCACCACGGATTGCAGCGTGGACATGGAGGCCGAGAGCAGAAGGATCATAATGACCGCCAAAAGAACAGTGCCCAGGGTTCCGTTGCCCAGAACCTCCATCAGGACGGAGGGGATGACGGAATCAATACCTCCCTCGGGCAATTTTCCGCCCAGAATCAGACGGGAGGAGGAGCCGATGAGATAAGCACCGCAACCGATGACCGTGCAAAAAACGGTGGAGATCACGGTACCGCGCTTGATGGCGGCGGTATCCTTAATCGCGTAGAACTTGCCGATCATCTGAGGAAGTCCCCAGGTTCCGAAGCTGGTAAGCATAATGTTAAAGCAAAGGAATTTAAAGGAAGATCCGCCGAAAATATGGGTCAGCTGACTCCCGGTCACGGGGTTCGGATCGCCGGGAAGAGATTCGAAGTTACGCAGATTTTCCAGAAGCCCGCCGATACCGCCCACGCTATCGTGCTTCAGCACCGCCACCACCAGGCACACAACACCCACAAGCATGATCAACCCCTGCACCAGATCGGCGTAGGAGGTGGCAACGTAACCGCCGGCCACCAGATATACGGAGGTCAGCGCAGCCATGATCAGCATCCAGACCCAGGTATCCACGCCGGGAAATACGGCGCTGAAAAGAGACCCCAGTCCCTTGTAAACGGCGGCGGAATAGGGAACGAGGAAGACGAAAATGATGGCGGCCGCAAGGATCTTCATCCCTTTAGAACCGTAGCGCTTTTCAAAATAATCGGGCATGGTACGGGCGTTCAGCTTCCGGGTCATTTTCCGGGTACGGTTGGCAAAAAGCAGCCAGGAAAGCAAACAGCCGAGAACGGCGTTCCCGATTCCGATCCAAATAGCGCCGATGCCGATATTCCAGCCGTGCTGACCGGCGTAGCCGACGAACACCACGGCAGAGAAATAAGTGGTCCCGTATGCAAAAGCGGTGGCCCAAGCGCCGATATTGCGCCCGCCGATCAGAAAGCCGTCCAGCGTTTTGGACTTCCCGAACGTGAGACATCCGATCAGAGCCATAATGATTGCGTAGATCGCCAAGGCGACCAACGTGTAAATTTGCGGTTGCGACATGTTTCAATACCTCCGGAATACAAAAGCGCCTCCGAAGATCCTTTTTTCGGCTATTTCCCCCAAAAACGGAAAAATTCAAAAAAAGTTCCTTCCGGGCCTCTTGCTTTTTCGTTCGACTCATTATATAATAAAATCGACGATTAGTCAAACGAATAGTTTTAATCTTCACCATTAAATTTTTCGATGCTTGGAGAATCTTTTATGGAATTACGGAATCTGATCACCTTCACCCACGTAGCGGAGCTGGGGAGCTTCACGAAGGCGGCGGAGCTGCTGGGGTATTCCCAATCCACGATATCCTTCCAGATCAAGCAGCTGGAGGAAGAGCTGGGCTGCCTTCTGTTCGAGCGGATCAATCACACCATCACCCTTACCGCGCGGGGACGGGACCTGGTCTCCTACGCCCATCACGTCCGGTCTGTCACGGAGGAATTCAAGGAAAGTCTGGCAAAGGAAGAGGATCTCTCGGGACAGATTCACATCGTCACCCCCGATTCGGTCTGCGACGAGATGATCAACTCCCATTACGTGGATTTTCACAATAAATACCCCAATATTTCCATCAAATTCACCACCGCAGACACCCTTGCCATGTTCGACATGCTGGATCACAACGAGGCGGACGTGATCATTACCCTGGACAATCATTCCTATCATAAAAATTACGTCATCGCCGAGGAAGAGCGGCTTTCCATGCATTTCGTGGCCGGAGCCGATTCCAAATTCGCCGGCGTCAAAGGACTTTCGGTCAGGGACGTCGTCAACGAGCCCTTTATCCTGACGGAATACGGTCAGGGCTATCGGAGGGTGCTGGACAAGGAATTGGCAAAACGCTCTCTGGAGATCTCCCCCGTGCTGGAGATCGGCCGCACCGACGTGATCACGAAGACCGTCGCCCGAAGCAATATGATCTCCTATCTGCCGGATTTCGTCACGAAGGATCTGATTGAATCCGGGGACCTGTGCTACCTGGACGTCACCGACCTGGAGCTGGAGATCTGGAAGCAGCTGATCTACCATAAAAACAAGTGGATCTCCAAAACCATGCGAACCTTTCTCGATTTCGTCAAGGAGCGGGAATTCTCCGCACAGGGATAAAAAAAGCGCTCCGGCCTGCAGGCCGGAGCAACGCGTACCGACGGGGATTTTGGTGATGCCAGCCTCAAAAAAATCACGTCAAGGCCGTGTTGATAATATGCCGTTACTTTCGCAATGGATAAAAAAATCCAAGTCCGAAGACTTGGATTTTTTTGGCTGTTCCGAACCGTTTAGATGCCACTTTGTTTTTTGAAAAAAGAGCTAAAACTTACGATTTTTATTATTTTTTCAAAAAAGATTATCTATTCGATAAATTCCAATTTATCAGACATTAACTGTCCTACACTCTAAAAACCCTTGATATTACTGGGTTTTTCGTTGATTACAAACTCAACTGTTATGTATTTTCCCTTGTTTTTGCCCTTATGAGCGAAAATAAGGGAAACTTTTTATATCTAACCGCTAACCACCTTATCAAGCAGTCGTGCGGAAGTACGCTTCGCCTCTCTTGTAGAGTGAGCGTAGACATTCATCGTGGTACTGACATCAGAGTGACCTAAAAGCTCCTGCACATCCTTCGGCGCTGCTCCATTAGAGAGCAAATTGCTTGTGAATGTGTGTCTAAGTTGGTGGAAATGAAACCCTTCCAAACCCTCTACCTTTTTGCTTGCTCTCTTGCACATAATACCGATCGTGCTTGGCGCTTCATACGCTCCGTCCGGTCTGAGACATACAAAGGAGATTTCCTTGTATCCCTCGGGAACCTTGTCGTTTCTTGGTAGCGTATAGACCTCATAGTATGTACGGTCTTTTTCCTTAACCTCAGTGTAGTAGTTAAGGCAGAACAGTTCGCCATACTTAAAGCGGTTTTTGTGCTGTTCGAGCTTGGCTGTTCGCAGAATCTCTGCCAGGGTGTCACAGAAGTCCACCGTGCGGACTTTCCTGCGTTTGGTAGCCCCTATCTCGGCTTTGTGCCTTGCGTTGTTGTAGCGCATACTGCGGCGTACCGTAAGGTACTGCTTTTCAAGATTTACGTCTTGCCAAGTCAGGCCGCAGACCTCGCCAATGCGAAGACCTGTGTAGTATGCGATCTGTATAGGGAGCAACGCGGGGTTGTCTTTCGCTTTCAGAAAATCCTCAAGCTTCAGATACATTTCGTGAGTGAGCGTCGGTATGGTAGCAACGTCTCCGTTATCATCCGAGAACAATTCGTAATCATCCTTTTTCCCACGCCATACAACGTACTGCATCGGATTAAAGGAAATCATACGCTTTGGAAATACTGCAAAGCGGAACGCTCCTTGCAGTACGGCGGAGAACAAACGTAAGTAACCCTTGCTGAGTG
>JAZPXN010000061.1:0-24528 GCA_045543655.1 Eubacteriales bacterium
GACGCGGTCAGACAAAGCGACGTGATATAACGCCTTACGGCGCGTGATATAGACACCTCCGGTGTCGTGATATGGAACGCTTCGCGTTCGTAATATGTCGCTTCGCGACGTAAGGCGGCGCTCCACGCGCACAAAGTGCGCATATCACGCTTGCGATAGCAAGCATATCACGAAAGCCAACGGCTTTCCATATCACGCGCGACGAAGTTGCGCTATATCACGACGGCAACGCCGTCCATATCACTCCACTCCCTGCGGAACAAGTGTGGCAAGATAAGAAGAATGTTGATTGCGTCGATTACCACCGTTAAGGCGAAAATCAACGGACAAAAGTGATTTTTGAGCAATACTCGAAAATACCATTTACAGCAGTACGGTATAACATATCAAAGGAGAAAAAAATGAGAGACACAAAAAAAACACAAAGACATATGATCTGCAATGCTCATATTGACCCCATCTGGCAATGGGACTGGCCGGAGGGAGCAAGTGCGACTTTGTCGACCTTCTACTCTGCGGCAAAGCTTTGTGACGAATTTGACTATATCTTCTGTCACAACGAGGTGACGGTATACAAATACGTGGAGGAGTATGCTCCGGAGCTTTTCGCAAAAATACAGGAGCTTGTCAAGGCAGGAAAATGGCACATTATGGGAGGATGGTATCTCCAACCCGACTGCAATATGCCATCGGGGGAAAGCTTTGTCCGTCAGATCCGTGAGGGACAGCGCTATTTTGAGGAGAAATTCAGCGTACGCCCTACCACGGCCATAAGCTTTGATCCGTTTGGTCACACCGTTGGATTGGTGCAGATCATAAAGAAATGTGGACAAGATAGCTATCTGTTTGTGCGGCCCTTTCAGCACGAGCTTACACTTCCTAACGATCAGTTTATTTGGCGAGGGTTAGATGGCAGTGAGATAAAAGCCGTTCGATGCGCTACCTATGGCACAGGCTTGGGAAAAAGCGCCGCATCGATACGAAGACGCGGTGAAAGGCAGGAGTTTCCTGTCGGAGCTGTCCTGTGGGGCGTTGGAAATCACGGCGGCGGCCCGTCGCACAAGGATCTTTCCGACATCGAAAAAGAGCTTTTACCTGATGTAAGCATAGAATTTATACATTCTACTCCCGAAAAATTCTTTGCCGCAATAGCGCCAACGGATGTTTTTGACCGCTCGTTGCATATTTCTATGCCCGGATGCTATACCTCTATGTACCGTGTAAAAAAATTACATGCGCAGCTTGAAGCAGAGTTATCTATGGCTGAAAAAATGGCGTCTGTGGCATATATGAAGGGCGCTCTTGAAGAATATCCCGAAATGCAGATACAAACAGCGGTCGAGGATCTTTTGAATGCAGAATTTCACGACGTTCTGCCGGGCAGCTCGGTGCAATGCGGAGAAAATGCGGGACTGAGATATCTTAATCACGGTATGCTGGAAGCTGAAAGAGTGAAAATAAAGGCTTATTTTGCGCTTTCGTCCACGCAACCTCCTGCGGCGAACGGGGAGTATCCTGTAGTCGTTTTCAATCCTCACCCATACGAGCTTTGTGATAACGTGGAGTGTGAATTTACACTCGCCGATCAAAATTGGGATAATGATATATTGTCTCATATCACGATTTTAGATGAGGATGGCAATAAGGTTCCATATCAGGTGATAAAAGAAGAAAGCAATCTCAGTCTTGATTGGAGAAAGCGCATTATTTTTGAAGCACGTCTTAAACCTATGGAGCTTACGCGTTACAGTGTTTACGTTGATTTCATAAATAAACCGGAGACGCAGAGAGCTTCTTCCTTTCTATTTGATGACGGAAGAAAGCATGTTGAAATAGACGAGCACAGCGGATTGCTTCGCTCATACAAGATAGACGGCGTAGAGTATATTGGCGAAGGGTTTGGATTGTGCTGCTTTGATGATAATGCTGATCCCTGGGGATGTGGTAAGGAACAACTCATTCGTGTTGGAACGAATGAAAAAAAGTTTTCGCTTTCATTGAAGCCCGACGGTGTATTTCGTAATATGAAGAGTGTTCAAGTCATTGAAGACGGAGATATCTATCTTGGAATAGAGGCTTTCTTTGAATGTGATAACACGCGTGCGCGGATACTCTATAAGATCTATAAAAACAATGATGATATAGATATAGACGTGACTGTGTTTATGGGAGACGTGAATAAAATTGTTAAGCTTAAGCTCCCGATCACGCTCCAAGGAAAGCTTATCGGGCAGACTGCGTTTGGAACCGACACTCTGTTTATGGATGCAAGAGAAAATACAGCGCACAGATTTGTGGCTATTGATACGGGGGATACCTGTATTGCCTTGCTCAATCAAGGTGTTTACGGAAGCCACTACGAAAACGATTGCCTTTATATGTCGTTGGTGCGCGGCGCAACTTACTGTGCATTGCCCATAAAAGACGACAGAGATCTGATTCCCCTCGACAGGTTCACCAAGAAAATAGACCAAGGTGAGAATACGTATTCCTTTAGATTAACGGTTACACACCGCGATCAGCTTGAACGCAAGGCTTCAGAATTCGTTCAAAAGCCGTACGCTCTTAATATTTTCCCCATTCCGACAAAAAGGTCTGAAACCGAAGTCCTTGATATTTCGCTTGGAGGAAATGTGATCTCCATGCCTACCGTAAAAAAGGCATACGGAAGAGATGCGGTGATATTCCGTTTGCTTAATAACACTCCTGAAAACGTGGATTCGTATATTAAATTGAACGGACAATGCTTGCCTCTGACCTTTGGAAAATATGAAGTCAAGACTGTCGTTTATGAAAATGGCAAACTCAACGAGACTTACGAGCTGTTAGTCTGATTTTCACAGTACGCAGGTAGACCAAAAAAGGAGAAACTATTATGAAAATCGTGAATTATGAAGAGAATTTTGGCGAAGTGAAGTTCCCCGAGGGCTTTGAAGAGACGCTGAAGGGCCTTTCCGTCGAGGATCAGATCGCCCGCTATCGCATGACCCGCAAGGACGATTATACCGTCACCGACTGGAAGGAACGCACCTTCCGGGAGGGATATTTCCCTCTGGACGAAACGCCGGAGGTCCGGGCCGTCATCCTTCGGGATGGCATCGTGGTAGGCGTCTTGGTGCTGGATCACAACGACCGGGAGACCCCCTGCTTTGCCGAACAATGGATCTGCACCTACTATTCCGAGGACAACAACGGCGCCGGCTACAAAACCCGCGCCTCCTACCTCTACCTCGCCTGCGTCTCCGCTGATTTTGAATAATTTTCCGTCAAGGAGTGTTTTATGGAACCCTTAAACGTGACGAGGGTGTATACGCCCTACGGGGAGAAGGCCATTTCGGTCTTTGCCTGCGATATCCGGCAGTTTGACCGACCCATCGATATTCTGACCGCATCCTCCTTCCGGCGGTCCTACGAGCCTACGCCGGGGACGCTGTTCGGAGCGTTGTACGATGCGGATATTTCGGCGGAAAGCCTGGCGTACCGTCCCGATCTGGATCTGCGCAACGGCTGCAATCTGTGGCTTTCGGCGGAGATTTTGCACGGGAAGCTGCCCATCCGGCGGCTGGGGTGCATCGAGCTTCGCTCCCTCTTTTCCCCCGGTCTTGCCTGGCAGGTGCGGGAGGAGGAGATCCTGACCCGGATTCAGGCCTATTTCCGGATGCTGGACGTGGCTTCGGTCAGCGGCATTCCCATGGAGACGGTGGCGTTGCCTCTGTTGGGGGCGGGCTGTCAGCAGATCTCCGCAGATCTGGTGCTGATCCCCATGCTCAACGAATGCCTCTCTTTTCTGCAGCGCAATCCCGTGGTCAAGGAGATCTATTTCATCGATTACAGCCCCTCCAACGCCTTCAAAATTGCGTCGATGCTGGAAAAGCTTTATACCGTAAGTCCTCCCGTCGCGGAAGATACCTGCCGTCCCACCCCGCCTCCGCCCGACGAAGAGGGATTGGTCTTTATCAGCTATAATCAGCGGGATCGCCGGCTGGCAGAGCAGCTTGCCGGGGAATTCGAAAGCCGGGGGCTGAAGGCCTGGTACGCGCCCCGGGACGTCCACGATAACGATTACGCCACCGCCATTTTCAACGCCATCGTCCGGTGCAGTCATTTCGTGGTCATCGTCAGCGAGGGCAGTATGCAATCGGAGCACGTGCTCAACGAGGTCAACCTTGCCTTTAATCAGCTGCAGCGGAATATCCGTCTTCTGCCCGTGAAGATCGACGGGCAGGAGCTGCGCCCCGCCTTTGCTTATTATCTGTCCCGTCAGCATTGGACCGACGTGCAGACCCCGCCCGTGGAAGACCGTCTGCGGGAGTTTGCCGACCGGGTCCTTGCGGAAGGGCGCTGATTTTCCATTACGAAAGGAGTCTTGTGATGAAACGGTTCGGTAAGATTTTAGGATTTCTTCTGATTGCGGTGATTCTGTTTTTCGTCGTGATCAATCTGTTGCCGCCCAAGAAGGTGGTGGCGGAAAATCCCTTCCTCGTTCCCGAGGGGGCGTTGCCGATGGTGGCGGCCCACCGGGGCGGCGGGGCTTGCAATCCGGAAAACACCATGCTGGCCTTCCGGGAGGCGGTGAAGACCTACGAGGTGGATATCATCGAAAGCGATCTGTACTTAACCAAGGACGGCTATCTGGTCTATCATCACGACGCCTACGTGGACGAGACCTGCAATATCAACGGGGACGTGACCGCAGAACAGGTGGAAGACCTTTGCAAGACCAAGGAAAACCGCCATTATATCCGGGATCTGACCCTGGCGGAGCTGGAGCAATACAATTTCGGCTATTATTTTGAAAAGGACGGTCAGCGGATCTATAAGGACGTGGCCGATCCCGCCGCCGCCGGTCTGCAGATTGCCACGGCGGACAAGCTTTTTGCGGAATTTTACGAAACCGACCCCGATCTTCTCTTTATCGTGGAGATCAAGGATTCCGGAGAGCGGGGCGTGGAGGCCTGCCGGGTGCTGAACGAGACCCTGAAGGCCTACCCCGAATATCGGGATCAGATCGTCATCGGCACCTTCCACGAGGAGGTGGAGGCGGAGCTGAAGGCGAAGTATCCCGATCTGTTCCGGGGCGCTTCCGAGGCCTCGGCGGGGGATTATATCAAATCTCTGCTTCTGGGGGTCAACTATTTCGACGACAGCGATTTCGTCTGCCTGCAGATCCCTCTGACCTACGACGTGGGCTTTGAATTGCCCCTGACCCTGAAGCCCATTTTGTCCCGTTCTCATCGGAAGAATATCGCCGTGCAGTATTGGACGATCAACGATCCTGACGAGATGCGGATGCTTATCGGCCTTGGGTGCGATTGCATCATGACCGACGATCCGGAATTATTGCAGCAGGTGCTGGACGAATACCGGTAATCAGCGCGTTCAAAGATGACAAAAGGAGGAAATAACGTGAGAAAAAGTTTCGTTTTAGGACTTTTATTGATCTGTCTGTCCCTTTCTTCCTGCGCCGTCCCCCCGGATTCGACGGGATCCGACCGCCCTTCGGGGTCGACCTCCGTCTCCGATCCGATTTCCGATTCCAATCCGGTCACCGATTCCGGGGAGGGGAATCTGGCGTCGGATCTGACCTTCGAGGTGCCCCATTGCATTCCCTTCGTCTCCGACGGAGGCGCTACGGAGGATTCCGTGGGAAGAGAGGATATCCGGACGGTCTGGCAGAACGAATCCACGCTGTTACATATGTACGATAATTCCGTTAAGTTCCCCTACCGCCTTCTCCCCACCGTGCTGGAGGGATGCGGCCGGATCGTCTCTTCCGCCGCAACGCCCCGGGAGGCGATTGAAAAAACCGCCGCCATTTTTAATAACGAGAGTTATTATACCAAGGATTGCGTGATCCTTCTGGAAAGCGAATTGTACTACCTTCTTTACGTTCGCTGGGGCGCCCGGGACGGGAGCGACGCGCGGGATCACGAGGAGACGGTGGTCAGCTTCAAGTCCCACGTGTTTGATGTGGAATACCGGGATTTCAACCGGCATAAGATGGGCACCTTCGGCAAGGTTCCCAAGGGGACGGTCAAGCGGGTCATGGACTATTGGTGCTACGATCTGTCCCGGGGAACCGGCGGCGATATCGTCTTTCTTACCGAAATCGAAGAATTCGGCGTTGATTATCTCTATACCGTCTGGTACGCCCGCACCGTGTACGGGGATTGGGGAGTCCCAGACGAGGTGTTCATGTGCCGGCGCAGTACCCGAATTCCCGGGACGGGCGGCACCGTCACCTTCGGTGAGGAGGAGATTCTGACCACCGTGCTTGTCGGTGGAGACTCCCCCGGCTACGTCATTACCCCATAAAGGAGAAACGGTGAAAATTTACGATCTTTCCCGCTTTGCCGAGGCCCAGCGGCGGGATTACGCCACCGCCCTGGGGGAGATCCGCCGGGGACGGAAGGAATCCCATTGGATGTGGTATATTTTTCCCCAGATCCGGGGCTTGGGCTTCAGCTCCACCTCTTATTTTACGGCGTGGAGGACGAGGCCGAGGCGAAGGCCTTTCTGGCCGACCCCTATCTTGGGGGCAATCTGACCGAGATCAGCAAGGCCTTGCTGGAATTGCCCACCCGCCGGGCGAGGGACGTTTTCCCGGCGCCGGACGATAAAAAATTAAGATCCTCCATGACCCTTTTTGCCTGCGCGGCGGGCTCCGACTCGGTGTTCGAACAGGTGCTTGACCGATATTTCGACGGCGAAAAAGACCCGAAAACCCTGGAGATCCTGCAAAACGGGATCCCGGACTGATGCGAAGAACGAGGGATTGCTTATGTTTCAAGGAAAAATGAAGGCCGTCACCTTCAGCTACGACGACGGCGTGACCCAGGATATCCGCCTGGCGGAGCTTTTTCATAAATACGGCCTGAAGGCCACCTTCAACCTCAATTTCAACACCCTTGGGAAGGAAAGAACGCTGAGCGGAACGGGCTGGCAGGTGAATCACACCAAAAACGCCCCCGCCGACGTGGCGAAGATCTACGCCGGCCACGAAATTGCCGGCCACACCCTGGATCATCCCCGGCTTCCCGCCGTCGAGGACGATGGGGAGGTCATCCGTCAGGTGGAGCAGGACCGTCTGCGGCTGTCGGAGCTGGCCGGATACGAGGTGGTGGGCTTTGCCTATCCCTGCGGCGGTGTGAACAACGACGACCGGGTGGCCGACCTGATCCGGAAAAACACCGGGGCGAAATATTGCCGCACCATCACCAGCAATTATTCCTTCGATCCGCAGGAAAACCTCTATCGCTTCAATCCCACCGTCTATCACCATGCCGAAATGGACAAAATGTTTGAATTGGGCGAGCAATTCCTTTCTCTCAAGGCCGACCGGCCCCAGATCTTTTATATTTGGGGACATTCCTACGAGTTCGACATCCGCAACAATTGGGATCGCTTCGAGGAATTTTTGCAGATGATCTCCGGTAAGGACGATATCTTCTACGGCACCAATAAGGAAGTTCTTTTGTAATTGCGGAGGGATCCCATGAAGAGAATCCTGCTCGGCACGACGAACCCGTCGAAGGGGAAGCGCTTCCGGGATCTGTTGCGGGAGTATGCGGTTGAATTTTATACCCTCGCCGATCTTGGAATCACTGACGAGCCTGCGGAAACGGGGAAGACCCCCGAGGAAAACGCCGGGATCAAGGCGAAGTATTACGGACGGTATTTCGATGCGGTCATCTGCAACGATTCCGGCCTTTATTTCGACGGATTGCCCCTGGACGATCCCCGTCAGCCGGGGCTGAAGATCCGGGCTCCTCAAGGGCGGCGGCTGGACGACGAGGAAATGATTTCTTATTATTCCGGCCTCATCCGCTCTCTGGGAGGCAGGGTTTCGGCTTATTATCTGGACGGCATTGCGGTCTTTTATGCCGGAAAAACGGCTACCTTTATGGAAAAGGATACGGCACGGCAGAGCGCCTTTGTCATGGTGGATACCCCGTCGGCGAAGCGTCATCCCGGCTGGCCCCTCGATTCCATCAGCATCAACAAAAATACCGGCACCTATTTCACCGAGACGGGGGACAACAAATACGATACCGACGACGAAAATATCATGGTCGGCCGGTATCGCCAACGGCTTACCGCTTTTCTGGCCGAGGCGCTGGGGTTGGAGCGGCTTTGAAAATGAAACCCGACGAGGAGAAAAGAGTATGAAAAAGATCCTGTTCGTTTCCAACAGCTTCGGCGTGGACGCCACCCGGTATCTCTACGGCATCTGCCGGGGCGCCGGAAAAAAGGTCAAGGTGGTCACGCTTTATATCGGAGGCTGCAGTCTCTACCGCCATTATCGCAATATGCTCAGCGAAGAGAAGGCTTACGATTATTATATCAACGGCATGGCCTCCGGGCTGAAGGTCTCGCTGAAGGAGGCGCTTCTGTCCGACGAATGGGACGCGGTCTGTACCCAGCAGTGCAGCCCCGATTCCGGCGACCCCGATTCCTATTTTCCCTATCTTCCGGCGTTGGCGGAGTATTTCCGCAGGCACGCCCCCAAGGCAAAGCTGTATCTGCAGCGCACCTGGTCCTTTGCGGAGGGGTGCCCCCGGTTTGAGAAGACCGCTTTTACGACCCGGGAGGAGATGATTCCCGCCATCCGGGAATGCTACGGCAAGGCCGCCGAGGCCGTGCAGGCCGACGGGGTGATCCCCGGACTGGAGGCCATGAATCTGCTTTACGGCGCCGTGGGCGACGCCGCCTACCGGGACGGCTTTCACGCTTCCCTTGGGCTGGGACGGTATACCCTGGCCTGCCTTTGGTTCCGGTATTTTTTCCGGACAGACCCCGCCTGTAGCACCTTTGGGGATTTTGACGTGGAGATGACCGAGGAAGAGATCCTTCTTGCCCGGCAGATCTCCGGGGAGGCCTTGAAATGCAGCGACTGAATCAGACCGTCGACCGGCTTTTTGCGGAAAATACGGTGGAAAATCTGGCCGTCAAGATCGGCCGGGGCGACGAGGTGTGGGCGGAATTATACCGCTCGAACCACGGCGTTCTCGACCGGAATACCCTGTTCGATATGGCTTCCGTGACCAAGATCCTGTCGGTCACACCGCTGTCTCTTATTGCGTTGGAGCGGGGATGGATCGGTCTTGACGATCCCGTTTCCCGGTTTTTTCCCTGCCCGGAGGAGAAACGGAAGATGACGGTCTTTCATCTTCTGACCCATACCATGGGCATCGGCCATAAGAATCTCACCGCCTTTGCGGAGGCGACGGTTGCGGAGTCGATTCTGGAGATCCCCTCGGATCTGCCCATCGGGACCGAGGTCGCTTACAGCTGCCCCGGGTTTATTCTTATGGGAAAAATCCTCGAAAAGGTTTACGGTCTTCCCCTGAACGAGGCCTTCCGCCTGCAGGTGGCCGCCCCTTTGGGGATGGATTCCACGGGTTTTTTGCCGGAGAAAGGCCGCGCTGCCGTCAATGCCAACCTCCGGGAAGAATTGCGGGGCGTGGTGAACGATTACAATTGCCGTCATCTGGGCGGCGTTGCGGGAAATGCGGGGATCTTTTCCACCGTCGACGATATGACACGCTACGTGAAAATGCTCCGTTCCGGCGGTGCGCCTCTGATTTCCCAAAAAACCTTCGACCTTGCCCGGAGGGATCACACCCCCGGTCTGCGCGAAGGACGGGGGCTTGGTTTTCTTTACGTGGACGGGCGGTACGACCAGACCGGCGGTCTTTTCCCCGACGGAAGCATCGGCCATTGCGGGCATACGGGGCAATCGGTCTTCGTCTGCCCGGAGAACGGCTTCTGGATGATGATCTTATCCGACGCCACGAAGGCGGTGACCTTGAAATACGTAAAAGAAAACTACGCCGAGGTGATGGAAATGCGGCGCGATCTGCACGCCGCCGTCAAGGCGGATTTGGAGGAAGCGTAATATGTTGATGGATCTGCACGCCCATTCTTCGGGCGTCAGCACCTGCTGCCGGTGCGATTTCCGGCAGGGGATCGACGAGGCGAAGGCCGTGGGGCTTGGAGGCTTCGTTCTGACCAATCATTATACCTCTTCTTACGTCGTTAACGACGATTTCGACGGCTTTGCCCGCCGCTACCGGGAGGAGTTCCGGGCGGCGAAGAAATACGGGGATTCCGTGGGATTCAAGGTCTTTTTCGGCGTGGAGGTGACCTGGGAATTCTGCGACGGCGTTCATCTTTTGATCTACGGCGTGCCGGAAGCCTTCGTGTCGGAGCATCCCCGGATGGTGGATTATTCTCTGGAAAAATTGTACCGGACCGTTCACGCTTACGGCGGGATTCTGATCCAGGCGCATCCCTACCGCAGGGGAGACCGGCTGCAGGATCTTCGGTATCTGGACGGGGTGGAGATCTCCTGTCATCCCCACCTCCGCTACGGCGGCTCGTTCCGGGCGGAAATGACCGGAATTGCCTATGAAAACGGCAAAATTCTTACCTGCGGCGGGGATTATCACGCCGACGTGAAATATCGCCCCAATTGCGGCGTTTTCGTTCCCGACGATCTTGCCGACGGCGCCGCTTTGGCGCACTATCTGAAGACCGAAGCGTCTCTGAAGCTTCGGGTGCACGAGCCCGGCGGGGATTTTGAGGATATGATCTATGCGAGAAAGAAGCTCTGATCCCGGCTGTTTTATCCGTGCGGAAATCGATGGTAAGGAAGTGATCCGATGAAAAAATTGTCACAGCTCGTTTTCTTTCTCATCTGTCTGGTGGGCGGGCTTTTATGGGGCGTCTGCATGTTTCTCAGCATGGAGGCCGGCGATTACACCCTTCAGGGTGCAGAGATATGGATTTTGGGCGGCGGCGCCTGCTTCGGGATCCTCTTTTGGCTTGCCATGAACGCCGTGTTTTTGTTTTCCCAATGGAACGAAAAGCGGAAGCGGAAGGTGCTGGAGAAGGTGTTGGAGACGTTGAAGCCCTGCGAATACGCCTTTCACGGCGCCATCCATTACCGGAAAAACGAGAATTGCACCGCTTTGATCTGCTTCCATCTCAACCGCATTACCGTCGCCTTCGTCCGGGGATTCCGAATCTCCGTGGTGGAGGTCTTCTATTCCGATATGGCGTCGGCCTCCCTTTTTATGGACCTCTTCTGCTTCCGCCGGGAAGACTATCAGATGTCGGTTTTTCTGGAGATTACACCGGAGGAAAAAGCGGCGTTGCGGAAATTTCTGGTGGATTACGGCGTGAATCGGGAAACCTGCTTCGACACCACCGGCCGGCTCTTTTTCCGCCCCGGCGAGATGGAGAATTCGGAATTCCGCAGGCTGGTCTTCCGTGCCGGCGGCGAACCTGCCGGAGAAATTCCCGAGGACGCGTTGGTGCTCAATTCGCTGGATCAGGAGCAATTTGACGGGGATTATAGAACCTGCTTCCCCGGAGCCGACGATTTCGATATTTCCGCCTACCGCGCCTATTCCGCCGCCGAGGCCGCGTCCGTCCTTGCCGCCTTGCGGGAGCGCCGCCCTGCGGGATGGGAGGATCTTGCCCGCTGGCTGGAGGAATCCTCGGCGTTGTCGACCGGCTTTTCCGTTGGACCGGAAGCCGAATCCGAACGCTCCGCTTAATCTGTTTTCTGTCTTCCCCCCAAACGCAAGGATTGCGTTTGCCTCCGCTTTTCTTTGGTTCCTTCTTTTCTCGTGAAAGAAAAGGAACACCGGCCCCCTGTGCGTAAAAAGTGTGTGTTGCGTTTCTTTTTTTGTAATGCACCTTATCTCTTTTCCCCCAAACGCAAGGATTGCGTTTGCCTCCGCTTTCCTTTGGTTCCTTCTTTTCTCGTGAAAGGAAAGAACGCCGTTCCCCTTGTGTGCAAAAAGCGTGCGTTGCGCCTCTTTTTTTGTAATGCACCTTATCTCTTTTCCCCCAAACGCAAGAATTGCGTTTGCCTCCGCTTTCCTTTGGTTCTTTCCTTTCTCGTGCAAGGAAAGAACACCGTTCCCCGCCCCCCCGCCGCCTCTCACCAACCGATAAGGAGAAAATTTATGAAAAAGATCGTGCTTCTGGGCGATTCCATCCGCATGGGATACGATAAATTCGTCCGCAGCTCCCTGGAAGGCTCCGCCGAGATTTTTTATCCGTCGGATAATTGCAAATTTGCCCAATACCTGCTCCGGTTTCTGCGGGACTGGACGAAGGACGGCACCCTCCCCGCCGATGCGGACGCCGTCCATTGGAACGCCGGGCTTTGGGACGTGGTCCAGTTGTACGGCGACGATCCCCTCACCCCGCCGGAGACCTATGCTTTGATGCTGGAGCGCATCCACCGACATTTGACCCGGTATTTTCCCGGAGCAAAGCTTATTTTCGCCACCTCCACCTCCGTTGTTGAAAATGGCTACGGCCCCGACCTTTCCCGGAAAAATAAGACCATTGAGGAATATAACGCCATTGCCCGCCGGGTGCTGGAGCCTCTGGGGGAGACGGTCGACGACCTCTACACCGTCTCTCTGTCCGCGACCGCCGAATGCCGCTCCGACGTCACCCATTTCAATACCGACGCCGGCCGCCTTCTTATGGGAGGCGCCGTGGTCAAATGTCTTTGCGAGGCCTGCGATATCCCCCCGCAAGCGGTGAAATACGGGCAGTTTTCCGCCGAAAATTATACCAAGGCCAATATCGGAAACTGAGGAGCGGGGATTTTATGAAACGAACGCCTATCGCCCCCGATCTCGGGGAATATCCCCGGGAATATTACGCCCTGATGACCGGGTGCGACTTATACGACAGCTCCTGCTCTCCCGAGGCCCGGGTGATCTTTCTTGACCGGGACGGGGGATATTATCTGAAATCCGCCCCCAAAAATTTCCTGAAAACCGAGGCCGACCTCAACCGCTATTTCCACGAAAAGGGGCTGGGCCCGGAGGTGCTTTCTTACGCCTCCTATGACCGGGATTGGCTTTTGACACGCCGGGTGGAGGGCGAAGACTGCACTCACCCGGAATATCTGCAAAATCCCGAAAGGCTGTGCGATACGCTGGCCGTTCTTTTGCGGCAATTGCACGAGACCCCCGCTCCGGATTGCCCCGTGCCCGACCGGATGAAGACCTACCGGGAAACCGCCCGCATCCACCGGGAGGAAGGGGTCTTCGACGGGAGCTTCGCCGGCGGGATTTCCCCCGAGGCAGCCTGGGCGACCGTGGAAGAACGGGGGCATCTGCTCCGGAACGAGGTTCTGCTCCACGGGGATTACTGTCTTCCCAATATTATGCTGAAAAACTGGGATTTCAGCGGATTTGTCGACCTTGGGAACGGCGGCGTGGGTGACCGGCATATCGACCTTTTCTGGGGCGCCTGGACCTTGAATTTTAATTTGAAAACCGACCGGTACCGTCAGCGCTTTTTCGACGCTTACGGCCGGGATAAAATCGACCCCGCCCTGATTGCGACGGTGGCCGCATACGAATGCTTCGGATAAAGGAGAACGAACATGAAATTTTCACAGATCAATCCGGAAGAGATCCGGAACTTACCGAAAGAAACCGTCAACCGCATCGTTTTCGGCGATTGGGCCGACGACGGTCAGCCGGGGGACGTGGCCCTGCTTCTGGGAGGGAATCCCATCGTCCTGCCCGACCGGGCGAAGGCCGCAGCCGATCTCTATTTTGCCGGCCGGGTGCGCCATATCGTGCCGACCGGGGGCGTGGAATGGGATTCCGACCGGGGTCGGATGACCGAAGCGGAATATCTCGCCGCCTGCCTTGCGGATCTGGGCGTTCCCGCCGAAGCGGTGATTTTGGAAAACGAGGCCCGCACCACGCCGGAAAATATGATCTGCGGTACGCTGAAGATCATGCGGACGCTGAAGATCAATAATATCCGCAAGATCTTCATCGTTACCTCTCCCTCCCATCTGCGGAGAAGCCTGATGTACGCCTATATTTTCCTGCCCCGCCCCGTGCAGTTTGCCGGATACGCAGACTTAAACGCTCCCTGCGGCCCCGAAAATTGGGAAAAAGACCCCTTCTACGCCAATCGGGTTTACCGGGAGGCCGAACTGACCCACACCGCCGTCTGCCGGGGTTGGTTTCCGGATATTGAATTGGATTAAAAGAAAAGGAAACGTACTGATATGTCACTCAACGGCGCAATTAAGCACTTTAATACCATCACCCGGCATCGCCACAAGGTCATTGCCCATTGCTTTAAGGCTGGAATCCCCTGGCGGGGACTGATGCACGATCTGTCCAAATATTCCCCTACGGAATTTTCCGAGGGCGCGAAAAATTATTTGGGGACCCGCTCCCCCACCGAAAAGGCCCGGGCCGATCGGGGCTATTCCCTGGCCTGGCTCCATCATCAGGGGCGTAACCGTCACCATTTTGAATACTGGTTCGACTATAATCCCGAGACCCATCAGCGGGCGCCGGTGAAAATGCCCTTCGTGTTCGTTCTGGAGATGTTCTGCGATCGGGTGGCCGCCAGCAAGATCTATCAAGGCAAAAACTATACCCAGCGCCATCCCCTGGACTATTTCCTCCGGGCAAAGCCCCACCGTATCATCCATCCCGCCACGTCGGATCTGTTGGAATCGTGGCTGACGATGCTGGCGGAGGAGGGGGAAGAGGCCACCTTCCGTTATCTTCGAAATCTGCGAAAAAACCACCCCGATTATTGAGAGAGGTATCCGATATGAATGTTGAAATGTTGCTTGACTTAATCCATCGCACTCCTACGGCCTTCCACGCGAAAAAGAACGTCGCCGATCTTCTGGGACAGGCCGGATTTACCGAAAGCCGGTCGGAAGACGCTCCTGCGCCGGGCAATTGGTACGCCTCCCGCAACGGCTCCGCTCTGATTGCCTACCGGATTCCGGAGACCTTTGATCCGGGAAAGATCTCCTTCCGCATTTCTGCTGCCCACGGGGATTCTCCCTGCTTCCGTCTGAAGCCCAACGGGCTGATGAAGGGAAGCGTAACCCGCTTGAATACGGAGCTTTACGGCGGTTCGATTCATTCCACCTGGATGGACGTTCCCTTGGGACTGGCCGGCCGGGTGACGGTGCGCACGGAAGACGGGCTGCGGACCTGCCTCGTGCATATTGACCGTCCCGTGGCGCTGATCCCCAATACGGCGCCTCACCTGCGCCCCATGAACGACGGCCTCACGCTGGATCCCAAATGCGATCTCGTTCCCCTCTTCGGGGAGGGGGAAGCCGATCTGAACGCCCTTTTGGCCGAGGCCTTGGGGGTGGCCGCCGACGCCGTTGCAGGGTGGGATCTCTCATTGGTTTCCTGTTGCAACGGATTTACCTTCGGACCCAAGGGGGAATTCGTCACCTCTCCCCGGCTGGACGATCTGGAATGCGTATATACCTGCCTGGACGGCTTTCTGTCCGCAAAAATTCCGGAGAACGTGATCCCCGTCTTTGCCCTCTTTGATAACGAAGAGACCGGGTCTCTGTCCTACGCCGGTGCGGCGGGGACGCTTCTGAAGGACGTCGTTGCCCGGATCCTGCCCGGCGAGGGGATCCGTACCGCCGCCCTGGCCCGTTCCTTCTTCGTCTCTGCGGATAACGCTCACGCCCTTCATCCCAATCACCCCGAGCTCTACGATACGGCCAACGCTCCCGTGATGAACGGTGGGGTGGTGATCAAATACAACGCCGCACAGCGGTATATGTCCGACGGGTTTGCCGGGGCGGTCTTCGGAGAGATCTGCCGGAAGGCCGGCGTTCCCACTCAGGTATTTGCCAACCGGTCGGATAAACGGGGCGGCTCTACTCTGGGCAACCTTTCCGAGGCGCAGGTCCCCGTTCGGGGGGTGGATATCGGGGCGGCTCAGTTGGCCATGCACTCCGCCCGGGAAACGGCGGGGAGCCGGGACGTGGAATATCTGTCTGCGGCCCTGACTGCCTTTTATCAGGCAGATTTTACCCTGTCCGACGACGGGATTCAATGGAACTGACGAAAAATAACGAAGGAGATATCTTTTTATGAACAAGACTATGCTGAAAAAATACGCCCGGCTGATCGTCCGGGTAGGCGCAAACGTACAGCGGGGAAGCCGGGTGGTGATCTTTGCCGACGTGGAGCGGGCCGACCTTGCCGAGGAGGTGGTGCGGGATGCCTATCGCTGCGGCGCCTCCCACGTTGCCGTGGAATGGGGCCACGACGGGATCTCCCGCCTGCATTATACCCACCGCATGACCGACGTAATGACCGAGATCCCCCGTTGGGAAAAGGAAAAAATGAAGGATATGGCCGAGCGTCTGCCCTGCCGCATCTATATCGATTCCTCCGACCCCGATCTTCTGCAGGGCATCAGCCAGGAGAAGATCCGCGCCGTGCAATCCGCCCGCATCAAGGCCTTTAAGCCCTATCGGGATCAGATGGAAAACCGCCACGCCTGGACCATTGCCGCCGCTCCCTCCAAGGCCTGGGCGAAGAAGATCTTTCCCGATCTCTCTGCCGGCGCCGCCGTGGAAAAGCTGTGGGAGGCCATTCTGAAATCGGTCCACGTTTCCGCCGACACCGATCCCGTCAAGGAGTGGGAGGCCATCAACGAGGCGTTCCGCGCGAAGTGCGATTGGCTGAATAAAAACGCATTCACTGCCATGGAGTACGTCTCCTCCAACGGGACGAATTTCATTGCCGGGCTGATTCCCGGGGTACAATGGCTGGGAGGCGGCGAGGAATTCCTGAACGGGCATTTCTTCAATCCCAACCTGCCCACCGAGGAGATTTTCACTTCTCCCAAGGCGGGCGCGGCTTCCGGGAAGCTGGTTTCCACCAAGCCCCTGTCCTACAACGGTCAGCTGATCGAGAATTTCTCCATTACTTTTGACCAAGGCAAGGCCGTTTCCTGGGAAGCAGAGAAGGGGCAGGCCATGCTGGATCAGATGCTGGGCATGGACGACGGCGCAAGGATGCTGGGTGAGTTGGCGCTGGTCTCCAAAAATTCTCCCATCAACCGATCGGGGATTCTCTTCTACAACACCCTTTTTGATGAGAACGCCGCCTGCCACGTGGCGCTGGGCTTCGGTTTTACCAATCTTTATCCCGGATTTGAGAATATGACCCGGGAAGAGTTGACGGCCCGGGGCATCAACGAATCCATGATTCACGTGGATTTCATGATCGGCGCCGACGATTTGAAGATCACCGGCATCCGGGGCGACGGCACCCGCGTTCCCGTTTTCGAAAACGGAGACTGGGCCCCCTCCATGCTGGCTGAGCTTTAACTTACTTTCTTTTCGCGAGAAAAGAAAGTAAGCAAAGAAAAGCGGAGTTCGGAGAAGTATTTTCTTTATCGTTCCCCCTCCCGTCGAAGAGGAAAGACGGTAAGCAAAGAAAAGTGGCGGTCGGAGAAGTATTTTCTTTATCGTTCCTCCACCATCGTAGAGGAAGAACGGCAAGCAAAGAAAAGCGGCGGTCGGAGAAGCATTTTCTTTATCGTCCCCCCCCTTCCCAGATCGTCATACGACAAAAGACCTCCCGCGGATTTCCCGTGGGAGGTCTTCTTTCGTTGTTTCGTTATTTTCCCGGCTTCGTGAAGTGCCGCAGGGCCTTCAGCAGGGGCAGGATCAGCGTCCCCATAAACAGATTCCCCACTCCGTGCATGGCGTCGAAGGGGAGACCGGACAGAATCCAGGTGACCGTCTGCTCAAAATTGTAGCCGAAGATCATCGCCTGGGCGGGGGAGTAGATCAGTCCGTAACAGAAGCCGTGCAGGGCGCAGACGGCCGGATAGACGATCATGGCCCATTTATCGGGAATTTTCCGGGGGATCAGCATGGTCATTCCCCACAGCACCGTCCAGACGTACAGATAGGGGATCCACCAGACGTTGAATCCGTTGGTCACTCCCATCAGCACCACGTAAACGTAGAGGGGGATCAGCGCCTTTGCCCGGAAGAGCAGGGTCATCAGCATGATGAACATCCCCGTCAGATGGATGTTCGGCAGGGCCGACATGGCAAGCTGCGCTGCGTAGATGATGGCCGGAAACAGGCCGAAAAGCACGACCTCCCGCAGGGTCAGAAAGGGCTTTTTCATCAGCCTTTCGTGTAGACCAGCTTATAGTTGCCGCCGTTGGTAAGTTTGATTCCCTCCACGCCGGTCATGGCCATCTGATCTCCTTCGTAGACCGCCCAGTAGGCGCCGTCCGTGTCGAAATCCGCCGTTTCACCGTTGACGGTTTTGATGTAAAGACCGTAGGGGCCTTCTTCTCCCTGCACCAGCTTTTCCTGATCCAGCGCGCCCCGGAGGGTTTCTGCGTTGGTCTTAATGGTGAAGGAGGTGGTTTTTCCGTCGCTGCCCACCACGTCTACGGTGATGGTATAGGCGTAATTTTCGGTGTCTCCGGTGGAAAGGGCAGAGTCGGTTCCGGAATTGGTATCGGGTGCTTCGGCGGGGCCGCAGGCCACCAGCGCCAGGCAGGTGAGAAGCACCAGGACGAGGGACAAGATGCGAAGATTCTTTTTCATGTTTTTTCGTCTCCTTTGAAGCTTTGAATTTCAAAAAAGAACAAACGGAACGCCGTCTCTCCCCGGGAGGAAAGACGGCGTAATAATCCCGAATCGTATCGTCGTTCGGCGTGCCGGCTTCTCTTCCTTTGCCCAAGAGATTTCGTTCGCTGGCGCAAGATGAAGAGCATTCTGACTGACCGACCTCTGACGGCGGACGGATCACAGCAATGGCGGTTGCTCCGGAATCACACCGGATTTCCTCTTCACGGCGGGGCCGCACCGCAATCGGGTTGCGGTAAATTGCGTGTTTATTCGATTTCCCCGTCATTTTACCACACTTCTCCGGCGATTGCAAGAGATTTCACAAAAAAGAACGGTTTTTGCCGGAGAAAAATCGCGTCCTGCTTGGGTGTGAATTCCTCGGCTTCCCTTCCGGCTTTTGGATATTTTGCACAAAATTCAACGCTCATTTTTGGCAGGGAACGCTGAAAAATCGGTTGACGGAAGAGTAAACTTATGATATAATATAGTATATATTATATTTTAGAGAGGAGCCGGAACGTGAAGCGATCGATATTGCTTGTTTGTCTGCTCCTTTCTTTCGTTCTCGGAGGGGTTTTTCTGACGTTGCCCCGGACGGACGCTCAATCCTCCGTGCCTGCGGGCTGGACGGGGATCTACGACCGGGACGGCCTTGCGGCGGTCTCTGCAAACCCCGACGGGAAGTATATTCTGATGAACGATATCGATCTTTCCGCTTCGGCGTGGACGGCGCTTTGCTCCGAGGACAACCCCTTTTCCGGCACCCTTGACGGCAACGGCCACACGGTTTACGGCATGACCGTATCCCATTCGGTCAAGGCCTGCGGGCTGTTTTCCTATCTTTTCGGTGGCACGGTGAAGGATCTGACCGTTTCCGGCTCGGCTTCCGGGCCCATCGCCGGGCTTCTTGCCGGAAAGATCGGCAAGGGTACGGTCACGGGTTGCTCCGTTTCCGGCACGGTCTCATCCCAATATTTTGCCGGAGGGCTTACGGGGCAGATCTCCGGACAGTCCGTCACCCTTTCGGATTGCCGCTCGTCGGCAACGGTGACGGGGGAGGGCGCCGCAGGGTCGGAGATTTTTGCCGGCGGCTTCGTCGGTGCGGTCTACGGCTCCGGCCACGTGATCTCCGGATGTCTTTTTACCGGTTCTCTTTCCCCCTCCGGGTCGGTCCTTTCGGTGGGCGGGATCGCCGGGGCGGCAGACGGCGGCGTCTCCTTTGCCGATTGCTCCACGGAAGGGACGCTCGCGCTGAGTTATACCGATTCCGTCTTTGCCGGCGGCGTTGCCGGAAGGGCGGGCGCGTCGGGGGCGGCGGCCTTTCTGCGCTGTACGTACAAATCCGACTGGGCGGTTTCCGGTTGCTCCGGCCCTCAGTATCTGGGGGGCATCGTGGGGCAGATCGGCGCCTACGGGTCGGTCTCTCTGTCGGCCTGCCGGGCTTACGGCTCGATTACCGGTCGGGGACACGATAATTTCCTGAAGATTTCCGATGCTTATAAATGCATCAATTGCTCCGTTCTTCTTGAAGATGCGGGCCCCGTCTCCCATCTGGGAGGCATGGTGGGCGGCGTCTTTGCCGCGGAAAGCTGGGTTTCGGTTTCCCAGTGCGCCTCCTATCTTTCGCTTTCGGCCAAGGGCGGTCCGGTGGTCATGGGGGGCATCGTTGGAAGCAGTCGGGCGGAGGGCGGAAGCGCAGTCGTCCACGATTGCCTTTCTGCCGGGAAGATCACCTATAACACTTCCGTCTGGGGGGATCTCTTTTCTTCCGTCGGCGGTGTCTGCGGAAGCCTCGGCGGGGACGGTCTTTCCCAGATCCGTCAATGCCTTTCCCGGTGCGAGATGAACGTTGCTTATCCCTTGATCGACGGAGCGGTGATCGGATTTTACGACGCCTCCGGTGGCGCTACGGTATCTCAATGCTACTATCGGGCAGGAGAGCGGGAATTCTTCGCAACGCCCCTTTCCGGCGCTCAATTGACCGATCCTTCGGCCTATGCGGGATTGGATTTTTCCTCGGTCTGGAAGACCGATCCCACCTCCGGCCTTCCCCTCTTACGGATGGAAGACGGCGTTTCCGCCTGCCCGAAGGGGGACGTAGACGGGGACGGCAAGGTCACCCGTTACGACGGGGTCATGCTTTCTCAGTATCTCACCGGTTCCGCGGTCTTGTCCGACGCTCAGCGAAGCCGGGCCGACGTTAACGGAGACGGCACGGTCGATTCCCGGGATCTGATGCAGATCCTGCGGAGCCTTTCTTGATTTTCGTAAGTAAAAAACTTTCTATAGAGAAATTTTAGAACAGGAGAACTCCACTATGAAAAAACGCATTTTTACGCTCTTCTTTGCCGTCCTCTTTTTGCTGACGGCCACGGTCTGCACCGTTCCCGGTGCCGCCGCAGAGAGTCAATGGAAAAAATCCATTACTCCTCTCCCGGACGCGGAAAGCCTGCTCGTCGTGGGCGATACCGTGATGACCGGCAGTCTGACCGTCGCCGACGTTCCTGCCGATCCTGCGGACAGCCTTCTGTGGAAGGTGGAAAAGAAGGCAAAGGGATATGTCCTCCAGTCGGTTTCCTCCGAGCAGTATCTGACCCTGACGAAGGACGGGGCAGAGCTGGGGAATAAGGCTCAGACCATTTCTGTCAGCCCCGGTATTTACGGTTCATATCTCAGCTCCGGAAATTATTTCCTGAAGTTTGCCGACGGGAAATGGGGCGTTACCACCGAGAAGGACGCCGCCTCTGAGGTCACCTTTATGGTGGAATCGATCCCCGAATACGACAATACCGGCAAGGAGCTTCTTTACCGGGTTGCCTGCTTCTCCGACCTGCACGTGGACTACGGCATCCATCTCTGGGATCCGCCCATCCGGGAATCCACCGTTAACGCCGTGGAGGTTTTGAAGAAGCTGGGTGGCGCCGACGCCATGATCGTCGGCGGCGATATCGTCAGCAGTAACAACAAGGCCGGCTGGACCAAGGCCCAGTTCGACGCCGTCAAAGCTACCGTTTACAGCACCCTTGCCCCCGGAACCTCCACCGGCGCCGTTATGCCCATCACCGGGAACCACGATAACGAGCCCGGCATCAACGCCGGCGGTACCTACTATTCCGGCGAATTCGACGATATGATGCTGGATAATATGGGCGAATTCGACGCCGCCTTCTATTCCACCGAGCTGAAAAATCCGCTGGAAAGCACCCGGTTCAACGAGCTTCTGTGCTACCGCTATACCTTGGATAATATGGTATTTATCGGGATCAACACCCCCTTCCGTCCGGTGCGGGGAGACTCTTATATCTACGCCGAGCAGATCTCCTGGGTCTCCGAGCAGATGAAGGAAGTCGGCCGGGATAAGACGGTCATTCTTTTCAGCCACTATCCCACGATCAATTCTCCCGGCGGCGACAAGGGCGGCGATTCTGCCAGCAAGCTGAAATCTCTGCTGGGTCTCTATCCCAATATTATTTATTGCTACGGTCACGCCCACGATGAAGACGATATGACCATCTACAACACCTACGAGAACGTCGTTCCCAACGGCGACGCAAAGCTGCTGGACAACGGCGCCTATCAGGTCAGCAGCGCCATTACCTGCTTCATGGGCTCTATGGGCTATTACGATTACGATCTGCCCAGCGGCCCCTCCATCAAGGGTCTGACTGCGGCGGATCCTGCGGTGGTTCAGTTCCTGCTCATCGATTTTTACGCCGATCATATCACCTTTAAATATTACAACACCGGCGAATATTCTCCCGACGCCGACGTTTACGAAATTTCCTCCTTCACCGTCATGCGGGATATGGCTCAGCTGACCGGCGGTGCGTCCGGCGGAGATTCCTCCGACCCGAATTCCGACGACGCCGGAAATACCGATAAGACTCCCTCCGATGTTACCGGTACCGCCGGCGTGGGGGGAGCCGAAGCCCCCGCTTCTCCCGTGATCTGGATCGTTCTCGCCGTTTGCGTTGTCGTCATCGCCGCCTGCGCGGTCTTCGTCGTTCTGTATCTGAAGAAGAATAAAAAGGAGAAATAAGATGAAGCGGATTTTAACCCTTCTGTTTGCCTCCGTTTTTCTTGCCTCGCTTCTGCTTTCCGCGGTTCCCGCCTCCGCGGCGGAGCCCTGGCGGCAGGTGAATTACGTTGCCGCCGGGCAGACCTATCTCTTTGCCTGCGCCGGCATGACCGATACCGTGGTCACCCACAGCCTCTGCGTGGTGAAAAGCGTGCAGTCCGGGGATCCCCACGGCCTTGCCTATTGTGAAAAGCCCACCAATCCCCCCTTCGCCAACGATCTTCTCTGGACGGTGGAGGCGGCATCCGGCGGATATTATCTTAAATCCTGCTCCACCGGAAAATATCTGAATATGAAGCCCGCTGCCTCCGGGGACGGAGCAGGGAAGGGCTACGCTACCATGACCAATACCCCCCAGGTCCTGCAGTTGACCTTTTCCGGCGGTAAGATGAAGATCTCCGCCAATCTGGGCGGCACCACCTACTATATCCGCTTCACCAATTCCTATCGCAACTCCACCGGCTATTCCTGCTGGGAGGCCGCCACCGCCGACGGAAGCAACCAGTTTGCCGTTTTCGGCCGCGCCGACCGGGATCCGGAGTACGTCAGCACCGGGAAGCCCCTCTTTCGGGTTGCCTGCTTCTCCGACCTGCATATCGACTACGGCATCCATCTCTGGAATCCTCCCATCCGTCAGTCCACCATCACCTCCGCCCAATTCGTCCGGGATACGCTGGGACCGGTTGACGTGGTTCTGGTGGGCGGCGATATTCTGAGCTGTAACGACGCCTCCCGGATCTGGAGCCGTTCCCAGGCGGTTCACGCCATGGATACGGTTTACGATACCCTGTCTGTGGCCACGAAGGACGGCAAGGTCATGATGATTACCGGTAACCACGATATCGAGCCGGGGGCCTATGCCGGCGGCGGCTACGATTCCGCCGATTACGACCGGTACATGATCGATCATATCGGTTCCTTCGGCGCCAGCCTGCGCTATAATCAGATGGGCATCGGAAACAGCAAGTACAACGAGCTTCTGTGCTACCGCTACAACGTCAACGGGATGGAGATTATCAGCATCAACACTCCCTACCGCTCTGCCCGCAGCAGCGGTTACGTTTACGGCGCTCAGATCGATTGGGTGGAACAGCAGCTGCAGTCCATCGGCAAAAACAAGACCGTTATCATTCAGTGCCATTATCCCGTGGAAAACGTCTATTCTCCCTCCGGCGACCCCACCGGAAATTCCAACGCCAAGATCAAGGCCCTGCTGGCCAAGTATCCGAACGTCATTTATACCTACGGCCACGTGCACGGCGGGGACGATAAATACGCCTGGTATTCCACCTCCGAGCTGGTGGTTCCCCAGGGGACGGCCACCCGGCAGGCCAATAACGCTTACGTGACCGATTCTTATATTACCGCCCACATGGGCTCCATGGGCTATTATCAGAATCAGTTCAACAATAACAAGGCCCTTGCCGCCGCAGAACCGGGGATCAATCAGCTGTTGATGATCGAGTTCTATGCCGATCACATCACCTTCCGCTATTATAACACCGGTTCCAAGACTGCCGTGGAGGGCGTGCGGGAGATTTCCTCCTTCACCGTCCTGCGGGATCTTTCCAATCAGCTGAAGGCCCCCGCTCCCTCCACCAATACGAACACCAATACCTCCACCTCCTCCAAGGACACGAACACCACCGGAAGCGGTTCTTCCAATTCCGGTACGCCCTCCGATACGGGCAATTACGGTCCCTCCGATGACGGCGTCGTCACCGATCTGCCCGACGGCGGATATACCGACGATACGCCTGTTTTCATTCCTCCCGTCATCGATACGGAGGTCAACGCCACCAAGCCGGAAAACAACGCCTTTTCCGCCAATCTCGGCGGCACTGCCGACCAGCTGAAGAACGCCACCCTGGAGGATTACGAGCTTCAGTGGGCCGCGGACGGGGATTCCGTTTCGATCTGGCTTGAGACGAAAGACGTGGCCGAAACCCTGGCCGACGACGTAAAAGACCGGGTCAAGGGCGGGGACGAACGCACCGTCGGCGCC
>JAZPXN010000062.1:0-40326 GCA_045543655.1 Eubacteriales bacterium
ACATGTGGTCAGACCACTTACATCGGGATTATTATTAAGTTAGCGACTACCGAAATAGTCAGTATTTTCAAGGGTTCTCGGCATTCTCGGAAATCGCAGAACGGAAAGCGGTGATTTGCTCCCGAACCAAGCGCGCTACCAGCTGCGCTACACCCCGGTTTTTCAGTTACTGGACTATTATACCACAGTTTTCCGAAAAATGCAAGAGGGGGCAGGGGACAAAATTGCGAACTTTTTTGAAAAAGATGGCAGATTTCCGGGAAAATCGGAAAAACACGAAAATCCGGACCGAACGAAATACCCGTTGACTTTTCCGGGAAAGCGTGATATAATACCACTATCAAATACAGGAGTTATATCATGAATATCATCTCGTTGATCATGCTGATCTTTGCGGTTCTGGGGGCCGTCGACCGAATCATCGGCAATAAATTCGGTCTGGGGAAGGAATTTGAAAAGGGCTTTGAAATGCTGGGCGTTCTGGCGCTGTCCATGCTGGGCATTATGACCCTTGCCCCCTTTCTGGCGGACGTGATGAAGCCGGCGCTGGATCTGATCTCGAACCACACTCCCTTCGACCCTTCGGTTTTCACCTCGGCCATTTTCACCAACGATTCCGGCGGGGCTCCCCTGGCCGACCGGGTGGCCGTTGACAAAGAGCTGGGGGCCTTTAACGGGCTGATCGTGGGGGCGATGATGGGCTGCACCGTCAGCTTCACCGTTCCCTTCGCCCTTTCCGCCACGAAAAAGGAATACCACGGAAAGATTCTTCTGGGGCTTCTCTGCGGCATTACCACCGTACCCGTGGGATGCTTCGTCAGCGGGCTGATGGCCGGGATCCCCATTCTGAAGCTGCTGATCAATCTGTTGCCGTTGCTGGTTTTTTCGGTTCTGATCGCGTTGGGATTATGGAAGATTCCCGGGATCTGCACGGAATTATTCCGCTGGATCGGCCTTCTGCTCCGGGGGCTGATCACGATCGGGCTGATCATCGGCGTGATTCACCTGATCACGGGATACACCCCCATCAAAAACATCGTCCCCCTGACCGAAAACGTGGGCGTGATCCTGTCCTGCTCCGCCATGATGTGCGGGGCCTTCCCCATGATTGCGGTGCTTTCCCGGATTCTGAAAAAGCCCCTGGAAAAGGCAGGCGAAAAGCTGAAGATCAAAAAAGAATCGGTCATGGGAATCCTGACCACCCTGGCCACCAGCGTTCCCACCTACGGCAAGGTGAGTGAAATGGACGATCTGGGCGTGATTCTCAATTCTGCCTTCTCGGTCTCCGCCGCCTTTCTGCTGACCGATCATCTGGCCTTCACGATGGCCTACAACGATCGCTACGTCTGGCCCCTGCTGGCCGGAAAGCTCGTCTCCGGCCTCTTAGCCTTCGCCGTCGCCTGGCTCATCGGCAAGCGGAAAACGAAGAAATAACGGAATCAGGAAATCTCTTCGGACGCAACGTCCTCCCGGAATAATTTATCCGGTTTTGGGGGTTGCGTTTTGGGGAGATTCGTGGTATAATAGAAGAAAAAAGAGAAAGAGGAAAGTATTATGCTATTGATCAAGAACGGCTACATCAAGCCTATGGTGGGAGACGATCTGGAAAACGGTTGCGTGCTGATCGGAGACGACGGAAAGATCCTTGCCGTGGCGACAGAGATCGAAGCGCCGGAAGGAGCGGAGGTCATCGATGCGGAAGGTCGGCTGGTGACCCCCGGATGCGTGGACGCTCACTGCCACGTGGGGCTGGATAATCAGGCCTGCGGCTGGGAAGGAAGGGACTACAACGATATTTCCGATCCCGTAACGCCCCATCTGCGGGCAATCGATTCCATCAATCCCATGGAAGAGGGAATCTCCCTGGCGTTGCAGGGAGGCGTCACTTCCGCCTGCACGGGGCCCGGCAGCGCAAACGTGGTCGGGGGAACCTTTGCGGCCATCAAGCTTTACGGCCGCCGGGTGGACAAGATGATCATCAAAAATCCCGTGGCCATGAAATGTGCTTTTGGGGAAAACCCCAAGCGGTGCTACGGACAATCCATGAAAAAGACGCCCATGACCCGAATGGGGACGGCGGCGCTGCTGCGGGAATTGCTCTTCAAGACCCGGAGATATATGGAAGACAAGGCGGCGGGGAAAAATCCCGGCTTTGACATGAAGCTGGAAGCGATGATTCCCGTAATGGAAGGAAAAATTCCCCTGAAGGCCCACGCACACCGGGCGGACGATATTTTGACCTCCATCCGCATTGCGAAGGAATTCGGCGTGCGCATCACCCTGGATCATTGTACCGAAGGGGCTCTGATTGCCGACGAGCTGGCGGAAGAAGGTCTTCCCGCCTTCGTGGGGCCTTCCCTGGGCTCGAAGAGCAAGCTGGAGCTGATCAACAAATCCTTTACCACCCCGGCGGTATTGCACGATGCGGGGGTCCCCTTCAGCATCATCACCGACGCGCCGGTCATTCCGTTGCAGTATCTGCCCATGTGTGCAGGACTTGCGGCGGCCTCGGGGCTGGACAAGGAAGCGGCGTGGAGGGCAATCACCATCAACCCTGCCATTCAGACCGGAATTGCAGACCGGGTAGGAAGCCTGGAGCCGGGCAAGGACGGAGACGTGGTCGTCTGGACCGACGATCCCTTGACGGTGCTCGGCGCCGAATCCTACGTCACCGTGGTAGACGGAAAGGTAGTCTATTGGGCCGACTGACCGAAGGGATATTCCAAACCGAAACGGTATAAAAACAACCCCATTCCGAAGTGAATCGGAATGGGGTTTTTCGTTGCCGTTAACTTAAAAAATCAGCGTACTTCCTGCTCCAGATCCGCAAAAAGCTCCGAGGCAAAAAAATCCTGCACGGAAATATTCAGCCCATCGCAGATTTTCTTCACGGTAGACACCGTCGTGCCGTGGTTTCTGCCGCTTACGATATTGCTCAACGTGGATTGGGTAATCCCGGAAATCGTGGCCAGATGGTTGACCGTAATATGATTCTCCTTGCACAACTCCAGAATCCGGAGTCGTACCGCTTCGCCGATGGTCATCGTCATTGCTCCTAACTCATTTGAGATAATTTTATTTTATCGCAAAACGTCGAAATTAGTTACCTCTTTTGAGTTGACTTTTGTTCTTTTTTGTAGTATAATATACCAAAGACCAAAAATACTGCCAAGGGAGAGTTTCATGCGGTGGCACTGTAAACCCACCTGCATCAAAGGCTATCGCCTGGTTTTCACGGGGACGCCCCGACAATTATTCAAAAAACATCTCTTGTGGTCGCTTCTAACGGTAATTACGCTTGGAGCCTATGGGTTTATAAGAGAAAACGAGCTGACAAAATGGGAAATCAACCACGTTGAAGTCTCTCGTCTTGAATTAGAGCTATAAAACAACCCCATTCCGAAGTGGATCGGAATGGGGTTTTCGTTGGTGCTTCCGGCGTTTCAGGAGGCGCAGTACATCCCGTTGACCGCCATATAATCGTAAATCATTTTGCCGTGATCCTGCTCTTCCTTCTGGATATGATTCAGGGTCTTGCGGACGTTCTCGTCGGCGAATTCGAACACGCAGGTGTCGTACATATGAGAGGCGTGCTTTTCAATGGCAAGAGCGTCGGAGCAAAGATACTTGTCGTTGGCCTTATCGGGGGTCTCGGAGGTATAATTTGCGGTAAAGGTGGGCAAGGAACTGCTGCCGCCGGAGGGAGAGGGTACGGTGCCGGAGCAGATCTGATTCAGGGTGTCGAGATGGGTGCGCTCGGTCTGGGCCATCTGGGAAAAGAGATTTTTCAGCTGGGGGTCGACGGCGCAATCGGAATGCTTGGTATATTTATCGATACAAAGCTGTTCCTGGTCTTTCATGTCCTTAAGAAGCTGGGTTTCTTTCTGAGTCAATTGCAACATAATAAAATCACCTCACCGTCAGTATGCACGTTCCGCCGATAGAATATTCCCAAAAACGGAAAAGATTGTATAACTTTTTTCGGCTGCGTGCTTGACATCGGCAGTTATTTATGCTATAATAAATATATAGTATTGAAGAAATTCGGAACGGAGGCAAAAATTATGGCAGAGGAAACTTCCTTCCTGACCTATAAGGGGCGGCCCCTGGTTCGCTCCGGCAACGTCATTTTCTACGGAAATCTGACCGACAAATACGTGGTCATGATGCAGATTCTGGACGAAACCCCCGACGGGGATATTATGAAGTCCAACAAAATCTCCGTGGAACTGCAGAACAACGACCCGGAAGCGAAGCCCAACGAGCGGGTCATCCAGAAGACGGAAAAGAAATCCATGGCCGACGCAATGGAAATCGCGACCATCTGGCTGGACCGGGGCGACGAAGAAGAATAACCCCCTTGACGAGAAGAGTGTACCTTGAGGCCCGCTCTTCTTTTCCCTTCCCTACAGAAAAGAATAAAAATATAGAAATACGGAGAACATCATCATGGACGATCAGAAATTCATTACCCATCCCAACGAGTATTTCCCCCTTGGAATTCTGGCGACCCCCGGCGCCATCGAGTTGAGTCAGAAAATTGACAAGCATCTGACGAAATGGTACCACGACCTGTATCCCCACTACAAGGACGATCCCGAAATGCGGGACTCCCTCGTGATGGAGGTCAACTGCCCCCGGTTCACCTCCGGCGACGGGAAGGCCGTTCTGAAGGAATCTGCCCGGGGCTACGATCTTTTCATCGTCACCGATATGGGCAACTATTCCTTGGAATACGAAATGTTCGGCCGGAAGGTTCCCATGTCTCCCGACGATCATTTCCAGGATCTGAAAAGGGCCATTCAGGCCATTTCCGGTAAGGCTTACCGCATTTCGGTCATTATGCCCACCCTGTACGGCGGCCGTCAGCATAAGCGCTCCACCCGGGAGTCTCTGGACTGCGCAGTTGCCCTGCAGGAGCTGGAAGCCATCGGCGTGAAGAATATCATCACCTTCGACGCCCACGACCCCAGAGTCCAGAACGCTACCCCCTTCATGGGCTTCGATAACGTTATGCCCACCTATCAGGTGCTGAAGGCCCTGCTGAAGAAATACAAGGACATGAACCTGGATAAGGAGCATCTGATGGTGGTCTCCCCCGACGAAGGCGCCATGCAGAGAAACATCTACTACGCTTCCGTTCTCGGCGTAGACCTGGGGATGTTCTATAAGCGCCGCGACTACTCCACCGTAATCAACGGCCGCAATCCCATCGTGGCTCACGAATATCTGGGCAACTCCGTTGCCGGAAAAGATATCCTGGTCGCCGACGATATCATCGCTTCCGGCGATTCCATGCTGGGTCTTGCATACGAATTGAAGGAGAAGGGCGCCAAGAGAATCTTCGTCACCGCAACCTACGGCCTCTTTACCGAAGGTCTGGAGAAATTCCAGAAGGCCGTAGACGACGGCGTGATCACCGGAGTTCTCTCCACCAACCTTACTTACCGCACGCCCGAGCTTCTGGCCAAGGATTGGTTCACGGAGGTCGACTGCTCGAAGTACATTGCCTACTACATCCTGGCGATGCATCAGAATCAGTCGGTTTCCAAGCTGCTGGATCCCCACACCAAAATCAAGAACCTGCTTGAAAAATACAAGGCCGAACAGGGCAAATAAGTACCAGATCCTTAACGGAGAGGCCGGGCGGTCTCTCCGTTTTTTCTACCGGGAAACCGGGCATTATAACAGTTAAGAGGGACGAATATGTTTCATTTCTTTGCATTTATCGACCGGATGCGGTTTATCCGCCGCTGGGGGCTGATGCGCAGTACCATTCCCGAAAATCTGACCGAACACGCTCACCAGACGGCCATGATCGCCCACGCTCTGGTGCTGATCGAAAACCGGCGGTTCGGCGGGGATCTGAACCCCGACCGGGCGGCGGTGCTGGCGCTGTATCACGATGCGTCGGAGACCATCACCGGAGATCTGCCAACCCCCATCAAATATTATAACCGGGAGATCCTGGGCAGCTACCGTGCCGTGGAGGATTATGCAAAAGATACGCTTCTGGACAAGCTGCCCGACTATCTGCAGGAGGATTATTCGGAGATCCTCAACGGCGAGCGGGAACCGGAATGGGCCTTCGTGAAGGCCGCGGACACCCTGTCTGCCTATATCAAGTGCATTGCGGAACGGCAGGCGGGAAACCGGGAGTTCGTCTCGGCAGAGCAGACCCTGCGGGAGAAGCTGCAAACCATACCCCTGAAAAGCCTGCGGGTATTCGAAGACGAATTTCTGGGTAGCTTCGGCAAGACCCTGGACGAAATGGCGGAGGATGACCAATGAGATCTCCCTTGACGGAAATAAAGGGAAAAAGAGAAACGCCTCTGTGGCTGTTTCTTGCCTTTTTGATCCCCATGGCGGGAATGTGGGTGGGCTTTGCGGCCTGCGGCGTGCATCCTTTTGGGGATATGCAGATGCTCTATTCGGATCTGCGGGAACAGTATTATCCCTTTTTGCAGGAGTTTCACGCCCGGCTTCAGAACGGAGAATCGATCCTTTGGAGCTGGAACGGCGGCATGGGAACCGATTTCGGCTCCCTGATCGCATACTATATCGCCTCTCCCCTGAACTTTATCACCCTTCTTTTCCCGGCGGAAATGCTCCGGGACGTGATGGCGGTGCTTTTGACGGTCAAGGTAGGATGCGCCGGATGGTTTTTTGCGCTGATGCTGAAAAAGATCTTTAAGATCAACGATTTTTCCATCACCGCCTTTGGCTGGATGTTTGCCTTCTGCAGCTTCATCATGGGGTATTATTGGGACACCATCTGGATGGACACGGTGGCGGTATTGCCTCTGGTCTTCCTCGGACTCTATCAGCTGGTGACGGAAGGGAAATTTCAACTGTACATCGTCGCCCTGTTCTGGGCGGTGCTTTCCAATTACTATTTGGGGGCCTTCGTCTGCTATTTCTGCGTCATCGCCTTCTTTGCCCTTGCGGCAGTCCGGCAGGTGTACGGAAAACCCTTCCTGGGGCGGCTTCTGCAATTTGCGGGAGCGTCGCTTCTGGGCGGCGGACTGACGGCATTCCTTCTCCTGCACGCAGGGTATGCGCTTTCCTATACCGATTCCGCCGCATCGGGCGCCTTTTCTCAGATCGAATTTTACGATTCCTATCTGGACGTGCTGGGCAATATGCTGGCCTTCAACAACCCCACGGCCATGGAAGGATTGCCCAACCTTTATTGCGGCGTGCTTCCCCTGCTGCTCCTGGCGGTCTGGATCCGCTCCAAAAAGATCGGACTGGAAGAAAAGATCATCGGCGTGGGCTTTCTGGTCTTCTTTATTTTCAGTACCAATTGCAACGCTCTGGACTTTATTCTTCACGGATTCCGCTTCCCCAATATGTTGCCGGCACGGTACAGCTTCCTGGTCTGCTTCGTGATGCTTCTGATCGGCTACCGGGGCTTCCTGCTGCTGAAAGAGCTATCCGGAAAAGATATTTTCGGTATGGCAGTGCTGGGCACGCTGATGATCGGCCTTTCCTCCTTCTCGCTGGGGACGGAAAAGCTGCTGGGCAATATCGTGCTTGTGGCGGCATACCTGCTGTTCTTCTTCCTGTATGAACGCAGCTATTTGAAAAAAGCGGCCTTTACGGTTTTTCTGTGCCTGCTGATCACAGCGGAAATGGCGTCGAGCCTGGTGCTGAGCATGGATACCGTGGGCAAATCTTCTTATTCCAGTTATCCCTACCGCAAGGACGTCATCGAGGGAACGTTTGACAAGCTGGAAGAGATGGACGATTCCTTCTGGCGGGGCGAGATGACCTGCCGCTATTATCTCAACGACGGGGTCATGTACCGCTACCGGGGCATCGGGCAGTTTTCGTCCACGGCAAACCGGAAGGTGCGGGATCTTATGGCGAATATGGCCTTCACCACCGGCGCAAACAGCTATTATTACAACTTCTCCACCCCCGTGAACAATTCCCTTCTGGGAGTGAAATATCTGGCCTCCCGGAGCGGAGAATTGATGGGCGGCACGGCGACGGAAAAGGTATTTTCGGAAAATCAGCTGGACGTTTACCGGAATACGGCCTATCTGGGCGCCGGTTTCATGACCCGCCCCGAAGCCATGGATATCGAATTTACCAACAGCCCCTTCCAGGTACAAAACCGGCTGTTCCAGACCTTGACGGGATCGGAGACGAGTATTTTCTTCAGCCGGCAGGAGGATTTCTTCGAAAGCTATAATTTTGCCTCCATCGAAAAAACCGGCTCCGGCACCTACGAATATACCACCACCGGCAACGACGGCACGTTGGATATCACCTTCACCGCCGCATCCACCGGAACCTACTACGCCTATATGCGGATAGGGGGTGGCGGAGATATCACCGTAACTACGGAATCGGGCAAGACCTATTCCCATCCCGTGGCGTCCCTGCGGTATATCTCTCCTCTGTGCGAGGTGGAGGCGGGAGAAGAATTCACCGTCCGCATCGAAGCCGATCCCAATAAGGAAAACAAGGTCATCAGCTTTTACTGTTATTATTTTAATGAAGCAAACTTCAACGAAGGATGGCAGAATCTGTCCGACGAGACCTGGAACGTAACCGATTTCTCCGACACCCATCTGAAGGGCGAGATCACCGTGAAGGAGGACGGTCTTTTCTGCACCGTCGTGCCCTACACCGAGGGCTGGAAGCTCCTGGTGGACGGCGTTGAAACCGAGAAAAAAGGCGTCTTTGACGGAGCCTATATCGGTGCCGATCTGACGGCGGGAACTCATACGGTGGAACTGCGGTACGAGCCGGAATGGTTCTGGCCGGGCATCGTGATCTCCGTGATCTTCCTGGGGGCCTTTATTGCCCTGGCGGTGCTGTTCCCCAAGGGAATGCCTACCTTCCGGGATACGGTAAAGGCCAAGATCCCCAAGGGTCAATCGGAAATCGTTGAAGAAACGCCGGCCGAACCGGAAACGGAAGAGGTGCCTGCAGAACCGGAGCAAGAACCGACCGAGGAGGATCCTGATGGAGAATAATTACCGCATCGAACACGACACTATGGGAGAGGTCCGGGTGCCTGCCGACAGGCTCTGGGGCGCACAAACCCAAAGAAGCCTGGAAAATTTCCCCATCGGCACCGAAAAAATGCCTATGGGCATCGTCCGGGCCTTCGGCATTCTGAAGCAGGCGGCGGCAGAGGCCAATTTCCGTCTGGGGAAGTTGGACGAGGAAAAGAAAAACGCCATCGTATCCGCCTGCATCGCCATCCGGGAAGGACGGCTGGACGGAGAATTTCCGTTGGCCGTGTGGCAGACCGGAAGCGGAACCCAATCCAACATGAACGCAAACGAGGTGATCGCCGGATACGCCAACCGGGCGACGGGGAAAAGTCTGATCCATCCCAACGATCACGCGAATATGTCCCAATCCTCCAACGACACCTTCCCCACCGCCATGCATATTGCGGCAGTGCTGGGAATGGAAGGAAAGCTTCTTCCGGCTCTGGATCGGCTGATTGCCGAAATGAAGGAAAAGGAAAAAGAGCACGAAGGAATTCTGAAAAGCGGGCGCACCCACCTGATGGACGCCACCCCCATCGCCTTTTCGCAGGAAATCTCCGGCTGGCGCAGTATGCTGGAGCACGACCGGGAGATGATCGCAAAAAGCGCGTCCCCCTTGCGGGAGTTAGCCCTGGGAGGCACGGCCGTGGGCACGGGGATCAACGCGCCAAAGGAATTCGGAGCCCTTGCGGCGGAAGCGATTTCGGCGCTGACCGGGACGGAATTCGTGACGGCGGAAAATAAATTTCACAGTCTGACCTCCAAAGACGGGCTGGTCTTTTCCCACGGCGCCTTCAAGGCCCTGGCGGCGGATCTGATGAAAATCGCAAACGACGTCCGCTGGCTGGCCTCCGGTCCCCGGTGCGGCCTTGGAGAGATTTCCATTCCGGAAAACGAGCCGGGGTCCTCCATCATGCCCGGCAAGGTCAATCCCACCCAATGTGAGGCGTTGACCATGATCTCCGTACAGGTGATGGCCAACGACGTGGCGGTGGGACTGTCCGCAAGCCAGGGCAATTTCCAGCTGAACGTTTTTATGCCGGTGCTGATCCATAATTATCTCCAATCCCTCACCCTTCTTGCCGACGGAATGGAATCCTTCCGTATCCGGTGCTTTGCGGGGATGAAGGCAAATCCGGAAAAAATGCGGGAGAATCTGGATCGCTCCCTGATGCTGGCGACGGCTCTGAACCCCCATATCGGCTACGAAAACGCCGCAAGGGTGGTCAAAAAGGCCTACGCCGAAAATATCACGCTGAAACAAGCGGCGGCCGCTTTGGGATTGATGGACGAGGAAGCCTTCGACCGACTCATCCGCCCCGACGGGATGGTATAACGAAAAGTGACGAAAGAGTAATGTATTTCACCGTACATTACTCTTTTTTTGTCGCAATTCTGTAACACTTCCGTGTTATAATGAGTCAAAGAAGGGAATCTTAAGAAAATCTTAAAACTTTTCCACCTTTTTTCTTAAAACTTTTTATGGTATACTGAATCCGGAGGGAAACGATATGAGCCGAATTTTGATCTGTGACGACGAAAAAGATATCGTATCCGCGCTGAAGATCTATCTTCGGGCCGAAGGATTTGAAACCGTGGAAGCATTTTCAGGGGACGAAGCGCTGCGACTTCTGAAAAAAGAGTCGGTGGATCTGGTTTTAATGGACGTCATGATGCCGGGCACCGACGGACTTTCCGCCACGGTACAGCTCCGGGAGGTTTCCAACGTTCCGGTGATCCTGCTGACGGCGAAAAGCGAAGATACGGACAAAGTGCTGGGGTTGAACGTGGGGGCGGACGATTACGTCACCAAGCCCTTTAACCCCGTGGAGCTGATTGCCCGGGTGCGCTCCCAGCTGCGGAGGTACAACACCCTGGGCGGAGCGGCGGAACGAAAGGATACCTACGTCTGCGGCGGCATCGAGCTGAACGACCGCACGAAGGTATTGACCGTGGACGGAAGAGAGGTCCCTCTGACTCCCACGGAATACGATATTCTTCTTCTGTTCTTGCAGAATCAGGGCGTCGTGCTGTCGCCGAAGGACATATACCGACGGGTCTGGAAGGACGCTCCCTTCGGAGCGGAAAACACCGTTGCGGTTCATATTCGACATCTCCGGGAAAAAATTGAGATCAACCCCAGAGACCCCCGCTACCTGAAGGTGGTATGGGCTCAGGGGTACAAGCTCGAACGGAGGAACTGAAATGAAAAGCTTTACAAGATCCATCCCCTTTAAAATTTTACTGTATTTGCTGACGGCCGTCTTTCTGACGGTATTCGCGGCCTCGGCCACGGGGGCGGTAGCATTGGAGGCCACCCGGTTTTTCGACCGAAGCCGGGAGGGCTGGAAGGAGACGCTGATGAGCCCCCGACTCTATCAGGGTGCCACAGAAGCGCTTTACCGCTACCGTTACAATGCGGAGGATCTGATCGACGTCAATCTCCGCTTCGCCGTATACGACGAAGAAGGAGCCCTGCTTCTCGGCGAAGACCTGGGAGATACGCCCTATCAGAAGACCTACGACTATTATTATTGGAAAGAAGTCTATTTTACCGCCTACGGCCGGCAGGAGGACTCCTACTGGAATCTGTACGAGGAGGGGTCTGCCTATTTCGACGGATATTCGCCGGGGCAGGCAACGGAGCATCTGATCATCGTCAGCGGATACGCCGAAAATCCGGTGAACGGCGGAGATCTTTACTTCATCGACAAGGGCGTTGACCTTATCTTCTCCCTGCGCCCCTGGCTGGGGTGGGCGGCGTTGTCCTCCCTCGTTCTGACGCTTGGGACTACGGTGGTGCTTTGCTGCGTTGCGGGACGGAAGAAGGAGACCGACGGCCCGGTGCTCGTGGGATTGAATAAAATTCCCTTTGATCTGTTTCTGGCGCTGTTTGCCGGCGCAGGGGTCGGGCTGGGGTTTTTGGCCGTGGTCGTGGTGGAATATCCCAGCTTGACGCTCTGGCTTCTGTGCCTGCCCTTCCTTGCGTGGGCGATAGCGCTTTTGATCGTAGGAATCGTCGGTTCCCTTGCGGCGCGGATCAAATACGGCGGAATCTGGAAAAGAACGCTGATCGGCCGGATCCTCGTTCTGCTGATCCGGGGAATCCGGAAGGCGTCGATGCGGATCGGAGCGCTTCTCCGCGGGATGCCCGCCGCCCCGAAGACCGTCTGCATTGCGGGGATCGTCGCCGTGGTAAATATTCTGATTGGCGCACTCTTCCGCAACCCTGCCTTTTTCCTGATCCTGACGACAGAATCGCTGATCGGATTTTTCCTTACGGTGGCAGTCGCGCTGGGGCTCAACACCCTGCAGAAGCACGCAAAGGCCATTGCGGAGGGGGATCTGAAGCGTAAGATCGATACGACGCTTCTGCCCGGTCCGATGAAGAAACACGGAGAAACCCTGAACCGCATCGGCGACGGGCTGAATACCGCCGTGGGAGAGCGAATCAAAAGCGAGCGGATGAAGACCGAGCTGATTACCAACGTCTCCCACGATATCAAAACGCCCCTGACGTCCATTATCAATTACGTCGATCTTCTTTCCAAAGAAAAGATGAGCAAGACCGCCGGGGAATATCTGCAGATCCTGCAGCGCCAATCTGCCCGACTGAAGAAGTTGGCCGACGACGTGGTAGAAGCCTCGAAGGCCTCTTCGGGGGCCATCGTCCTGGAACCGGAGCCCTGCGATCTTGGGGTACTGCTGGAGCAGGCGGTGGGAGAATACGAGGATCTGCTGAAGGAAAAGGATCTGCAGATGGTCCTGAAAACGCCGGAAACCGAAACCGTAGTCTTTGCCGACGGCCGGCAGCTCTGGCGGGTATTTGAGAATCTGATGAGCAATATCTGCAAATATTCTCTGCCCGGCACCCGGGTCTATCTGACCCTGGGAGAGGACGGAGAAAACGCCACCGTGGCCTTCCGGAATATTTCCAAGGATCCCCTGACGGCGGAGGCAGAAGAGCTGACCGAGCGCTTCGTCCGGGCGGATTCCTCCCGCCACAGCGAAGGCAGCGGCCTCGGGCTTTCCATTGCCCGGAGTCTTACCGAGCTGCAGGGAGGAACCTTCGGAGTGGAGGCGGACGGCGACCTGTTTAAAGCAACGATCCAATTACCTTTGATGAAACGATAAAAACGTAAAGGAGAGCTCCGTTATGTTGGAAACCGTTGATCTCGTAAAGATCTACAAACCGAAAAAAGGCGTTCCGGTGAAAGCGCTGAACGGCGTTTCGCTGAAATTCCCCGACCGGGGGATGGTCTTTCTGCTGGGAAAATCCGGCAGCGGGAAATCCACCCTGCTTAACGTATTGGGAGGGCTTGACCGTTACGACGGAGGCGAGATCCGCATCAAGGGCGTCTCCTCGAAGGAATTCCGACAGAGTCATTTCGACTCTTACCGCAATACCTACGTGGGCTTTATCTTCCAGGAATACAACGTGCTGGAGGAATTCACCGTAGGGGCGAACATTGCCCTGGCCCTGCAGCTGCAAGGAAAAAAGGCGGAAGACGACGTTATCAACGGAATTCTGCATCAGGTGGATCTGGACGGCTACGGAGCTCGGAAGCCCAACGAGCTGTCCGGCGGTCAGAAGCAACGGGTGGCCATCGCCCGGGCGCTGGTAAAATCCCCGGAGATCATCATGGCCGACGAACCGACGGGCGCTTTGGACTCGGTCACCGGCAAGCAGGTGCTGAACACGCTGAAAAAGCTGTCGGCAGAAAAGCTGGTCATCGTGGTTTCTCACGACCGGGATTTTGCGGAGACCTACGCTGACCGGATCATTGAGCTGGAGGACGGCAAGGTGATCCGAGATCTGACCAGGACGGGAAAAACCGAAGAAGCGCCGGAAGCTACGGGGCTTTCCTACGAAGGAGATACGGTAACGGTGCCTGCCGGATACCGACTGAGCGAAGAAGACCGGCGGCAGATCAACGAATATCTGCAGGCCCTGGAATCCGGAGACCTGAAGATCACCGGAAACGCGCAAAAAACCAACGGAGCCTTCTCCCCTACCGATCCCGCGGGAATCAAACAGCAGGGGGGCGTTTTCCGATTGATCAAATCCCGGCTTCCCTTCCGCTACGCCTTCCCCATGGGAGCAAGCGGACTGAAGCACAAGAAGGTGCGGCTGGTCTTCACCATTCTTCTTTCCTGCGTGGCCTTCCTGATGTTCGGCCTTGCGGACACCTTTGCGGCCTACGACCACGTCCGCACCTCCACCCGATCCCTGATTGATTCGAAGATCCGTTACGCCTCCATGGAAAAGAGGGTCGTGATCGACGAAGGGGATTATTCCTATACCCAAACGACCGCTCTGGACGACGCCGACCTGGACTATATCCGGGAGAACACCGGCGTTGCCCTGAAGGGTGTCTACCGGGCTTCGGGGAATGCGCCCTCTTTTGAAGATCACACCGGCGAACCCGACGACGGGAAGGTTTGCATTTACCCGACCGCGGCGGGCGGATATCTGGAAATTGACGAAGCGTACCTGGCCGGCATGGGTGCCAGGCTGACGGCCGGAAAGATCCCGGACGGCGCCAAGAACGAGATCGCCCTTTCCACCTTCCTGTGCCAGCGCTTCGTGGAAACGGGATACCGCGCCGACAGCGAGGCGCAGACCGTCAAAATCGAATCCCACGCCGATATGCTCGGCAAGACGCTGGTTCTGGACGGCATCGAATTCACGGTGGTAGGCATCGTAGATTCGGGGCTTGACGTAAGCCGCTATGAAGAGATCAAAAAGCTCTACGACAATACGGCAGACCTCTCCAACGCCGACCAGCTGATGCTGTTTGCATTGGCCCAGGAATTCGAATACGCCGCAGACAACAGTCTTGCAGGGGTGATCATGACCGGCCCCGGAGGCGTGGAACGAATTCGGAAGGAATTCCCCTATTTTACCGAGGTTTTCGGCCAGATCGCGCCGCTGGAAACCCCGGACGGCGGGGATGCGGACGTTTGGATCCATCCCTGGCGCATCGGAAAGCTTTCGGAAAACAAGCATCTTGAAATTCTGTGGCTGGACGGAAGGGACCGGACGGAGCTGGCGAAAAACGAGATCGTTCTGCCGGCGAAAATGCTGGAGAACTGCCTTTATACCGAATTCCCGAACAAGTATTCCCCTGCGGTGCTTGAAGCCATGGAAAACCCGGATTATTCCGGAATTCTCGGTCTGAATCTGAGGAGAGTCCATTCCTATTACGATGAAAAAATCCAGGAATTCCGGGAGGAGGTTCTGGGCGAATACAAGATCGTTGGATTGATGACGAATCTGCAGTCGGAGGACGAATTCGTTCTGTTCTGCGACGAATACGTAGACGAAAACGCCTCCCAATACCGGGGGGTATGGAATTACGCCATCGGCACTATGCCGGAATCCTACAACGGAGTCGAAGAGATCGTAACCTTCTGCAACGAAAAGCACGACGGAGCGGAATACGAGCTGATCAACCCCGTCTCCTTTGAATTGAGCATTGCCCACGAGGTTCTGCAGGTTCTCGCGGACGTATTCGTCTGGATCGGCTTGGTCTTTGCGGTCTTTGCGGCGCTTCTGCTTTCCAACTTTATCGGCACGAGCATTTCCTACAAAAAACAGGAGATCGGAATCCTGCGTGCCATCGGTTCCCGCGGAAACGACGTGTTCCGCATCTTCTTCTCCGAAAGTTTCCTGATTGCGGGGATCAATTTCCTGCTGTCGGCCACGGGAACGCTGATCATTACCCTGATCGTCAATCAGGTACTGCGCACCCAGACGGGTCTTCTGATCACCCTGCTTTCCTTCGGGCCGAGACAGGTGATCCTGCTTCTGGTCATCAGCCTTGCCATCGCCGCGGCGGCCAGCTTCATTCCCGTAAAGAGAATTGCATCCAAGCGGCCCATCGACGCCATCCGGGACCGTTAAAGCAAAGGAGAGAATGGGGCAATGAAGCACCGCGTCAAAGATAAAATCGAGCATCTGACGCCGAAGCAGAAAAAGATCTTCGGCCTCGTAATGATCCTCGTCTTCGTTGCTTTCGTAGCATTGGTGGCCGTCTTCATCGGACGGCCCATGCTGCGGTTCGTGGAAGAGCCGGAGCGCTTCCGGCAATGGGTGGACGAGCGGGGGATCTTCGGACGGATCGTATTCCTGGGGATGCTGATTTTCCAGGTAATTTTCGCCATCATCCCCGGAGAACCCCTGGAGATCGGGGCGGGATACGCCTTCGGGTTTCTGGAAGGCACGCTACTCTGTATGATCGGCACCACGGTAGGAGGATTTCTGGTCTTTCTGCTGGTGCGTCGCTTCGGCATCCGACTGGTGGAGGTCTTCTTCCCCATCGAAAAGATCCGGTCGCTCTGGTTTTTGCGGACGGCAAAGCGGAGGAATTGGATCACGTTTCTCGTGTTCTTTATCCCCGGAACGCCCAAGGATCTGCTTTGTTATTTCGTGGGGCTGACCGATATGAGCCCGACCACGTGGCTTCTCATTTCGTCGGTGGCGCGGATTCCCTCCATCGTCACCTCCACCGTGGGCGGAGACGCCCTGGGAGAAGCGGACTATCTGCCGGCAATCATCGCCCTTTCCGTTGCGGCGCTGCTGAGCGTTGCGGGGGCGCTGTCCTATCAAAAAATCATCAAACCCCGACGAAAAGCAAAAAAGGAAAAAAGTGCGAAAAAATAAGCAATTAAGCGGACTGCCCCTTTACAAAAGGGGCAGATTCTGCTATAATAAAACCGTAAACTCTGCCGGAGTGCGGAAAAAGCAAAGGAGCTTGATACGATGTTTTTGAAAGCGATTCCCGTCTATCCAAAGGGACTGTCAAAAAAAATGAATACCTTCGTTACCTTCAAGGCCGCCGTTGAAAATCTGAAGGGCACCCGACTTCATATTTCCGCCGCATCCTTTTATCAGCTGTGGGTTAACGGCCGTTTCGTGGCCTTTGGCCCTGCCCGGACGGCATTGGGATACGCCCGGGAGGACATCATTTCTCTGGATGAATTCGATGAGAACGAAAACCGAATCGAAATATCCGTCAACGGCTCTTATTGCCAAAGCTTCGACGGCGTACGGCAGCCCTCCTTCCTGCAGGCGGAGTTGCGCCGGGGGGACGAGGTTATTTTTGCCACCGGAGAGAATCTTGCGGCCTACGAGGATCCCCGGAAGATTCGGAAGGCGCCCCGCTACTCCAAACAGAGGCATTTTGAAGAGATCTGGGATCTGACTCAGCCGGTCTGTGAGACCGAGGCAGAGACCGAACCTATCGTCCCCGCACCGAAAATCATCGACCGGGTCACCCCCTATCCCGCATACCGTCCCGTAATCCTCACCCGGTACGCCTCCCGGGGGACGTTGGAATTCGACGAAGCCCTGCCCTTCGTTCAGAGAAAATATTCCGGAGGCGGCGGATTTCCCAAGGATTGGGGCGACTATCCGGAAGAAGAGATTGAATATTTTCCCTACACCTGGGTTCAGCAGCAAAAACAGACCCGAACCGGAGGGATGGGAACGCTTCCCGTGACCCTGCGGGCAGGAGAATACGCCGTTCTGAACTTCGGACGCATCGAATGCGGATTTTTCACCTTCTCCGCCAATTGCGGGGAAAGGTCGGATCTGATCCTGGCCTACTCCGAAGGAGGCAGCGGGGATCGGTTCGAATTCACCAATATGAACGCCTTGAACGCGGCGGAATTTCTTCTGCCGGAAGGAAAAAGCGACGCCATGACCTTTGCACCCTATACGGGGAAATACGTGCTTCTGGCGGTAAAATCCGGCACGGTCACGGTGAATTCCTTCGGCCTGATCACCTATGAGGCGGACACGGCGGCGGCGCATTGCCCCGACATGGGAGATCCGGTGCTGAACGCGGTCGCCCGGGGTGCCGTCCGGTCTTATGCCCACAATGCGGTGGATCTGTATACCGACTGTCCCTCCCGGGAGCGGGCCGGTTGGCTGTGCGATTCCTATTTTACCGGAAAGACCGAATATTATCTCTACGGGAAAGCACCCACCGAAGCGGCCTATCTGGAAAATTATCGGTTATACGAAAACGACGGAACGCTGATCGACGGCGTTTTACCCATGTGCTATCCGGGCAATACGGAACCGAGCAACCCCAAAGATATCCCCATTCCCTCCCATCTGCCCCAGGGGAGATTTATCCCCCAATGGACCATGTGGTATATTCTGGAATGTGCAGATCATTTGTTGGAGCGCAATCCCACGGAGGATCGGGAAAAATTCCGGCCGTCCATTGAAAAGCTGCTGAAATTTTACGGGGAATACGAAAACGAAGACGGACTTCTGGAGCGTCTCCCTTCCTGGAATTTCGTGGAATGGAGCGCCGCTAACCGCTGGACGGCAGACGTAAACTATCCCACGAATTTCCTGTACGCACAGGTTTTGCGGCGGGCTTCGGATCTGTACGGGGACGAATCCCTCCGGCAGAAGGCGGAAAAAATTGCAAAAACCGCCGCGGCCCAATCGATGAAAGACGGAATGTTCCGGGATCACGCCCTGCGGGACGGGGACGGGAATTTGATTCTGCAGGACGATTGCTCGGAGATCTGCCAATATTACGCGGTTCTCTTCGGCGGCGTCGAGTTGAAGGATTATCCCCTGCTCCGGCATCGGATTTTGAACGTGTTCGGTGCGGAGCGGAAGGAGGATCTGCCCGAGGTAGAGCCCATCAACGCCTTTATCGGCGTTTATCTGCGGTTGGAGGCGCTGCTGAAAATCGGAGCGTACGAGCAGGTATTGACCGACGTCCGGGAATTTTTCGGCGCCATGGAGCAGGAGACCGGAACGCTCTGGGAATACCGGGAGGGCAAGGGAAGCCGGGATCACGGCTTTGCATCCTACGCTCTGCCGGCCATGGCGAAGGCCGTGGAAGGATTGAAATAAAGGAGCATTTATTATGGGGAAGAAATACTTTTGCGCTCACCGGGGACTTTCGGCCCTGACGCCGGAAAACACCCTTCCCTCCTTTGGGGCGGCCCTGGCCCTGGGTGCGGACGAGATCGAATTCGACGTGCGGCTGACCAAGGACGGGCAGATGATCGTTTCCCACGATCCGGTGCTGGAGCGGATTTCCGACGGCGCCGGTCTGGTGCAGGAGCACACCCTGGAGGAATTAAAAAAGCTGAACGTGGGAGTCAAAAAAGATTGGCTCGTCCGGTTCTGCACGCCGGAGGAGGTCTTTGCCGCCTTTGCCAATAAGCTTACCTTCAACATTCACCTGAAGGAGCACGGGGAAAACGGCTCGCTGATCCGGGAGTTGAAGGAATTGACCGACAAATACGACGCCCACGGGAAGGTCTATTTTGCGGGCTCTCCCTCGGAGCTGGAATGGATGGAAAGAGTAGCGCCGGAAATCCCCCGGACGGCCATTCAGATCCCCCAAGATACGATAGGTATCGTGGAAATGGCTCGGAAATACCATTGCACCGGGGTCCAGTTCTGGCTTGGGATGTTTGACGAAAGCACCATCAAAACCCTTCACGGTGAGGGGATCCGGTGCAATCTCTTCTATGCCGACGACGAAGAAAGCTATGAAAAATATTTCGCCATGGGCGTAGATACCCTGCTGACCAACCGGATGGATCTGGCGGCGGATTTCAAAGAAAAAAACAAACAATATTTTTGAAATTACAGAAAAGGAGATTACATCATGAGCAATCCATTCGTAGCCCTGAATCAAAAGCGCGGCGTTCTTCTGGCCTCGCACCGGGGATATTACGGAGGGAACATTCCCTTCAACTCCAAGCCCGCCTTCAAGATCGCTCTGGACAACGACGCGGATATCGTGGAGCTGGACGTTGAACGGTCGGAGGACGGGAAGCTGTTCGTTCTGCATCCCGGCACGGAAAAGCACATCATCCGGCTGAACGATTCGATCCGCAGATATCCCTCGGATTTCGTGGCCCGGTTCAAGCTGTCCAACGACGACGGAGGCGAAACCGCCCATCCCATTCTTCGTCTGGAGGAGGCTCTGGAATTTTTGAAGGGGAAATGCATCGTTAATCTGGATAAATTCTGGATGAATCCCGAAGCCATCGCAAAGATCGTCCGGGAACTGAAGATGGAGGACCAGGTGCTTCTGAAAATTTCCCTCCGGGACAAGGAGATCAAGGACACCGAGATCTACGCCCCCGATATGCCTCTGATGCCCATGGTATGGACCCAAGATCCCAGCCTTGAGATGATGAAAAATTACAACGTCCGCTGGGTGGGCAGTGAATGTCTGTTCGTCAAGGATACCGACCCCATCGCCTCCCCCGAATACATCGAGGCCATGCACAAGGCGGGAAAGACCGTCTGGGGCAACGCTATCATGTACAACTACCGCATGGAACTGGCGGGCGGTCACAGCGACGACGTATCTCTTCTGGAGGATCCCGAGCAGGGCTGGGGATGGCTGGCAGACCGAGGATTCGACATTATCCAGACCGACTGGCTCCTGCACGCCGATACCTATCTGAAGAAGACCGGCAGACGGAAATAATCGGTCCGAAGTAATATTTCAAACCGATACGGTATATTTGAGAAACGGTGAAATGCGAAATTTCGCCGTTTTTCTCTAAGGATTATACCGTATCGGTTTATTTTCGGCCGTTTTTCAATTCAGAAGATCTTTGAGTATCTCCCCTTCGCATAATCCCTCCGGCGGCGGCATAAGATGATACAAAACGAAGCACAGACGGAGGAAACGACATGGCCAATACAAGCATCTATCAGGACATTGCGGCCCGCACCGGCGGAGATATTTACATCGGCGTGGTGGGGCCGGTCAGGACGGGGAAATCCACCTTTATCAAAAAATTCATGGAAGCCATGGTTCTTCCAAACATCACCGACCCCTACGGAAGGGACCGGGCTACCGACGAACTGCCCCAATCGGCGGCAGGACGCACCATCATGACCACCGAACCGAAATTCATCCCCAACGAGGCGGTAGAGGTTTCCCTGCAGGAAAACGCCTCCTTCCGGGTACGGATGATCGATTGCGTGGGGTATATCGTGCCGGACGCTTTGGGATACGTGGAAGAAGAACAGCCCCGGATGGTGCGCACCCCCTGGTTTGAAGAACCGGTGCCCTTCCATGCGGCGGCGGAGTTGGGGACTCAAAAGGTGATCCGAGAGCATTCCACCATCGGCCTTGTGATAACCACCGACGGCAGTATCGGCGAAATCGAAAGGGAGAGTTATCTGGAGGCGGAAAGCCGGGTGATCCGGGAACTGCAGGAGATCAACAAGCCCTTCGTGGTTCTGCTGAATACGGTCGCTCCCCGGGCGGCGGAAACGGCGGCATTGTGTGAAGAGATGAAGGAGAAATACGGAGTCCCGGTGCTCCCGGTAGACTGTATGAACCTCAGCGAAAAGACGGTGCGGAAGATCCTGGAGCAGATTCTGTTTGAATTCCCCATCAAGGAGATCGGGATCCGGACGTCGGCCTGGATCAAATATCTGGAGGAAGATCACCCCATCCGCCAAGCGGTACTCAAGGACCTTCTGGAGGGTGCGGCAGATCTGAAAAAGATCCGGCAAACCGACCGGCTGATCGAACGGCTGCGGGAGAACGAATATATCAACGACGCCGATCTGGACGGGGTAGAATTGGGATGCGGCAGAGTATCTCTTCACGCGCTGCTGCCCCAGGAGCTGTTTTACCGCATCTTAAGCGAGACCACGGGATTCCCGGTAGAAAACGAAGGGGATCTGATGGCAGTAATGACCGATCTTGCCCGGTCCAAGCAAAAGGTCGACCGGATCTCTGCCGCCTTTACCGAGGCAAATCTGCGGGGCTACGGCATCGTCACCCCCTCCGTAGGCGAGCTTTCTCTGGAAGAGCCGGAGATCACGAAGCAGGGCGGCCGGTACGGCGTGCGGCTGAAGGCGTCGGCCCCCTCCTATCACATCATCAAGGCCACCATCGAAACCGAGGTAGCCCCCATCGTAGGAAGCGAGAAGCAATCGGAGGATCTGGTGCGATATTTGCTAAACGAATTTGAGACCGATCCCACAAAGATCTGGGACAGCAATATTTTCGGAAAATCGCTCCACGAGCTTGTGACCGAGGGTCTGCATACGAAGCTGAATCATCTCTCCGACGATTCCAGGCTGAAGCTTCAGGAGACTCTGGAACGGATCACAAACGAGGGAAGCGGCGGACTGATCTGCATCATTCTTTGAGAAATATCCGAAAAACGTCTTGATTTTTTCTCCGGATTATGCTATAATAGCAGTGACGAACGGTGTAAAATCAACACCATACGAGGAGAATCGAAATGAAAGACGTAAAACTGATCGCTTTTGACCTGGACGGAACGCTGACGCAGCACAAATCCCCTCTGGGACCGGAAAACCGCGCGGTGCTGGAGGCTCTGGCGAAAAAATACAAATTGCTTATGGCCGGTGCCGGACAGTGCCGCCGCATTTTTGACCAGATGGGACATTTCCCCATTGATATTATCGGAAACTACGGGATGCAGTATGCCAAATACAATCCCGAAACCCAGGATCTGGACATCGTCCGCAACGTCTCCATGGTAACCGAAAACCGGGATTCCATCGAAGAACGGGTCAACGCCCTGCGGAGAGATTACGGATATACGGAATACAAGGGCGCCAGCGTGGAATACCATCCCTCCGGCTGTATTACTTACGCCATCCTGGGCACAAAAGCGAACATCGAAGACAAACTGGCCTTCGACCCCGATCGGAGCAAGCGGAGGGCGTTCTACGACCGGGTCGTCAGCGATTTCCCGGAATACACCGTCTTCGTGGGAGGCTCCTCCTCCTTCGATATGGCGCCCATGCCCTATAATAAGTATTACGCCCTCGATCTGTACTGCAAGGAAAACGGCCTTACCCACGACAACGTGGTCTACGTGGGGGACGATTACGGCCCCGGCGGAAACGACGAGGCGGTCTACAAATCCGACATCACCTTCGTAAAGGTGGACGATTACACCAAGCTGGGCGAATACCTGAAGGAATATCTGTAAAAAATCCATTCAAACGAAACGAGAGAAGATCCGTCCGGATCTTCTCTCCATTTTTATTTTTTACGGTATTCCGAGGGGGGCATTCCGTAATGCTTGCGGAAGGCAGCGAAAAACGCAGAAGAACCGGCAGATCCAAAATTACGGCCGCTTTCGTGAAGGCATCCCCTCACTTTATTGTTTTCCGTTCCACAGGCCAGGGTCGTAACGTCCGGCAAATCGCCCCTCTTTTCATGCGAACGCCAAAACCGTGTAAATTTCAGCGAGAAATCTCCGGACACACGAGCCACAAAGAATTGCGAAACGCTCGCATTTTCGCCCAAAAAGGAGGCCTCAGGCAGACGAACGAAAAAAGCACGCCGTATCAACTACGACGTGCTTCATTTTACCTTTTTATTTCCGGGAACGCTTCCGGCCGCGGCCGTCTTCCTTGGCCTTCAGATCGGAAAGCTTGGAATCGGAATCCTGCTTGAACTTCTGAAGCATATCTTCAAAAGAAGCGGGGCCCTTGTTTTCCACGGGGACGAAATCCGGTCTCGGGTCGGGACGGGGCTGACGGGGAGTGCGCTCCGGCCGGGGAGGAGTCTCCGGCTTCGGCATGGCCTGACGAATGGACAGATTGATCTGCCCCTTTTCGTTGATCCCAACCACCTTGACCTTGACGTCGTCCCCCACCTTGAGGTGATCGTTGACGTCGTTGACAAAGCCGGTGGAGACCTCGGAAATATGCACCAGACCGGATTTTCCTTCGCCCAGCGCAACAAAGGCGCCGAACTTCGCAATGCCGGTCACTTTTCCTTCGATAATTGCCCCGATTTCAATTGCCATACAATGGACGGCCCACCTCTGAAAAGCGAGGGTAGAGACCGAACTCCCTTCCGTAATTTAGGATATCAATAGCCGGTAATATCTTGATAGACTTTTTCGTTGGGATAGCCGTATCCCAGTTTATCTTCCGCTTGATTGCGGTAGAAATCCTCTTGGTTTTCTTCCGAAAGAATATCGTTCAGTTCTTCGTTTCTCAGGGTTTGATCCCGGGTATTCTGATTTACGATACCGATCTCTTCGTCGGTCTTTGCAAGGTTGACCTTTTTGACGATAAAATTAGTCAAAAAAACGGCGAGGAGCATAACCAGAAAGATACGGATCAATTGTTTGATTCTCTTATGCAACGGTGTTTCCCTGCCTTTGATAAAATACGTGCGTTTGTTTTTCGTGTGTTACGTCCGTCAGCATGGATGCGACGGAAAAAAAAGCTTTGGATCCGGCGGCAGAGCCGGAGGAACAGCTGTCCGACGGTGAAGCGCTCCGCCAGCCCTCCCGCCAAAAAAGCGAGAAGAATAAAAAGGCGGACCGTTCCGTCGTTAACCTCAAAAATAAAAAGAAACGAGGCCACGGCAGCGATCAAAAAATAAACGAGGTCCTGAACCGCCACCGCCACGGAGGGGCAACGGACAAAAACGCGAAAAGCCCGAAGCAGGTCGTAGGCCGCTCCGAGGCATCCGCCGAAGAGCAGAGACCATAACAATACGGAGATCTGCTGGGCGTTGGAAAGAACCATTCCTCACCCGCCCCCTTATTTAAAAACACGGGTGAGGAAGGTTTCCCTGTTTCGTCTTTGCTTGGTGTATTCCAAAGAGTTCACGGTTCCCTCGATATCGACCTCACCGAGATCGAGAGACAGCCGGGCAACGTGGAGCGACTTCCCCTTCACGAGAAGATCCCCCATCGACGTCTCGATGGAAATACTGTGTTCGTCAAAGCCGCGGACCTCCGTCACTCCCGTAACCGAGAGAGCGGCGCGGTTCTGAAGAACCAGGTTCTGCATTTCGGTCATGTGAATCCCTCCCCTACCCTAAGGGTATGAGGAGAAAATTCATTCTATGACACGGTACATGGTATCGGCATCGGCCTTCTGTGAGTGCTCCGAAATACGGACCACTTCCACCCTCAAAGGCGCGTTGCCGAGAGATATCTCAAGAATATCCCCTACCTTAACCTCATGGGCAGGCTTCGCGGGCTTGCCGTTGACGCTGACACGGGAGGCAGAGCAAGCGTCGCTCGCCACCGTCCGACGTTTGATCAGGCGGGAAACCTTCAGATATTTATCAAGACGCATTTCTTATTTCACAGCATCCTTCAGGATACGGCCGGCCTTGAAAACGGGAACCTTGGTAGCGGGAATCTTGATGGTCTCTTCGGGCTTCTGGGGATTGCGGCCTTCTCTTTCGGCTCTTTCACGAACGTCAAAGTTGCCGAAGCCAACCAGCTGAACCTTGTCGCCGGCCTTCAGGGTTTCGGTGATGGTGTCGAGCACGCATTCCAGCATGGCAGCGACTTCCTTCTTGTTCTTGCCGGTCTTGTCGGCAACTGCAGAGATCAGTTCAAACTTATTCATTTTTCTTTCTCCTTTAAGAAAAAATATAGTATTTCAGTTCCCCTGTTCGGGTATGAACTTACACGAAAAGCGTTCCGCAGGATCGATGCGGACAGAAAACCCGGTTTTTTCGCAGAGTTGCAAGGAAAACCGGGACTATCATTATTTTACACTATTTTCCGGGATTTTGCAAGAGGCTTCTTACGTTTTTTTGAAAATTTTCCGTATTTCACAAAAAGTTATGAGTTTTACGGCGAAAATTAGTGCAACATACACAATAATTCCCGCCAGAATTTCCGGAAAAATTGCCCAGCGGGTGGCAGCCAGGTCTCCCAGGAGCCACTCGACGCCCTTTACGGCGGCAAAGCACCCCACGGCACAGACCAGAGGCTTGAGAAAAATCACGTGAAATTTGGGGATATATCCCAGGTATTTGCGAATAAAAAGCAGATTCATAGCAAGCACCACGGGATAGGCGATGCAGGTAGAGAGGGGGGCCCCGTAGATATTGACGGCGGGAATCGAAACGAGAAGGCAGGTCGTTGCCGTTTTGATCAGCGACCCCACGGCGACGGATACCACGGACATATGGGCCTTCCCCACCGACTGAAGAATGGAGGCGGTAACGTTGGTAATGCCCACCGAAACGAGAGCGATGGAAATAACGGCCAGCAGTTTTGTGGCAATTTCAATATTTCCTTCCGATTGAGCACCGTAAAAGAGACGGATAGCCCCTTCTGAAACGGCGCTCAGCCCAAAGCCGCACCCAAAAGCGAGGATGGCTGCGTATTTCAGGGCCTTATCCAGAGTAGCGCGGATTCCGTCCTTGTCGTTTTTGGCGTAAGCCATAGAGATGGACGGGACGAGACTGGTACCGATGGAGGTAATCAGAAACGAAGGAAGGTTATAAATCGGCAGAGCCATACTGCCGTAGCATCCCCAGCGAACGTTGGCCTGGGAAATCCCCAAATCCACCTTCATCAGGTTGACCACGAAAAAGGAATCGAGGGCGCTCATCAGGGTGGAGGTGACCGAAGAGATCATAATGGGGAAGGTGATCCCCAGAAAATCCTTGGTCAGCTTGTTTTTGGGGGTAGGCGCCTCGGAAGCCTCCCCGGCAGAAAGACGGTAGGCATCGCTTCGGGCGAGGTAGCGAATGAGCATAAACAGGGCGGAGACCACGGTGCCCAGCGTAACGCCGGCCATTGCGCCGCCCACCACCACCGAAGGAGAATATCCCTGCAGATGGAGAAGATAGGCAATTCCGTACCCGGCCACCAGCTTGAAGGAAGCCTCAATGACGTTGGACCAGGCCGTGGGAACCATATTGTTATGTCCCTGGAAAAAGCCCCGGAAGACGGCCACGCCGGAAATAAAGAAGACGGCGGGCATGATGGCGACCACGCACCAATAGGCCTCGTCGGAATTCATCAGCCGAGCCAGGGGACGGGCAAAGACGATGCCCAGAACCGACAGGGCTGCCCCCACGGAAATAAAGATCGACGCGGCGATTTTAAGGACCGAGGAAATATCTTTGTATTTTTTCGTGGCAATGGAACGGGCCACCATAGTGGAGATCCCGGTGGGAATGCCGGCGGTAGCAAGGGCCAGAAGGAAATTATAAATAGAATAGGCCGAGCCGAAATAACCCATGGCTTCCGGCCCCACCAGATTGGTCAGCGGGATCTTGAAAACCGCGCCGCACAGCTTAGAGAGGAAGCCGGAAAGGGATAAGACCATTGCCCCCAGAAGAAAGCCCTTCCGGGGTTGTCTGGAGGTACTCATAAGATCCCCTCAAAATACGAAACGATGATCTTTTCGGTCTCTTCCACGGCAGAAGCCAGGAAGGTGGGGAAATCCACTTCGGAATGCTCGTTGGCGTTGTCCGAGATGGCCCGCAGAACCCCGCAGGGCACCCCGGACGCAGCGCAGACCTGTGCCACGGCGCCGCCCTCCATTTCACAGGCGAGGGAAGCGTAATGATCCCGGATACGGGAAGCGGTGACCGAATCTCCCACGAACCGATCCCCGGTAGCAATGCGGCCAAGGGAGACCCGTTCGGCGGGAAGCACCTTTTTTGCGGCGGCAAAAAGCGCCTGGGCAAGGGAAGGATCGCAGGGAGATACCAGCCCGTCCTCTTCCCCGATGGCGGTCAGGTCGAAATCGTATTGAACCGTATCGGAGGCAACGACCACGTGATTGGTGACGATCCCCCGTCCCACGCCCCCCGCAACGCCTACGTTGATGACGGCGTCGGGCTGATACCGGAGAAGGGCAGTCTGGGCGCAAAGGGCAGCGTTCACCTTTCCCACGCCGCATTTGACCACCGTGACGGGATGACCGCAGAGAAGGCCGGAGGAAAAGACCAGCCCACCCACCGATTCATCGCTCCGTTCGGTCAGCATGGCGCGGAAGCCGTTGGCCTCGGAATCCATAGCACAGATCAGAAGATGGCTCAAAGCTCCTCCTTCAGAGCGGCAATGCTCTGCTTGACGTCGTTGATCTCGTTATAAACCCGCTGCATATCTTCCCCCATGGAAAGGGCGCCGGAATCCATGGTATCGCAGGCAAGCTTGCCCAGCCGGCGGTATTTGCGGATCAAAAGGGATTTCTGCTCCGCAATACGGAATTTGATGCGGGCGGTTTCGGCCAGATCAAGAGCGGTCTCCCCCGCCTTGCGCAGAACCTGCTTGCCGGTCTCCACGACGGTATCAAAGGTTTCGTTATTCATAAAAGGATCCTCCTTACTGCGAAAAACGTCGGACGATTCTCCCGGTCAGAGGAGAAAATTCACGGTTTTTCGCAGGATATTTGAGATATAATACAATCGATGTTTTACTTCTCCGTTTCTTCCTTTTTTTGGCCGTCCGTTGCTTCGGACGGTCCTTTTTTTTGCCCGGAGCCGGTCAACTCGTCGTATTTGGCCCGGATGCGGAGAAGATCGGAGTAGGCGTCCCGCTTAAGGCTTTCGTTGCGAAGCAGGGCGGCGGGATGGAAGGTTGCAATCATCCAGAAGCCCTTCCGTTCGTACCAAACCCCATGGGAACGCATGATGGAAAAGGAGGGGTCGATCAAGGTGGTGGCGGCCACCTTGCCAAGGCAGACGATGATCTTCGGTCGGATCAACCTCGTCTGCTCCCGCAGATAGGGCAGGCAAGCGGCCCGCTCCTCGGGCAACGGATCCCGGTTGTGGGGCGGACGGCATTTGACGATATTGGCGATATACGCGTTTTCCTGCCGGCTAAGCCCGATGCAGGACAGCATTTTATCCAGAAGGATCCCGGCTTTGCCCACGAAGGGCTCCCCCTTCAGATCCTCCTGCTCACCGGGGCCTTCCCCAACGAACAGAATCTCCGCTTCGGGATTCCCTACGCCGAATACGAGATTCGTCCGGGTCTCCCCCAACGGACAGCGGCGGCACACATTACAGACGGCCCGCAAAGATTCCCAATCTGCCACGGAAAAACCATTCCTTCCATTCAGGATATGCGTTCCCGTCCGACGGTATGCCGGACGGGTAGATGAGACAACAGAAAAAACAGAGTAGAAAGCGGAAGGTATTTTTCGTTCTGTGGGGCGACGGCGTATCAGATATACTCCGAGCCACGCAGGACGGAAAAGACCATACCATAATCAGAATCACGAACGGGCTTTAAACGGAAGGCGCTTCACTCTGCAAGACAATTATCCTGAGGCGAGGGAAAATGGAAGGTATTTTTCGTTCTGCGGGGCGACGGCGTATCAGGTATACTCCGAGCCGCACAGATCGGAAAAGACCATACCATAATCAGAATCACGAACGGGCTTTAAACGGAAGGTATTTTTCGTTTTTCTGCCCCGACGGCGTACCGTGAGTACTCCGAGGGGCAAAAGACGGAAAAGACCGACGTTTCAAGACCGTCAGGCCCAGAACATCTCGCCCTTACCTTCAAAGGTAATTGCATTCTTCAGGACTGCCATCGCCTTGCTGAGGCCTTCCTTGGGAGACATAAGAGCGTCCTCGTGCTCGATGCTCATAACGTAATCGTAATCGATGGTGCGCAGGGCGGAAACGATATCCTTCCAGTATTTTTCGTCGTTTCCGTAACCAACGGAGCGGAAGGACCAACCGCGGCCGGCGATATCGCCGTAATGCTTGGTATCGAGAACGCCGTTGACGGAAACGTTGTATTTATCGATCTTGGTATCTTTCGCGTGGAAATGGAACATACAATCCTTCAGGGCGAAAATGGCGCGGACGGGGTCGATGCCCTGCCAGACCAGGTGAGAAGGATCGAAATTAGCGCCGATTTCGGGACCGACGGCGGCGCGGAGCTTCAGCAAGGTTTCGGGATTGTAGACGCAGAAGCCGGGATGAAGCTCGAAGCAGATCTTGTCAACGCCGTGAGCGCGGCAGAATTCCACTTCCTTCTTCCAATAGGGAATAAGAACCTCGTTCCACTGATAATCGAGAACCTCCAGGAAATCGTCGGGCCAGGGGCAGGTGACCCAGTTGGGGTGCTTGGATTCGGGGCAATCGCCGGGACAGCCGGAGAAGGTAATGACCCGATCTACGCCCATTTTTTCGGCCAGAAGAACGGCGTTTTCGAAATCCTTATGGAATTTCGCAGCGATCTCGGCGTTGGGGTGAACGGCGTTGCCGTGGGCGGAGAAGGCGGAGATCTGAAGGCCGGATTCGTCGACGGTCTTCTTAAATTCCGCAAAAGCCTTTTCGTCGTTCAGAAGAACCTCGGGATCGCAATGAGCCTTGCCGGGGAATCCGCCGCAACCGATCTCAACCATCTGAGCGCCGGCTTCTTTCAGATACGCGAGGGCTTCCTTCAAGGGAAGATCGCTGAGAAGAACTGCAAGTACACCTAATTTCATGAGAAAAACCTCCAAAATATGATATAAAAATTATTACGCCTGATATTCGGAAACGTCCACCGAAAGGATGGAGATCTCCTCCAAGGGCTTATCCTGCCCGTTGCGGGGCGCGGCGGCAATGGCGTCGACCACGTCCATGCCCGCATACACCTGACCGAATACGGTGTGCCGGAAATCCAGCCAGGGAGTCCCGCCCACCTCCGCGTATTCGTTGGCCGCTTCTTCGGGGAAAACCTCCCGCACCTGCTTCATCAGGCGGGGATCGACGGAAGAGGCCTGAACGATAAAGAACTGGCTTCCGTTGGTGTTGGGTCCGCTGTTGGCCATGGAAAGGGCGCCGCGGAAATTATAAAGCTCCCGGGAAAATTCGTCGGGGAAGGGTCTTCCCCAGATGCTTTCGCCGCCCATACCGGTGCCGGTGGGGTCCCCGCCCTGGATCATAAAATCGGGGATAACGCGGTGAAAGATGATCCCGTTGTAATAGCCGTTTTTGGCGTGGGTGAGGAAATTTTCCACCGCCTTAGGAGCTTGTTCCGGGAAAAACTTCACGGAAATATCGCCCATAGTGGTGTGGATGCAGGCCACGGTCTGGCCCGCGGCGGGAAGAGAGGTCTGATGGTTCATAAAGGTACTCCTTGATTGGTATTAGTACATATTCATAAGACCGTGCAGGAGGGGAACGATCCGGTCGAAGCAAGCGAGCAGGATCCCCCAGACGATCAGAGAAATCACGAGAGAAACGATGGAAAGAACGATCCCGAAGCGACGGAGACGGTGGGCCTTCCCCGGCCGGGAAAAGGTCGACAGGAAAAGGGCAACGACCTGCAACGGAAAGCCGAAAACCGACGCAAGCCCCAAAAGAGACAGAATGAAGCCGGCCACGGCGATACGGTCCTGCTTCCGGTCCTCCTCGGTCCGGGAATCGGAGGAAGGGGGCTGAGCAATAGATTCAACTCCAACGGAAGGGACGGAAGAGATTTCGGAGCAGGGAGCTCCGGCATCGGAATGTTCCCCGGATACGGCCTCGGCGACGGAATCCGGATAACGGGCGCCGCAAGCCGTACAGAAGCGGGCGTCGTCCTCGTTACGGCATCCGCAAGCAGAACAGGTCTTCATAGAAGGTCCTCACTTCTTGGAAAGAGATTGGAGATACTGCTTCAGATAGTCCAGTTGGGTCTGAAGATAATTCCGATATTCGCCCAGGGTCCATTTTTCCCGGGTCATAGCCTCGGCAGGCTCCACGCCGACGAACCGATAGTGGACGGTATTGGCGTCGTGACCGGTCTTATCCTCACCTCCGGCAGGATAGCTGAGGATGAAGCCGTATTTGGGCATATTTGCCGAGACGAATTCTTCAAAGGTGCTGCCGTCGTTGCCGAGAAGGGTCATTTCCTTCTTGGAAAAATCCACGGCAAAGCCCAGCTGATGCTCCGACCGGTTCACGGCCCCCACGGAGGAGGCGGCCATGGTGCGGGCGGTTTCTGCGGGATAACCGGCGTTCATAAAATCCTGAACGGCGTCGTTATAGGCTTTTTCCTGCTGCTTTTCGCTCCGGTAGGCGGCGGTAACGGTGGCGGCAAAGCCGGCCTTCTTTGCGGCGGCCAAAAATTCGTTCATCTTCCCGGCGGCAACCGACTCCAGCTGCATTTTCTCATACCCGTCCAGGGCGACCAATTCTCCGACCTCGTATCCCTCGGGCAGGGGGGTTGCGTCGTCAACGGGCAAAAGATAAGGCGAATCCAGCAGAGTCTGGAAATTATTCATTTTCCCCTGAACCTCGGCCACGATGGAGGACAGCTGTTCGCTGTCGGTGGTCTCTCCGTCGGTCGAGACGGAGGAGTCGTCGGGAGTGGGAGTATCGTTTCCTCCGGCGAAAAGATCGCTTCCTCCCAAAAAGCAAAAGGCAAAAACGGCGACGGTCATAACGATGAGAACCGTCAGGGCAACGATAAAAATCCGATTTTCGGTGGTGCGGCGTTCGTCCATATCAATAACCTCTCCGCTGTGGGATCGCGGCGTGTAATCATAGTAATTTATTATATCATATCACATTCCGGCTCATTTGTCAAGAAGAAGGAGAAAGTTTTCCGAAAATACGGACTCATTTCCGGTATCTGCGGGCCTCCCGCACGCTGAAGCCGGTCTGACGCCGGAAGAGGCGGCGAAAATATTGCTCGTCCGAAAATCCCACCCTTTGGGCGATCTCCCCGATGGACAGATCGGTGGTGCGCAAAAATTCCGTAGCGGCTTCAATGCGACGGCGGCGGACGAAGGCAGCAATTCCGCCGGATGCATCGCCGGGGAAAAGGCGGTAAAGGGACGAACGGCTCACCGACAGCGCCCGGCAAAGGGAAGCGACCGAAAGATCTTCGGACAGATGGGCGGCAATATAAGTATCCAGAAGGCTCATCAGCTCATCCCGGTGAGAAACCGCCAGATCCTGCAGCCGGATATACCCGGTGCAGGCCTCCAGAATCTTGGCCGAAGCCCGGATCTGCCGCTGAGAACGGATGGCAACGGAGCGGAGTCCCGGCGGAGGGGAACAGCGATACGATTCACAGATAGCGGTCAATTCCCGGGTCAGGGCCGCCCGGGTACTGCCGCTCCCCACCTGCCCGAACATGAGATATCCGATGATCTTTCCGTTTTCGTACAGAGGAGCGGCGGCCTCCATCAAGCCGGCGTGACAGCGGTAAACGGTGAGACCCCCTTCCTGCCGACAGCGGTGGAAGGCCCCTTGGTCACACTCTCTGCAAACGCGGAGAAACTCCGGGTTTTTCCGCATTTCCCGACAAAAAGGAACCCCTTCGGAGGGATAGGACAGAATCTCCCGTTCTTCTTCGTCGAACAACACCATACGGATGCCGGTCAGGACGTAAAAATCCTCCATGAGGCGGGACATATTTTCGATATCGATCTTCAGCGGCACGGTTTTTCCTGCTTTCCGGGACGTTTTTACATATTTTGAAACGTTTCCCCCTTTTATTATAGCACAAAATTTGATAAAATCAAGATGTAAAATAATTTTTTTTCCAAGGAGGTTTCTCATGAAGACCCAGACCTTTGCCCTTTGCTTCGGCAACCGGGGCTTTTTCCCCGAATCCCTCATCGCCTCGGCCCGGGAGGAAGTTTCCGCCGCCGTCCGAAATGCGGGATACGAGATTCTCATTCCCGACGCTTCCCTGACCCGTTACGGGGCGGTGGAAGGCAAAAAAGAGGGAGAAATCTATGCAAAATGGCTGAAAAGCCACGAGGGCGAATACGACGGAGTCATCTTCAGTCTGCCCAATTTCAGCGATGAAAACGGAGCCATTGCAGCGTTGCAGAACTGCGGAACGCCCATTCTCCTGCAGGCCTATCCCGACGAGATCGGCAAGATGGATTTCGAGCACCGCAGAGACTCCTACTGCGGCAAATTCTCCATTTGCGACGTTTTCCACCAGTACGGGCTTCCCTTCACCATTTTCGAGCCTCACGTGGTACATCCCTCCACCGAAGCCTTCCGGCAGAATATCGAGGATTTTGCCGCCGTTTGTCGGGTGGTAAAGGGGATGAAGCGGTTTACCATGGGCGTGATCGGAGCGAGAACCACGAAATTTAAAACCGTTCGCTTCGATGAGATCACCCTGCAAAAATACGGGATCACCACCGACACCTACGATCTTTCCGAGCTGTTCTTCCGCATGAAAAACGAGGACGAAGGCAAGATCAAGGCAAAGATCGAGGCACTCAGCGCCTATTCTGATTTTTCCGGCGTTCCCGAAGCCAATATGAGAACCCTTGCCGCCATGTCCGCGGCCATCGACGACATGATCGCCGAATACGGTATGGACGCTTTGGCCCTGCGGTGCTGGGACGAAATGCACGATCAGCTCCACGTGGCGCCCTGCGTGCTTCTGGGTGAGCTGAACCACCGGGGGATTCCGGCCTCCTGCGAGATCGACGTCTGCTCCGGCATTGCCATGCGGGCGCTGTCCCTGGCGGCGAACAAGCCCGCCACGGTGCTGGATTGGAACAACAACTACGGCGACGATCCGGAAAAGGTCATCCTCTTCCATTGCGGGCCCGTGGCCACCGATCTGATGACCGACAAGGGGGTCGTGACCGATCACAAAATGTTCTCCAAGAACAGTCCCGGATGCGGATGGGGCTCCTGCGAAGGGCGCATTGCCCCCACCGAATTTACCTACGCAAACTGCCGGACGGAGGAAGGGAAGCTTTCCTTCTACGCCGACGAAGGGATCTTTACCGACGATCCCATTGAAGCGGCATTCTTCGGATGCGGCGGCGTTGCAAAGATCGACGGTCTGCAGAAAAAGCTTCTGGTTATGGCGAAAAACGGATACCGTCACCACACCGCCGTGGGCGCGGGGCGTTACGCAAAGGTACTCAACGAAGCCTTTACCACCTATCTGAACTACGACATCGATCTTATCTGAAAGGAGCCTCTTTCATGATCATCGGAGGACTTGACGTCGGAACCACGGGATGCAAAATCACGGTTTTCACCCACGAGGGAGCCGAGATCGGAAGCTATTACCGAGAATATCCGGACCGTTCCGATCCCAACGAGGCGGACGCTTCGGTCATCTTCGCCGCCGTAGAAGACGTTCTCTGCGCGGCGGGAAAAAATCATCCGGAGCTGGAAGCCTTCGGAGTAACCACCTTCGGGGAAGCCTTCGTCATGACCGACGAAAAAGGCCTTCCTCTGGCGCCCGTTTTTCTGTTTTCCGATGCCCGGGGGGAAGAGGAATGCAACGGCCTTACGGAAAAAATCGGAAAAGAACGGCTTTGCCGCATTACCGGGACGGCGCCGAATACGATGTACAGCCTGCCGAAGCTGATGTGGGCGAAGAAGAACGTTCCGGCCTTTGCCCGGACGAAATACGTGCTTCTGATGGAGGATTACGTAATCTTCCGGCTGACGAAGGTACGGCAGATCGATTATTCTCTGGCGGCGCGAACCATGGCACTGGACGTGAACACCCTGCAATTCAGTGAAGAAATTCTGAAGGCGGCAGACGTGGATCCGGCGCTGTTTTCCACCCCGGTTCCCACGGGGACGCCGGCGGGACAGATTCTGCCGGAGCTGCGGGAGAAATACGGATTTGTAAAAAACGTGACGGTGATCAACGGCGCCCACGATCAGGTGGCGGCAGCCTTGGGAAGCGGCGTTTTCGAAAAGGATACGGCGGTAGACGGCACGGGGACGGTAGAATGCGTAACCGCTCTGCTGGACGCGCCTCCGGCCGATCCGGCCTATTACGATTGCGGCTTTTGCGCCGTTCCCTACCCCACCGGAGGATACGCCTGCTACGCCTTCACCCTGACGGGCGGGGCCTGCGCGAAGTGGGTACGGGATAAGCTGACCCCCGATCTGATCAAGGAAAATCCGGGCAAAAACGTCTATCGGATTCTGGACGAATCCATGCCGGAAGACCCCACCGGAATCCTGGTTCTGCCCCATTTCAACGGCGCGGCCACCCCGTATATGGATTCCGGCTCCAGGGCGGCGATCGTAGGCGTGGATCTTACCACGGACCGGTTCGATCTGTACCGGGCGGTGCTGGAGGGAGTCACCTTTGAAATGAAGCGGAATCTGGAGATTCTGGAATCCTTCGGCATCGCGCCCAAGACTTTGATGGCGGCGGGCGGCGGCGCAAGGTCTCCCCTTTGGATCCAAATGAAAGCGGATATTTTCGGCTGTCCCGTCACGACCAACGCCGTTTCTGAAACCGGAGCGGCGGGAACCGCCATGATGACGGCGGTGGCCTTGGGGATTTATCCCGATCTGCAGACGGCAGGCCAATCCTTTATCCGTCCCCGGAAAGGGGCAGAGCCGGGAAAACAGGCCGAACGATACCGGAAAATTTACGGGAGGTACCGGAAATTATACGATGCGGTACGCCCTTTCACGGAAGGAGAATAAGATGGATCAAAAATATTATCTGGGTCACCCCGAGCAGACGGCGGGCGCAGAGCTTTTTCGCCGGGAAGGAGGACGGGGGGACGGAACCCGGGTCTGCCGTATCCGCAACGGGCTTGGACTGGAATGCATGATCGCCCCCGACCGGGCGGCGGACGTGACGGAATTGACCTTTTGCGGGCAAAATATGGGCTTTCTCTCCCCCTGCGGCCCCGCGGGACCGGATAAAAACGCCCCCTTTCTGGACGTATTTACGGCGGGCTTCTTCACCACCTGCGGTCTGGACAACGTGGGCTCTCCCAACGTGGACGAAGGGGAAAATCTGACCCTCCACGGGACGATTTCCAATACCCCCTGCCATAATTTTTATGCGGTGAAAGAAGAAGGCGGCATCCGGGTCTGCGCCCTGCTCTACGACGGCCGGCTTTTCGGACGGAATCTGAAAATGGAGCGGGAATACTTCTTCCCCGCCGACGAAAACGCCATGCTTCTGACCGATAAAATCACCAATTTTGGGGAGGCGGAGGCGCCCGTAGAGATTCTGTATCATTGCAATATGGGCTATCCTCTGCTGGACGAGGATTCGGTGCTGAAGATCCCCTCGGAACGCGTCACCCCCCGGAACGGCCACGCCGCCACGGGATTACGCGATTGGAACAAAATGCAACCGCCCACCGCCGGATACGAGGAGATGTGCTTTTTCCACGAGCTGCGGGGCGTCGCCCGGGTAGCCATCGAACAACCCAAGCTGGGGCTTGGCCTTGCCATGGAATACGACGTGAAGGCTCTCCCCTATTTCACCGAATGGAAAATGATGGGTCAGCGGCAGTACGTGCTGGGACTGGAGCCGGGCAACTGCCACCCCGACGGGCGAAGCGTCATGCGGGAGCAGGGAGCGCTATCCTTTCTGAAGCCGGAAGAAACGGCGGAATTCCGGGTAAAATTCATTTTCTACAAAACGGAGGAATAAGTAAATGCTGGTCAATCTCAAAGAGATCCTTGCTCTGGCGGAAAAAGACGGAAACGCCGTAGGATCCTTCAATACGCCCAATCTGCCCTCCCTGCACGCCGTCATTGCGGCGGCGGAGGAAGCGAACCGTCCGGTGATCATCATGCACGCGCAGGTGCACGAGGAAATGGGGCTTTGTACCCTGGAAGAGATCACGCCCATCATGCTCCGGGCGGCGAAGGAGGCAAAGGTGCCGGTCTGCGTTCATTTGGATCACGGCACCGATGCGGAATACGTCAAGCGAGGCATGGAACTGGGATATACCTCGGTAATGTTCGACGGAAGCGAGCTGGAGCCCGAAGAGAATCTGAAAATCACCAAGGAAATCGTTCAACTGGCTCACGCCAAGGGCATTTCCGTAGAAGCGGAGGTGGGTTCCATGGGGGCTCGGGAAGGGGGCACAGCCTCCGACCGGGAGGCGCTGTATACCGATCCCGAAACGGCGAAAGCCTTTGCGGCAGAAAGCGGCATCGACGCTCTGGCCTGCGCCTTCGGCACGGCCCACGGCCTCTATACCGAGGAACCGAAGCTGGACTTTGACCGGGTGGCGAAAATCCGGGAGATGACGGGCCTTCCCTTGGTCATGCACGGCGGCAGTGGCGTCAGCGACAAGGATTTTGCACGGGCCATCGGCTGCGGCATCCGCAAGATCAATTATTATACCTATATGGCCAAAGCCGGCGCTGAGGCGGTGTTAAAAGACGAGAACGTCCTTCCGGCCATGTATCACGACCTGGAGAAAAAGGCAGAGGCGGCCATGAAGCAGAACGTGCTGATCGCCCTGAAGATCTTTGAAGGAAAATAAAACCGAAAGGAAAAAAATTCACCCGTACCTTAGCACACCAAAAGGTACGGGTGAATTTTTCATACTCTATTAGGAGTTTGCGAGGATTTGCCGGGCTTCCCCGGCGGGAGAAAGGCGCCATCCCACGCACACGCCCTCTTCCCGCCGCCCATCCCCCTCCGCAGAGAGGGATGGGACGGAATTCACAGCGATTTAAGATAAATCGTGCTTCAATCAATAAACGTCAACGCCGTCAACGACAACGTTCAGTTTATCGGTGCCCATGGAGTTCTTATTGCCCCACAGGGTGGAACCGGTGTTAATACCCTTATCGTTGATTTCATAACCGTTGACAACGGTATCGTTAACGATCAGCTCGTAAGACTTGCCATAATCGTTGCCAATTTCGATAGCAGCTTTCAGATCGTCAAGACCGCCGTTATCGTTGAAGGTACAACCGTTCACGGTCAGTTTGGTATTAGCCGTACCGTAAAGAAGCACTGCCTTACCGTCGGAGTTGAAGGTACAACCGTTGAAGGTCGCGTTGGGGGCACCCCAAGTCCAGATGTTGTACACGTCGCCGGAAATATTGAAGGTGCAGTTGTTGAATACGCTGTCACCATACAGAGTGTAGGTTCCGTTGAAGGTACAATTGTTGTAAGTACCGTTGCAGCGGGCATAGCCGATGTAGGTGGAGCTATTGGTGGTAATGGTGACGTTTTCAAAGGTGACCGTAGAGCCATCCAGACCGTAGTCGCAGTTTTCGCCGCCGGTGCCAACCTTGGTGACGGCAACGCTAGTATCACCGTTGCCGACGATGGTCAGAGTCTTGCCCTTTGCAGAGTCGGGAACGATGTATTCGCCAGAGCCGAGAAATACGGTATTTGCACCGCCCGTAATGGCGGCATCAAGAGAAGCATTATCCGTTGCGGCAGCGGCATTGGTAGCAACGTTCGCGTTGATTACGGTGTTGTTGTACACGTTGTCGGGGTTCAGAGCGTTGGAAACCACAGCGCCGGGCTGATACTTGGAGGTATCGGCAGCACCGACGGTGACGGTGTCAACGACATTGCCGTAAACCTTAACAGTCGTGTTAGGCTGAGCAATGAGGCCGGCCGCACGGTTGCCCGCATACACGGTCACGTTTTCGACGACGTTGTTGGCAATGACAGAACCCTTGGAGTTGGCTTCCGCGTAGCCGATCAGACCGCCGGCTTCTTTGCCGGTAGCGGTGACGGAGCTGTCGATAACCTTACAACCGGAAACACTGCTGTAAGCCGAACCTACCAGACCGCCAACGTAGTCAGCACCAGAAATGACGGCGTTCTTAACGGTTACGTTGGTTACAGAATTGTTAACAGAAGCTGCAAGAGCACCGTTGGTAGCCTTCACGTTCTCCAGAACCAGGTCGGAGAAGGAAGCACGGGTGCCGTTAGCAAACAGACCGGTCGTGGTGGTAGCGTTAATGTTGCGGATCACGTTACCGTTGCCCTTGAAGGCGGTAGCGCCGGTGGCTTGACCGAACATGATTTCAACGGGAGCGAGGGGCTTGTTGTTCAGATCGATGTAAGATTCCAGGCTTACGGTCCACTTGCCGCTGTAATAGTAATTCGCACCTGCGCCGTTGGCGTAGTTGGTGTAAGTTCTGCCCTGACCGTCAGTGTAGAGGTCAGCCCACTTCGCAGAGAGGGTGCTCAGGTAAGCAAAGGCGGCGGCGTCCTTGACGTGAACGGTCTGAGTATCACCGTCAACGACGAGGGTTTCGGGCATTTCAGCGGGAACGACGCCGTCCCAAACGGAGAAGGGAGCGTTGGCATCGTACTGATTGTCGAAGGAGTCGGATTCGTAGGTCAGCTGAGTAGCGAAGAGGTTGAAGGACAGGTTAATAGAGGGAGCAACTTCACGGTAGTTGGCTTCGTTGCCCACGGTTTCGGGCATATAAACGATGAGAGCGAGGGTTTTGGTCTCGTCCTTCTTCGTCATTTCGCCGGAAACGATTTCGCCGACCAGCTTATGCGCATCCTTGACAGCCGCACGGGCTTCGTCGCGGGTCGCATAGGCGGCGTCAACGTCAACGATATCGTATACCAGGTAATCAGCCAGGTTGATTTCGTTGCCGAGAACGCTCTTGCCGATAACGGTATCAAGAATGTTCATGGCAAACTGATACTTCAGAGCAAGATCGCCCTTGTTGGTGATCCGAAGATAAACGACTTCGGTATAACCGGGTTCCCAAAGAGCGTTGGGATTGAGAACGTCGGTGGCGCCAGCGGCATCTTTCCAGCTGCCGTCAGCCATCGTCTTGGAATATTCCAAATCGATGTCCAGGGTGCCGGATTTAATGACGTTGACACCGGTGGTGAC
>JAZPXN010000063.1:0-5065 GCA_045543655.1 Eubacteriales bacterium
GACCGACGCCGTAGGCGTTGGTGGTGGGGGTATGAAAGTTCCCTTTAAGAGTAAATGTTATATAAGTCGATGCGCTACCTTTGTGCCTCCCCTTAGTAAGGGGACAAGTGAGACCCGAAAAAGTCAAGTCGAAGACGCCGACCTTTTTCGATGGTCGACACTTATGCCGTAGCTGGTGGCGCGGCGTGTTCGACCGCCGTGACGGAAGGGATTGACCGGGAGTATGATACTTCCCGTTTCCCCGCATACTGATGAGGTTTGCTTTCGGCAAATGAAGTTCACTTACCCCTGCCCGGCGCCCTTCAGCTTTCACTTAGTATACCACAAAATAGGCGGATTGTCAAATCGGGGGAGAAGAATCCGAAAAAAACACGAACAAATCAAGGCAGAACCGGAAAAATTCTTGACAAACGGGCAGGCATCGTGTATAATAAATTATTATACCGTATTATAATAGGTAACCGTCGCCCTTCGGAGAGCATCGCTCCCCCTGTTCCGAAGGGCAATACAGTATCACCCAGCATAGGAGAAAATAATCATGGGAATGAACATTACGCAAAAGATCATCAAAAAGCATCTGATCTCCGGGGAAATGATTCCCGGCAAGGAGATCGCCCTGCGCATCGATCAGACGCTGACCCAGGACGCTACGGGAACTATGGCCTATCTGCAATTCGAAGCCATCGGCATCCCCCGGGTCAAGACCGAATGCTCCGTGGCCTACATCGACCACAACACCCTGCAGACCGGCTTTGAAAACGCCGACGACCATCGGTATATTCAGTCCTGCTGCGCAAAATACGGCCTTTATTATTCCCGGCCGGGCAACGGCATCTGCCACCAGGTGCATCTGGAGCGGTTCGGCGCGCCCGGCAAGACCCTGCTGGGCAGTGACTCCCACACCCCCACCGGCGGCGGGATCGGCATGATGGCCATCGGTGCCGGCGGGCTGGACGTGGCGGTTGCCATGGGCGGCGGCGCCTTCCATCTGAATATGCCCGAGGTCATCCGGGTCAATCTCCGGGGGACGCTCCGTCCCGGCGTTGCGGCCAAGGATATTATTCTGAAAATTCTGGAAATTCTGTCGGTCAAGGGCGGCGTCGGCAAGGTCGTCGAATACGGCGGCGACCTGTCCTCTCTTTCCGTGCCCGAGCGCGCCACCATCACCAACATGGGCGCGGAGCTGGGGGCAACCACCTCCATTTTCCCCTCCGACGAGGTGACCCGGAAATTCCTTGCGGCCCAGGGGAGAGGAAACGATCACATTCCCTTGGAAGCCGACGAGGACGCGGAATATTCCCGTATTATTGAAATTGATCTGGGCGCCCTGGAGCCTCTGGCGGCCTGCCCCCATTCTCCCGACAACATCAAGCCCATCAAGGATCTGGCCGGCAAAAAGATCGATCAGGTCTGCATCGGCTCCTGCACCAACTCCTCCTACCTTGATCTGATGAAGGTGGCGAAGATTCTGAAGGGGAAAACGGTGGCGGAGAACGTTTCGCTGGTCATCGCCCCCGGCTCCAAGCAGGTATTGGATATGCTGGCCAAGAACGGCGCCTTGAGCGATATTATTTCTGCCGGCGCCCGGATTCTGGAATGCGCCTGCGGCCCCTGCATCGGCATGGGGCAAGCCCCCAACTCCAACGGCGTCTCCCTGCGGACCTTCAACCGCAATTTCGAAGGCCGCTCCGGCACCGCTGACGGGCAGATCTATCTGGTTTCTCCCGAAACGGCGGCCGTTTCCGCATTGACCGGCGTTTTCACCGATCCCATGGCCAACGTGCCCGATCTGACGGTGGAGATGCCCGAGAAATTCGACGTCAACGACAACATGATCGTCAAGCCCTATCCCGCCGACGAAGAGCACGAGGTGGTCTACGGTCCCAACATCAAGCCCTTCCCCCTGAACAAGGAATTGCCTGCCGATCTGGCGGCCCGGGCGGTGCTGAAGGTGGGGGACAACATCACCACCGACCACATCATGCCTGCAGGGGCGAAGATCCTCCCCTTCCGCTCCAATATCCCCTATCTGTCCCAGTTCTGCTTCGGGGTCTGCGACAAATCCTTCCCCGAACGGGCGCTGGAGTGGGGTGGCGGCTTCGTCATCGGCGGCCAGAACTACGGCCAGGGCTCTTCCCGTGAGCACGCGGCGCTGGTGCCTCTGTATCTGGGCGTCAAGGCGGTCATCGCAAAATCCTTTGCCCGCATTCACGCGGCCAATCTGATCAACTCCGGCATCCTGCCTCTGACCTTTGAAAACGAGGCCGATTACGATCGCATCGATCAGGGCGACGAGCTGGAGATCCCCGCCATCCGCAAAAACGTGGAAGACGGCACGCCCATGGTGCTGATCAACAAGACCAAGGGTATCGAAATCCCCCTGACCACCGTCTTCACCGATCGGCAGAAAAAGATGATCCTGGCAGGCGGCCTTCTGAACGCCACCAAGAACGGCTGATCCATGAAGTCTTTCATCCGAACGCTGAACAAATTCCTTACGCCCACCTTGATCATAGGGTATCTCATCCTATGCATTTCCCTTCTGGCGGCGGCGCCGGAGGGAAAAGGGGGATTGCTCCTTGCCATCCTGTGGGGCGCCGTTACCGCGGCGGCCTTCCGATGGGGGACTTGGGGAATTCTGTTGCTGGCAAAGAAAAAAGCCAACCCAAAAGAGTTGCTTTTTCTGGTACGAACGGTGGAGGTCCTTATGCTTCTTCTGACCGCAGGGGCCTTGGCCTTCGCCATTCTGCTCCGGGAGATCCCTTCGGTGTGGATCTTTTTCCCCACGCCCTTGTTTGCGTTGCAGGGCGCACTCCGGTTCGACGCGGAGGGGTAAGAGGCGAGGGACGGGGAGGGGGAACGGTGTTCTTTCTTGTTCGAGAACAAGAAAGAACCAAAGAAAAAGCGAAGGCCGGCACAATGCTTGTGCCGGGGTTTATAGGGATAAACCTCTCGCCGGAACGGCGAACATCACTTGCCGAAGGCAAACTTCACTGTGAAACAACTTCACTTGCCAAAGGCAAACAACACCGGCAACGGGAGAACGGAAAGGAACAATCTCCCGGTCAATCCCTTCCGTCACCTGCGGTGACACCTCCCCTTACTAAGGGGAGGCAGGGCGTTTACGCATCGTTCCTCAATATAACACTTCCATAACTGGACACTTTCAGATAGTGACATTTCCGGGGGAACAACCCTTCCACCACTTCGTGGTCCCCCTCCCCTTACACAGGGGAGGTAAATCCGGGGGTGCATCGCTCTTCGAGAAGATCCTTTCGATTTTGTAGAATGGAAAGAATCTTACTCCCGGTCAATCCCTTCCGTCACGCGTTCCCATCAAACGCAACCACGTCGAAAAGTACGACTTTGAATTTTTTACAAGAATGGAGATCATATTATGTACGAAGCACAAATTCAAGCGGCGACCGAAAAATTTGCCGCCCTTCTGGAAGAACAGCTCAAGCGGGTGGACGGTCTGAAGGAGCAGGGCGATTTCATCGACTATTCCACGCTGGACAAGATCGTCATCGGCGTTTGCGGCGGCGACGGCATTGGGCCCACCATCACGGACCAGTCCCGGCGGGTATTGGAATATCTGCTGGCCGACGCCGTTAAGGCGGGCAAGGTGGAATTCCGCAACATCGACGGACTGACCATCGAAAACCGGGTCAAGGTCATGAAGGCCATTCCCGACGACGTCATGGAAGAGCTGAAGGCCTGCCACGTCATTCTGAAGGGGCCCACCCATACCCCCAACGCCGGAGACGGCTATCCCAACATCGAATCGGCCAACGTTGCCATGCGCAAGGCTCTGGATCTGTTTGCCAACGTGCGCCCCGTGAAGGTGCCCGATCAAGGCATTGACTGGACCTTCTTCCGGGAAAATACGGAGGGCGGCTACGCGGTCGGCTCCAAGGGTGTAAACGTAACCGACGATCTGGGCATCGACTTTACCGTGGCCACCTCCCAGGGCTGTGAACGCATTGCGGAGATCGCCTTTGACTATGCAAAGAAGAACGGCAAGACCCGGGTAGAAGTGGTGACCAAGGCCAACATCATCAAGACCACCGACGGCAAATTCCTGGAATATTGCCATAAGGTTGCGGAAAAATATCCGGATATCGAGCTGTACGAATGGTTCATCGATATCATGACCGCCAAGCTGATCGACGAAAAGCGGCGGCGTGATTTCCAGGTTTTCGTTCTGCCCAACCTCTACGGCGATATCATCACCGACGAAGCGGCGGAATTCCAGGGCGGCGTAGGCACCGCCGGCTCTGCCAATATCGGCAAAAAATACGCCATGTTCGAAGCCATTCACGGAGACGCTCCCCGGATGGTACGGGAAGGCCGGGCGAAGTACGCGGATCCCTCCTCTATGCTCCGCGCCGCCGTTCTCCTGCTGTCCCACATCGGATATCAGGCGGAATCCGACCGTCTCTCCGCCGCGCTGGACGAATGCATGTTCAACGAGCGCAAGCTGGTGGTGACCGGCCGCGACACCGGCTGCACCGGCGACGAATACGCCGAATATGTCATGAGCAAACTGTAAGAGAGACAAAGCGTGGGTGTTCTTTTCTTTCCGTTCGAGAACGGAAAGAAAAGAACCAAAAGAAAGGGAAGCCGAGGCCGATGCAATTCTTGCATCGGAGGATCGGTGGAAGGTTTGAGTGCAACAAAAAGGTACCGGCCTTCATCGAGCCGGCACCTTCATAAGTGCGGTTAAAGAGATTTTAGGTGAAAATCTTTTGCTCTCCATATAGAATAAGTGCGTAAAAAAAAGTAGATGCGTATATTGCATCCTCCCCCATGGTGGGGGAGGGGGGACCGGCGCTTGCGACGGTGGGCGGGGTAAGAAGGTTCTCTTTGGAATAAAGAAAAATCTGGAATCCCCGAGCCACTCCATCCCCTTCAGTGCAAAAATAGTATCTCACTCCCGGTCAATCCCTTCCGTCAGGCTTCGCCTGCCACCTCCCCTTACTAAGGGGAGGCAGAACGGTTACGCATCGACTTATATAACATTTACTCTTAAAGGGAACTTTCTTACCCCCACCACCAACCGCGT
>JAZPXN010000064.1:0-53596 GCA_045543655.1 Eubacteriales bacterium
TTGGATGAAGCAAGGCTGCCGCCTTGCGAGAACAAATTGGATAAAAAGCACCGAAATATGCTGCTTTGCGGCGGGTTCAAGTTTAATTGTTCACCCTAAATTTTAAGTTGCTCTGCGATCTCATTGACGTTAATAGTCAGCAGCTTGGAGATACCCTGCTCCGGCATGGTAACGCCATAGAGGACGTCTGCCTCTTCCATAGTACCGCGACGGTGGGTGATACAAACAAACTGGGTGGTAGAGCAATAATGCCGTAAGTAGCTGGCGAACCGGGTGACGTTGACATCGTCCAGCGCCGCCTCGATCTCGTCCACCACGCAGAAGGGTGTCGGACGCACCTTGAGGATGGCAAAGTACAGGCAGATGGCGGTAAAGGCACGCTCACCACCCGAAAGGGAGACCAGATTCTTAATGATCTTCCCCGGAGGCGCCGCGTAGATTTCAACGCCCGATTCCAGAATATTGTCCGGCTGATCGAGACGAAGCTTCGCCTCCCCGCCGTTGAACATCTCTTTAAAGGTTTCCGCAAAGGCTTCGTTGATGGTGGTCAGCTGCTCTTCGAAGATCTTTGCCATTTCTTCTTCCAGTCCGGCGATCATGGATTCCAGCTCCGCCTTCGCCTTGCTGATATCCTCGAATTGCTCCGCCAGGTTGTCGTGCCGCTCCTTGACGGCGGCGTATTCCTCGATGGAGGAGACGTCTACGTGTCCGAGGGCGCGGATCATTTCCTTCAGTTCTGCTGTCCGCTTTCGGGCGGTGGGCAGATCGAATGAGAGATTCATCTCCTTGACCTCGCTGAGGGTCAGCTCGTATTCGTCCCAGAATTTGGACAGAATGGCGTTGTTGGCCTCGGTCAGCTGATCGATCTTTGCCTGGGTGCGCTCCGATTCCCTCGTCAGCCGTTCCCGTTCGTCGTAGATCTCTTTCTGCTCCGCTCGCATCCGGTTCTGCTCCGCTTCCACCTTACTGCGCTCCTCGCCCAGCAGGCGGATCTTTTCGGCCAGGTCGGCCACGGTCTTGACGAGACCGCTCTTCTTTTCCTCTGCGGCGGCGATGGCGGCGGCGGTGTCGTCGGCCTTTTTCCGATTCTCTTCCTGCTGCAGGCGGGTCTCTTCTCCCGTTTTGCCGCAGTCGGAAATGCGTTGCTCGAGGGAGGCGACGGCGGCCTTGTTTTGCTCGATGTTCTTCTGCTCCGACAGAATATCCAGCTGGATTCGGTGCAGTTCTTCGCCGATGGCCTCCTGCTCCAGCTTCAGCTGTGCAAGCTTTTCTTCCGCGGCCTTGGCGTCAGCCTCTCCGGCCGCAATGGCGGCGGAAAGCTCCGAAGATCTCTGATCGTATCCGGCGATTTCTTCCTGCAATTGCTTCTTTCTGAGGGTTAGTCCCTCGGTCTGCAGGGCCCGTTCCTCCTTGGCCCGGTTGACGTTGGCAATGTACGCGGCGTAATTATCGTATTCCGCCTGGGCTTTGATCCGATTCTGCTGAGCGGCTTCCGATTGAGCGTTGATCTGACCGATGGCGTTTTCCGCGCCGGCCAGTTCTTCCTTCAGCGCCTTCAGTTCTGCTTCGGCGGCCTTCAGGGTCTGCTCCTGCTTTCCGATTTCTTCGGTCAGGGTTTCGATTTCGTTTCTGCGGGTCAGAATCCCCGTATTCTTCGACAGACTGCCCCCGGTCAGAGACCCTCCGGCGTTGACGACCTGTCCGTCCAGGGTCACGATGCGGAAGGTTCGGTCGTGCTTGCGGGAAAGGGCCAGGGCGGCGTCGATATCCTCGGCAATGGCGGTGCGTCCCAGCAGGAACACCATCACCGATTCGTATTTTTTATCGTATTCGATCAGGTCACAGCCGAGGCCGACGTAGCCGTCCTCCGATTCCAGCCCCTTCACCGTAAGACGGTTGCCTTTGACGGTGGAGCGGGGGAGGAAGGTGGCGCGGCCGGCGTTTTTGTTCTTCAGCAGCATCATGGCGGCTTTTGCGCATTGCTCGTCGTCGGTGATGACGTTTTGAATGGCGGCTCCCAGAGCAATTTCCACGGCGGCGGCGTATTTGGGGTCTACGGTGATGACCGAGGCTACCGTTGCCATTTCGCCCTTTAAAATGCCTCTCTGGGATTCCTGCATCACCGTGCGGACGGCGAAATTGAAGCCCTCAAAATGCTTTTCCATATCGGAAAGCAGCTGAAGCCGGCTTTGTTTCTTGGAAAGGGCAATGCGCAATTCCTGCAGGGCGACGTCCTTTTTCTCGACCTGCGCCTTGCGGTTTTCATAGCGGAGGCGGTATCCCTCCAGCCGATTTTTGTTGTCGTTAATAATGGAAGTGAATTTGTCCACTTCGTTTTTGGATTCCTTCTGCGCTTTTTTCAGCGAGGACAGCTTTTCGTCGGAATCCTGCTCGTCCATCGCCAGATCCTCCAGCTTTGCCGTAATGTCGCAGACCGATTGCTCCGCCGACGCTTTTTGGATCCGCAACCCCGTCAACTCGGAGATCTTCCGGGCGGTCTCTTCTGCGGCTTTCCCTGCCTCGGTCCCAAAATCCTCTTCGGTCTTCCGGGAGGAATCCCTCCGGGCGGTCACGGCGGCGATCTGCTCCTCCAATCCCCGGACGGTGGCCTGTCCGGCGGCGATCAGCTCCTCCGTCCGTGCCTTTTCCTCCGCAAAAACGGCCTTCATGGCGTCGGATTGTTCGTCCTCCCGACGGAGACGTTCCCGTTCCTCGGCCAGGTGGGAAAGATCGTTCTGCAGAACCCGGATCTCCGAATCCGCTTCGGCGGCCAGCCCTTCGGTTTCAGACTTGTTCCGATGCTCCGTATCCATGGCTTCGCTCAGCTCCCGGATGCGCCGGTTCTGCTCTTCTTCCTTCTCTTCGGCCCGGACGAAATATTCCGAGGAGGCCTCCAGCTGGTCGTCAAAGGTCTTTTTGACCTCGACGGCCTTGCCCAGATCCTCGGCGTATTTTTCCGATTGCTTCTGCCAGACGAACAGCTCCAGATCCTTCTTTTCCGCGCTATAGTCCAGATATTTCCGGGCGTTGCGGGATTTATGCTCCAGGGAGGGGAGACGGTCGGCAAGCTCGGTGATGATATCCCCCACGCGGACGAGATTCTCGTCGGCCTGACGGAGCTTGCGGGCGCTCTCCTCTTTCTTGAATTTCAGTCCTGCAATGCCGGCGGCTTCTTCGAAAAGGAAGCGGCGGTCGGCGGGCTTCGCCTTGATGATCTCGGTGATCATGCCCTGACCGATGACCGAATAGCCGTCCCGTCCCAGCCCCGTATCCCGGAACAGCTCCCGGATATCCCGCAGACGAACCGGGGCCCGGTTCAGCAGATATTCGCTGTCTCCGGAGCGGTAAAACCGGCGGGTGACCACGATTTCGGCGTAGTCGATATCAAACATCCGGTCGGCGTTATCCAGCACGATGGAGACCTCCGCATATCCCATGGGCTTGCGTTCCTTCGTGCCGTTAAAAATAACGTCTTCCATTTTCGCGCCCCGCAGGGTCTTCGTGGAGGTTTCTCCCAGAACCCAGCGCAGGGCGTCGGCAATATTGCTTTTTCCGCTTCCGTTGGGACCCACGATGGCGGTGATTCCCTCCCGGAATTCAATGACGGTCTTGTCCGGGAACGATTTGAATCCCTGCAGCTCCAGGCGGCGCAGGCGGTTTTCGGGGACGACCGTTCCGGCAATGATTTCGTTCGGCAAAGTGATTTTCCTCATCTTTAATAAATTTTAATAAATTATACCTAATATAATACCACATTTTTACCCGTTTTTCAACCCTTCCGGGGGCGAAGGTTCCGACAAATTTATGAATTTTTTGTTAAGTGTATTGCATTTCGCCGTTTTTTTTGCTATAATAACACGTACTGAATGAACAAACTCACGCCTGGAGGTGGATAAAATGGCAAAATGTGATTACTGTGGTAAGGATGTCGCTTTCGGCATCAAGGTTTCTCACTCCCACAGACGCTCCAACCGTACCTGGAAGCCCAACGTCAGAAGAGTTAAGGCTGTCGTTAACGGTCAGGTGAAGCACGTCTACGCTTGCACGGCCTGCCTGCGTTCCGGTAAGGTTCAGAGAGCCGTCTGATCCGGAGAACGGTCGAAACAGAGCATAACGGCACAGAGGAGCGGAGCATTCCCTCCGCTGTGCTGTCTTGTTTTCGGCTGAAAAAAAGAAAAGATCGGAGGTTTTGCAGAGGTCGTCTTTGCAAGGCCTTTTTTCGTTTATAAGGAGTTTTTTTATGGCAGGGCCGAAATATTACGCCGTCAAAGTGGGCACGGCGCCGGGGATCTATCTGACCTGGGCGGAATGCGAGCCCCTCGTCCACGGCGTGAAGGGCGCAAAATACAAATCCTTTCCCACTCGGGAGTTGGCGGAGGCGTTTCTTGCCGCCGGGGACGGGCCGAAGGCCGTGCTTCCGGGCGAAGAGCCGGAAGAGCCGGCGCGTAAGCCCCGGAAGAAAAGAACTGAATCCGACGACGCTCCCTATTCCGTACCGCCGGGAACGCTGGTGGCCTTCGTGGACGGAAGCTACGACGCCGCCACGGGGCGCTACGGTTACGGCTGCGTTCTTCTCACCGAAGAGGGTGGGGAGATCTGCAAAAACGGCTGGGGAGATCATCCGGAGGCGGTGCCTGCCCGGAACGTGGCTGGGGAATTGCAGGGCACGCTGGTTGCTCTGAAGCAGGCGGAGCAGATGGGGTACCGGAAGGTTCGCATCTGTCACGATTACAGCGGCATTGCCGCCTGGTATCAAGGGAAATGGAAGGCCAATTCCTACGTAGCCCGGGAGTACGTGGCCGCCACGGAGGCCTATCGGGGCGTTCTGGAGGTCACCTTTGAGAAAATTGCCGCCCACACCGGGGTGAAATACAACGAAATGGCCGACCGCCTGGCAAAAGACGCTCTCGGCATCGATTAAAGGAGATTTGCGATATCATGAAAAAGATGGATATGCATATTCACACCTACAGCACCCTTCCCATGGATCAGCAGGTGGCGTATATGAAGGAAATGATGGAAAAGCGGGGGTACTGCGGCCTGGGATTCGTGGCAAGCCTGCGGAATACCGCCGGGTTCCATCCCTATTCCAACGAGGCGACGTTGGAGCTGAAGCGCCGGATCCCCGGATGCTACGCCTTCGCCGCCCTCGACCACGGAAAGGATTTTATCGAGCAGGCCAAAGCCTTTATGGAGCAAGGCTTTGACGGAATTAAGATGCTGGAGGGGAAGCCTTCCAATTACCGCTTTTGGGGCATTGGCTACGAAGGGCCGCGGATGGACGAATTCTTCGCCTATGCGGAAGAACGGCAGATTCCCCTGGTCATCCATAACAACGACCCCCGGGCCAACTGGGATCTGAACAATCCGAAGCGGGCCCATCTGGAGGCTAAGGGCTGGTTCTACGGCGGGGAAGACCTGCCCAGCCAGGAAGACTTTTTCGTTATGTTGGAAAAGGTCTTTGAGCGTCATCCCAATCTCCGGGCCGCACTGTCCCATATGGGCTTCTATTACGATAACCTGCCCCGGGTCTCCGCTTTGATGGACAGATGCCCGAATCTTTATATGGATCTGACCCCGGCGGTGGAGGTCTTTATGGAGCTTTCTCTGACCCCCGACGAAACGCAGGCCTTCCTCCGCAAGTATCACGACCGGATGTTCTTCGGCACCGATACTTCCGTCAACTGGGCTCCCGGCTCCCGGATCCGGGAATTTAACGATGAAAAAATCCGGATGATGGAGGTCTTCTTCGAGGGAGAAGAGGCCGAGGTGGTGGCCGGCAAATACCCCGTTGCTCCCATGCACGTCCCCGCCGAAATCCTGGAAGAGATCTATTATACCAACGCTCTGCGGTTTATGAAAAAGATCTGAAAAGAATCGAAATACAAAGAGAGGGATGCACTTTTCAAGGTGCATCCCTCTTTCCGTTACGCTGAAAAAAGGTGGGGTCGAACGATTTCGGATCCCGTCCGTGCCCCCGGGGGTCGGCCTTCGTTACCCGAGGATCCCCTGGCTTACGGCCTTTGCGGGGTTGTAAAAGGTCACGCCGCTGCGGCTCTCGTATTGAGAATCGGCGCTGAAGGTGCGGCCGCTGGCGGTATAGCCGTAATAAGACCCGTTGCGGGGTTGGTTGGCAATGGCAAAGTGGAGATGATCGCCGTAGCTGCGTCCCGTGTTGCCCATGGTGCCGATGACCTGTCCCTGGGTCACCGTGGCGCCTGCCTTGAGGGAGGGGCGGTATTTCAGATGGCCGTACATGCTGTATACGGTCTTTCCGTCAACCGTATGCTTCAGCACTACGTAGTAGCCGTTGCCCTTCCGGGAGGCGTCGGAAAGATATTTCGCGTCGGTGCCGGATCCGTTCAGCCCCACGGCGTAGACCGTGCCCGTGGCGGCGGCGTAAACGTTCGTGTCGGAATAGCTGACCATATCTACGCCGAGATGCCCGGATTTCCCGAAGCGTTGAGTGGTGACCACGTTCCCCTTCAGGGGGCTCGCCCATACATTGACCTTTTCCATCAGAAACATTTGCGACATTGCGTATTTGTTGGCAAAATCGGATTTGACGGTGGCGCCGATGGAATAGGAACTCAAAGAAAGCGCCTTGCCGGTGCTTCGGTTGATCAGAAGGATTCCACGGCCGTTATCCACGAAATACCAATGGGTTGAGGTGAGGCTCGTGCGGTTTGCCAGGGTGACCTTACTGCCGTTCATGCAGAGATACCGGCCGGTACAGTGGTTGGGGGCAATCGTGTAATAATTGTTGCCGATATGGGTGACGGTGAATTCTTCGTTGGTCTCACCGTCGTAGCGGTCAAGGACTATATTGGCGGAAAGACAGGCCGTGGATTTGTATTGAACGTTCAGACAGCGGGAGGTGTAGGAATAGGTTTTGAACCGGTAGGTTCCTTCGTCTACCGAAATGCGCTCCCCGGCCAGATTCTGGGAGACGGGCACCAGCGCCCACTTGGCGGAAGCGCCGTCGTGGAGATCCCACAGATGCATCCGGCTGCCGTTGTAGCGCAGATTGTTGTCCAGATCCAGGACTCTGCCCTTTTTGTTCTGCAGGATATACCGGCCGTTTCCGGCGTCGGCAAAGCGCCAGAGACAGCTGTCGGTGGCGTCGTAAGACCACATCCACAGCTGCTGACCGTTCCGGGACCAGCCGTTGGGGACGTTCAGACAAAGCCCCGTGGCTTTGTTACGGATGGTATACCAATGCCCCGTTTCCCGTTTGATCGTAAAGATCTGGGCGGCACAGCCGGACACTCTCTGCCACAGCTGAACGTAGGTGCCCCGGGCGGTGGAGCCCCCCTTTACGTCCATGCAGTAGGAATTATCTGCGGACGCGGCGACGTAATAGTCCCCTTCGGGAGGACAGGTGACGTAATAGGTGGCGGCGGAGGAGGGGAGGGCGAAGACGGTGGTGAGGGAAACGAGGAGAACGAGGACCAATGCGAGGGAAAGGATCTTTGCGCGTTTTGTCATTCTTGACTTCCTTCTTTATCCTATTTGACGATATGGGAAATATCGCCTTACGCTTGATAGAACCCCCTTCCCCTTCTTTTTTCGCAGATACGAAAAAAATAATTACCGGACGCGGAAGCCGGAGCATAAAAAACAAAAAACCGGGACGGATCACGGTCTTGTGATCTGTCCCGGTCGTTTTATTTTCTTTTTATTAAACCTTGTCCCCTGCGGTCTCTGCGGCGCGAAGCTTCGCAAGGGCGGCGGCAAAGGGGTTGAAGGCCGCTTCTGCCGCGGAGGCTTCGGCGTGATCCTCGGTGGAATAATAGGGGCTGAGGTGCAGCTCCGGCTCCCGGAGCATCTTTGCGTAGAGCAGGGCGGTATTATGGGCGTCTACCAGCGCGTCGTGGGCGCCGTCTTCAAAATAGATCCCCGCAATATTCAGGGCCTCGGAAAGGCTGTAGGTTTTCGGCGAATCGATACGCTGACCAAACTGCTGCTGACAGTCGATCCAGCGGGCAAAGGCCTTGCCGATTCGGGGGTCGTCCACGTTTTTCGCCTCGATCTCCCGACGCATCTGCGTCTCGTCGGTTTCGCTCCAGGCCACCATAGAGGCCCCCTCCGGAATCCAGTCCAGGAAGTTTTTCAGCGCCTCGGCAAAGGCGGGGGCGCCCTCCAGATCCTTGGGGGTAATGCGGGTCAGATTTTCGATAAACTTGTCCAGCACTCCGTACTGCGGGGCGACGTAGGTCAGAAATTTATCGCTGATCTCCAGGGAATCGTCCAGAAGAACGGCGCCGATCTGAATGATTTCGTTCTTCCAGGGATAGGTATCGTGGTGTTCTCCTTTGGGGACGGCGCACATTTCAAGGTCCAGGATTACGTATTTGCTCACGTGTTTTTTCTCCGTTTTTTTTGATGTTTACTATCTTTAACTGCGGCGAAGGGGGAATTTCGCAGACCCCTTGCGACAAAATCGGAAAAAATTTCTTATTTCCCCGGTTGTTCGGTGATCTTTTGCAAAAGCATCGTCAGAGGCGGGATCAGAATCAGCTGCAGGACGATGCCCGGGAGCGCGGTGGCAAATCCGCCCGTCCAGAAGGCGGCAAGGGGGAAGGCTTTGCCGGAAAATCCCAGAAGCACGGTCTGGGCGAGCCCCCAGACCAGACGCCCGCCCAGCATGGCGGGGAGCAGGCTTGCGTAAACGGTCCCCAGATTTTTCCGGGGGAAACGACCGTAGATCAGCCCTGCCAGAAGGCCGTAGGCGCACAGCTCAAAGGCCATCGCCAGGGCGTTGGGGTAGAAATAAGGCATTCCGAAGATCAGCGACCGGAGCAGGGGCACGGTCAGTCCCACGGCGCCGCCGTATTTCCAGCCGCAGACGAGGCCGCAGAGAAACACCGGCAGGTGCATGGGCAAAAGCATATTTCCGATCTCCGGGATCTGCCCCGTCAGAAAGGGAAGCATCAGCCCGATGGCCAGAAAGAGTGCGGATAAGATCAGATTTCGGAGATGGCGGTTCATGAAACACCTCGTTATTTGAAAAGATGCTATCATTATAACACTTCTCCGGAGATCTGTCAATATTCCGACGGAAATTGCCGAAAAAAAAGAACCGCCCCCCATTGATATAAGGAAAAGATTTTTGTCGTATATATTGTCGGAAAGTTTCTTTTTTACGCTTTGTGTTTTGCTTTGCCTCCGGAAGATCGGAGCCGTCCCTTCCCGGAAGGTTTTCAGAGAAGCGGCGTGTATTCCGCTGATTTTCAGACCGGGACGGGAGGGGCGGATTTTGGGGATTTTCCCCTTTCGGGGCGCTGGCGTCCGTGGGTTGACGCTCGGCTCTCTCCGGTTGGAAATACGGCACTTTGCTCTTTTTTGACGCCGGGAGAGAGGGTTTTTTCTCTTTTGCGCAAAAAGGAAGGCCACCCCGGTCGGAGCGGCCTTTTGATCAATCTCGTATTTCTGCTTATTCCGCATTTTGCAAGCGTTCCACCGCTTCAAAGCCCAGGTTCAGAGCCTTTTGGGAATCGGTGTAGCGGGTGGCGTTGTCCGGGGCCTTGAACAGGGCGACGATCAGCTCGTGACCGTAGGCCTCGGCGCCGGCGATCAGACAGGAGCCCGCACCGGGGGTGGAGCCGGTCTTCATGCCGAAGGTCCCCTCGTAAAAATAAGAGGAGGAGGGTACCATCAATTGGTTGGTGTTGACGTAGCCCCGGATGGTTCCGTCGGGGAAGACGATCTCGGAATAGGTCTTTTCCACGGTTTTTCGGATCGTTGCATTTCCGGCGGCGGCAACGGCAACGGTCATCATGTCCTCTGCCGTGGTATATTGCTTGCCGTCGGGGTATCCGTCGGGGCAGGTGAACAGAGAATCCTTCACCCCCAGCGCCCGGGCCTTGTCGTTCATTTTTTCCAGGAAAAGATTAACGGCGTCCCGGTCGGTGATCTGGGGATCTCCCGAAAGATTCCGTCCCACGTGGGCGGCAATGACGTAGGCGGCGTCGTTGCCCGAGGGGATCAGCAGGGCATCCAGAATCTCTTCCACCGAAAGCTTCTGCCCCTTGACCAGCTTTGCGGAGGAGGACCCGGCCCCTACCATGGAAAGCTCGCTTCCCACGGTGAAGACCGTATCGTCGGACACGTATTCCAGCAGGGTCAGCGCGGTGAGCAGCTTCGTTGTGGAGGCGGCGGTAATGCGGGTTTTTGCGTCTTTTTCAAAAAGCATTACCCCCGCCGTTCTGTCGTAGACCGCAAGGTATCCTGCGGCAAAGGTCTGATCGGCGTAGACCGAGGCCGCAAGGGTTCGTAACTTTTCCTTGTCGATGCCGTTTTCCGCCGTCGGCGTATCCTGCGCCGATCCGTCCGTGACGCTTTGGTCCGTGTCGGTGGAGGAGGGAGTGTCCGGCGAATTGCCGGGGGCAAAGTGCAGGGACAGCAGGACGACTGCCGCCACCGCAATCAGGAAGATCAGGGTCAGCAGAAGAAAGCGTCCCAGGCCCGAGGATTTCTTTTTCCGTCTCATGGGGTTCCTTTCCGGAGATGATTCCGTCGGTTCGTCGTGTGTTTTTTATCAGTATAACACATTTTCCCGCCGATTGCAAGACGTAAATGCAGAAAAATATGGGCAAAATTTCGGAATCTTCGTTTTTCCTCTTGCAATCCTCGTTTTTTTATGGTATACTGTAAGATAGAATATTGTCCCCGGCCTTCCCGGGGAAGGAATAAGGAGAATCAAAGCATGAACACCGAACGTATGGCTTTGGAGATGCGCAAGCTGATCCTGACGTCCCTGTACCACGCCAAGAGCGGTCATCCCGGCGGATCTCTGTCCTGCACCGATATTCTTGCGGTGCTGTACAACGAAGAAATGAAGATCGATCCCGCCAATCCCAAGGATCCCGACCGGGATCGGTTCGTCCTGTCCAAGGGGCACGCCGCACCCGCCCTGTACGCGGCCCTCGCCCTGAAGGGATTTTTCCCCACGGAAGATATGGTCACCCTCCGGAAAATCGACAGTCATCTGGAAGGGCACCCCAGCATGAAATCCACTCCCGGCGTGGATATCTCCACCGGGTCTCTCGGCCAGGGGATTTCCGCCGCCTGCGGTATGGCCCTTTCCGCCAAGCTGACCGGCAAGGATTACCGGGTCTACGCCGCCCTGGGTGACGGTGAGATCGAAGAAGGCCAGGTCTGGGAGGCGATGATGTTTGCCGCCCACTATAAGCTGGACAATCTTTGCGTTTTCGTGGATCTGAACGGTCTTCAGATCGACGGCGCCACCAGCGAGGTTATGGGCTCCGACCCCGTTCCCGACAAGATGCGGGCCTTCGGTCTGGAGGTCGTCGAGATCGACGGACACAATTACGACGAGATCCGCGCCGCCCTTGGGAAAGCCCGGAATACCAAGGGTAAGCCCACCTGCGTGGTCGCCCGTACCGTCAAGGGGAAGGGCGTTTCTTACATGGAAAATCAGTGCGATTGGCACGGCGCTGCCCCCAAACAGGCAGAATATGAAATTGCAATGAAGGAGCTGGAACAAAATGGCTGATCTGAAAGCAACCCGTGACGCCTACGGCGAGGGCCTCGTCGAGCTGGCGGAACAGTACCCCAATTTTTACGTCCTTGACGCAGACCTTGCAAAGGCTACGAAAACCATTACCTTCAAGAAAAAATACGCCGACCGCTTTATCGATTGCGGTATTGCGGAAGGAAATATGATCGGCGTTGCCGCCGGTCTTGCCTCCTGCGGAAATACCGTATTTGCCTCCTCCTTCTCCATGTTTGCTGCCGGACGGGCCTTTGAGCAGATCCGCAACAGCGTTGCCTATCCTCACCTGAACGTCAAGATCGTCGGAACTCATTCCGGTCTGACCGTCGGGGAGGACGGGGCTACCCACCAGTGTCTGGAGGATCTTGCTCTGATGCGCTCCATTCCCGGGATGGTGGTCATCAATCCCTCCGACGCCGAGCAGATGAAGGCGGCTCTGAAATTTGCCGTGGAGCACGACGGACCCGTCTATATCCGGGGCGGCCGCCTTGCAGTTCCCATGGTTTACGAGCCCGGCAGCATCACCTATACCGCCGGCCAGTCCTACCGCATTGCCGAAGGGAACGACGTTACTCTGATGTTCTGCGGTCATTTTCACGAGCTGACCGCTCAGGTCAAGGAAATGCTGGAAAAGGTCGGTCTTACCTGTCGGATCGTGGATATGCCCTCGGTCAAGCCCGTGGACGGGAAGGCCATCGAAGACGCCTTGAAGGATACCGGCCTGATCGTCACCTTTGAAGACCATAACGTCAACGGCGGCTTCGGCTCCGCCGTCTGTGAAACGGCCTGCGGCTGCAACGTTGCCACCGCCGGTCCTTCGGTCATCCGCATCGGTGTGGAGGATTCCTTCGGGAAGTCCGGAACCCCCGCCCAGCTGATGGAAAAATACGGATTTACCGCAGAAAACGTCTGCCGGAAGATCCTTGCCGTCAAGGCCCCCGAAAAGTTGTCTCAGTTGTAATTCCATTTCCCTTCGTCACCTCTAAGGAGTGATTTTATGCCTCAGAAAAACCGGCCCGAAGCCGATCTTTCCCCCGCGGACAACGCCCCCGCCTCGGAAGCGAAAAAGAAAAAAGGATACGTGAAATATTCGCCCCTTTCTCTGATCCTTCTTGCGGTCTGCGCCTTCGTCTTTTCCTTCAGCCTTTGGGGTCTGTTTGAGCAGATGATCCTGGATGCGGCGGGAGGCGGCGGTCTGCCCATCGGCTCCGACGAGATCTTCGGCCCTTCCGATGACGGCGGAGACGGCGATCTTGTGCCCCCCGGCCCGAATACCTCTTCCACCGTGTCCAAATGGGAGAAGATTGCGGCGACGGATATCGACATTTCCTCTCTGAAATATCTGCAGGAGGTGGGCTTTGAGACTCTGCTGGAGCAGAACGAAGATACGGTGGCGTGGATGTATTGGCCCACCACCACCGACGTCAAGGGGTTGCCCTTCAATATGCCCGTGGTTCAGACCGAAAACAACGAGTTTTACCTGAACCGGTCCTTCGATAAAACCAGCAGCGCCAACGGTTGGATTTACGCGGACTATCGCTGCGATCTGGAGAATCTCACCTCCAACCGCAATACCATCATCTACGGCCACGCCCGCAGTTATCTTATGTTCGGCGGTCTGCGGTATTTGAATACCAAGTCCAAATGGCAGCAGGACGCCCGGAATCACTTTATCTATATCAACACTCCCACGGAGCGGACGGTGTGGCAGGTCTTCGCCTGGTACGAGACCACCACGGCCTTCAATTATATCAACACCTATTTCTCCTCGGATACGGAATTCGTGGAATTTCTGAAGACCCTCCAGGCTCAGAATGCCATCTCCGCCTTCGAGTCCTTCCAGTTTACTCCGGAGGACCGGATCCTGACCCTGTCCACCTGTAAGGGGAGCAACAGCGACGTGCGCATTGCCATCCATGCGGTGCTGGTCAAATCCGAGCGCCTTGACGGAAGCGGCACCGTGACCGACCGTCCCGACGGCTCTGCCACGACCGATTCTTCGTCTGCGGGTAACGTTCCCGGAGGTCCTACGGACGGCGGTACGCCTTCCGACGGAGGTTCGAATGCCCCCACCTCTTCGGCGACTTCTTCTGTCGGCAACACCTCCGGAGGCTCCTCCAACGTCAGCACGCCCTCCGACGGCGGCTCCGACGCTCCGGCGTCTACCGACGCCCCGACGGGAGGGAGCACGTCCGACAGCTCCACCGATTCCGACACGCCCTCCGATCCCGGTGCGTCCTCCGGCGGCACCGAAGCCTCCGTTTCTACCGATGCCTCTTCGGACGGTTCTTCCGATACCGGTACGCCCTCCGATACCGGCTCCGACGCCCCTGCCTCCACGGACGCTTCGTCGACGGACGCTTCTGCGACGGACGGTGCGGACGGCGGCTCTACGGACTCCGGTACGCCCTCCGACGTCTCCGCTCCCTGACGAAAAAGCGGGAGCGTCCCCCTCGGTTATTACGTCTTCCAAAAGCGGTTTGCTCTTTCCTGAGCAGACCGCTTTTTTCGTGCCGTTTTGTCGCAGAAAAGACATATTTACAGGCAATTGTTAACTATCTTTGAAACCTTTGTATCGTTTTTTTGAATCTATTTTTCGGCGAATATTTTTGTGTAAATTGCACAATCGGCGGTTTTTGAAGGGTTTTCTAAGACACAATATATAGAAAAATAAATACCGATTTGGGGTTTAAATTCGTGTATCTTGTGTTTTTTATGTTATGCTTGTATAACATGCTCGAAAAAATGGGCTGAAAGTTGAATAAAAAACATCGGATACCGTGAGTTGTATTTGGTAAATTAGTATAAAACCCATGGAAATTATACTCGAAAATGGAAGAAATTCACTTGACAATTCCGATTAAATATATTATAATATATGGGTAAAAAAGAGGTTCTGCCTCTTGAAGATATGTGAGACGATGAAAGTCCGGCGAATGATCTTCGTCGGTCTTCTCCCGTTTCCAAGGCAATTTTTCAACCAAAGGAAGGTGTTTTGCTGTGCGCAAAAACAAAGTTATCGCAGTGGTCCTCATCGCTGTGATGGCGGTCCAGACGTTCGCCTTGACGTCCTTCGCAAAGTCGCTGACGGAGTTGGATTCCAACATCCCCTTCGTTGCCGTCTTTAAAGCGGGATCTTACGGTGAATATCTCCAGACCTACGCCCGTGCCTCCGCTTCGGACGACGTCCTCGAGATCGACGTGACGAAATATTCCGCAGGCGAGAGCGTATCGGTCGAAAAGACCTACGAAGGGAAGAACAACGTGCTTCTGACCGGAGAAGAGGGGTACGTGGAATTTACCATCGAGGTTCCCTCCACCGGTCTCTACGGCTTGGGTTGTGATTATTTCCCCGTGGAAGGGAAGGGCGTTGCGATTGAGCGCTCTATTACCGTCAACGGAGAAACTCCTTATACCGAAGCCCGTACCGCTGCGTTGGACCGTCTCTACGTAGACGACGTGGATATGAGCAAGGTTGCCGAGCCCGATGCCGACGGCATCCGCGACGGTTACTTCGTGGAAGACCTGAACGGAAACCAGATCCGCCCCAACTCCAAGGAAGAGCGGAAATGGATCGACGGGTCTTACTTTAAAGACTCTACCGGTTCTTATGACGGCGCTCTCCAGTTCTATCTGGAAAAGGGCACCAACGTCATTCGGCTGACCTCCGCCAGAGAGCCCGTTGCATTCTCCAGAATGTATCTCTACGGCGTGGAGCCTTCGGTTTCTTATACCGAGTTCCTGGCTCAGAACGGCGATCTCCGCATCGAGGGGGATCAGCTGATCGCCAAGATCCAGACCGAGTACCCCTATTCCAAGTCCACCACCTCCGTTTACTCCAGCTACGACCGTTCCTCCGCCGCTACGGAGCCTCAGTCTTCCAAGCTGCTGAAGTACAACGTCATCGGCGGTGAAAACTGGAACGCTGCCGGTCAGTGGGTGGAATATAAGGTCAACGTACCCAAGGCCGGTCTGTATAAGATCGTCCTGCGTGCCCGTCAGAATATCGTTTCCGGTACCTTCTCCAGCCGGCAGATCACCGTCAACGGTGAAACCCCGGTCAACGAAGCTACCCGGATTCGTTTTGCCTATTCCACCGGCTGGGAAATGATGACTCCCACCGACGACTACGGCAATCAGTTGCTGTTCAAGTTCAACGAGGGTGAAAATATTATTCGCATCACCGCCACCACCGGCGAGCTGAGCGAATATATCAACGCCGTTGATACCGTCGTTACCAAGCTGAACAACGACTATCGGAAGATCATGCAGATCACCGGCGCGGATCCCGACGAATATCGTGATTATAAGCTGGACGAAGAAATCCCCGACGTTATCTCCGACCTGAAGGCGCAGGGGGATATCCTGATGAGCGTTTACAACAACCTCATCGAGATCCTCGGCGGCGAAGGTCAGCAGACGGCCATCGTATATAACGTTATCGACGTTCTGTACGATATGTCGGACGATCCCGATGAAATACCTTCCTATTTCTCTAACTTTAAAAATCAGATCACCAACCTGGGCTCCTGGCTGAGCACCATGCGCAACCAGCCCCTGGAAATGGACTACATTCTGGTTGCCGAACCGGATTATAAGCCCGGAAAGGCTTCCGCCGGTATCTTTGCCTCCATCTGGCACAATATCGAAATGTTCGCCGGCTCCTTCACCTCCGACGCCAACGCCATCGGTGCTACCAGCGATCAGGAATTCGCCACCACGGTTTCCATCTGGGCTACCACCGGTAAGGAGCGTGCGGAGATCAAGCAGAGACTGATCGAACGCGCCTTTATTAACCAGTATCAGATCGGTGTCGATATCGAGCTGGTTCCCGGCGGCGCCCTGCTTCCCTCGGTCTTCGCCGGCAAGGGTCCCGATATCGTTATGGGTCTCGGCTCTACCGATATTATTAACTATGCGTCCCGTAACGCACTCGTTCCCCTGAACACCTTCGAAGGCTTCCGTCTGGAGAGCGCGCAGGAAGGCTATAAGGACGTCCCCGGTTTTGATGAGGTAAAAACCTGGTTCGCCGATACCGCCTTCACCTCCATCTCTCTGGAAGTATATAAGGATAAGAACGATCCCTCCAAGGGCACCGTGAAGAACACTTACGGCCTTCCCGAAAAGCAGTCCTTCGCCATGCTCTTCTACCGGGAAGACGTTCTTTCCGACATGGGCATCAGCGCCCCCCAGACCTGGGACGAGGTGTACGACATGATCGCCGTTCTCAAGAAGCGGTACATGGACTTCGCTCCCCCGGATTTCCTCACCATCCTTTATCAGAAGGATGAGACGCTGTATAAGAACCACGGCTATCAGATCAATCTTGACTCCGAGACCGCCATCCAGTCCTTTATCACCGTCACCGACTATTATATTACTTATAACTGTCCGAAGTCCTACAACTTCCAGAACCGGTTCCGTTTCGGTGAAATGCCCATCGGTATGCAGGATCTGTCCTTCTACAACACCCTGACCGTTGCCGCTCCCGAAATCAAGGGTACCTGGACCTTCTCTACCATCCCCGGTACTCCGGTGGTTGACGAGAACGGTAACCCCGTTCTGGACGAAGAAGGCAAGCCCGTCATCAATTATAAGACCAACACCAACGTTTCCTCCATCGTTCTTCTGAACGCCGGCGTCTCCCACGGGGCGGAAGGCAGCGAAGAGCGGCAGAGATACACCGACTCCTGCTGGGCGTGGATGCAGTGGTGGGTGACCGAAGACGCCCAGTACGAATACGGTATCGAGCTTGAGGCGACCCTCGGGATCGCTGCCCGCTACAACACCGCGAACCTTGCCGCGGCTCAGCGTCTGCCCTGGACCACCAAGGAGCTGACCGCCATCATGGATCAGTGGGAAAATACCGTCGGATACGAAGAACAGGTCGGCGGTTACTACTACAGCCGTTATTATTCTTTTGCATTCAACGACGTTCTTGACAACTACACCGACGCCAGAGAGACGCTCTTGAACTACGTTCAGGAGATCAACAAGGAAATCAAGTATAAGAGAGAACAGCTGAATCTTCCTTATAGCGATGCTCCCGTTGATACCGCTCAATCTGCAGCTTCGAACTGACGCGGGGGAGGATAGGATATGAAAAATACTAAATCCGCAAGTCTGAGACGGGCAAACCGGAATCGTCGGTTGAGTCTGGCGTTTTTCCTCGGGCCGTTCCTGCTCGTATTCTTTGTGTTTACGATTCTCCCGGTTCTGGTTTCCATCTTCTTCAGTCTGACCAACTTCAATATGTTGGAATGGCCTGATTTCGTCGGCCTTGCCAACTATTCCAAGCTGTTTTTGAATGACAGCGTTTTCTCCACGGCGGTGCAGAATACCCTGATCATCGCCTGCGTTACCGGCCCCGGCGGATACCTGCTGTGCTTCGCCTTTGCCTGGCTGGTCAACGAAATTCCTCCCAAGCCCCGCGCTTTCATGACCCTGCTGTTCTACGCGCCTTCTCTTTCCGGCGGTATGGGTGCCGTCTGGGCCCTGCTCTTCTCCTCCGACAGCTACGGGTACATCAACGCTTGGCTTCAGGAATTCGGTATCATCACCGAGCCCATCCGTTGGACCGTTGATACCGATTACATGCTTCCCGTCTGTCTGATTATCATCCTGTGGCAGTCTCTGGGTACTTCCTTCCTGACCTTCATCGCCGGTCTTCAGACCGTTGACCGCTCCCTTTACGAAGCCGGAGCCGTGGACGGAATCAAGAACCGCTGGCAGGAGCTGTATTACATCACTCTGCCTCAGATGCGCGGACAGTTGATGTTCGGTGCGATTCTGGCCATCACCGGCTCCTTCGGTGTTGACGGTATCATTACCGGCGTCTTCGGATTCCCCACCCAGGAATACAAACTGCACACCATCATGCACCACCTGCACGACTACGGGAACACCCGCTACGAAATGGGTTACGCCTGCGCCATTGCGGCCCTGCTGTTCCTGATTTCGATCCTGGCGAATAAGGTCATCCAGTTCGTGCTTGACAGAATCGGTAAATAAGGAGGTTGAAGGAAATGAAATCGAATACCGCAACGCTCCCCAATACCGAAAAGAAGAAGGGATTCTTCTCCAAGATCTTCAAACGCCGTCCCAAGTACGACGAAGAAGGCAACCTTATTTATTATAAGAAGAGAAAACTCATCAAGAGCCGCGTCAACCGGTCCGCCGGCGGCGATATTGCCATGGTGCTCTTCATGCTGGTGGCCGGCGTGTTCATGGCCTTCCCCATGGTCTACGCCATCTCCAACTCCTTCAAGCCCCTCCACGAATTGTGGCTGTTCCCCCCGAATCTGATCGTCCGCAACCCCACGGGGGCAAACTACCGGGATATGTTCACCATCCTGTCCAACTCCACGGTGCCCTTCACCCGGTATCTGTTTAATACGCTGTTCATCACCATCGGAGCGACCTTCCTTCGCGTTATCTCCTCCTCCATGGCAGCGTACCCCCTCTCCAAGTTCAACTTCAAAGGACGCCGGGCGATCAACAAGCTGATCACCATGACCCTGATGTTCGCGGCTCCCGCTTCTGCGCTGGCCAACTACCTGATCATGGCGAATCTGGGCTGGATCGACACCTGGCTCTGCCTCCTGGTTCCCGCCCTCGGCTCTTCCTTCTCTCTGTATCTGATCCGCGGATTCGTTGATCAGTTCCCCGATTCGGTTCTGGAAGCCGCCCGTATCGACGGCGCCGGAGAATTCCGGATCTTCTGGAGCATTCTGATGCCCAACCTGAAGCCCGCCTGGATGACGCTGATCGTCTTCTCGGTTAAGGACTACTGGAACCAGGGTGCTACGATCTACATTTACCGTGAAGAGCTGAAGACTTTGAACTACGCCATGGGCCAGATCGCCGCAGAAGGCGTTGCCCGCGCCGGCGTTTCGATGGCCATCAACGTTATCATGATGATCGTTCCCGTTCTGACCTTCCTGGTCACCCAGAGTAACATCATCGAAACCATGGCTACGTCCGGTATGAAAGACTAAAGAGAGGAGAGGATTTGCAATGAAACAAACGTTTACGAAAAGCCTCATTGTGATGGTTCTTGTCCTTTCCCTGGTCTTTGGTTCGGTTCTGTCCGCATCCGCTCTTCCCATCAACAATGTGAACGACCCCTATTTTTATAACGTAGACGGGTTTGACGCTTCCGCGCCCGTAGCGTTTACGGTGGAACGGCAGATCTCCGTTCTGGATATCGTGCCCAACGCCACCACCTCTACCGCCTTCGTTCCCTCGGATATGTGCTATCACGACGGGCATCTGTACGTGCTGGATTCCAAAGGGAATACCGTGTATATCCTGAACGAACAGTACCAGCTCGTTTCTTCCATCCGCACTCTCACCGGTGACATTCCCGAGCTCCAGCTGGCGTCGGAGATCGTGACCGATGAAGAGGGCAACGAGGAATCGGTTACCGTCGCCTCCAACAAATACGCGCTGAACGGGCCCCAGGGTATTTTCGTTACCAAGGACGGCACCATCTACATCTCCGATACGGAGAATCAGCGTATTCTCGCCTGCGATATGACCGGGAAGGTCTCCAAGGTTTTCCAGGCCATTAAGGTCTCCGTTCTCGGCGACAACTACGCCTTTAAGCCCACCCGTCTGGTTATCGATAACACCGGCGACATTCAGGTCATCTGCTCCGGGATCAACCGCGGTATTATGCAGATTACCAGCGACGGCGTCTTCAACGCCTTCTTCGGTGCTCCCGACGTTATCATCAACCTGTGGGATCGCATCTGGCGGAACTTCGCTACCGAAGAACAGTTGGAGCAGATGGTTACCTTTACTCCCACCGAATACAGCAGCCTAACCGTCGACGAACGCGGATTTATCTATCCCACCATCGCATCTCTCGACGAAGCTGCCGTCAAGGCTCTGAGAGCCTGGTCCGTGGCTGCCAACTACGCTCCCGTTAAGAAGCTTTCCGCCGACGGCACCGACATGCTGCGCCGGAAGGGTCTCTCCTCTCCCATGGGTGACCTCCAGTGGCCCATGATGAAGGATTACGCTCCCAGAATCGTGGATATCGCCGTGGAAAGCGAAAGCGGACGGTACACCATCCTCGATCAGACCACCGGCCGATTCTCTACCTACGATGCCGACGGCAACCTGCTGTATATCTGCGGCGGCTCCGGCACCTCCGTGGGGACCTTCCAGATGGCGGCCGCGTTGGAGATCAACGGTGACTACGTCTACGTCTCCGATACTCTGACCAAGACCATCACCGTGTTCAAGGCAACCTCCTACGTCCATGCCATCAACGCTGCGGCGGAGGCCTCCTCCAACGGTTTCTGGACCGAGTCCATTCCTTTGTGGGAAGAAGTCCTCAGCTATAACTCCAATATGTACATCGCCAATATCGGCCTTGGCAAAGCGGAGATGCGCCTTGCGATGAACCTCATCGACGAGCAGACCGACGCTTCCGGACTCACCGCACTGGATCACTACGAAAAGGCGATGGTCTACTTCGACCGCGCCAATGAAAAAGACAATTACTCGATCGCTTACACCGCTCTTCGTACCAACGAGCTGGAGAAATACTTCGGCCTGATCTTCGGCGCTATCGGCGCTCTGATCGTCGGATACTTCGTGATCAGCATCGTTCGGAAAACCCGGAAGAGAAGAAAAGAAAAGGCGAAACAACTGGCCGCCGCCCTTGCCAGACAAGAAGCGGCCGCTGCAAAATACAACGCGAAAGGAGATGACAAGTAATGGAAAAGGCTAATAAAAAATCCTTCGACTTCTCCAAGATCTTAGCGGATCTTTGGGCCGGGATCAAGGCCTTCTTCCCCAAGCTGTGGCAGGGAACCAAATCCACCGTCAAGCGCATGGGATACGCCTTTTACATTCTGGTTCATCCCTTCGACGGCTTCTTCGATCTGAAAAACGATCCGAGACGCCGTTCCGTGGCCGGCGGTGTGGTTTGGCTGATCATCTACGCCGTCGTGGCTCTGCTCCGCTTCCAGTCCATGGGCTATCTGTTCGCAGACCGTGCCGCTCAGCTGCAGCTGAATATCCCCGTTTACATGATCACTCAGGTTCTTCCCTTCATCCTGTGGGCAGTCGCCAACTGGTGCTTCTCCTCCCTGATGGACGGTGACGGAAAGCTGTCCGACGTGTTTATGGTCACTGCGTACGCAACCCTCCCCATTACCCTCTGTAACCTCATTCAGATTCCTCTGAGCCACTTCCTCTCTGCCTCCGAAGCCAGCGTCTTCTCCTTTATCGGCGGCCTGGGCGTTCTGTGGGGCTACTTCTACATCTTCCTTGCCATGATTATCGTCCATCAGTATTCCGTAGGCAAAGGCCTCGGAACGGCGATTTTGACCATCGTCGGTATGGCGGTGATCGCATTTGTCGCAATCCTGGTTTTCTTCCTTGTCCAGCAGGTCTCCAGCTTCTTCATCGAGATCGGGACGGAAGTTATATTCCGGTTGAACGAGTAAGGAGGACGTAAGGATATGAAATCTATGACTAAGAAATTACTCGTTTTGATCACGGGTGTGCTGCTTGTTGCGATCGCCCTTTCTTCCTGCGGTCTGGACTCCGTGGAGACCAACGAGGTTTCCGACGAAGCCCGCCAGGCCTTCATCGACAAGCTTATCTACGAAGAGGATGTGGAGATTCTCTACGCTCCCCTTATCGTGGACGAGGAGGGCGAAAAGCTCTACGATAAGGCTCCCTCCGGTTATTCGAAGGTGAACAAAAGTAAGGGCGGTACCACCGGTCTTACCGACATGTATCTGCTTCTCCGCAACGAAAACTACGAGCTGTACATGGACTTCGAGACCACCGACATTGCCGTCCTCGACGTGAAGACCGGCTTTGCCTATCATTCCAACCCCAGCCGTGACCCGGACACCACGCTGGCGAACAACCAGGTTCCCACCGTGGCCTCCCCTCTGGCTGTAGAAGCCTACGACGCTTCCGGTAAGCGCTATTCCTTCAACTTCTATTCCAACTGTCTGGAAGACGGTTCCTTCTACGTGGTGAAGACCGGCGACGATACCATCCGCCTCATCTACACCATCGGTAACGACCCGGATAAGGATCTGTTCCCCCCCGTGGTTACCAAGGATACCTATGAAAACGTCATCGTCGGCGGTCTGAACGACGCTTACCTCGACGGTAAGATCGATGAAGATCAGCTGAATAAGTACAAGGATCTTCTGGAAGACTGCTACCGTTACATTACCCCCAACCCCGAAAACAAGAGCCAGGAACTGAAGCCCGAGGATAAGGACCGCTTCAAGCAGACCTTCCCCACCATCGACGTCATGAGCCTCTATATCTCCTACGATAAGACCTCTACCAAGCAGAAGGGTCGTATCAAGGAGCTGATGGAGACCATCGGCTTCACCGTTAAAGACGTGAAGAAGGAAATGGAAAAGGCCGACTATCAGGGTCCCGAGCGCTCGGTTCTGTACACCATTCCCGTTGATCTCGTTCTGAAGCAGGACGGTCTTTCCGTCAATCTCGACACCTCCCTCATCCTCGGTCCCACCAAGCAGCGGTTGTATACCATCAACGTCTACCGCGGCCTGGGTGCTACCAAGCAGGTCTACGAGGATTCCTACATGATCGTTCCCGACGGCTCCGGTGCCATCATCCCCGTCAATGGCGATCTGACCAAGGACGTCTACAAGGGCCGCGTTTACGGCGCTGACGGTTCCTTCAGCAAGGAATACGACGCTTCCTACGCGGAGCAGATCCTTGCCCCCTACCTGATCTACGATCGCGGGGTATTCCCCGAAGATGCCACCCGCTATAACGCCGGCGGTATCATCGCCGTTATGGAAGACGGTGCCGGCCTTGCAAGTGCCATCGCCCGTCCCATTTCGGGCAACTCCAACCCCGTTGCCTCCATCAACTACGAGGTCGTTTATTCCGAACGCGATTACCGTACTTATTCTACCTCCAGCGTCGCCGCCGGCGCCACCGGGGATCAGACCGGTTCCGGTTTGCTCCTCTCCAAGGACGACGTTACCGGCACCTTCAGCATCAAGTATCTCTTTACCAAGGGCGGAATGTCCTATGCGGAATACGCCACCTATCTGAGAGAATACTTTACCGGCAAGGGCCTCTTCCGGGAAGAACCCCTCAACGAGAGCGAACTTCCCCTCTTCGTGGACCTGCTGGGCTGCGTGGATATGAATAAGACCGTGGTCGGTGTTCCCATCAAGACCGAAACGCCGCTCACGACCTACAACCAGGCCCTTGAGATTTTGACCAAGCTGAAGGACGCCGGCGTTTCCAACGTGGTTTCCCGGTATACCTACTGGGCCAACGGCGGGGAAAGCAATAACGCCGCCAAGGATCTGGAACTGCTCGACTGCATGGGGAGCAAAGGAGAACTGAACGCTCTCGTTCAGTACTGCAACGACAACGGTATGGGCTTCTTCCCCTCCGTTGATTTCCTCCACGTCACCACCGCAGGCAACGGCTTCAGCAAATCTCAGGACGCCGCCCGCCGTATGAATCGCTCCACCGCTACCATCGTGGAACGCTTCAATGCCCACGGTATGCTGAGAAAGGATCTGGAAGAAAAGATTCTGGTGTCCTCCAAGGTTTCCGCCGAAATGGCTGAATCCTACAAGGCTTCCTTTGAGTCCGTGTTGGCCAATAACAAGTCTATTGCCCTCGGAGAGCTTGGGAAGGAGCTTCATTCCAGCTATAAGACCAACGACGGTGTGACCCGCGCCTGGGCTGAAAAGGATCACGTGAAGGTCCTGCAGACCTTTGACGGATACAAGATCGCCGTTTCCACCGGTAACTTCTATACCTGGAATTACGCCACCCACATCTTCGGCCTGCCCACCGGCTCCACCGAATATATGATGGAATCCGAATCCATTCCCTTTGCTCAGATCATGCTCCACGGCTACGTGAACTATTCTCTCGATCCCCTGAATCAGACCGGCGATTATGAAACCGCTCTGCTGCTGGCCCTCGAGACCGGTTCCGCCTTCTCCGTCCGCTGGATGGCAGAAGAAGACTCCATTTTCGACTATACCACCTTCTACAACTACTTCTCCCTTCAGTACGGTGCCACCTTCGATCGGGTCGTTGAGACCTATAAGAAGGCCGCCGAAGTCCTGAACGACGTAGTCAACACCCCCATCACCGACCATCAGGCTCTGGACGCTTATTACGTTCTTGATCACGAAGGCCTTATCGGCTGGACGGAGGTTCCCGTTCCCGAAGGCTCTGCGGCCGGTACTCTTCCCACCTACACCCCCAGCGTGAAGCGTGTGGAATGCGGCGGCGTGTTTGCTACCGTTTACGGCGACAAGAAGGTCGTTGTTGTCAACTACAACGCCAACGATGCGGAGCTCAACGACCGCACCGTCATCAAGGCGAAGTCCTATCTGGTCCTCACCTTGGATGAATTTAACAAGATCCTCGACGGCAGTGCTTACGAGACGGAGCCCGTCCCCGCCGCTCCCGTTGAAGATACGAATCAGGAGGGTTGAAAATGGCTGAAGTAAAAGTATCCACGGCTGCAAAGAAACCTCCCAAGAAGCTGTTCAAGATGTCTTTGGAGCGTAAAAAGAGTCTGTTCGGCTATGTATTTGTCGCACCGATCATCCTGGGTCTGGCCCTCATTTACATCCCGTCTCTGGTGCAGTCTCTGCAATTCTCCTTTACCGAAAACGCCGGCCGCTACGGTGAGGAAAACGTCTACGTTGGCTGGCAGAACTACCACGATGCGCTGCTGGTAGAAGAAGGATTCCTTGAAACGGTCTATTCTTCCACCATTGCACTTCTGCCTCAGATCTTCATCATTCTGATCTTCGCCTTCTTTATGGCGAATATCCTGAATCAGAATTTCCGGGGCAGATCCATCGCCCGCGTGATCTTCTTTATTCCCGTTGTTCTTTCCACCGGTATCGTTACCTACTTCGATAACCTGTCCTCGATGCAGGACCTTTACGAAGGCGGCGATAAGCTGAACGTCGGTTCCGAAAACTCTGCGTTCAACTTCATGGAAATCGAGCAGATGCTGCTCTCTACTCTGGGCAACAGCGGACTTTCCGAGATCATCGCCGGTGCAATTGACAGTCTTTACACGGTGATCACCTCTTCCGGTGTTCAGATGCTGATCTTCCTTTCCGGCTTGCAGTCCATTTCTATCAATATGTACGAAGCCGCCAAGGTGGAAGGCGCCACCGGCTGGGAAGTGTTCTGGAAGATCTCCTTCCCCATGATCTCTCCCCTGATCCTGGTCAACCTGCTGTATACCGTCATCGACCTGTTCACCAGCGTGGACAACGCCACGATCTCCTATATTGCCACCTATTACGGGAACGTCGCTACCTACTCGATTGCGTCGGCCTTCTCGTGGATGTATACGATCCTTCTGCTACTGTTCGTCGGTATCGTATACCTGCTGGTCAATAAGCTGATCGTATATCAGGACTAAAAGGAGGGAACAAGATGGATAAGATCAAAGAATTCATTCTCGGCATCAAAGAAAAATTGTTCCCCTCCGGCGGCAAAAAATCCTTCCTGGCTGAAATGCGCGCCGGGAATAAGGTGACCCGGGAGAAGATCGACTGGGAAACCTGGAAGCGCCGCAATCTGAACCTCAACGGTCTGGGCAAATTCCTCTGGATGATCATGCGGTTCGTCATTATCGTCGGTATTTCCTACATGATCCTGTACCCCTTCCTCGTTAAATTCGTCGTTGCTTTCTCCAGCACCGAAGATATCGTGGATAACACCGTTATGTACATTCCCCGTCAGGGTTCCACCTACTTCATCGATCGCGCTATGCTGAACATGCACTACTGGACGTCCTTCATCAACACGGCGCTTCTTTCCGTGATCGTTGCCGTTCTCCAGCTGTTCGTTGCCTGCGTCGCCGGTTACGGCTTTGCCCGCTTCAAGTTCAAGGGCAGAGATCTGCTGTTCGTTCTGGTCCTGTTGACCCTGATGATTCCTGCGCAGACCATTCAGCTGCCCCTCTTCGTACGCTTCTCCCACTTCCTGGGAACCGACCTCAATATGATCAATACCTTCTGGCCTCTGGTCATTTTGTCGGCCCTCGGTCTCGGTCTGAAGAACGGTCTTTACATCTATCTGATGCGCCAGTTCTTCCGCGGCCTTCCCAAGGAGCTGGAAAACTCCGCGTACATTGACGGCGCCGGATTCTTCCGCACCTTCTTCTCCATCATGCTGCCCAACGCGGCCAACATGATGATCACCGTTTTCCTGTTTGCCTTCACCTGGCAGTGGACCGACACCACTTACAACAGCATGCTGCTGCCTAAGCTGGAGATCCTCGCCAACAAGGCGGCCACCGTCGCTTCCTCCATCGAGGACGAAGCCCAGGCAATGGCCATCAACGATACCGCCTGCTTGCTCATCATTCTGCCTCTGCTGATCGTCTTCCTGTTCGCTCAGCGGTACTTCATCCAGAGTATCGAGCGCTCCGGTTTGGTTGAATAATCAATCATCTGAAACGGTTTGGAGACCCTTCCTTTGGGAAGGGTCTCCGTTTTTTAGCAAAAAAAGGGACGGAGAATGAGGAATTCTCCGTCCCTGTTGCTGCGTAATTTTTCAGAATAAAGAAATCTGTCCGCCCTCTCCGGGAGCGCCTTCGCCGTCCTCCGGTGGGGGAGAAGGGGGGAAATTGGGAGGTATGGGGGACAAAATGCGGATCTCGATGCCCTTGTCGTGGGCCATGCGGATGGTATTTTTCGTGCCTCCGCTCTTTCCGTCGTAGACTGCGATCAGCCGGTCTGCCCGGGAGATCATGGCCCGGTTTCTCCGCTCCATGCAATCGGGCAGGTATTGGGAGGAAATGACGGTGACAGAGTCGCTTTCCGACAGAATTTTCCGGTATCGCCGCCGGCATTGGGCACTCCAACGCTCGTCCTGACCGGGGAAGGGGAGATAGGCGTGAAGCCGTACGGGGCGGATGCCCTTCAGAGTCTCCTTGATCTCCAGCACCGTTTCTGCCGCCCAGGTGTCCGTGCCTAAGGCCATGCCACAGAGAAAGTCCGTGCAACCCTGCTGGATGGCGTTGAAGATCTCGTCCTTCAGCCGATATTTCAGCACCGCGCAGGCCGGGTCGGATTCCGAAGAAAAGGGAAGCTTCGCCGGACGGTATCCGGAAAAAGCGCATACGAGCCCCTCCGGTTCCCATAAAATATTCTTTTCCATCGGCGTCACCTCCCCCGTATTATCCTTATTGTACCACCGAATTGGTGGGATGTCAAGTAAAAAATGACGAACCTTTTGCAATTTTTCACTTTTTCCCTTGACTTTTTTCCTTTGGTGTGGTATCATATGGAGTAGAGAATAACGACCCTCAAGGAGGAATTGATTTATGGGTTGCACACACGATTGTAAAACCTGTGGGCAAAATTGCGGTGGGGCGGAAAGCCTCAAGGCAAAGCCCCACGATATGAGTAAGGTTAAAAAGGTCATCGCCGTGGTCAGCGGCAAGGGCGGCGTCGGAAAATCTTCCGTCAGCGCTATGCTGGCCGTTCTGATGAACCGGAAGGGATATAAGACCGCCATTCTTGACGCGGATATTACCGGTCCTTCCATTCCCCGTCTCTTTGGCCTTCAAGGGCCCATTCAGGGGGATGAGCTTGGGATGTATCCCGCCCGTACCAAAACCGGCATTTCGGTGGTTTCCACCAATCTGCTTCTCCCCGATGAGACTACGCCGCTGATCTGGCGGGGGGCCGTCATTGCGGGCACCGTCACCCAGTTCTGGACCGACGCCATCTGGGGCGAGGTGGATTATATGTTCGTGGATATGCCTCCGGGAACCGGCGACGTACCTCTGACCGTATTCCAGTCTCTGCCCGTGGACGGCATCATTATCGTTACCTCTCCCCAGGATCTGGTGTCGATGATCGTGTCCAAGGCGGTGAAGATGGCCAATAAGATGAATATTCCCATTCTGGGTCTCATCGAAAACTACAGTTATCTCAAATGCCCCGACTGCGGCAAGCGCATCGAGTTGTTTGGAGAAAGCCACATCGAAAAGGTCAGCACGGACTATTCCTTGCCCATCCTTGCCAAGATTCCCCTCGATCCCGATTTCGCCCGTCAGTGCGACAGCGGACTTGTGGAACTGTTTGAAGGGGATTCGCTGGATCTTGCTTCCGATATGCTGGAACGGATCTGACTGCGGAAACGGAATCTCAGGGGAGCCCTCGGCTCCCCTTTTTTCAAAAGGAGTTTTTATGGCTTGGTATAATATCGTCTCCGTTGCGGCCATGCTTCTGGCCTTCGTTGCCGGAGTGATGCTGGTGCTGAAATTCGCCGTGATCCCGCCCCGGATCAAGACCCTGCTTCTCGATGCAGACGGAACCCTTCTGGATTTCGACCGCTCCGAAAAGGCCGCTCTGCAGGAGACCTTCGAGGCCTTGGGATATCCCTTCGACGAGGCGGCTTACGCTTCTTATCACAAGAACAACGCCGCCTGCTGGAAGATGCTGGAGCGCCGGGAAATCACCCGGGAGGAGCTGAAGGTGCGCCGTTATCGGATGACCTTCGAGGAATTGGGCATTGACGGCGATCCGGTGCTGACCACCAAGACCTACGAGGGAAATCTGGGCAAATACGGCTTTGCCTTCGACGGGGCCGAGGAGGCCTGCGAAAAACTGGCGAAAAAATACGATCTTTATATCGTCACCAACGGTCTGAAAAACGTCCAGACCTCCCGGATGCTGAAGACCCGCATCCCGCAGGTGGTGAAGGGAATCTACATTTCCGAGGACGTGGGATACGATAAGCCCGCCGCCGAATTTTTCGAAAAGATTTTTGCCGAACATCCGGAAATGAAGCGGAAGACCACCATGATCGTGGGGGATTCCCTCTCCGGGGATATTCAGGGCGGCATCAACGCCGGCATTTTGACCTGCTGGGTCAACCGTACCGGAGCCTCCCGTCCCGAGGGGATCCGGATCGATCTTGAGATCGACGATATCGTAAAATTGGAAAAGGAACTTTGATATGAGAACCGTTTTGATCACCGGAGGAAGCCGAGGTATCGGCGCCGCCTGCGTCCGGGAATTCTGCCGCAGGGAAGACCGGGTCTTCTTCTTTTACCGGGCCGATACTGCCGCCGCCGAGGCTCTTTCCGCCGAAACCGGCGCCGTCGCCGTCCAATGCGACGTTGCCGACCCCGCCGCTGTCAAGGAAGCCTTTGCATCCCTTCCCGGCATCGATCTTTTGGTCAACAATGCGGGCATCGCCGGCTTTTCCCTCTTTCAGGATCTGTCCGAAGCAGATTGGGATCGGATGATCGGTGTCAACCTCAGCGGCGTTTACCGTTGCAGTAAGGCGGTTTTGCCCCATATGATCGGTCAAAAAAACGGCTGTATCATCAATCTTTCGTCCATGTGGGGGCAGGTGGGCGCCTCCTGCGAGGTGGCCTATTCTGCCGCCAAGGCCGGGGTGATCGGATTGACCAAGGCGCTGGCCAAGGAGGTGGGGCCCTCGGGCATCCGGGTCAATTGCGTGGCCCCCGGGGTCATCAATACCGATATGAACGCCGCCCTGACCGCCGAAGCGCTGTCGGAATTGGCCGACGAAACGCCCCTCGGTCGCATTGGCACCCCCGAAGAGATCGCCAAGGTCGTGGCATGGCTGGCAAGCGACGAGGCCGGGTTTATCACCGGGCAGGTCATCGCCCCCAACGGCGGACTCGTGATCTGAAACCAAAAAAAATACCGAGAAAAGCAACCCCCGTGGGAAATCCAAACGGATCTCTCACGGGGGGTATTTTTGATTGTTTATTGGATTCGGATCTTTGCAAGACCGCCTTCCGACGTTTCCCGGTAGCGATGGCTCAGATCCCGGCCGGTGTCCCGCATGGTGACGATGACCTTGTCCAAGGAGATCTTTCGGGTATCGCTCAAAAACGACGAAAGGTTTACGGCGTTGATGGCGCGCATGGCCGCCACGGCGTTGCGCTCGATGCAGGGAATCTGCACCAGGCCGCAGATGGGGTCGCAGGTCAGCCCCAGATGATGCTCGATGGCGATCTCTGCGGAATATTCGATCTTTTCCAGAGACAACTCGAACAGCTCTGCCAAAGCCGCCGCCGCCATAGCGCAGGCCGAGCCTACCTCAGCCTGACACCCGCATTCCGCGCCGGAAATGGAGGCGTGGCGCTTGATCAGATTCCCGATCAGCCCGCCGGTGGCCAAGGCCCGGCAGATCTCGTCGTCGGTGTAGCCGCCCTTTTTCTGCTGGAAATAAAGAACCGCCGGCAGGACGCCCGCCGCACCGCAGGTAGGTGCCGTGACGATCTGACCGCCGCAGGCGTTTTGCTCTCCTACCGCAAAGGCGTAGGCGGAAATGAGGCGGTTGGTCTTGGTCTCCGCCGTCTCGTCCACGTGCTGAAGATTATACAGATGCTTGGCTCGCTTGTGTACGTTCAGCCCGCCCGGAAGAATGCCGTCGTCTTCCAGTCCGGTCGCCACCGCCCGGCGCATGGCCCGCCAGATGGTCCGCAGATATTCCTTGAAATCCGGCCCCTCTACCTGATAAACGTATTCCCATAGCCGCAGGCCTTCCTGCTTACAATAGGCGTAAATTTCGCTGTAAGTCTGCAGATCGTAGATATGCTTTTCTTCCGCCGCGGCTTCTCCGTCGAATCGGATGGCGCCGCCGCCCACGCTCAGAACCCGGGATCGGCCGAGCTCGTTTCCGTCCCGATAGGCGATCAGATCCATGGTATTGGGGTGGGGCAGATCTCCCGTCAGGGGGTCGAAGGTGATGGCGCAGGGGATGGGGGCAAGGGTCTTTTCGATGACCCGGTCGGTGCCGTGGCCTTCCCCCGTCTTGGCAAGAGATCCGTAAAGGGTTACTGCAAAGCGGTCGGCTTCGGCATATTTTTCCTTGAAGATCTTGCAAGCCTTTTCCGGTCCCATGGTATGGGAGGAGGAGGGGCCTGCGCCAATTTTATACAGTTCCCGCAGGGAAGCCATGCCCGGCTTTTTGAAGTCTTCCTCTTCCTTTCCCCGGAAAAGCTCGTCCATGGGAAGACCGAAGCGGTCGGACAGCGCAAGCGCCTGCTCTACCGTGGGAAGTCCTTTCCCACGCTCCCAGCCGGAGACCGTCCGGGGAGAGACGGCAAGGAATTCCGCCAAGGCCTTTTGGGTCAGTCCGTTTTTAATTCGAAGATCTTTGAGAATCTTCGGAAAACAGATCGAATTGTTCATGATTTTCCTCTCACGCTTTGGTCAGTTCCAGCAGAACCTTGACCATTTTTTCCATAGATTGGACGGGTACGAATTCGTGCACGCCGTGGAAGTTGGCGCCGCCCGTGGACAGATTGGGGCAGGGCAGACCCTCGTAGGAAAGCCGCGCGCCGTCGGTGCCGCCCCGGATGGCTACGATTTTGGGAGTAACGCCCACCGCCTCCATGGCGGCTTTTGCGTTTTCGATCAGATCCATGTGATCGGTCAGCTTTTCCTTCATGTTATAATAACTGTCTTTCACCGTGGCCACGAAGGTTCCGGCGCCGTAAACGGTGTTCAGATAATCGGCAAGGGTTTGGACGAATTGCTTGCGGGCCTCGAATTTCGCCCGGTCGTGATCCCGGATGATATAGTTCAGCTTGGCGTAGCTTTCGTCTCCGCTCATATCGCAGAGATGGTAAAATCCCTCGTATCCCTCGGTATGGGCCGGGGTCTCTGCGGCGGGAAGACGGGTGATAAATTCCGCGGCCAGCAGGGAAGCGTTCTTCATTTTATCCTTTGCCGAGCCGGGATGGATATTGACCCCGAAGATCTCGATCTTCGCCGAAGCGGCGTTGAAATTTTCGTATTCGATCTCTCCGATCTCTCCTCCGTCCACGGTGTAGGCCACCTTTGCGGGGAAATGGGCCAGGTCGAACTTGTCCGCACCCCGGCCGATCTCCTCGTCGGGGGTGAAGCAGATTGCCACCGCCCGGTGGGGTTTTTCGGGATTTTCGGTCATTTCGGCGCAGACCTGCACGATCTCCGCAATGCCCGCCTTATCGTCGGCCCCCAGAAGCGTCGTACCGTCGGTGACGATGATCTCCTGCCCCACGTAATCGTCCAGATAGGGGAAGGCTTCGGCCGAAAGGGTGGCTCCGCCCAGATCCAGAGGCGTTCCTTCATACGTTACGATCTTCGCCTTGATCTCCGCGCCGCTGACGGCGGGAGAGGTATCCATGTGGGCGATCAGCCCCAGGGCGGGGAGGGATTCGTATCCCGGTGTGGCGGGGAGATTCCCGTATACGTAGCCGAATTCGTCCATGCGGGCGTCGGCGCATCCGGCGGCCTTCAGCTCCGATACCAGATATTCCCCCAATACCTTTTGCTTTGCGGTGGAGGGGACGGTTTCGCTGTTTTCGTCGGAGGTGGTGTCGTAAGAGACGTATTTCAAAAAGCGGTCGATCACGTTCATTTTTCGATCCTCACAGTTCTTTCAGAATATGGCAAAGGTATTCGTAGGTCCGGTTTACGGAGGAGATGCTCAGCCTCTCTCTGGGGGTGTGAATGTCCCGCATGTCGGGGCCGAAGGAAACGGCGTCGAGGCCGGGGATCTTATGGCAGAAGAATCCGCATTCCAGCCCGGCGTGGATGGCCTCCACCACCGGCGTTTTGCCGTAGCGCTCTTCGTAGACCCGAATCATGGTCCGGCGCAAAATCGAATCTTCCTTATATTCCCAGGCGGGGTAATCCCCTCGGGCGTCAAAGGTGCCACCGAAAGCAAGGGCGATCTCTTCCAGCTTTTTCAGCAGAGCAACCTTTTCCGCACCTACGGAGCTGCGTACCGAGAAGGTTACGGTCAGGGCGTCTTCGGAGGAATTCAGCTGCCCCAGGTTCAGAGAGGTCTGCACCAGTCCTTCAATATTCCGGCTCATGGCTTGAATGCCGTTGGGAACGGTGGTGAGAAGGTCGGCAATCTTCCGGGAGGATTCTGCCGTATAGCAGGCGTCGCAGGCTTCTGCCGGAAGGACGTCAACGATCAGTCCCGGGTCGGTTTCCGGTCGGTTTTTCGCCCGGAAGGCTTCGGCAACCGCTTCCACGTCTCCTTCGGTGACGACGGTGCATTCTGCCATTGCCGGAATGGCGTTGTCCTTCGTGCCGCCGAAAATTTCCGCAATCCGCATATCGGCGGGCAGTTCCTTGAGAAAGTGCCCCATCAGCACGTCGGCGTTGATGCGGCCCTTGTCGATCTCCACGCCGCTGTGTCCTCCCTGCAGTCCGTGAAAGCGGATCCTTCGGGCGGGGAGATGATTCTTTTCCCGTTCCAGAGGAAGCACGATCTCGGCCCGGGCGCCGCCGGCGCAGGATACGGTGAGAATTCCCTCGCACTCCGAGTCGATATTAAGCAGGATTTTTCCGTTCAGATCGGAGACGTCAATGCCCTCCGCACCGTACATTCCCGTCTCCTCGTCGGTGGTGAAAACCGCTTCAAGGGGGGGATGGGGAAGGGTGTCGTCCTCCAGCACCGCCAGGGTCATGGCCACGGCAATGCCGTCGTCTCCCCCAAGGGTGGTGCCCTTTGCTCCGATCCAATCCCCGTCTACGAAGAGAGAAAGTCCGTCCTTCGTGAAATCAACGGGGCAGTCCGGGTCTTTTTCGCAGACCATGTCCAGATGGCCCTGCAGGATCACCGCAGGGTGATTTTCGTAGCCTTTCGAGGCCGGCTTTTTGATGATGACGTTGTTTAACGCATCCCGGCGCACCGAAAGCCCTAGCTTCTCGGCGACGCTCACGCAATAGGCGCTGATCTTCTCCGTATCTCCCGAGCCGTGGGGGATGGCGCAAAGACGCTCAAAATAATACAGTACCCGCTCCGGGGCGGCTTGCAGTATGCTCATGGAAAACCTCTCCGTCCGTTTATTCTATATCCTATAGTATACCATATTTTGCGGGAGAATGCAAGGGCAGAACTCACATATTTTCAGAAAAATGAAGCCGTTTTCCTCAAACTTGACAAAACGGTCGAGATATGCTATAATGAAGTTGACCAACTGTGTCCCAAAAAAGCGGTCAAGGAGGGTTTTTATGAAAAAAATTGCGGTCATTCTGTTGTGCGTTCTTTTGGTGGCGACCTTTGCCTCCTGCAAAAAGATCCCCGGACTTCCCACCGGAACCGATTCTTCGGTGCAGGGTACGGACACCGATCGTCCCGGCACGGCTACTTCCGGGTCGGATACGGCCGATGCCGGCGAGCCTTGCGAGCATGAGACACGCCCCTATTTCTGCTCCGACGACGGCATTTGCAAGATCTGCGGCAAGGTTGTGGAGGAGGTCTTTCCTCACGTCTACGTGGACGGAAAATGCACCGGGTGCGGTATTGAGGGCGGGGAGCTGTATAAGATTCCCATCCGGGGCTATTATATCGAAGCCGACGGCGTTCTTGGGGCCTTGGATACGGGGAAAATAGACTACGATTTCATGGTCAACGCCTCTTATTTCAATATGCTGGACGATCAGTATTATCAGGCCACCTCCGAGGTGGAAGGAGTCTACAAGATCCCCGAGGACGTGTTTATTGCCGGCATCCGCAAGACCTTCGACCTGCCCGACGAGCAGGTGGCGGAGCTGAAGGCCGCTTCTCCCTATTTTTACGATCTGATCGAATACAAGGACGGCTATTTTTATTACACCTATATTCCCATGGGATTTGGAGCCCCCTCTTATCTCCACGTTCCTGCGGCCTTTACCGACGAGGCAGGCGTGCTGACGCTGTATATGGATTATCAGAGCTTTACTCTTGACGAGGAGAGCGGAGAATCGTCGGTTTCCCACGTTTCTTATTATAAAATGATTTACGAATACAAGGGCGTTTCGGATCTTGAGATCTATATGCCCGACGGAGAAGCCTATGGCGCAACCTATAATCGGTTTCTGTGGGATTCTCTGCGGTTGACCGGCGTTTCTGCCGTAGATGCGATCCCCGCCGATGCGATCCCTCTGCCGAGGGTTTTTGACTGAATTTCTCTTCAAGTAAACAAGGAAGCACCGCTGTACTTCAGCGGTGCTTTTTCGTGCGCTTTTCATTTTGAATATAAGTATCCCCCGGAAAGGAGGATGAGAGAAGAAGAGAAACCTTTCCGGGGGTGAGGGTCTGCTTTCGTCGTTCGTCCGAGAACAAGAAAAGCAGGGGAATATGTAATTTTTATTCGGCCAGATCGTCGGCAAGGAAGGCGCGGAAGGCGTCGATATAGCCCTGAGCCTTTTCCCAGGTTGCGGCTTCGGAGAAGATCCGCAGGATGGGCTCGGTGCCGGAGAAGCGGCAGATGATGAAGGAATCGTCCTCGAAATAGACCTTGCAGCCGTCCTCGTAGCTGACCTTGGCGATCTTTGCGCCGAAGTCGGGCAGCTGCTTGCGAACCATGATCTTATCGTCGATGGCGGCGCGGGCGGGGGCGGGGTAGCGCAGGTTGCATTCCACCATTTCGAAGGAGCCGTATTTGCGGTACAGCTCGTCGATCATTTCCCCGGGAGCCTTGCCGGTGCGGCAGATCATTTCGATGAAGAGGGAGGCTGCATAGATGGAGTCTTTGCCGTGGATGTGACCCCGGACGGTTAGACCGCCGGAGGATTCGCCGCCGAGAACGGCGTCTACCTCGTCGATCTTCGAGGAAATCCACTTGAATCCCACGGGAACCTCGTAGCATTCCTCTCCGAGATCCTTCGCGATGCGATCCAGCATATGGGTGGTGGCCAGGTTGCGGACCACGGGGCCCTTCCAGCCCTTGTATTCGTGGAGATAATAGTAAAGCAGAACCAGAATTTCGTTGGCGCTGATGTATCGGCCGTCCCGGTCGATGATGCCCAGCCGGTCGCCGTCGCCGTCAATGCCGATGCCCAGATCGTAGCCGTCCCGGACCACCTCCCGGCTGAGATCCAGCAGGGTGTTTTCCGTGGGAGCGGGCATCATGCCGCCAAAGAAGGCGTCCTTGTTTCCGTGCACCGTGTCGGGGGTACAGCGGGTGGTATAGAAGATGGTGAGCAGGGGATAGGTGGAAGACCCGTGCATGGAGTCGAAGAGAATCCGGGGCCCCCGCTGACGGATCACGTCGGTATCCAGTACCGCCAGAATATCGTCAATGAAATCGTTAAAGGGGTTCTTGAAATCGACGATCAGCCCCCGTTCCTTCGCCTTGGCAAAGGGCATAGACTTTACTTCGCAGACTTCAATGATCTTTTCCAGGGCTTCGGTCACTTCCAACGGAGCGTCCCGGCCTTCGTCCACGATGACCTTAATGCCGTTGTATTCCGAGGGATTGTGGGAAGCGGTCACCTCGATGCCGAAGTGCAGCTCCTGCTTTTTCACCGTGTGCATCACCAGCGGCGTGGGTGCGGACCGGGCAATGTAAAGAACGTTGATGCCGTTCGCGGCCAGCGTTTCGCTGATCCAGATTGCGGCCTTGTCGGACAAAAAGCGGCGGTCGTGACCGATAACGACGGGCTTTTCCGCCTTATTTTCCCGGATTGCATACAGAGCAAGGCCCTGCGCCACCCGACGAATGTTTTCTTCCGTGAAATCACGGGCAATTTCGGCTCTCCAGCCGCCGGTTCCGAAACGAATCATGAAGAATCCCCTTTCATATCGTGCGTTTTATGGCTCTATTATACACTATTTTCGGGGAAAATGCTACGGATAATTTGGTGCGGATATGGACAAATCGCCTGTCTTTAGTCGAGATTTTCTTTTTTCATTGCCTCTCGGCGGGCTTTGCGCTGCAGATATTTTTCTTTCTGGATCCGCAGCTTTTCCTGCCGGAGCCGTTCTGCCTTCCGTTCCTCCTTCCGGACGTAGGCCCGGTAAAGGTCGGGGCGGCGCTCCTTGGTGATGGCCAGGGATTGCTCCTTGCGCCAGGCTTCGATTTTTGCGTGATGACCGGAAAGCAGGATCTCCGGAACCTTCACCCCTTCGAAGACCTCGGGGCGGGAATAATGGGGATATTCCAGAAGGCCGCTGTAGATGCTTTCGTCCTCGTAGCAGGAGGGATCGCTGAGGACTCCGTCGATCATCCGTCCCACGGCGTCGACCACGATCATGGCCGGCAGCTCTCCTCCGGTCAGCACGTAATCTCCCACCGTCAGCTCTTCGTCTACGATGGCGTCCAGAATCCGCTGATCCACCCCCTCGTAGTGCCCGCAGAGAATGACGATGTTTTCGTGCTTCAGCAATTTTTTTGCCCGGGCTTGGGTGAATTTTTTGCCCTTGGGGGTCATGTAGATGACGTGGGGCTTTTTCCCGGGAATCTCGGATAAAATATGATCGAAGCAATTCCGGATGGGGGCCGCTTGCATGACCATTCCCATGCCCCCGCCGTAGGGGGCGTCGTCTACCCGCTTCTGTTTATCCTCCGTATAATCCCGGATGTTGTGGCAATGGACCTCAAAAAGTCCGTTTTTGATGGCCCTGCCCAGGATGGAGGTCTGCAAAAAAGCCCCCACTTCCTTGTCGAACAGGGTCATGATATCAAATCTCATTGATCGAACAATCCTTCCATGACGTGGATCCGCATGATTTTTGCCGAAAGGTCGGTGGAGCGGACGCACTCTTTGATGGCGGGGATATATTGCTTTTTGCCGTCGGGGAAGGTGATCTCGTAGACGTCGTTGGAGCCGGTGGAGAAGACCTCGGTGATCTTGCCCAGCTCTTTCCCCGTCTCGTCCTCCACCACCGTAAGTCCCATCAGGTCTGCGATGAAATAGGTTCCTTCCGGCAGATCGAAATCCGCCCGGTCGGCGTATATTACTTTATTTTTCAATCCTTCCGCCGCTGTCATGTCGTTGATTCCTTCCAGCTTCAGCAGAACGTTCTGCCCCTGAAAGCGGACCGACTTGACGGAATAGGGGGTTTTGTCCACGGTTACGGTTTCAAAATTCAGAAATACCTCCGGATCGTCGGCCCAGGGAACCACCTTCAGCTCCCCTCGCACCCCGTGGGTGTTTACGATCTTTCCGGTTTCGATGAGTTCCATTTTTCAAACTCCCTTCAGGAAAAAAAAGACGGCAGATGATTGCTTCACCTGCCGTCCGGGTCGTCAGACGATATAGACGCGAACCTTCTTGTTTTCCTTGATGGCCGCAGTCTTCACAATGGCGCGGATGGCTTTCGCCACCTTGCCCTGCTTACCGATGACATATCCCTTGTCTTCCTCGGCGACGGTCAGATTATAGGTGGTGACTCCGTCCTGTTCTTCTCCTTCGGAGACGGTGACGGCGTCGGGATTCTTGACCAGCGCTTTGACAATGTAGAGGATCAATTCTTCCATTTTCGTCTTACCTCACGATTACAGAATGCCGTTCTTTTTGAAGAGGGCCTTCACGGTATCGGTGGGCTGGGCGCCGTTCTTCAGCCAGGTAGCGGCCTTTTCAGCGTCGATGGTGACGGCAGAAGGCTCGACCATGGGGTTGTAGGTGCCGATTTCGTCGATGGAACGGCCGTCACGGGGGTAACGGGAGTCTGCAACGATGATGCGGTAGTAGGGGCTCTTCTTCGCACCCATTCTTCTCAATCTGATCTTAACCATTGAAAATCACTCCTTTCAAGAGATAAAGTTCTTTTTATCGGATCGCCGGTTGGCGGATCTTTTTTATTTGCGGCGTTTTTTGCGCCGGGCGGGGTTTTTGTGTCCGCCGCCGAATTTTTTCATCATCTGCTTCATCTGGGTGAAGCTGTTCAACAACCGGTTGACGTCCTCCACCTTCATGCCCGCCCCTGCGGCGATGCGCCGTTTCCGGGAGGGATTGATGATGTCGGGGTTTTCCCGTTCCTTGGCCGTCATGGAAAGGATCAGGGCTTCGGTCCGGGCCATTTGCTTCTCGTCCACGTGGAGGTCCGCATTCTTCGGCAGGTTCATCCCGGGGATCATCTTGACCAGATCGTCCATGGGCCCCATGTTTTTCATCTGGTCCAGCGAATCGAGAAAATCGTTGAAATCAAAGCGGTTTTCCCGGAATTTTTCCTCCAGCTCCGCCGCTTTTTTATCGTCAAAGGCCTTTTCCGCCTTTTCGATCAGGGTAAGAACGTCGCCCATGCCCAAAATCCGGGAGGCCATCCGCTCGGGATGGAAGGGCTCCAGATCACCGATCTTTTCCCCGGTGCCCATAAATTTAATGGGCTTGCCGGTGACGTACTTGACGGACAGGGCGGCACCGCCACGGGTATCGCCGTCGGTCTTGGTCAGAATCGTGCCGTCGATTTCCAGCTGCTCGTCAAAGGCCTTGGCTACGTTGACGGCGTCCTGACCGGTCATGGCGTCGATGGTCAGCAGAATCTCGTGGGGCTCGGTGATGCGCTTGATCTCCTGCAGCTCCGCCATCAGCTCTTCGTCAATGTGGAGACGGCCGGCGGTATCGAGGAAGACCATATCGTTGCCGTGTTCCTTTGCGTGAGCCAGCGCGGCCTTCGCAATTTCGGGAGGAGGCGTTCCCTCCGGCATGGTGAAGACCGGGATCCCGGCCTTTTCCCCCATGACCTGCAGCTGCAGGATGGCGGCGGGGCGGTAAATATCGCAGGCCACCAGCAGGGGACGCTTGCCCATATTTTTAAAGAACAGTGCCAGCTTGGTACAGTGCGTGGTTTTCCCCGCACCCTGAAGGCCGCAGAGCATGACCACCGTGGGTCCCTTGCTTGCAAATTTGATGCGGTCGTTTTTTTCGCCCATCAGAGCCGTCAGCTCTTCGTTGACGATCTTGATCACCTGCTGGGCGGGGGTCAGGCTTTCCAGCACGTCGGCGCCCAGAGCCCGTTCACCCACCTTGGCGGTGAAATCCTTTGCAACGCCGTAGTTGACGTCCGCCGCCAGCAGCGCCAGGCGGATCTCCCGCATGACGGATTTGATATCGGCTTCGGTCAGCTTGCCGCGGCTTTTCAGCTTGCGGAAGACGTTTCCCAGTTTTTCGGAAAGACTCTCAAAGGCCATCCGTCAGCGCTCCTTTCGGCGTGGTTTCGGAATTTGAAAAAAAATTCCTTTTTCTGGTTGCATTTTTCGCAAAAATATGATACAATAAAAGAAAATCACGCTTCGTTTGCGGCGGCGTCGATCCGGGCAACAAGCTGCTCCTTCACGTCCCCGTCGGGCAGGGTCTGTGCAAGGGCTTTCGCCTCTTCCAGCGCTTTTCGCTGCCGGAGAAACCTTCCTGCGATGCCGAGGCGCTCTTCATATTCAAACAGCGCTTTTTCCGCTTTTTTCAGTCCGTCCCGCACCCCCTGCCGGGTGATGCCGGTCATTTCGGCAATCTCTCCCAGGGAGAGATCCTCCTGAAAATACAATTCCGCCGTCCGGCGCTGACGCTCGGTCAGAGCGTTGCCGTAAAAATCCAGAAGCAGAGTAATTTCTGCCCGGGATGCTTCCGAAGCGGCGTCGAACCGTTTTTGCTCCATCCTTTTGCACCTCTGTAAAGTAAAAGTGCTTTACACGCCCGTATATTATACCATATTTTAGCGGAAAGTCAATAGAGTTTACAATTTTTTCAAAAATTTTTATACGGAGGCATCGGTCATGATCGATTATTTTGCACAACGCTTGGGCGTTGCTCCCCTGCCTGAGGCGTTTCGCCCGGCCTTTGAAAGCGCTCTTGGCGAGTATGAAGAGAAGGGCAATTTTGCGCTGGAGGAAGCGTATCTTACGGCGCTTCACGCCCAATGCGACGCCTTTCCCCGCACCTTGAAGGACGTGCTTTCTGCGGCGGCGGAGCTGCGTAAGGATCCGTCGGCGGCGCTCTACGTTCTGTTTCTTATCCGCGCCCAGGAGCAGCGCGATCTGTTTAAGGCGCAGATCCGCACGATCGTTTTTCCGGAAGAAAAATATCCCATGCTCCCCTTTTTTGCTCTCGTTCCTTATATTAAAAAGACCTACGACGATCTCGTCCGCCGGGGGTTGCCCGCCGACGTGATTGCCCAGACCGTCAATCAGTACGAGGATTGCCTTTTCGTTTATGAAAAGCGCTTCGACCGGCTGGGGCTGAATATGCGTTATTTTAGTCATTTGCAGGAATACGTGGATTGCGAGATCCTGAACGTAGACCGGCTTCGCTTCGGTTTTGTTCCTTTGTCGCATCCGGTCTATACGCTCCGCCATCGGCAGACCGGGAAATATACCGTTCTCGTCGGCGCAGGGGAGATGACCGCCGCCGGCCTCGTGGCCCGGACCGCTCCCGAAGGCGTCCCCGCCGCGTTCACCGCTTCCTTTGAGGAAACCGACGACGCCTATCTCGGCACCCCCGCCCTGGAAAACGGTACCTGCTCCGATCGGATCGTTACCTATTATAAAAAGGACTACGAGCTGGTCCTCAGTCCCGGCGATCTTTGCCTTGCCACCCATATCCATCCCTACGGTGCGCTGACCCGGGAGGCTTGCATGGCCAGCTACCGCCGGGTACTTGAACTGGTGAAAAAGCATTATCCCGAATTGAATTTCCGGGCCTTCTCCTGCCATTCCTGGATGATGTCTCCCGAGCTTTCCGAGGTCATGAAGCCCGGCTCGAAGGTGCTGGATTTCCAAAGCTTTTATACCCGCTTCCCCGTGCCGACCCGAGGGGAAGGGGTGCTGAATTTCGTCTTCTATCTGAAGGGCGTCAACGACTATACGCAATTGCCCGAGGATACCTCCCTGCAGCGGGCCCTGAAGCAGCGTTATCTCGCCGGCGGCCGGTTGAACGAATACGGCGGCATCATGCCCTTCGACCGGGTGGAGGAAGCATGAAGACGGCGTATCGGCTTTGGATTCTGCTTCTCCTGCCGGTTTTGCTCTGCGCCTGCACCGCTCTTGCCATTCAGCATCTGTCCTTCGGCGAAAACCGGATCGTGATCGGCGGCCATTCCTTCGTCCGCTGACAAAGTAAAAAAATGGATGAAACCCTCCTCGTTCTTCGGTTATAATAAAAAGGAAGAATTGCAGGAGGGTTTTTTATGCGGAGCAGACTTTTATCCGGTGTTTTTCTCGCCGCTTTGGCGGCTTTGTTCGTTTGGGCGGTATTGACGGGGGCGTTTCACGATTTTCTCACCGATTCCGCCCGGTTTTTCGGCATCGAGCCGGCCGTCTCCTCCTCGGAAGAAGACGACGACGTTCTTTTTGACGACGATGCATCCGGCCTTTCCGACGTCGCTACCGACGTATTTGAGGTGCAAACCTCTCTTTCTTCCGAAGGAGACGCCGAAAATCTTCCCGACGCCGACGGGGGCACGCCCAAAGACGAGGCGAAGGATTACGAATTCGCCCTAACCCCCGATTATCTCAACGCTCTTCTCGGAAAATATTCCGGCGGATTTTTTTCCGGCCTTGCGGCGGCACTCTCCAAGGGGACGGTGCTTCTGACCGGCTCCGTGGATGCGGAGACGTTGGCCAAACAGTTCTCCGTGCCGGCGGCGCTGACTCTTTTCCTGCCCGATTCCGTGCCCTGTGCCCTGACCTGCGCTCCCGAAGTATCCGACGGAAGATTGAAGGTGACGGTGAAGAAGGTCTCGGCGGGAAGCGATCTGCTGACTCCCTTGCTCAGCCGTCCCGAGGTTCTGGAGCGGGTGGAATCCTTCCTGAACGACCGGTTGACCGAATATCTTCCCTCCCGTTATTGCATGAAGTCGGTTCGGGTGACCGAAGAGGGGATGTTCGTCCGTTTTTCTGCGGAATAGGACCGGAAAATTGAAAAATGAAAAAAAAATGTAACAATTAAATGAAAAAAACCTCTTGCAATTCCCCGAAAAATATGGTATAATAGATGCACCTTGTACAAAGGTGCTTTTTTTTGTTGCCCGAAAATCGGGCCGGAAGTGCCTGTTTCTTCTTATACAAGGGAGGCAATCAACGGACGAACCCGTCCGAAATAATCAAGGAGGTGCCGCAAATGGGAAAAGATAAGGTTGTTCTGGCCTGCACCGAATGCAAGCAGAGAAACTACAACACAACCAAAAACAAGAAGAACGATCCCGACAGACTTGAAATGAAAAAGTATTGCAAATTCTGCCGGAAGCACACACAACACAGAGAAACGAAGTAAGGAGAAACGCTATGGCTGAAAAGAAAACTGCTCCCGTGGCGAAGGTCGAGAAGAACGACAAGAAGCCCGCAGCGAAAAAACCCGGCGTTTTTAAGCGGATCTGGGCATTCATTAAAGGAATGCGCAGCGAGCTGAAGAAGGTTACCTGGCCCGGCTTCCGTCAGGTTGTTAACAACACCCTGGTGGTCCTTCTGGTCGTAATCTCCTCCGGCGTTTTCATCGGGCTCGTGGACCTGCTGTTCAAGGCTCTTATGGGGCTTTTGGTCTGATTTGAAATTATCCGCACAAAGCATGGATATTTCCGGAGGTTATTATGGCTGAAACGAACAATTCCGCGAAGTGGTACGTATTGCATACCTATTCCGGATACGAGAACAAAGTTGCAAACAGCATCCAGACGATCGTGGAACTGCGCTCCCTGCAGGATCTGATCTGTGAGGTGCGGATCCCCATGGAGACCGTTACCGAGATCAAGAACGGGGAAGAGGTTCAGGTTGAACGGAAACTGTTCCCCGGATACGTGCTGATCAACATGGTGGTCAATGATGATACCTGGATTCTTATCAGAGGGATCCGTGGTGTGACCGGCTTCGTCGGCCCCGAAGGCGAACCGACTCCCCTGACCGAAACGGAAATGGCCAATATGGGTATTGCCCGTCAGGAGGTTGCGCTTCCCTATCAGCAGGGCGACAACGTCAAAATCATCGATGGTGCGTTCAAGGATTTCATCGGCACGGTGGAGACCGTCGACGTGGCCGCGGGCAAGATCCGCGTCATCGCTTCGATGTTCGGCCGTGAAACTCCGGTGGAGTTGGATCTCGCACAGGTTGAATTATTAGAATACTAATGGAGGCATAAAAAATGGCCCAGAAAATTATCGGTTATATTAAGCTTCAGATTCCCGCAGGCAGAGCGACTCCCGCTCCCCCTGTAGGTCCTGCCCTTGGTCAGAGCGGCGTCAACATCATGGCGTTCACCAAGGAATTCAATGAAAGAACCAAGGATCAGCCCGGCATGATCATCCCCGTGGTCATCACCGTTTACGCTGACCGTTCCTTCTCCTTTATTACCAAGACTCCTCCGGCTGCCGTTCTTATCAAGAAGGCCTGCGGAATCGAAACTGCGTCCGGCGTTCCCAACAAGAACAAGGTCGCTACCATCACCAAGGATCAGGTTCGCCAGATCGCCGAAACCAAGATGCCCGATCTTAACGCCAACAGCATCGAAGCTGCCATGAGCATGATCGCCGGCACCGCCCGCAGCATGGGCGTTGTTGTGGCCGACTAAACGGCTGCCGCAAATTGTGGGAGGATTTATCCAATACAACCACTCAGGAGGATTTATTAACAATGAAAAAAGGTAAGAAATATATTGAGAGCGCGAAGCTCGTTGACAAAACCAAACTCTACGACACCAACGAGGCTATGAAGCTCGCCATCGAGACTTCTAAAGCCAAATTCGACGAAACCGTGGAAATTCACGTTCGCCTCGGTGTTGACTCCCGTCACGCTGACCAGCAGGTCCGCGGTGCCATCGTTCTTCCCCACGGTACCGGTAAGTCCGTCCGTGTCCTCGCTTTCGCCAAGGGCGACAAGGTGAAGGAAGCCGAAGAAGCCGGCGCCGAATTCGTTGGCGGTGAAGAACTCGTTGCCAAGATTCAGCACGAAAACTGGTTCGATTTCGACGTCGTCGTTGCCTGCCCCGACATGATGGGTCTGGTCGGCCGTCTCGGTAAGGTCCTCGGTCCTAAGGGCTTGATGCCGAACCCCAAGGCCGGTACCGTTTCCATGAACATCGGTCAGGCCGTTAAGGAAATCAAAGCCGGTAAGATCGAATACCGTCTTGACAAGACCAACATCATCCACTGCCCCATCGGTAAGGTTTCTTTCGGTCCCGAAAAGCTGGAAGAAAACTTCAACACCCTCATTGGTGCAATCATCAAGGCGAAGCCCGCTGCTGCGAAGGGTCAGTACCTGAAGAGCGTCGTCGTTGCTTCCACCATGGGCCCCGGGATTAAGATCAACGGCGCCAAGTTAATGTAATCTGCCGGGGAAAATCCGGATAGAGCGAGGAGTAGATTCATATGAATCTACTCCTCTTTTTGCGTTTCGGCTCAGTTGCGTACCTCGGTACGCGGCCTTCCCCGATCCGCAAAATCTATCTCGGATTTTCCTCCGGCAGATCGCGCTCCGGATGGGGATTGGCTGTATTCTTGGATTGTCAACCTTTTAGTACGCTTCGGTTTCCCTGCAACGAAATCTATCTCGGATTTTCCTCCGGCAGATTGTGCTTTGGGAGGGGTGTCTTGTTTTTTTTTGGGGGGGCGACCACCCTCCTCCCCGTGGAGTTCGGCCTTCCCCGATCCGCAAAACCGATCTCGGATTTTCCTCCGGCAGATTGTGCTTCGGGAGGGGTGTCTTGTTTTTTTTGGGGGGCGACCACCCTCCTCCCCGTGGAGTTCGGCCTTCCCCGATCCGCAAAACCGATCTCGAATTTTCCTCCGGCAGACGGCGCTTTGGGTGGGGATTTGATGTTTTTTTGCGGTCTTTTGCGTGCGTTCGATTCTTTGCAATGCGCTTTTTGCTCCAATCTTTCCGGTGGATGGAATCCGTCGGCCGTGGCTTTTCTTTCTTTCGGTTCCTTTCTTTCTTTTCTCCTGAAAGGAAAGAAAGGAACACCCCCTCCTTTGGTCACTATGTTCGTCTTCTCTCATCCGTCTGTTCTCTAAAATCGTCGGATTGTTTGTTTTTTTGGAAAAGTATTGCTTTTTCTTCGTGTTTGTGCTATAATCGGAAGTGGAAAAAACTCTTTTTGGGGAGAATTTTGTATGACGAAAAAAACCATCGGCTTGGTGATGGAGATCGCCCAGCAGATGATCGAATGCGGAGCGGAAATCAGCCGGGTGGAGGAGAGCGTCACCCGGATTTGCCGTTGCTACGGATGCGAGCCGGAGGTGTACGCGACCCCCTCCAACGTAATCGTCTCCGTGGAGACCGAGAGCGGAAATCAGTATACCCAGACCCGTCGGATCAAAAGTGCAAGCCTGGATATCGAGCGCCAGCATTTGCTGAACGATCTGGTGCGTCGCCTTTCGGTAACCCCGCTGTCCGACGGCGAGATTTCTGCGGAATTGAAGAAGATCGCCGGCACGCCTCAATATGCTTTGTGGTTGAAATTGGTCTTTTACGCCGTCATTTCCGGCTCCTTCTGTATCTTTTTCGGCGGGCGGAGTTTGGCTGAAACGGTCTTGGCCAGCGTCATCGGTGCCGTTGTCGGCTTGGCAGGCGTGGGGCTGGATCGGATCAATACCAACCGGATTCTCAGCCGGTTTCTCTGTTCTCTGCTGGCCTGTGGATCGGCGCTTTTACTGCTTCGGCTGAAGGCCGTTGCTTCTGCGGATAATATTATCATCGGCAATATTATGTCCCTCATCCCCGGGATCGGCCTGACCAATGCGTTGAAGGATCTCTTCATCGGAGATACGGTTACCGGTATTTTGCGTTTTATGGAAGCGATCTTGTTGGCCCTGGCCATCGCCCTCGGCTTCTGGGCCGCCGTGTATCTGACGGGAGGTGCGGCATGAATTGGGATGCGCTGCTTCAGATCGTAACCGCTTTCTTCGGAAGCCTTGGATTTGGGATTCTGTTTAATCTGCGGGGAAAAAAACTGTGGTTCGCCTCTTTGGGCGGCTTGTTGTCGTGGAGCTTCTTTCTGCTTCTCGGTCTTTGGATTCCCTCAGAGGTTTTGCGGTATTTTATCGTGTCGGTTCTGGTTTCGGTGTATGCGGAGATCCTGGCCCGTTTCCTGAAATCCCCCACCACTTCTTTTTCGGTCATTTCTCTTATCCCGCTCATTCCGGGGGGATCTCTCTATTATACCATGGCCTACGCGTTGGACGGCGATGGGGCGCAGTTTTTCCCAAAGGCAATGCATACGTTGGAGTTGGCGGCCGCTTTGTCTGCAGGCCTTCTGTTGGTCACCGCCCTCGTCCGTACCTGGAAGCGGTTCCGCCGATAAAAAATAAAATAACTGCGACAGAGGTCTTCCCGGACGCCTCTGTCGTTTCGTTTTTTTTGAGGGGATCCTGCTTCCGTTCTTTTTCGCCTTTCGATTTTTTGTTCGACCCAAAAGCGGGAGGAAATATACCAAATTGGGTTTAAATTTTACAAATGTGGGAAAAAAAACGGAAAACTATTGCAATTTCCCGAAATGTATGATACAATGACGGTATAAAAAGATATAGAGCGCCTTAAAGTTATTTAATTCCGGAGGGATCGGATGCGCGTCGTCGGCGGCAGTAAGCGGGGAACACAGTTGATCGGGTTCGATCGGGAAGAGGTTCGCCCCACCCTGGATCGGGTCAAGGAGTCCATGTTCAATATCATTCAGTTCGAAGAATGCAACGACGTGCTGGACCTGTTTGCGGGAACCGGGCAGTTGGGCATTGAGTGCCTCAGCAGAGGTGCCGATCACGCCGTATTTTGCGACAATGCCAAGGAATCTCTGGAGATCGTGCGGAAAAATCTGAAAAAGACCGGCTTTGAAGCCAAGGCAAAGGTTCTTTTGTGCGATTATAAACGGTTTCTCAAATACGAAGCGGACCGGGAATACGATATTATTTTCGTGGATCCGCCCTATAATATTGCTTTGTCCGACCGGGCGTTAAAGCAGATCGGCCAGCATCCGGTTTTGAAGAAGACCGGCGTTGTGGTGGTGGAATGTTCCCGGGAGGAGACCAAGCCGGAGGAGGAAGGGAATCTCGTCCTTCGCCGCCGTTACGATTACGGCACGGTTTCGGTTTTGATCTACGTTCGAAAGGATAGGGATGTCTGATGAAAGCCGTCTGCTGCGGCAGCTTCGATCCGGTGACCAAGGGGCACGAGGACATCGTCCGCAGGGCCGCGGAGATGTTTGACGAGGTGATCGTTTTGATCGCCCGCAACCCGGATAAATCCTGCTTTTTCCCCGAAGAGACCCGTCGTCGGTTTTGCGAGAAAACCTTTGCGGATCTGAAAAACGTGACGGTGGACGTCTCTGACGGCGTCGTCGTGGATTATGCAAAATCGGTGGGCGCCTCGGTGCTTGTAAAGGGGATCCGGGACGTGACCGATCTGGAATACGAAAACCGTCTTGCGGATATCAACCGCATGATTGCCCCGGAGATCGGGACGGTCTATCTTCCCGCCCGGCCGGAATTGGCCGCCATTTCTTCTACGTACGCAAGGATCTTTATCGCCAGCGGACGGGACTGTTCTCCGATCCTGCCGGCGGCGATCCTCGATGATATCAGAAAATGACCGAAAGGATGTAAAATATGGATAACGATTTCGAAAAAGGCTTGCAGGAACTGGAAGATCTTCTGGAGGAAGCGTGGAACGTGCCCCTCGTGAAGAATAAGATGATCGTGGACGGTTCGAAGATCCAGAAGTGCGTGAGCGAATTGCGCCTCCGCCTTCCCGGGGAAATGAAACGGGCCAAGGAATTGATCCAGAATAAGGATAATATGATCCAGACCGCTCAGGAAGAAGCGAAGAATATGCTGGAGCGCGCCAAGAAAAACGCGGAGCTGATCACCAACAACGCCCGCACCGGCGCGGAAAATCTTATGGAACGGGCCAAGGCTCAGGTGGAATTCCTCGTAAGTCAGCAGGAGATTCTGCGCATTGCCCAGGAGCGTGCCGAAGCCATTACCGAGCAGGCTCGTGCCGACGCCATCAAGATGCGGACCGTTACCATCAATTACGTGGACGGAGCCCTGGAGGAATCCGCCCGGTCTCTTGCCGCCGCCATGAACGCCGTGGAGCAGGCAAAACAATCTCTGAATCACAATGACTGATATTTTCCGAATTCTTCGCGGGCCGCTGGCAGTTTTGCTTGCGGCTGCGCTTTTATGCGGGATCTGCGGCTGTTCCTTTTTGTACGACGAAGGGGAGTTTTCCGATATCCTCGGCGCCTCCGATCCCTCTGACCCCGACGACGATTCCGTGGCCGATTCCGAACCGGAACGGGTCTTTTCTCTGGCGTATTATACGGAGGAGGGACTGGATCCTTATACCTCTGAAAGCCGCACCAATTCCGAATTGTTGCGGCTTTGCTATAGCGGCCTTTTTACGGTGGACGACGCCTACGGTGCCCGTCCGGTCATTGCCGAGGAGTATACGGTGGAGGGGAATACCGTCACCGTGACGCTGCGGTCTGACGTCCGCTTTTCCGACGGTACTCCGGTTACCGCCGAGGACTGCGCCGATTCCTATGCCCGGGCCGCCGGAAAGGATTCCATCTGGGCCGGGGCCTTTGCCTATATCCGCTCGTATAAGGCGGTGGATCAGAAAACCTTTCAGATCACCTTCCGGTCCTATTATCCCACTCAGCTGAACCTGCTGAATATCCCCATCACCAAAAGCGGCTCCACCGACCCGGCGGGATATCCCGTGGGGTGCGGCCGTTATCGGTTTGATAGCAGCGCCGGGTTTGATCTGGTCAAAACCGATTGCAACTGCATCGCGGGGGATTATTCCGTGGAGCGGATTCGCCTTCTTGCCATCGCCGACCGGGAGGCGATGATCTATAATTTTAACTACGGCCGCCTGCAGGCGGTATACGCAGACCTGTCCCTTGGGGCGGAGGAATACCGGTCGGACAACGAGATCGTCACCATTCCCACCAACCGGCTTACCTTTCTTGCGGTCAACCGCTCCCGGGAGGAATTGAAAAACGTTAATTTTTCCAAAGGGATCACCTATCTGATCGATCGCACCACTCTGACCGAAAAGGTTTTGAACGGCTTTGCCTCTCCCGTGTGGTATCCCTTGAATCCTGCCTGGGAAGGGACGGTGGAGGCGGCGCTGAATCCGGAGATCTATTCCACCGTATCCGCCGGAAACGCGTTCCATGAGGCCGGCTTCGTGCTGAAGGGGGACGTGCGGGAATATAAGGGCAAGCAGGTCTCTCTCCGTCTTCTGGTCAACCGGGAAAATCCCTCCCGGGTAAAGACCGCCGAGGCGGTGGCCGCCGCTCTGCGGGACGCAGGGTTTGCGGTGGAATTGGTTCAAGCCACCTGGGACGAATATCAGGCCGCCGTGAAGAATCTGGATTTTGATCTTTATCTTGGGGAGGTCAATCTCCCGGATAACCTGAATCTCTCCGCGCTGTTCTCTTCCGCGGTTTGCAATACCGGAGAGCCCGCCGGGACCTACGACGCGCTGCGCGTTGAGGCCGACGGAGTTCTGCAGGGGGGAGACGTGCGCACCTTCGTCAGCAATTTCCAGAACGCTTTGCCCTTCGTGCCCCTCTACTATTCCCGGGATGCGCTGGCCGTAAGCATGGACGTGACCGGAACCTTCGGCGGATCGGTCACCGAATTTTACGCCGGAATCGAGAACTGGGTCTTTACCGATCGCAGATGATCCGAAAGGAGTATAAAAATATGGAAAATTTTACCTTTGATACCATTCAGTACGTCCGCCCCGACGTGGCCGCCGTAGAAGCGGAGATCAAAAAACTGATCGCCGAGCTGAAGGCCGCCAAATCCTACGCCGAGGTGAAGGATATTATCCTCCGCTCCGATAAGGCGGTGGAGGAGATGGCGACCATGCTCACCGTGGCCCACGTCCGGAATACGCTGAACACCACCGATAAATTCTACGAAGACGAAATGGCCTGGATCCAACAGACTCTGCCCGTGGCCCAGATGACCTTCACCGAATTTACCAAGGCTCTGGAGGAATCTCCCTTCGGCGCCGAGATCGATGCAGATCTTGGGCCGGAGTACCGGGAGGCCGGCCGCCGGGAGTTGGCCAGCTTCAACGAAGCGCTGGTGCCTTATCTGCAGAAGCAGGCCATGCTTACCACGGAATATCAGAAGCTGATGGCTACCGCCAACATTGAGTTTGACGGGCAGGTGCTGAATCTTTACGGGATTCAGAAATATTTCGAGCATCCCGACCGGGAGATTCGCCGGCAGGCCTTTGCCAAGTATTCCGCGTTTTACGCCTCCAACGAAGACCGCATGGAGGAGATCTTCGACGAACTGGTCAAGATTCGCACCGAAATGGGCAAGGCGATGGGGTACGAGACCTTCACTCCTCTGGGCTATCTCGATCAGGGGCGCAGTGATTACGGCCCCGAAGAGGTGGCTGCCTTCCGCCGTCAGGTGCTGACCGAGATCGTGCCTCTCTGCGAAACGCTGTACAAGGCTCAAGCCAAGCGTATCGGCGTGGATGAAATTTACGCGTACGATGAAAAATTCGTTTTCCCCGACGGCAACGCCGAGCCCAAGGGCGACGCTGATTTTATGGTGGAACAGGCCCGGAAAATGTATCGGGATCTCTCTCCCGAGACCGGTGAATTTATTGATTTCATGATTGACCATCATCTGATGGATCTGGAAAACAAGCCCAACAAGGCCTCCACCGGTTATATGACCAGCCTGCCTCAGTACAAGGCACCCTTCGTTTTCAGCTGCTTCAATCATACCATTTTCGATATGCAGGTCATGTCCCACGAGTTGGGGCACGCCTTTGCGGGCTACCGGGCGATGCGCAGTCAGCCGGTGCAGGCCTATTTCGGCGTCAGCACCGATATTGCGGAGATCCATTCCATGTCCATGGAGCAATTCTGCTATCCTTATGCAGAGCTGTTCTTTGGGGAGGATGCGGAAAAATACCGTCTTGCCCATCTGCAGGAGGCCATCACCTTCGTCCCCTTCGGCGTGGCCGTGGACGAATTCCAGCATATCGTTTACGAAAATCCCGGTCTGACGCCCAAGGAACGGACGCTGGAATGGCGCAAGCTGGAAGAGAAGTATATGCCCTGGCGGAAATACACTGACGATCCCTTTATGGAACGGGGCGGATACTGGTATCATAAGCTTCATATCTTCCTCTATCCCTTCTATTATATCAACTACACCCTCACCACCATGGGCGCCATGGAGTTCAAAAAGCGCTATGCGGAGGATCCGGAAAAGGCTTGGGCTGATTATCTGGCCCTCTGCAACGCCGGCGGAAGCAAGAGCTATCTTGGGCTTCTGAAGGTTGCAAATCTTCGGGTTCCCTTCGAGGAGGGTAGCGTGGCCGAGGCCGTCTCTTACGCCAAAAAGATCCTTCTGGATGCGGTGGAAAAGGGCGATCTTTAAATAATAACGCCGCAGGGAAAGCGGCACGAAGGAGAAGATCTTATGGAATACGGACTTCAGTTGTACAGCCTGCGGGATATCACCGGCACCGATTTTGAAGGTGCGCTTCGGAAGGTTGCGGCCCAGGGCTACAAGTTCGTGGAGACTGCCGGATTTTTCGGCCGCACGCCCGAACAGTTCAATGCCATTATGGCCGAGACCGGGCTTCGGCTCAGCGGCACCCACACCGGGCTGAAGGAGCTTATCAACGATTACGAAGGCACCCTGGTCTTCCACAAGGCCATCGGCAACAAGAATTATATCATCCCCGGCCATTCTCTGAAAAATCAGGCGGAGATCGACGATTTCGTGGAAAAGGTCAACGATCTTCAGCCCAAGCTGGCCGCCGAAGGCATCACCCTTGCCTTCCATAACCATTCCGGCGAATTCAAGGCCAACCCCGACGGGTCGGTTCCCATGGAGCAGATTCTTGCCCGCACCGACCTGAAGCTGGAGGTAGATACCTATTGGGCCTTCGTGGGGCTGAAGGGGAATCCCATCCCCTTCCTGGACCGGGTGGTCGATCGACTGATCTTCGTCCATATGAAGGACGGCTCCGCCGACGGACACGGTACGCCCCTTGGCAGAGGCGAAGCCCCCGTGGCCGAGGTCTACGCCTGGGCCGCCGCCCACAATATCCCTATGGTGGTGGAAAGCGAATCCTGCACTCCCGACGGCCCCACCGAAGCCAAGATCTGCATCGATTACCTCTGCTCTCTGGAATAAAAAATCAACCGAAAACGAAAAGAACCGCCGAACTCTTCGGTGGTTCTTTTTTTGTATACAGAAAACCACGCGATAGTCGCGTGGTTCAATAGAGGCTATTGCCGATGAGTAGAAATTCAAAGCGAAAAGAGTTTTGAGAGGAAACGGTTGCGCAGAACGCATAAATTGAACGTGGCACCTCCGTTG
>JAZPXN010000065.1:0-3549 GCA_045543655.1 Eubacteriales bacterium
TTATAGCGCCGCTCCTCTTTGTTGCTACCCTGTCGCAGAGCGACTCTCGAATCGTGCGACAATAAAAAGATGATGCGCTGTATTGCACCTTCCCCTATGGTAGGGGAAGGGGGACCGACCGCAACGCGGTTGGTGGTGGGGTAAGAAATTTCCCATTAAAGTAAAATCTTCTTTCGGACGATGAGCAACCGTTCTGCCTCCCCTTAGTAAGGGGAGGTGGCAGGCGAAGCCTGACGGAAGGGTTGTTTCCCCGAAAAATGTTACTACCCATCCGAGAGCAACTCTGCGATAAAGCATCAATGAAACGGGGATGCACTATATCTGGGCCTCCCCTTAGTAAGGGGAGGGGGACCGCCCGTGGCGGTGGAAGGGATTGACCGGGAGTGAGATTCTTTCTGTTCTATGAAATCGAAAGGATCTCCTCGAAGAGCGATGCGCCCTAAGACCTACCTCCCCTGTGTAAGGGGAGGGGGACCACGAAGTGGTGGAAGGGTTGTTCCCCCGGAAATGTTACTATCTGAAAGTATTCAGTTATGGAAGTGTTATATTAAGGAACGAGGCGTAAACGCCGGGCCTCCCCTTAGTAAGGGGAGGTGTCACCGCAGGTGACGGAAGGGATTGACCGGGAGATTGTTACTTTCCATTCTACAAAATTGAAATGATCTCCTTGAAGAGCGATGCGCCCCCAGATCTACCTCCCCTGTGTAAGGGGAGGGGGACCACGAAGTGGTGGAAGGGTTGTTTCGGCGAAGATGTTTCTTTTTCCAAGCTGTTACCGGTGATGTTTGCCTTCGGCAAGTGAAGTTGCGGGGCAGTGAAGTTTTTCGGAGAAAAGTGATGTTCGCCTTCGGCGAGAGACTTATCCCTATACCCCCGCACGGGCTTTTTACTTATTCCGCGCTTTGAGGGAGTAGATGGGCATCCCCATTTCGGAGAAGCGGGTTTCGTATTCGGTGTGGTAGGGGTTTGGAATGTCGGAGTGATGGAGATCCTCGGTATAATCGTAGATCTCGTAGCCGCATTCCCGGAACTGCTCTACGGAAAAATCGAAGAGGGGCTTATTGTCGGTCTTGAATTCGATATGTCCGTCGGGCTTCAGGATGGTGCGGTATTTTTCGAGAAAATTGGCGTGGGTCAGCCGGCGGTCTGCGTGCTTTTTATTGGGCAGGGGGTCGGAAAAATTCAGATACAGCACCGAAACCGATCCCGCGGGACACAAGGCCGTATGGGTCACGTCCTGCAGAATGGGCTGACGGTTCTCGTCCAACCCCAGAAAGGTCTTTTCCGTTCCCTCGGTCAGGTCCTTTGCGTCGGCCAAAAGAAATTTTACGTTTCCGATTTCCTCCCGGGCGGCCTTTTCGGCGGCCATCACGATCACGTCGGGGATCTTTTCCAGGGCGTAAAAGGTGATTTCCGGGTGATCCTTCGCCCACGCCGTGATGAATTTGCCCTTTCCGCAGCCCACCTCCACCCGGATCTCTCCCTCCGGGGCGGGGATGACGGGGACGAAATAGTCGGAGACCCGTTCCAGGCGGGGAACGGTATTTTTCTTCTTTCTTGCTCTCATGTCAACTGTCCTTTCTACGGTCGAACCAGATCAGAAGCACCGTCACGTCGGCGGGATTCACCCCCGAAATCCGGGAGGCCTGTCCGATGGATGCGGGACGGAACTGGTTCAGCTTTTGCCGGGCCTCCAGCCGCAATCCCTGAATCTGGGAATAATCCAGATCCGGGGGCAATTTACGGTTTTCCAGCTTTTTAAATTCTTCTACGGCGGCCAGCTGGCGGCGGATATATCCCTCGTATTTCAAGGAAATTTCCACCTGCTCCTTTACTGCGTCGGGCAGATCCGGGCGGTTTTCGTCCACCGGCGCCAAGGCCTCGTAGGTCAACTCGGGACGGCGGATCAGATCGGCCAGGCATACGCTCCCCGTCGCCGGGGGAGATCCGTTGGCCTCCAGGACTCCCCGTACTGCTTCCGGGGAAAAGTGCGTCCTGCGGCAGCGCTCCGTTTCTTCCTCCACGAGCCGGTATTTTTCCAAAAAATTGCGATATCTTGCTTCGCTGATCAACCCGACCCGGTATCCGGCTTCGGTCAGCCGCCGGTCGGCGTTGTCCTGCCGCAGCAGCAGGCGGTATTCCGAGCGGGAGGTCATCATCCGATAGGGCTCCCGGGTTCCCTTCGTCACCAGATCGTCGATCAGCGTGCCGATATAAGACGACGCCCGGTCGAGAATCAGGGGCGGTTCTCCTTTCAGCTTCAGCGCCGCGTTGATTCCCGCCACCAGACCCTGGGCGGCGGCCTCCTCGTAGCCCGACGTGCCGTTGAACTGTCCTGCTCCGTACAGCCCCGGATGATCCTTGAATTCCAGCGTTGCGGACAGCTGGAGGGGGTCTGCGCAATCGTATTCAATGGCGTAGGCGGTCCGCATCATCACGGCCTTATCAAAGCCCTTCAGAGAATGGAGCATCTGCAATTGCACGTCCTCGGGCAACGACGACGAGAAGCCCTGCAGATACATTTCCTCCGTATCCCGTCCCATAGGCTCAAGGAACAGCTGATGCCGCTCCTTTTCCGCAAAACGGACGATTTTATCCTCGATGGAGGGGCAATACCGGGGGCCGATGCCGGTGATATTCCCGGAATAAAGGGGAGACCGGTGGAGATTTTCCCGGATGATCCGGTGGGTTTCCGCATTGGTATGAACGAGGTAGCAATCGTGGGTATTTTTGCCGATGTCCTTCCCCTCGTTTTCGAAGGAAAAGGGCACGATTTTTTCATCTCCGGACTGAACCTCCAATTGGCTGAGATCCACCGAAGACCGCTTGATGCGGGGCGGCGTTCCGGTCTTGAACCGCAAAAGAGAAATGCCCAGCTTTCGCAGGCTTTCGGTCAGTCCCGTGGCGGCAAAGGTGCCGTCGGGGCCCCCTTGATAGGAGGTTTCTCCCACGATGATGCGGCCCATAAGGTAGGTGCCCGTGGAGAGGATCACCGCCTTTGCCCGGTACCGGGCGCCAAGGTGGGTGATGAGGATCCAGCCGTCGCCCTCTTTTTCGATCTGCTTGATCTCGGCCTGCTTCAGCTCCAGATTCTCCTCCAGCTCCAGAAGATGCTTCATCTTATCCTGGTACCGGCGGCGGTCGGCCTGGATCCGCAGAGAATGGACGGCAGGCCCCTTGCCCAAATTCAGCATTCGGCTTTGCAGGAAAATTTCGTCGGCGGTTTTCCCCATCTGCCCGCCCAGCGCGTCCAACTCCCGCACCAGATGCCCCTTTGCGGTGCCCCCAATGGAGGGATTGCAGGGCAGATTCGCCACGGCGTCCAGGCTGATGGTGAAAAGAAGAGTCTTCCGCCCCAGTCTTGCCCCGGCCAGAGCCGCCTCTACGCCGGCGTGCCCCGCTCCAATGACGGCGATATCACATTGTCCTGCATCGTATAAGGTCATGATCTTTTTATCCTTCGCTAAGTTTGATTTTGTAAGATTGAGGGGGCGTATGGGGGAACGGGGAGCGGGGAAACGGGGGAACGGTCGCTTTCTTGAAAGAAAG
>JAZPXN010000066.1:0-3997 GCA_045543655.1 Eubacteriales bacterium
CGCAGCCCCTCTTTATAACCTTTCTATCGCAGAGTAACTCTCGGGTATTGCGCCCTAAAAAACGATGCGCGTATATTGCACCTTCCCCTTTGGAAGGGGAAGGGGGACCGACGCCGCAGGCGTTGGTGGTGGGGGTAAGAAGCATCTCTTTAAAGCTAAATCTTATTTCGGATGATGCTCCCATTACACCTTCCTCTTTGGAAGGGGGACCGACCGCAACGCGGTTGGTTGTGGGGGTAAGAAAGTTCCCTTTAAGAGTAAATGTTATATAAGTCGATGCGTAACCGTTCTGCCTCCCCTTAGTAAGGGGAGGTGTCACCGCAGGTGACGGAAGGGATTGACTGGGAGTATGACAATTCCCGTTCTCCCCATGCCGGTGAAGTTTGCCTTCGGCAAGTGAAGTTGCTTCGCAGTGAAGTTTTTCGGAGAAAAGTGATGTTCGCCTTCGGCGAGAGACGCCCCCTCCCCTGTTCACTCCTCAATAGCAAAAAAGCCGCTGACGGTGAAGGTCGGCGGCTTTTTCTTTTGTTCAGAAATTACTTCTTGGCTTCGCACTTCTGATTGGCAACGCCGCAGCTGGTTTTGCAAGCGGACTGGCAGGAAGTCTGGCATTCGCCGCAACCGCCCTTGCCGGCACAGAGCTTACGGGTCTTCAGGGTTTTGATATGTTTCATGGTCGGTTTTCCTCCGCAATAGTTATTTCTATAATAGATTATATCATATTTTTTGCGTAAAGTCAAGGGTTTTTTGCAAGATTACTGTTTTTTTCGCTTTGCAGACCGGCGGCGCAGGGTCTCCGCCCGCAGGTCGGCGTCGGGAAATCCCAGATTCAGGAAGGAATAGGTCAATCTGGAGTTCAGCCGGGCGGCGTAGCACTCTTCCCGGGCCTCGATGGACAGGTTGGTGCTGATGATGGTGGGCTTTTTCCGGGTCAGCCGGGTGTTGATCACCGAATACAGGGTGGATTCCACGAAGGAGGAATAAAATTCCGTCCCCAGATCGTCGATGATCAAAAGATCTGCGTCCAGATAATCTTCAACGGGCAACCCCGCTTCCTTGTTCCGGAAGGTGGCGGCCTCAAAATCGTTCAACAGCTCCTGCACCGGGGCGTATAAAACGAATTTCCCCGTGCGGATCAGCTCGCAGCCGATGCAGACCGAAAGGTAGGTCTTGCCGCAGCCCGGTTCCCCTACGAAGATCAGATTCTGGGAATCTTCACCGAAGGTCTTGACGTATTTTTTGGAGAATTCCAGCAGTTTTTTCATGTTCTCCCGGGCTTCCTCGGGATAAAGGGACAGGTCGTATTTTGCGAATCCACAGCCTTTAAACATATGATTCATGCCGGATTCGGACAGATATTGCTCCGACAGGGCTTGCTTATAGCAGGCGCACAATTGGCCGTCCACGACCCCCTCGTCACAGCAGACGCTGCAATGGTGAATGGGGTCGAGATAGTCTTGGGGATATCCGTTTTCGGTCAAAAGCGTCCGGATCTCCTCCTGGAGGGACAGAGATTTGTCCCGGTAGGCCATAAACCGCTTTTCGTCGTCAATGCCGTCGATCATGAACCGGAAAAAATCGGCGTGGTTTTCCTGCAGTTCCTTTTCCTTTTGGGCAATGGCCGGCACCCGGGCGGAAATTTCCTCCCGGCGGCGATTTTCCTCGATCTTGCCGTTGGTGCGGCGGTCTTCCATCAATTGATTGACGGCGTCAAGGCATTTGGATTTGTTCACGCTTCGTCACCTTCGCTTTCTCCACCGGCGATCTCCCAGGCCAATTGCATGGCGTCGCTGGCATTGCCCGATTTCCGGGGATTGTTGGGGGTGTTTTTCCGTGCCGGCGCCTTGCGGACGGGTGCCTCCGGCTTGGGCGCCTTTTGAACCTGCTCGGGGGTGGCGTACCCCGCCTTGTGCCAGGAGGTCAGAACGGAATCGATATAGGCGTAGGCGTATTTTCCGGTGTTTTTCACCGTTTCTTCATAGGCAAGGCCGATCATATCCAGCCCGTAGCCGAATTCCCGGCTCCATTTGAGGAAGGCCTTTTGCTCTGCCGCCGTCAGGGCCCGGGTGCCCAGGATCCCAAAGCGGGAGGCGATGCGGTTGACCGTATTTTTCCGCTCGGTCTCCTTGCGAATCAGTTCTTCGGCCTGCTCGAAGGTGGCAATGCCCTCGTCCGCCCAGCGGATGCCCGTGTTGGCGATCTGCCGGAGAGATTGGCCGTTCTCCGCGCCGTAGCGCATCAGCAGCGCCACCACGTCGGAGGGAAGGCCGCACCAATCCACCAGAGAGAAGATCAGCGACGCGTCGGTGGAGGTGAGGGGCTTTTTCAAGGTCTTTTCGGCGTGGGTATAGAGATATTGGAGGGCCGGATCTCCTTCCAGCCGCTTGGCGATGGTTTCGGGGTTGTAAGTAATGAAGTCCGTGGACTTCAGCTGGGGGCGCTGGATCATATATTTCCCCGCCGCCTGATACAGAACGCCGGCCTTGATCCAATATTGAAAGGCCTCGCTCAGCCGGGGCTCGTCCACCTCCAGGGTCTTCATCAGGTCTTCCTTCAGAAAGGCCGCGTTGGCGTTGCGCAGGAGCAGTAAGATCAGCCGAAGCTCGGTCTCCGGGGCGTGAAGGTGCTTGTCTACGATCTCCGCCGGGACGGAAAAGGTCTGGGGAGATTCAAATAAAATCGTATTTTCCAAAATTTCCGTCCTTTCTCAGCGGTCGATCTTCATGGAGCGGGCCATATCCCGCTTGGCCGATTCTTTGGCCGCCGATTCCCGCTTGTCGTAAAGCTTTTTGCCCTTGCAAAGGCCGATCTCCACCTTGACGTAGGAGCCCTTCAGGTAGATCTGCAGGGGAATGATGGAATATCCGTCCTGCTTGACCTTGCCGAAAAGGCGGTCGATCTCCTTGCGGTGAAGAAGCAGCTTCCGGGGGCGCAGGGGATCTTTGTTGAAAATATTGCCCTTTTCATAGGGGGAAATATGAGCGCCCAGCAGGATCATTTCGCCGTTTTTGATGGAGCAATAGGAATCCTTCAGGTTTACTCTGCCCAAACGGACCGATTTGACCTCCGTCCCCGCAAGAGAGATGCCGGCTTCGAATTTCTCTTCCACGAAATAATCGTGATATGCTTTTTTGTTGTTTGCGATCACCTTGACCGACGGGTTCTTTTGCACGGGAATTCTCCTTTCGGGTGATACTGGGGCAAAGGGGAAACGAGGGAGTGGGGGGGGAACGGTGTTCTTTCTTGTTCGAGAACAAGAAAGAACCAAAGAAAAAGCTGTGGCGGACGAAATTCTTTCGCCCGGAGTTTCGCAGGGGATATGCTCTCGCCGGAAGGCGAACATCACTTTTCGAAGAAAAACTTCACTGCCCCGCAACTTCACTTGCCGAAGGCAAACATCACCGACATGCGGGGGAACGACGTTCTTTCTTGTTCGAGAACAAGAAAGAACCAAAGAAAAAGCTGAGGCCGGCACAATCCTTGTGCCGGGGGGGCAGGGGATTCTCTCGCCGGAAGGCGAACATCACTTTTCGAAGAAAAACTTCACTGCCCCGCAACTTCACTTGCCGAAGGCAAACATCACCGGTAACGGCTTGGAAAAAGTAACATCTTCGCCGGAACAACCCTTCCACCACTTCGTGGTCCCCCTCCCCTTACACAGGGGAGGTAGATCTGGGGGCGCGCCGCTCTTTTGGGTAGCATCTTTCCTTGTGGAAGATTTTTGATAGTAACAGAAGAGCGGTCAATCCCTTCCGTCACCTGCGGCGACACCTCCCCTTACTAAGGGGAGGCACAAAGGTAGCGCAGCCCCTCTTTATAACCTTTCTATCGCAGAGTAACTCTCGGATATTGCGCCCTAAAAAACGATGCGCGTATATTGCACCTTCCCCTTTGGAAGGGGAAGGGGGACCGACGCCACGGGCGTTGGTGGTGGGGGTAAGAAGGCTCTCTACAAAGCCAAGTTATATTGAACGATGCGCTACTCTTTTACCTCCCC
>JAZPXN010000067.1:0-2033 GCA_045543655.1 Eubacteriales bacterium
GTAGGAGTCTGGACCGTGTCTCAGTTCCAATGTGGCCGATCACCCTCTCAGGTCGGCTACTGATCGTCGCCTTGGTGGGCCGTTACCTCACCAACTAGCTAATCAGACGCGAGCTCACCCCAAACCGATAAATCTTTTACCTCAAGAGGATGTCCTCTCGTGGTCTTATGCGGTATTAGCAGATGTTTCCATCTGTTATCCCCCTGTCTGGGACAGATTGCTCACGCGTTACTCACCCGTCCGCCGCTAGAACCCGGAGCCGAAGCCCCAAGTCCCCGCTCGACTTGCATGTGTTAGGCACGCCGCCAGCGTTCGTCCTGAGCCAGGATCAAACTCTTATGTTTAAGTGTTTGATCTCATCTTCCGAACTCTTCCCGTCTCAGCCTCGCCAAAGACTCAGCCGGTCTCAGTCCTTCCGATGTTTTTAACTCTTCAGAATCTGACTGTTTCTTCTCGTTTTTCTCTGTATCGTTTTCAAGGTTCGCTGCCGTTCGGCCCGGTCGTTCGTGACCGTGTCTCGCGGCGACAGGTGATATAATACCACTATCCCCCCACTTTGTCAACCCTTTTTTCGCATTTTTTTGTGTTAAGATAATTTGCACCACTTCTATTGCATAGATTCCCCTACTGCGAGAGGAGGTTTCGCGTGAAACGTATTTTCGGACTTTCGTGTTTCTTAACATGGTTTCTGCTTGCATTCCTGGGAATCAGCCTTGCAAAGTCCCCTCAGACCCACCAAGAATTAATCTTCAATCAACGGTATGACACCCCGTCCGGAGTGGTCCGCGTATGGGTTTACGAGGGGTGGCAGCCGGGAAAATTCTCCCTTGTCCGCTGGCTGAACGGCTGCGCAGCCCTTTACGAGCGGCAGAACGACGGATTATACCTCTACATCACCCCTGTGGAGGAATCGGTCATGCTCTCCATAGGCGACGGGGAGTTCACCCCGCCCGACCTGGTCCTCTTCCCGCCGGGGTTGTATGAAACCGACCCCAACTTCATTTCTATCCGAAATGTCACAAATTCGTCCAACCTGCGGCGGGAGTTTTCCTCCCTGCCGGACTGCGTGCTGCCGGTGGCCATGGGCGGATACTGCTGGGCTTATTCCGGAGAAGAGGAATTCCCCGCCGACCTCTCCCAGCTGCGGGCTGCGGCGTATCCGGATTCCCGGTATCACACATGGAGCGCCGCCGCGATCCTGTCCGCCACGTACACATGCGCGCAGGATTCTTCTATTGAAGAAAGTATGCCGGGGCTGGATCTCGGACTCGCAGAATCGCCTGAAAACGCCCCGACGCCGGTTCCGACCTCTGATTCGCAAAACGGGCAAAAAACCTTTCCCGGCGCGGATTTCCGCTTTTCCGGCGAAATTCTGCAGGAGTTCTGTGACGGTCTTCCGGCCATCCTGATTTCTCAGCGGGAGCTGTACCGGCTGAATGAGCTGGCGGACGCGCTGGACTTCCGCATCCTGCGCACGGGGGAGAGCATGCTGGCGGATCAGCTCTTTCTCGCCGCCGTGCCGGAAGGGCCCCGATCGGACGCGGCGGCGGATTTCGTGAATTACCTGCTGTCGGAGGAATGTCAGGCGCGGCTCAGTGAGATCGGCTGCTTTTCCGTGACCTATCTCACGGGACTCTACCCGCCCGGGTCGCAGATGGGCGTTCTGGAACAATCCGTCGCGGAGGCGCATCTGGCGGTGCCGCCGACCTTTTCCGGTTACTGGCGGGAGACCGCGCCGGCGCTGTTCGAAAAGTGCCGGGCAGGGGAGCTTGACGCCTTCTCCGCCGCCCGGCTTCTGCTGGGATGACCACAAGATGTGTGTTAAGCAAACCACATATTGTGGTGTCTATATAATAGGAAACAACCCGGTCGCTTTTCCGTCAAAATTTCCGATTCTGCCCGTGTTGACCCCGTGAAAACGGTATGTTATAATCAGTAAAAACAATACTTAAGGAGGACAGAATCATGCGCATCCGTCTGGGACATGTGGCCATTTACACCCAGGACATCGAACGCTCCGCCGACTTTTATCT
>JAZPXN010000068.1:0-99472 GCA_045543655.1 Eubacteriales bacterium
CGAACATCCCACGACATAATAATATCCAAGTCCCGCAAGTGCTCCGCCTACGGTAAACAAAAACGGGCGCAACAGTTTTTTAAGCTTTGATTTCATTTCAGGCACCTCCCGCCAGATATTTCTCCGCCTCGTGAACTGAAACAGCACCGTCGGCAACTGCCGTCACGATCTGGCGAAGCTCTTTTGTTCTGATATCACCCACGGCATATACGCCGGGAATGTTTGTTTTCGTATCTTCTCCTGCGACAACGTATCCGTTTTCGCCAAGCTTGACCTGATCTCCCAAAAAACCGGTCGCCGGTTTTCTGCCTACACTGACAAACACTCCGTCACAGGCAACCGTGCTTTCCTCTCCGGTATTCACGTTCGAAAGACGCACACCGGTAATTCTTGCATCGTGAAGAAGCTCCTTTACCGTGCTGTTCCATCGAAATTCCACGTTCTCCGCTTGCATCAGCGGTTCGTGATAGATCTTCGTCGCTCGAAGAGTATCGCGGCGATGAACCAAGATCACCTTTTGGGCGATCCTGCTGAGAAGCATCGCGTCCGCGGCTGCGGTATTCCCACCGCCTACGACAACGACCGTTTTACCGCGGTAAAACATACCGTCGCACGCAGCGCAGTAAGCAACTCCGCGTCCGACAAGCTCCCCTTCCTTCTCCACGCCAAGCTCTCTCGGATTTGCTCCGGTGGCAAGAACGACCGTCTTGCTTAGAAACGTTCCGCTTGCAGTTTCGATCTGTTTCGGTTCAGTGGAAAGAACGAGACGAACGACCTCTGCCGTCTTGCTTTTTGCACCAAAGCGCTGTGCCTGTTTTTTCATTTTGTCAGCAAGCGAAAATCCATCAATTCCGTCTTCAAACCCGGGATAGTTATCGATCTGATGGGTCAAAGCCATCTGACCGCCTGCCGCAAGGCGTTCCAGCACGAGGGTATCAAATCCTGCTCTTGCGGCGTAAAGGGCCGCAGTATAACCTGCGGGGCCACCGCCGATGACGATCATATCGTAAACGTGATTATTCTCTTTCATCTTCACGTACTCCTTTTCTCTTTTCTGTTTTTATTATACCGCATTTATGATTTCCCTTCCGTGATATTATCACATAAATAGACGACTCATTCGCCTTTCCGAATCGTTTTATTTGAACAATTCAAGGCATTTGTCGGATTCGTATTGAATTTTGGGAGCAAATCGTGTATAATAGTAAAAAAGGACGTTTCTTATCCGATCCCGGCTTACAGGCGGATAAGAGTAGGATGGATTCTATGGAATTTCAAAACTATTTTCCCATCTGGAATAAATTAAATACGGTTCAGCAAGGACAGATCCTCGGCACGCTGATCACGCGCACGGCAAAAAAAGGAACGGTAATCCACAACGGAAGCAGCGATTGCATGGGGCTTTTGCTCGTAAGGTCCGGTCAGCTTCGCGCCTATATTCTCTCCGATGAAGGTCGGGAGATTACCCTTTACCGCCTGTTCGCTCATGATATGTGTCTGTTTTCCGCGTCCTGCATGATGCGATCTATTCAGTTTGACATCACCATCGAAGCCGAAAAGGACACGGATCTCTGGATCATTCCCGTAGAGGTCTATCAGAGCATTATGACAGAGTCCGCGCCCTTGGCAAACTACACGAACGAGCTGATGGCCACCCGCTTTTCCGACGTGATGTGGCTTATCGAGCAGATCATGTGGAAGAGTCTCGACAAACGCGTTGCTGCCTTCCTCTTGGAAGAATCCGCCATTGAGAACAGCGACACGCTGAAAATTACGCACGAGGCGGTGGCCAACCACCTTGGGTCCCACCGTGAGGTCATCACCCGAATGGTCAAATACTTTCAGAACGAGGGAATGGTCAAGCTTTCCCGCGGCACGATTGAGCTTACGGACAAAATCAAATTGGAAGAACTAAGCGAAAGATAAACGACGTCCGCCGATGCCAAGCGCCCGGCGGCCTTTTTGTTGGCTGAAAGCCGTCCGTTCCCCGGTGGTTACGATTCGTTATCCATCCCACAGGCGGTAGCACGGCAAGTTAATGCACGGTCGTTCGTTACCGCATCGTAAAAGCGAAAGCCTCCTGCGAAATTGTATGCAGTATAACCGTTCCCCTCCAAAATACGGCTTGCAATATAACTGCGAAGACCGCTTTGGCAGATCACGTATACGGGCTTGCCTTTTTCCACTTCGTCAAGGCGTTCTCTCAACTCGTCAACGGGAATATTCTGGAAACCATCAATATGACCTTGACTGTATTCCCCGACGGTTCTCGTATCAAGAAGCGTTACGCTTCCGTCACGGGGCAGTTTATCTGCATCCTCAAGATGCCATTGCTTCAGCACACCGTTTGCAATATTGTCGATCATAAAGCCAGCCATATTCACAGGATCTTTAGCAGAAGAATAAGGCGGTGCATACGCAAGATCAAGATCCTTTAAGTCGGTTGCCTTCATCCCTGCGCGGATGGCCGTAGCAAGCACGTCGATTCGCTTGTCCACGCCCTCGTATCCGACGATCTGAGCGCCCAACAGACGGTAGGTGCCATTTTCAAAGACCACCTTCATCGTCATCACTTTCCCGCCGGGATAGTAGCCTGCGTGGCTCATAGGCGAAAGGATAACCGTATCAACGTCAAGTCCTGCGGCCCTTGCGTTTCCCTCGTTAACGCCGGTGAGTGCTGCCGTCATATCAAAGACCTTGATGACCGAACTGCCCTGAGAACCTTTATATTGGCTATCCAGTCCGCAAATATTATCCGCAATAATGCGCCCCTGTTTATTGGCAGGACCCGCAAGTGAGATCAACGCATCCTCGCCCGTAACAAAGTTTTTCACCTGCACCGCATCGCCCGCGGCGTAAATGTCGGGGACAGAGGTCTCCATACGCTCGTTGACAACAATGGCTCCCTTGATGCCAAGATCCAGTCCCGCTTTTTTTGCAAGATCCGTATCGGGCGTAACGCCGATGGCGAGTACCGCCAAGTCTGCGTAAAGCGAGGTATCGTCCTTGAGCAATACCTTAACCTTGCCGTCTATTTCCTCCAAGCCCTCCACCGCACGACCGAGAACAAGCTTTACGCCGTGTTTTCGCATCTCATTATGAATAAACGCTGCCATATCCGGATCAAAAGGTGTCATCAGCTGCTTTGCATACTCAACGACGGTAACGTCCATCCCAAGCTCACGCAGATTTTCCGCAAGCTCAAGCCCGATAAAGCCGCCGCCTGCCAATACCACCGATTGAGGGTGATTTTCGTTGATATAATTCTTGATCCGAAGCGTATCCTCTACGGTACGAAGGGTAAACACCTTGTCAAGGTCTGCGCCGGGGAAGCGTGGTTGCGTCGGCTTTGCGCCCGGTGAAAGAATGAGTTTATCGTAGCTTTCCTCAAATTCCTCACCCGTTTTCAAATTTTTGACCGATACCGTCTTTTTGTCCGGATGAATTGCCGTGACCTCGTGATGAACTCTCATATCAACCCGAAAACGAGAATGGAAGCTTTCGGGAGTCTGAAGAGTAAGCTCCTCAGCATCGGTAATCACATCCCCGACGTAATACGGAAGTCCGCAATTGGCGTAGGAAATATATCCCGAGCGCTCAAAAACCACGATCTCTGCCTTTTCATCGAGCCTTCGGATTCGTGCGGCGGCAGTTGCTCCGCCCGCCACGCCACCTACAATAACGACCTTCATAATTACCGTTCCACCTTTCCCCGATAAGAAGATATCCCGCCGATATTGTTAACCTTAGTATATCCCATCTGTCCGAGTATCACGGCAGCCTGACGGCTTCTCGCACCGGAATGGCAATAAACAAACAGCTCCGTATCTTTATTTTCCACGAAAGACCCTACTCTGTCAAGAGTTTGAAGCGGTACGTTCTTGCTTTCCGGGATATGACCTTCGCTGTATTCTTCCGGCGTGCGCACGTCAAGAAGCACGGCGCCGGTGGCATTTTTATAATCATTTACCCCCTGATTTACATCGGGTTGTTTCAAAAAATCAAAGAATCCCATTTTGAACTCCTCACAGCATACCGAGGATTGCTTCCTTCGGCCTTGCTCCCATTGCCTGATTTACGATCCGGCCGTTTTCAATTACGACCAAGGTCGGAATGCTCATAATGCCGAACTGACTCGCCAGCTCTGCCTCTTCATCCACGTTGATCTTTCCCACCTTGATGTCGGGACGCTCATTGGCGATCTCTTCCACGATCGGGACTACCATTCGGCAGGGACCGCACCAGGGAGCCCAAAAGTCCAGAAGAACTTTCTTTTCGGAATTCAATACTTCACTTTGGAAATTGTTTTTGTTGATATTGATAGCAGACATATTTACGTCCTCCTTTTTTCTTTGTGGCCTCATTATAGCACAACTTTTGAAACAGTTCTGTGATAACATCACATTTCCGTTTTAATTTAAGTATAACCAATATCGTTCCAGGCACCGTAACCGCCACGAAAAACCTTCCAAAGCTTTACGATAATGCGTTTGAATATCTGCCTTCGGATTGGCAAAAATAATTTATATCAAATAAACGGAGGTATTGAAATGTTCAAACACGAAAAACTGCTTTTTCATCCCGTAGCGGTGGAGAGACCTAATCCGCAGTATGCGGCGCTTTTGCAGGAACAGCTCGGAGGCGGCAACGGCGAGCTGAAGGCGGCCATGCAGTATATGTCCCAAAGCTTTCGAATCAAAGACCCCGAGATCAAAGATCTGTTCCTGGATATTGCGGCGGAGGAGCTGGGGCACATGGAGATGGTGGCGCAGACCATCAATCTCTTGAACGGTCACGACGTGGATGCCGAAAAAGTACCCTGCGGCGAGATTCAATCCCACGTGATCCTGGGCTTAAATCCGGGGCTTATCAACGCTTCGGGGTATTCCTGGACGGCGGATTACGTTACGGTTACCGGCGATTTGTGTGCCGATCTCTTAAGCAACATCGCATCCGAACAGCGGGCGAAGGTGGTTTACGAATACCTTTACCGCCAGATCAACGACAAAAAGGTGCGGGAGACCATTGATTTCCTCCTAAACCGCGAGGAAGCCCACAATCAGATGTTCCGCGACGCCTTTAATAAGGTGCAGAATTCCGGCTCTAACCGTGATTTCGGCACCACCAAAGCCGCAAAAATGTATTTCTCCATGTCGGATCCCGGCCCCAACGCATTCGCCACGGGGGAAACGAAGCCTGTTTCCTTTAAATAATAACGAAATGCCGCTGAGGGATCAAACGAACCCTCAGCGGAAAACATTTTAATTGCTCCCAAGAACGATTCGAGGATTAGAGATAATTAACGGCCAAAATCACAATGCTCGTAACGATCATAACAACACCGACCACACGGTTTAAGGTCTTTGCGTTAGACTTGTTGGCGATTTTCGAAGCAATTCTTGCCCACAGAAGCGCAAATACCACGCACAGCACGAGGGAAAGGATATCGGGAACTCCTCCGATCATAAAGTGGCTGACGCCGCCCGTAAGAGCCGTAAACGCCATAATAAACACGCTTGTTCCGACGGCCAAATGCATCGGATAACCGAGGAAGGACGTCAGAACGAGCAGTAACATCATTCCGCCGCCGGCGCCTACGAAGCCGCAGATAAATCCAACGAAGACGCCGCCGATGATTGCCTTGATCAGTCGGCTCTTCGGAGAAACTGCTTCCAACTGCTCTCTCGTTTTATTTACGGGCTTCAGGATAAAGCGCAATCCGATAATAATCAGCGCGATCTGCATCGTGCCGCTCATCGCTTGCTCGGGCAGGAAGCTTGCCACAAGGCTTCCGATCATGGTTACGATCAGGACGCTCACGAGCAGCGGCAAGCTGTTTTTTACGTCCAGATTTCCGCTTTTCTTATAAGTGTACGCGCTGACCAGACTGGCCAAAACGTCACTGATAAGACCGATTCCAACCGCGTCGTACGCAGGGATATCCAAAAAGGTTATCAGCATCGGGCCAATAACGGCGGCGGCACTCATTCCCGCAAACCCGGTTCCGATGCCTGCCCCTGCTCCCGCCATAAAACAAACAAGTACTTTAATTAAAATCTCTCCCATATCATATCACCATTGACCTTTATTATTTGGGTGCATTTTCTTCAAGAATATTTGGGGACGGTGCGCTCGGGGCGACATCCCTCAATTTCCGCAATGCACAATAGTAGGTGATCATCAAAAAGACCGCACACACAATCCATGCACCCACTTCCGCAGAAAACACGCCCGTCGCATGACCGGTATATCCCACGACAACCGAAATCCCAACGCGGACAACCGTTTCCAGAATTCCGCCAACCATGGAGGAGGCAGTATTCCCGATTCCTTGAAGCGCAGATTGATAGACGTAGAGAAGATACAGCACGGGGAGGCAAGAAGCCATAAAACAAAGGTAAACGTAAGCCGTCTCCCCTGCGGCGGCCGCAAGGGACGGATCCTCCGTAGACAGAAACATCCCGGTAATCTGTCGGCCAAACAGAAACATCACGGCGGAAATGATCACCGAAGTAATCAGCGAAAGCACAACGGCACAGCGAACTCCCTTGCGGATACGATCAAGCCGGGAAGCACCGAAATTCTGCCCTACGTAGGTAGTGACGGAATAGCCGTAAGAGAGGGCTGCTATTTCCAAAAGGCCGTATAACTTATTCGTTGCCGTATAACCGGCGATAAAGCTCATATCAAAGCCATTGACCACCGTCTGCACGCCCATGCCTCCAAGGGCTACGAGCATGTTTTTTGCAGCGATCGGCATACCCAGTTTCATCAGAGTGCCGGTCTGCACACGGGATTCCGCAAGGTCCTTTCCGGAAAAATGCAATTCCGGGGTACGCAAAATGCGAATCATACAGATCATCCCGGAGAGAAACTGGGAAAACACCGTTGCAGCTCCGGCACCGGCAATCCCCCACCTCAAAAGGAAGACCGCAACGAGATCCAAACCAATATTCGTCACCGCGGCCACCGTCATGGCGACCAATGGAGTTTTACTGTCTCCGATCCCGCGCAGCACCGAGGAGCAGTAGTTAAAAAACACCACGGCGGGGAAGCCGCCCATAATGATACGGGAATAAAGCGCCGCCATGGGAACCAGATTTTCCGGGACTCGCAAAAGCATCATGAACCACGGTAAGCCGATCTGGGCAACGGCCGTCCCGGCCACTGCAAGAATTACGGAAAGAAACGCGGAACGAGCAACGGTTCGACGAAGCTCTGCCAGGTCGTTTTCTCCGTATTTCTGAGAGATTTTTACCGCAAATCCTTGGGTAAACCCGCTGGCAATCCCAAGGAACATCCAATTCAGCCAATCCACGGTTCCCAGCGCAGCCAGCGCCTGCATCCCCACGCCACGGCCGATAACGGCAACGTCCACCAGGGTATACAGCTGCTGAAACGCATTGCCAAACATCAAGGGTATCGCAAAAGAGAACAGTAATTTCAGGGGATTTCCCCGGGTCATATTAACGGTTCGACTCATATCACACCTTTTTATAGCGCAATACGGAGAAAGAAACCGTGGTGGTCAACGACGAAATATCCTCCAGCTTTGCAATGTCGGCGGGAGACGTCTTTCGGGCATAGGGAGTCATGGCAAACAGATTTTTCACGGTCTCGCCGTCCGGCAGAAGAAGGCTCCACCGAAGAACCGTGTTCGACTCCAAGATAAATCCGGGATGCTCCTCCAGGTTGACTTCGTTCTCATAAACCGAATCGTACACCGCTTGCTTCAGTTCCAGCAAATGATCCTCCAGGGGAATAACCTTAACGTAGATTCCTCCGGGCTTCAGAATGCGGGAAAACTCGTCGATACAATCGGGCGCAAAAACGTTAACGATCAGATCACACCAATCGTTTTCCAACGGAATATGATAAAGACTGGCCACGGCAAACTCGCCGGGAAAGGCGCGTTTTGCGGCGGCGTTCAGGGCGTCTCTCGAAATATCCACCCCAACGCATTCCGGCCGGAATCTTTCATTTCTTAGAGCCTCGTACAGTTCCTGCGTATACCACCCCTCACCGCAGCCGGCGTCAAACAGCTTAACGTCCTTCGGAAGATCCGGAAATGCGGAAGAAACCACCGCTTCCAACAGCGGCCTGTAGTGCCCCGCAGAAAGGAAGGAGGTACGGGCGCGCACCATAGGACGGTCGTCCCCGTGAAGTCTCCCCTGCTGAGACATCAGAAGATTAACGTAACCGCTTTTGGCATAATCGTAGGAATGCCCCGAGGGACAGCGCAAGGTCTTTCCTTCTTTCATCAGTCTGCTTCCGCAAACGGGGCAGGTCAGGGCGCTTTGATTTCCAATCATTTTTCTTCCTCCAGATAAATGGGAGCTTGTCCCTCCCGGAATAGCACCGGCGTCGTATTGGGAAGACAGTATTTACTCAGATTTTCCCCAGCGGAAACACCGTAAACGGCGCCGTGCATCGCACCGGAAACACCACCGTGGGAAACCACCAGGACCAACCCGTCAGGGTGTCGTTTCTTGATATCCCGATAGAATTCCGAGACCCGTGCAACCACGTCTTCGATCAATTCTCCGCCCTCGACGCGCTCCTGCCCAAACCTCCAATATTTTTCAAAAAAATCGCCGGGCATACGCTTCCCCTCGTGAACGCCGAAGCACCATTCCATCAGCCGGTCGTCATAGATCGGCTCAGCGCCGGGATAAGCGTATTCCAAGGTCTGGCGGGTACGAAGCAACGGAGAACAATAAACTCCGTCAAACCGATAGTTTTTCAGCACTTTTGCGGCTTTTTTTGCACCTTCGATGCCAGACTCGTTTAAGGGAACGTCGCTTCGTCCTTGCAACAGGTGGAGGTCGTTCCAGTCCGTACGACCGTGCCGTAAATAAATCAGATCCATCGTTATCCTCTATTGATACAGGTTTTCATGTAAATCCGTAATCACCTTTGTCCGGTCAACCCGGATCACGGACATCCCCCGGTGCGTGTCGAAGGAAAAATTTCCGTCCCCCGGAACGGACACCGTAACGAGGGGATATTCCATCCATTCCGGAAGAGTGGATACGATACTCCGCACTTCCTCCAAAGAGAGATTCGTAGATATAAACGGTAAAATCTCGTCTGCGGCGGCAAGAAGCGAAATATAAGAGGAGCCTTTTCGTTCCTCAAGCAAAGCCGAGAGCAGTACCCGCTGATGCCGGGTCCGGTCAAAATCCCCCGCAGCGCTCCCACGATCCCGGGCAAAGGCTAACGCCTGCGCGCCGTTCAAACGGTAAGTTCCTTCCGATTCCGGTAAAAGAGAGGGCTTCGTACCCTCTTCGTTGCAAATCCGATTCACCGCCGAGGCTTCCCGGGGAGATAGCGTCACGGATACGCCGCCAAGCCCGTCGATAATACCTTCAAAAGCACGAAAATCAACGGTTATAAAATACGGAATCTCAAGATTGTAATTCTGCCGGAGCGTTGCGCAAAGAAGCTCCTCTTTTCCGTAAAAATAGGCGGAATTCAATCTTGTTTGCCCGTGTCCCTCCACCGAGACCAGAAGATCACGCAAAAACGAGCAAAGAACGATTCTCTTGCTCTTGCGGTTTACGGAAAGAAGCACGACGGCATCGGAACGGCAAGCAGCAGTATCGGGCGGATCGTCTACGCCGATCAGAAGAACGTGTAATACATCCCGGGTCGGGGACAAAACAGGCAGTCCGTCTTCATCGGCAGAGAGGATATCGGTCCGGGGAAAAAGATCCACGGAAGAAGCTTCCGTCTTCTCCGGTTCCACGGAAAGCATGGAATAATAGCGCTCCCAAACAAGCCGCTCTGCGATCACCGAGATCACCGAGATCAGCGAAATCACCAATCCTGCCGTTGCAAGAATCGAAATCATTCGTTTTTTCATCACCATACGCCACCCGATTTCAAAAATGGCGAAAAAGGAATCACAAATTTATTATAATTCTTTCTTCGCAAAAAAGCAAGTTATTTGACAAATCGTCGGAATTTCGTTACAAACTCACCAGAAAACATTATGCGAAGAAAGCGGGAAAAAGACCGGGAAGAGCCTTCCCGGTCGGTTGAATTACCGTGCGAACTGACTGCGGTACAATTCGGCGTAAAAGCCGTCTTTTTCCAGCAGTTGGTCGTGATTTCCCTGCTCTACGACTCTGCCGTCCTTCATCACGAGAATACGGTCGGCTTCCCGGATGGTGGAAAGGCGATGGGCAACGATAAAAGAGGTGCGCCCATCCATCAGCCTTGCGAATGCCCGCTGAATCCGATGCTCGGTTCGGGTATCGATCGAAGAGGTGGCTTCGTCGAGAATCAGCATGGGAGGCAGGCAAAGCATAACCCGGGTGATGCAGAGAAGCTGCTTCTGCCCCTGCGAAAGACTTCCTCCGTCTTCGCCAATACGGGTATCGTATCCTTCCGGAAGACGCTTAATAAAGCTGTGAGCATGGGAGGCCTTTGCGGCGGCAACAACCTCATCGTCGGTGGCGTCGGGCCGTCCCATGACGATGTTATCCCGGATCGTGCCGGATTTCAACCAGGTCTCCTGAAGAACCATACCGTAGTTCTTCCGCAAGGATTTCCGGGGAATCTCACGGATATCACGTCCCTCAACCTTAACGGAACCGGAATCGGGATCGTAAAACCGCATCAGAAGATTGATTACCGTGGTTTTCCCGCACCCCGTTGGGCCTACGATGGCAATTCGCTGACCGGGAGCAACGGCAAGGGAAAGGTCCTCGATCAGCTTCCGGTCGGACACGTAAGAGAAGCAAACCTTTTCCAAGGCCACGTTCCCCTCCACGGTCTCCGGAAGGGGATCGGTGGCAGCATCGGGGGATTCCGACTCCTGGCCGATAAAATCAAAGACACGCCCTGCGCAGGCAAGTGCGTTCTGTAATTCGGTCATAACGCCGGAAATTTCGTTAAAGGGCTTGGTATACTGATTGGCGTAGCTGAGAAAGCTGGACAATAGACCTACCGTCAAACCGGTACCGGAAAGCACTGCCAAGGCGCCGGCAAAGCCAACTCCGGCGTATACGAGGCTGTTGACGAACCGGGTAGAAGGGTTGACGAGAGAAGAATAGAAAATTGCCTTCAGGGAGCAGGCGCGCAGGCGTTCGTTTACGTCTTCGAAGCGTTCCTTCGCCCGATCTTCGTAGGCAAAGGCCTGAACGGTCTTCTGCTGACCGATCATTTCGTCGATCAAGGCCGTCTGTTCTCCGCGCGTAGACGATTGGACCTGAAACATAGAATAAGTGCGCTTTGCAATAAACGAGGAAACGAAGAGAGATACGGGGGTTACCAGCACCACGACGAGAGCAATGCGATAATCCAAAAACAACATCACGATCAGCGTTCCAAGAATGGTTGCAACTCCGGTAAACAGCTGGGTAAAGCCCATCAAAAGTCCGTCGGCAAGGGTATCCACGTCGGTAATGACCCGGCTGACCAGATCCCCAACGGGATGAGAATCAAGATATTTCAAGGGCAAGGTCGATATTTTCCCAAAAGCGTCCCGGCGGATATCCCGCACCATGCCGTAGGTCAGCTTGTTGTTGAAAAGACTCATAATCCATTGCGCTGCGGCGGTTAAAAGAACGGCAATACAGATTTTTACGATAATAACGAAGATGCCGGGATAGTCCACGTTATTCACACCGATGATCTTATCCACCGCTTCCCCGGTGAGGATCGGAACGTAAAGCGTAAGGCCTACGGTAATCAGAGCCAGAACCAGAGAAAACGCAAGATAGACGCCGTAGGGGCGCAGATATGTAAAAAGCGTTTTTAAAGTTGATTTCCGATTCATTTTTCATCCTCCTTCCGTTCAAACTGGGAGTAATAAATCTCTTGATATACGTCGCAGGAGTCGATCAATTCTTCGTGAGTACCCATGCCGGCGACCTCCCCATCATCGAGAACGATGATAAAATCCGCGTGGCGCACCGACGAAGCACGCTGGGAAACGATAAAAGAAGTGGGAGCAAAGGGCAATTCCTTCAGCGCCGTTCGCAGAGCAGCTTCCGTGGCGTAGTCCAGGGCCGATGCAGAGTCGTCAAGAATCAACACCTCGGGCTTACGGACAAGCGCCCGGGCAATGGTCAGCCGCTGGCGCTGGCCTCCGGAAAAGTTCCGCCCGTTCTGCTCTACCGGCTCGTCCAGTTTCCCTTCTTTTTTCATCACGAATTCTTCCGCCTGCGCGGCACGGAGCGCCGCCCACAGTTCTTCATCCGTGGCGTTTTCATTTCCCCACCTCAGGTTATCCCGGATGGAGCCTCGAAACAGAACCGCCTTTTGCGGAACCACCCCAAAACGCTCTCGCAGAGATTTTCGATCGTATTCCAGCACGTTTCTCCCCCGGAAATAAACGGTTCCCTCGGTGGCATCGTAGAATCGGGGAATCAGATTGACGAGAGAGGTCTTCCCCGAACCGGTACCGCCGAGGATTCCCACGGTCTGCCCCGCTTTCACGGAAAACGAAAGACCGGTCAGAGCCGGGGATGCATCGGCATAATAGCGGACTGCAACGTTTTCAAACCGGACGATTTCGTCGGTCTCCGCGCCTTCCCTTTCGACTCCGGAAATCTGAGAAGACTTGATATCAAACACGTCGCTGACCCGCTTGGCGCCGGCAAGCGCTTTTGTGATGGTCACGACGAGATTGGCAAACTTGATCAGCTCGGTCAAAATCTGGGACATATAGTTGATCAGCGCCACGACCATCCCCTGAGTGATGATTCCGGTTTCCACCCGGAGGGCACCAACGTAGATCAGCACGACGATTCCAAGATTGACGATCACGTAGGTCAGCGGATTCATCCATGCGGAAATCTTACCAACGTAGATCTGAAAACGGGTCAGATCCTCATTCTTTTCGGTAAATTCAGCCCCTTCGTCTTCCTGTTTATTGAAGGCTCGTATGACGCGGACCCCCGCCAGATTTTCTCTGGTCTTCAGAACGACGCCGTCGGTCTTCTGCTGAACGGTTTTATATTTGGGAAGGGTGATGCGCATAATCAGCCAGACCACAAAATACAGCAACGGAATTACCCCAACGAACACAAACGCCGACGTGGAGTCGATGACAAAGGCCATGATCATGGCACCGAGCACGACGAAGGGGGAACGGAGCAACAGCCGCAGCGTCATATTCACGCCGGTCTGCAGCAGATTCACGTCGCCGGTCATTCGGGTGATCATCGTCGAGGTGCCTAAGGTATCAGCTTCTTTATACGACAGCGATTGCAAATGGGAAAACAGAGCCTTGCGGACGCCGGCAGCAAAGCCAACCGCTGCCTTTGCGGAAAAATACTGGGCCGTTACCGCCGCTGCAAGCCCAACGACGCCAAGGCCGACCAGAACGCCGCTCATGGCAATTACGTAGCTTTTATCGTTACCGCCGATTCCTCGGTCAATAATCGCTGCCATAACGAGAGGCACGAACAATTCCAAAACAGCCTCAAACAGCTTAAAAAGAGGTGCCAGAACCGTTTCCTTTCCGTAAGGCTTCAGATAAATCAGTAATTTTTTCATAAGATCCTCCGAAGTTCAAAAAAAATTCCTTGATTTTTCGTTCAGTCTATTGTATCATAAAATCAGCCATATGAAAAGTATTTATTTCATATCGCATCCATATCTTTTCCGTATAGAAGGAGCCGATTTTATGGATATGAAACAATTGCGATATTTCGTCGCCGTTGCAGACGAAGGAAGTATTTCTTCCGCCGCAAAAAAATTGTATCTGACGCAACCGCCGTTAAGCACCCAGCTTAAGGAATTGGAAGCGGAATTGGGATGCGTTCTCTTTGAACGTGGCCCGAGACGCATAACCCTGACCGAACCGGGAAAAACCCTTTATTCTTACGCGAAGAGCATTCTTGATCTCACACGGGTGGCAAAAGAGGAAGTCGCCGATACCGCAGATACGGAACGGGGCACGGTGCGTATCGGCATCGTTTCATCCCTTGCCTGCGGAAAAGCCCTGAAATGGATCTCTGATTTTGTGGAGAACAACCCGGAAATCCGCTTCGAGATCACCGAAGGGAATACTTACCAGCTTTTGGAATTGATGAAATCCGGCGTCATTCACCTCGCACTGATCCGGACTCCCTATCAGAAAGACGGGACGCTCTCCTTTCCCCTTGCAACGGACCGAATGGTGGCCGTCGGCCGACCGGAATTTTTTTCGGACAGTGAGAACATAGCGATTCGTGACCTGGAAAAGTTTCCGCTGATCGTATACCGACGCTGGGAAGCCACGCTGAAAGAGGTTTTTGAAAAGCAGGAAATTCGGCCGAAAATCCGAATTCTTGCCGACGACGCCCGCACCGTTGTCAAATGTGCGGAATTGGGTCTGGGACTGGCCGTCGTTCCCCGTTCCGCAGTAGAGGTCCTCGATGAAAGCACCGCCTGCGTCAGGGAGATCAACGGGGCTTCCCTGGAATCTGCCATGGAGATCGTTCGCCCGGATTCCGGATACCTTCCGGAATGCTGCCGCCGCTTTCTTGATTTTCTGAAAAACGGCAAATGATCCTTTAATAGTTCCGTTTTTTGTCGAAAAACCCTCTTGCAGACCGATAACATATGTGATATAATAATACTGTATTTTTATTTATCCAACTCTTACGAAGGATGGGCTTTTGCCCATTAAGGGAAAAAGGGCATGAAAAAGATCGGCTTTAACAACGAAGAATATCTGCGGCTTCAATCGCAGCACATCAAAGAGCGGATTTCCGGTTTCGGCGGAAAACTGTATCTGGAGGTAGGCGGAAAACTGTTCGACGATTATCACGCTTCCCGGGTACTTCCGGGCTTTCAGCCCGACTCCAAGATCCGGATGCTGCGGCAATTGAAGGACCAGGCTGAAATCGTTATCGTCATCAGCGCCGCCTCTATCGAACAGAGCAAAAAGAGAAGCGATCTTGGGATCACCTACGACATGGAAGTTTTGCGGCTGATCGACGCGTTCACCGAATGCGGCCTTTACGTCGGCAGCGTCGTGATCACGCAGTACGCCTCTCAGCCTCTTGCAAACGCCTTTCAGAAGAGATTGGAGAATCTCGGCATCCGCGTTTACCGACATTATCCCATCCCCGGTTATCCCTCCAACACAAAGCTGATCGTCAGCGACGACGGCTACGGAAAAAACGATTATATCGAAACGACCCGCCCCTTGGTCGTCGTCACGGCCCCCGGCCCCGGCGCCGGAAAAATGGCGACCTGCCTTTCCCAGCTTTATCACGATCACAAGCGGGGATTCTCTGCCGGATACGCGAAGTACGAGACGTTTCCCATCTGGAACCTGCCTCTGAAGCACCCTGTCAATCTGGCTTACGAAGCAGCTACCGCGGACCTGAACGACGTAAATATGATCGATCCCTTTCATCTGGAGCATTACGGAAAAACGGCCGTCAACTATAACCGGGACGTAGAAATCTTCCCCGTGCTAAATGCGATTTTTGAGAAGATCTCCGGAACATCCCCCTATCATTCTCCCACCGATATGGGCGTCAATATGGCGGGCTTTGCCATTGACGACGACGAAGCCGTAAAAGAGGCCGCCCGCAACGAAATCATTCGCAGATACTATAACACGCTTTGCCGGAAGCGCAGCGGAATCACCGACGATACGGAGGTATACAAGCAGGAGCTGATCATGAACCAGGCCGACTGCTCTCCCGAGGATCGGGCCTGTATCCGCGCGGCTCTGCTCCGGGCAGAATCCACCGGCGCCCCCGCCACGGCCATCGAGCTGAACGACGGAACCATCGTAACCGGCCGGACCTCTCCGCTGTTCGGTTCGTCCTCTGCCTGTCTGCTGAACTCGTTAAAAGTATTGGCCGGCATCCCCCACGAGGTGGAGGTGATCGCACCTTCGGTCATCGAACCGATTCAGGAGCTGAAGGTCAAGAATCTGGGAAATCACAACCCCAGACTCCATACCGACGAAACTCTGATCGCCCTGGCCGTATCGGCCACCACGAACACCGCCGCCGCGGAGGCCATGAAAATGCTGCCCCTGCTGAAGGGATGCGAAGCCCATTCCACCGTGATTCTCTCTTCGGTGGACAGCGACGTATTCCGCAAATTGGGTATCAACCTCACCTGTGAGCCACAATATCAAAACAAACGGCTTTATCATAAATAAGGAGCATAATATGTACGAAAAATATCTTCCAAGCATTCGTTTCGTTTACGACAGAGACCGGGAAGTTGCAGAGGCAATGGCCATGGAATTGCAACGGCAACGGGATAATATCGAGTTGATCGCCTCGGAAAATTACGTTTCCCCTGCCGTTATGGCGGCAATGGGATCGGTTTTGACCAACAAATATGCGGAAGGGTATCCGGATCACCGCTATTACGGGGGATGCCAACACGTTGACGTCGTGGAAAATATTGCCAGAGAACGGGCAAAAGAGCTGTTTGGCGCAGATCACGCCAACGTTCAGCCCCATTCCGGCGCCCAGGCCAACATGGCGGCGTATGCGGCAATTCTCCAACCCGGAGATACGGTTATGGGAATGTCCCTTGCAGAGGGCGGCCACCTGACCCACGGGTCTCCCGTAAACGCTTCCGGAAAGCTTTATAACTTCGTACCCTACGGAGTTAACCCCGACGGATATATAGATTATGAAAATATGCTTGCAATCGCAAGGGACTGCAAGCCGAAGCTGATCGTGGCCGGGGCGTCTGCCTATCCCCGGGCGATTGATTTTGAAAAGATCTCCGCCATTGCAAAAGAAGTCGGAGCATACTTTATGGTTGATATGGCCCATATTGCCGGCCTCGTGGCGGCGGGACTTCATCAAAACCCCGTCCCTTACGCAGACATCGTAACGACCACCACGCATAAAACCCTGCGCGGCCCCAGAGGCGGCTTGATCCTCTGCAAGGAGGAACTGGCAAAAGCCGTAGACAAAGCCATCTTCCCCGGAAATCAAGGTGGTCCTTTGATGCACGTTATTGCCGCAAAAGCAGTATGCTTCGGTGAAGCGCTGCAGCCGGAATTCAAGGCATACCAGCAGAAGATCGTCGATAACGCACAAACCCTTTCCCGGGCCCTTCTCGACGAAGGATTGAATCTGGTTTCCGGAGGCACGGACAACCACCTGATGCTCCTCGACCTTCGAGGAACCGGCGTTACGGGAAAAGAACTGGAACGTCGCCTGGACGAAGTTCATATTACCCTGAACAAGAACGCAGTTCCCGCTGACCCCGAAAAGCCCTTCGTCACGAGCGGCGTGCGCATCGGAACTCCCGCCGTCACCACCCGCGGATTCGGCGCAGAGGAAATGCAGAAGATCGCAAGGTTTATCGCCCTCGCCGTTCGCGATTTTGAATCGAATAAGGAAACGATCCTTTCCGGCGTTGCGGAGATCTGCAGGAATTTCCCCATGTACGAATAACCGGACAGCTCCGTCCCGTCCGGGACGGAGCTTTTCTTCAAAGTCCCAGCTCCTCCATCAGCTCCCGCCGAAAATCTTCGGTGCTGTCCCAAAGAATGCTGAGAAATACGATTGCGGATACGATTACGAATACGGTCATACTGAAAACTCCCTTTCGTTTTTCTTTACGCATTCATTATACCACGCGTTATGTCCTATAAAAAGGACAATTTTGGCCTCTCGCCCAACTAGTATCGGGAAAGATTAAAAACAGACCATATTTTCCATGAATCAGCCTATTGATTTTACATTTTTTTTGTGCTAAAATAAATTAAAGATAAACGTTAAGATCGGAGGTATTCTTATGCTGTATAAAAAAAACGGAGGTAAGGAACTTTCTCCCGAATTGTTCCGAAACCCAACCTCGGAATATCGTGGCACCCCCTTCTGGGCGTGGAACGGAGATCTGAAGCAAGAAGAACTGGAATGGCAAATCGACGTTTTCAAGAAGATGGGGCTGGGCGGATTCCATATGCACGTGCGCACCGGCCTTGAAAACACCTATCTTGGTGATGATTTCAAGAAAATGGTTCAAGCCTGCACCGCAAAAGCAAAGAAAGAGAAAATGCTTTCCTGGCTTTACGACGAGGACCGCTGGCCCTCCGGTGCCGCCGGGGGCCTGATCACGAAGGATCCCGCAAACCGCAGACGTCACGCCCTCTTCACCGCAGTCCCTTACGGGGAAAACGAGAACGGTTTTTTCAACGGATCACAGGCCCGTGCGACCCGTCAGGGGAATGGGAAGCTGATTGCAGTATACGATGTCGAACTAACTGACGACGGATACCTGAAATCCTACTGCCGGATTGACGATCCTTCCCTTGCAAAACACGACGTACGCTATCTCTACGTAGAAATCGCAAAAAATTCTTCCTGGTACAACAACCAGGCCTACGTCAATACCCTTGACAAAAAGGCCATGGATAAATTTATCGAAACCACTTATGAATTTTACAAGAATGCCGTGGGAGAAGAATTTGACGAGACCGTCCCTGCCATCTTTACCGACGAACCCCAGTTCACCCGGAAAAGCATGCTGACCTACGCAAAGGAAAACGTAGACGTTACTCTGCCCTGGACCGACGACCTGAACGATACCTTCAAAGCGGCCTACGGAGAAGATCTGATCGACTGTTTCCCCGAGTTGATCTGGGATCTTCCCGACGGAAAGGTATCCACGGTCCGATATCATTATCACGATCACGTGGCGGAACGATTTGCCGTCGCCTTTGCCGACAACTGCGGAAAGTGGTGCAAGGAAAACAATCTGAAACTGACCGGTCATATGATGGAAGAGCCCACCCTGCTGAAGCAGACCGCCGCTTTGGGGGAAGCCATGCGTTCTTATCGCTCCTTCCAGTTGCCCGGCATCGATATGCTGCAGGCCAAATTTGAATATACCACCGCAAAACAGTGCCAGTCTGCCGTTCATCAGTACGGCTACGAGGGCATGATGAGCGAGCTTTACGGCGTTACCGGTTGGGATTTCGACTTCCGGGGTCATAAACTCCACGGAGACTGGCAGGCAGCCCTTGGGGTCACCATCCGCGTTCCCCACCTTTCCTGGTATACCATGAAGGGAGAAGCCAAGCGCGACTACCCTGCGTCGATCCACTATCATTCCCCCTGGTATGAAGAATACTCCTACGTGGAGGATCATTTTGCCCGGGTTGCTTCGGCAATGACCCGCGGGACGCCCGACGTCAAGGTTGCGGTCGTTCACCCGGTAGAAAGCTACTGGCTCCATTGGGGACCGGAAGAACAAACTGCCGCCATCCGAGAGCAGATGGATCAGAACTTCCTGAACCTCACGAAATGGCTACTTCTTGGTTCTATTGACTTCGACTTTATTTCCGAATCCCTCTTCCCCGATCAGTGTACCGAATTCGGAGCACCTCTCAAGGTCGGCAAGATGAAATACGACGTTGTGATCGTCCCCGAATGTGAAACCATCCGTTCCACCACCCTGGAACGCCTCGAAGCGTTCCAAAAGGCCGGCGGCCGCCTGATTTTCCTCGGCAAAAAGCCCTCGCTGGAAAATGCAGTCCCCTCCGACCGACCCGGAAATCTCTTTGACGTTTCCGAGAGAATCACCTTCAGCGAGAGCCAAATCCTCGACGCTTTGGAAAACGTAAGAACCGTTTCCATCAAGGGGGAAGACGGAAAAACCACGAAGAATCTGCTCCATCAGATCCGCTGGGACGGCGACGGAAAATGGGTCTTCATTGCCCACGGCGTAGAACCTTACTGCAAGGATATCTCCACACCCCAAGGCCTGCGCATCACCTTTGACGGCGATTGGAACGTAACCCTTTACGATTCCATGACCGGCCGAATCCTGCCGGTAAAATCCGAAGCAAAGAATGGGAAAACCTATCTGCGGACCGTGGTTTACGATTACGATTCCCTTCTTTACCGACTGACGCCCGTGGGCGCACCCCTTCCCGATGGCATCGAAACAGAAGCCGCCGTTCCCGTAATGCAGATCGAAGCCGAATCCGCCAACACAAAGGCGTCGGAGGCCACCGTCATCGAAAACAAGAAAACGAACGTTCTGCCCGTTCCAAACAAAGTAAGATACACGCTTTCCGAACCCAACGTCTGCCTCATCGATCAGGCCGAATTTGCCAAGGACGACGAGCCCTACCGCCCCATGGAGGAAATTCTCCGGGCCGATAATATCATTCGCAAGGAACTGGGACTGGAGACTCACGGCGGCCAGGTGGCTCAGCCCTGGGTTCTCGAGAAGATCCCCGCAACCCACACCATCCGCCTGCGTTATACAGTAGAGTGCACCTTCCGCTGCAGAGTTCCTTACCTCGCCCTGGAAGATGCCGACAAAGCGACGATCCTGCTGAACGGCAAAAAGATCCACATCACCGACTGCGGATATTACGTGGATAAGGCCATCCGGAAGGTCCTCCTTCCCGCTCTTGCAAAGGGGAAAAACGTCATTGAGGTCATTCTGCCCATCGGACCGAATACCAATACGGAATGGATGTATCTTTTGGGGAATTTTGCAGTGCATAACGAGGGCCGCACCAACGTCCTGTCTCCCCTGCCCGAAACGGTGCCTTTCGATAATATCGTCAATCAAGGATTCCCCTTCTACAGTGGATGCTTTACCTATCACATCCCCGTGGAAACGGATGCCGGAGATCTTACCGTACGGCTGCCCCGGTTCCGCGCCACGGTCAACCGGATTACTCTGGACGGAAGCTCCGACCTGATTGCCTATCCGCCCTATGCGACCACCCTCCCCGTTTCGGCCGGAAAGCACACCCTGGATCTGACCTCGTATATCCCCCGAACCAACGGCTTTGCTCCGTTGCATACGGTGGTAGACGAATATCAGAACCCCAGAATGTGGCGACAGATCGGCGACCGGTGGAGCTACAATTACCGTTTCTCCCCCGAAGGTCTCCTCTCCGAACCCGAAATTACCGTCAATAATTGACCGAATACAAACCGATCCCCGGACCGTTGGTCCGGGGATCGTACTATTTGATTCAATTCTTCAAATATTCCGTTAACTTCGGAAGCAAGCTCTCGGTAAGGGTGCGCCCCTGCTGATAGCCATCCCGTAGCAGTGCCATATTTTTCTCCGTACGGGAAATGTTCAACGGATCACTAGGTGCGATTACGAAGATCTTTCCCTCGTTTTCCAATCTTTTCACCAAGTCAAGGCTCTCGTTATAGACCGCGTGCCGGTTTTTCATATCCTCGACCAGTTTGGGATAATTTCGATATTTCAGCCGAATGAGAGGGATGGTTTTTTCTTTGGATTTCCGGAATGCACGATGGCGGGTCAGTACCACGATCACTTTATCAAAACCCATCTCCAGGGCCTTCTTCACGGGGATGGGATCGGAAACGCCACCGTCCAGATATTTCTGCCCCCGGAGATCCACCATACGGGCCGCAAGCGGCAAAGAACTGGAAGCGCGAACCCAATCCACGTCACGGAACATATCTTCGACCCGATGATATTCCGGCGCTCCGGTCTCAACGTTGGTCACGACGGTATATAACTCCGTTTTTCCGGCGAGAAAGGCATCGTTATCAATGGGATACAGCTCCTCGGGAATCTTGTGATACAGGAAATCCGCACCGAACAGATCTCCCGTCCGGACGAGACTGGATAAGCTGCAATAATCCTTATTGTCCAGATAATCGGTCATGACGGCAAATCCCCGCCCCTTTTGCTTCGTCAGAAAGCTGCAGGCAAGACAAGCACCGGCCGAAACGCCGATACAGGCGTCCGGTTCAATATTACGTTCCAGAAATACGTCCAGAACACCGGCAGTAAATACGCCACGCATGGCACCGCCTTCCAGAACGATACACGTCTTCATAGGCATTGCTCCTTACCGACTCTCCGAAAGAGCTCGGTCAATGGCGCTTGCTGCGGTCTTTCCGGCGCCCATGGCAAGTATAACCGTTGCCGCCCCGGTCACTGCATCCCCACCGGCGTAGATTCCGGAGCGGGAGGTCAAGCCGTCTTCATTAACGATAATACCGCCCTTACGGTTCACCTCAAGCCCGTCGGTCGTGGATTTGATCAAGGGATTGGGGCTGGTACCAATGGACATGATCACGCAGTCCACCTCCAGATCAAAATCAGAGCCGGGAACCTCCACCGGGCTACGGCGACCGGTAGCATCCGGTTCCCCTAATTCCATACGCACGCAACGGATGGCGGTTACGGTGCCGTTTCTGGGATCCCGTTTCTCCTCGGCATTATGATATCCGAGAATCTCCTTGGGATTGCACAGAAGCCGAAATTCGATCCCCTCTTCCATAGCGTGCTCCACTTCTTCTTTCCGGGCGGGCAATTCGTCCATACTGCGGCGATAAACGATATAGACCTTCTCGGCCCCCAGACGCAGAGCGGTACGGGCAGCATCCATAGCGACGTTTCCGCCACCCACCACGGCAACGCGCTTTGCCCGCTGAATGGGGGTTGAAGCATCCGCACGGTAAGCCTTCATAAGATTGCTGCGGGTCAAAAATTCATTGGCCGAATAAACCCCCTTCAAGGATTCTCCGGGAATTCCCATAAAGCGGGGCAGCCCGGCGCCGCTTCCGATAAAAACGGCTTCAAATCCAGCCTCAAACAGCTCGTCCACCGTAAGGGTCTTGCCGATTACGATATTGGTCTCGATCTTAACGCCGAGGCCCTTTAACGTCTCCACTTCCTTACGCACGATCTCTTTTGGAAGGCGGAATTCGGGAATTCCGTAAACCAAAACGCCACCGGCAACATGGAGCGCTTCGTAAACCGTTACGTCATACCCCTTTTTGGCCAGATCTCCGGCGCAGGTGAGGCCGGAAGGCCCGGAGCCCACGACGGCAACCCTATGACCGTTAGAAGGAGCCGGAGCCACGGCGTTTCCGGAATGATCGTTATGCCAATCTGCGACGAATCGCTCCAAACGCCCGATCCCCACGGGCTCCCCTTTTATGCCGCGAACACATTTGCTTTCGCACTGACTTTCCTGGGGACAGACCCGACCGCAGACGGCAGGCAGACTGGAGGATCGAGAAATGATCTGATAGGCTCCTTCGAAATCCCCTTCCCGGACCTTTGCAATAAAAGCGGGAATATGAATATTTACGGGACAACCGGCCACGCAGGGCATATGCTTGCACTCCAAACAACGGGAGGCCTCCGCCAAAGCGAGAGGCTCGGTGTACCCAAGGGCAACTTCATCAAAATTTCGGGCGCGAACCGCGGGGTCCTGGGTAGGCATAGGATTCTTTTTCGGATCCATATTCGCCATCTTATTCGTCCCCCTTCTTCAAAAGATTGCAATGGGCGTCGTAAGCGTGGCGCTCGAAGTCACGGTACATAGTAGCTCTTTCCATAGCTTCGTCAAAGTCTACTTCAAATCCGTTGAAGTCCGGACCGTCCACACAGGCAAATTTCACCTTCCCACCCACCGTCAGCCGGCATCCGCCGCACATACCGGTACCGTCAATCATGATGGGATTCATGGAAACGGTAGTTTTGATCCCGTAGGGACGGGTGGTCAGGGTGACGAATTTCATCATCACGAGAGGGCCGATCGCGATCACTTCGTCATACGCCTCTCCGGCCTGCAACGCTTCCTTTAAAGGATCGGTGACCAGGCCCCTTTCCCCGGCGGAACCGTCGTCGGTCATCAGGATCAGACGAGAAGACACCCTGGCAAACTCGTCTTCCAGAATGACGAGATCGCGATTGCGGAAACCGATAATAGAATGGACTTCACAGCCCATTTCATGTAATTTCTGTGCCACGGGCAACGCGATCGCGCAACCGACACCGCCACCGACGATGCAGACTTTTTTCCGACCTTCCGTCTCCGTGGCGTTACCGAGGGGACCAACGAAATCCGAAACCGTCTCCCCTTCTTCCTTTCGGTTCAAGGCGCCCGTGGTGGCACCCACGATCTGAAAGATAATCCGCACCGTACCTTCCTCCCGGTCATAGCCGGCCACGGTCAGAGGAATCCGTTCGCCCTCTTCATCCACGCGAAGGATAATAAATTGGCCGGGCTGGGCCTTTTTTGCAACGAGAGGCGCCTCGATATCCATCATGGTAACGGTGGAATTCAAGGCCTTTTTGCGCTTGATAAGATAACTCATAAATACACCTTTAATGCTCGATCTTTTTCAGATCGCAAAGAATTAACCGTTTCTCCTCCACCCGGAAGGAAATATGATAACCGCCACATTCAAAAGAATAAAGCCGTTCCGGATCCCTCTGATACGCCGGTCTGGGATCTTCGGCAAGAACGCCCCGGATCAGCCGGACATCGGGATCTGGGATTTCCTTGAAATAACCTTGAGGATCCAAAACCTCCAAGGCATACTCTGCCACCGGCCCGGCAAAGCCGCCCTTTGCATGGGGAATGAGATCCGCCGTGGGCAGATAGGGTTTGATATCGTAAATAGGCGTTCCGTCCATCAAATCGCCTCCGCAGACCTCAAGAACGGGTCCCTCGGGGGACGAGAGAACGATATTTTTGATCTCTACGCAGGACAAACCGATTGCATTGGGCCGATAGGGCGAACGGGTCGCAAATACGCCCATTCGCCGGTTTCCACCCAACCGCGGGGGGCGGACCGTGGGAGACCATCCGTTGCTTTCCGCTTCGGAGAACTGCCATATGATCCAAAGATGAGAAAACCCTTCCAATCCGCGAAGAGCGTCGGGGTTACGGTATTCCGGCTCAAAAACGATCCGGGAAACCGCCTCGGGAACTCTTCCACTCTGCCGTGGAATGCCGAATTTCCCTGGATAGGGGCTTTTCATCCGGGCGATCACCTTCAGCGTCATTTCCCCATTCATGAGAGCTTCTCCAAAAGGGGCTTCAGATAATGGCCGGTATAGGACGCTGCGCATTCCGCAACCTCTGCAGGAGTGCCTTCCGCCACGATAAAGCCGCCCTTGTCTCCCCCTTCGGGCCCCAGATCGATGACGTGATCGCATACTTTGATCACGTCCAGATTATGCTCGATGACAACCACGGTGTTTCCCGCATCGGTCAGCCGCTGAAGCACGTCGATCAGCCGATGCACGTCTGCCGTGTGAAGGCCGGTAGTGGGTTCGTCGAGAACGTAGACCGTCCGGCCGGTGGAGCGCTTGGACAATTCAGTGGCCAGCTTGACCCGCTGGGCTTCCCCGCCGGAGAGGGTGGTAGACGATTGACCGATCTTGATATAGCCGAGACCTACGTCGAAAAGGGTCTGCAGCTTCCGACGAAGGGAGGGGAAATTCTCGAAAAATTTCAAACCCTCTTCTACCGTCATTTCCAAGACGTCGTAGATACTCTTTCCCTTAAACTTGATATCCAGCGTCTCCCGGTTGTACCGCTTTCCGCCGCAAACGTCACAGGGGACGTAAATATCGGGCAAAAAGTGCATTTCGATCTTGGTAACGCCGTCCCCGGAGCACGCCTCACAGCGCCCGCCATCCACGTTAAACGAGAAGCGGCTTGCGGTATACCCCTTCGCTTTCGCATCGGGGGTTGCGGCAAACAACTCCCGGATTTCATTGAACATCCCGGTATAGGTGGCGGGATTGGAGCGGGGCGTACGGCCGATGGGGCTCTGATCAATATTAACCACCTTATCCACTTGCTCCAAACCGTCCACGCCGTCGCATTCGCCGGGGATCTCATGGGCACGGTTCAGAGAGGATGCCAAAGTTTTATAGAAGATTTCATTGATCAGACTGGATTTGCCGGAACCGGAAACGCCGGTCACGCAGGTAAATACGCCGAGAGGGATCTTTACGTCAATGCCCTTCAGGTTATTTTGCCGGGCGTTGCGGACCGTAAGATACTTCGATCCGATGGGACGGGTCTTTTCGGGAATCTCAATGACTTTTCGCCCGGAAAGATAATCCCCCGTAATCGAACCTTCACAGGACAGGAGTCCTTCAAATTCGCCGGAATATACCACCTCTCCACCGTGAATCCCGGGGCCGGGGCCAATGTCAACGATCCAATCGGCGGCCCGCATGGTATCTTCGTCGTGCTCCACTACGATCAGAGTATTCCCCAAATCCCGGAGGCGCTTCAAGGTCTCGATAAGCTTGGAATTATCCCGTTGATGCAGACCGATGCTGGGCTCGTCAAGAATATACAAAACGCCGGTCAGCGAGGAACCGATCTGCGTGGCAAGACGAATACGCTGCGATTCGCCGCCGGAAAGCGTACCGGAGGACCGGGCCAGGGTGAGATAATCCAAACCGACGCTTTTCAAAAAGCCGAGTCGGGAGCGAATCTCTTTCAGGATCAAATCCGCAATGGCCGCATCCCGTTGATTGAGCTTGAGAGCGTTGATAAAATCCAAAGCGTCCCCCACGGAAAGACGGCAAAACTGATCGATATTCAGTCCTCCTACCGTAACGGCAAGAGAAAGCTCGTTCAGTCGGGCTCCGTGACATTCGGGACAAGGCTTATTGCTCATCAAAGATTCGTATTCCGCCTTCGCCCAGGCACTTGTGGTGGACTTATAGCGCCGCTCCATGGTGGGGATGATCCCGTCAAATCCGTCACATCCGTATAAAACCTGATGAACGGTTTCAGGAGAAACGTCCTTCATTGGAGTACTGAGATTATCGCCGTGAGCCTTGTAAATGGCGGTGACGGCCTTCAGCAGATAAGGATTGGTGGTAATATTACCAAATCCCATAGCACTGACGGCGCCTTCCATGATATTTTTCGAAGGATCGGTCAAAATGCGGTCGGGATCGATGCGCATTAAATATCCGATGCCGCTGCAGGTCTTACAGGCACCCATGGGATTGTTGAAGGAAAACATCCGGGGGGTCAACTCTTCAATACCGACCTCGTGTTCCGGACAGGAATAACGCTGGGAAAACATCCGGTCTTCCTTCCCATCGTATACGAGAACCAGTCCCTTACTGATACGGGAGGCAGTCTCACAGGAGTCCGTCAGGCGACGGCGAACGTCGGAACGCACGGACAGACGGTCCACGACGATCTCAATATCGTGCTTTTTATTCTTTTCCAGTGGAATTTCATCCATAAGATCGCAAATGACCCCGTCCACGCGCACGCGGACGAATCCGTTTTTCCTGTAATCTGAAAAAAGCTTGGCGAATTCGCCCTTCCGCCCCCGGATTACGGGAGCCATAATCTGAATACGGGTCCCCTCCGGATATTCCATAATGCGATCCACGATCTGATCCAAGGGCTGCTTTTTGATCTCCAGCCCACAGACCGGACAATGAGGAACGCCGATACGGGCGTAGAGAAGCCGAAGATAGTCGTAGATCTCCGTGGTGGTTCCCACCGTGGAACGTGGATTTTTGGACGTAGTCTTCTGGTCAATCGAGATGGCGGGAGAAAGACCGTCGATACTGTCAATATCGGGTTTCTCCATCTGTCCCAGAAACATCCGGGCATAGGAGGAAAGGGATTCCACGTACCGTCGCTGACCTTCCGCGTAAATAGTATCGAAGGCCAGAGAAGATTTTCCGGAACCGGAAAGGCCGGTAAACACGACGAAACGATCCCGGGGCACGGTCAGATCCACGTTTTTCAGGTTGTTCTGCCGGGCTCCGCGGATGACAAGTTTATCCACCATATTATTTTACTCCTTTTAACTTGCGGATCTCGTCCCGCAAACGGGCCGCCGTTTCGAAATCCAACATCTTTGCGGCCGCATACATCTCTTTGGTCAGCTTTTCGATCAATCCGAGGCGGTCGTCCTTGGAAAGCTTCTTGTAATCGATCTCGCGCTTCTCCGAACCTTCCACGTCCCTTGCAACGGTGGAAAAGACCATGTTGTTGTCCACCTTTTTAACGATCGTCTTGGGAACGATGCCGTGAGCTTCGTTGTATTCCATTTGAATCTTGCGCCGGCGTTCGGTCTCCGTGATCGCGCCTTCCATGGCAGGAGTAACCGAATCCCCGTACATAATGACCTTGCCCTGCGCATTCCGGGCAGCACGGCCAATAATCTGGATCAAAGAAGTCTCATTCCGCAAAAAACCTTGCTTGTCCGCATCGAGAATCGCCACGAGTGAAACCTCCGGAAGATCCAACCCCTCCCGCAGGAGATTGATCCCCACGAGAACGTCAAAATCGCCGTTGCGCAGATCCTTCAAGATCTGAATCCGATCCAGAGTTTCCACGTCATGATGCAGATAACGGACGCGGATCTCCATTTTTCCCAAATAATCTGCCAGGGATTCCGCCAACTTCTTCGTAACAGTCACGACGAGAACCCGTTCCTGCTTTGCTACGCGGGCGTTGATCTCACTCAGAAGATCGTCAATCTGCCCTTCCGTAGGCCGCACCGAAATCTCCGGATCAAGAAGGCCGGTAGGGCGAATGATCTGCTCCACGATCTGAGAAGAATTGCTCCGCTCGAATTCTCCCGGGGTAGCGGACACGTAAACCACCTGATTGACCCGATCGTCGTATTCCTGAAAATTCAACGGACGGTTGTCAAAAGCAGACGGAAGGCGAAACCCGTAATCCACAAGGCTGGTCTTCCGAGAGCGGTCTCCCCCGCCCATGCCGCGCACCTGGGGCAGCGTAACGTGGGATTCATCCACAAACATTAAATAATCGTCGGGGAAATAATCGAGAAGGGTGTGAGGGGTAGAGCCGGGAGCCCGACCCTCCAGAATCCGGGAATAGTTTTCAACGCCCTTACAGTATCCCACCTGTTTCAGGAATTCTACGTCGTACATCGTGCGTTCGGTGATACGCTGAGCTTCGATCAGCTTTCCCTGAGCGGTAAACCACGCAGCCCTCTCTTCGGCTTCCGTCAATATTTCTTCGATGGCCTTGTCCATTTTGTCGGGAGTAGTCAGATAATGAACTGCGGGAAAAATCGCATAATAATCATATCGACAGATCAATTCCCCGGTAATAGGGTCAATCTCGGAGATTCGGTCGATCTCGTCGTCGAAAAACTCCACCCGAATCAGACTTTTCTCCGAATCTGCAGGAAAAATCTCCACGATATCACCGTGCACCCGAAAAGTGCCGCGGGCGATATCGAAATCGTTGCGGGTATAATGGATTGCCGTCAGTTCCCGCAAAAACTCCTCCCGATCTTTTCGCTGTCCGACACGAACCGAGGAAACCTGAGATCGATAGGATTCCGGATCCCCAAGGGCGTAAATGCAGGAAACGCTGGCCACGATAATTACGTCCCGGCGCTCGAACAGGGCTGAGGTCGCGGAATGACGCAGCCGATCGATATCGTCGTTAATGCTCATATCCTTTTCGATATACGTATCGGTATGGGCGATATAAGCTTCCGGTTGATAATAATCGTAATAGGATACGAAGTATTCCACGGCGTTTTTGGGAAAAAATTCGCGGAACTCCGAGCACAGCTGTGCGGCAAGGGTCTTGTTATGCGCCAGAATCAAGGTGGGACGGTTCATGGCAGCGATGATATTTGCCATCGTAAAGGTTTTCCCGGAGCCGGTAACCCCCAGAAGAGTCTGCCGTTTATTGCCTTTCTGTAAGCCACGGACCAATTGTTCTATGGCTTTCGGCTGGTCGCCGGTAGGCTTATATTCAGATGCCAGTTCAAAACGATCCATATCCAATTGCTCCTTTCAAATATCGAACAGATTTCTCCCGTATATTATAACACAAAAGGGCTTAAAATTCAATAAAAAACGGGAGAATGTATCAAAAAAACCAAAAAGTGTTCGAAAATCAGTCTTCTCGTCCTTTCCTTCGATCCAAACGGGATATGATCAGATTTTCAACCACGAAGAACAACGCACACCCCACGGCGTAACAGATCAGATCCGCCACGGAAAAGGTACTTCCGAGGAGGGTACGAAAAAACCGACTTCCCTGAAGCCCTAAAAGAGATGCGTAATCAAAGTACTGCCCTACTTCTACTGCAGATGCGAAAAGAAATACGTAGAAAGAGAGAAAGGGCGTTCCGCACGGGAAAACGGTACGAATGAGACAGCAAAGAAGAACCACGACCAGGACGTCCCCTACGTAAGGGCGAACGAAAGCGTCCCGCACGAAAAGCGCGATAAGAATCTCCACAGCAAGCAAAACCGAAAATGCGATCCCATATAAGACCCGGGCCTTCTTCACAAGACGAACCTCCTTGCGGACGTGTTACATTATATTATACCACACAATTTATTAAAATGGAAGTTAAAGAATGAATATGTAACAAAATATTCTATTTTTCCCGGTGTCGCAATTTCTCCGACGGCATATACTGGAATAAATACCGATCAGGAGGAATCATTTATGAACGGTGGAACCATCCGCACCTTTCTTGGAGCCAATTCCGGAGAGGGATTCGCTTCGCTTTACGACAGATTCCAAGAAGAAGGGAGAATGATCGTCATCAAAGGCGGCCCGGGAAGCGGAAAGAGCAGCCTGATGAAAAAAGCGGCGGCTGAAGCCTTGAGACGAGGGTATTTCGTCGAATATTGCTACTGTTCGTCCGACGGAGAATCCCTTGACGCCGTCCGGATTCCGGAGGTGGGAATCTCCCTTGCAGACGGAACCTCCCCCCATTTGATCGAACCCCGCCTTCCCGGTGCCGTTGACGATATTTTCTACACCGGAGCCTTTTGGAACCGTAAAAAACTGCAGGAAAATCGGGAAGAGATCGAAGAGCTTTCACGGCGCATCAAGGAGCGCTTTGCTCACGCTTACCGATATCTTTCCGCAGCAAAAAGCGGAGCCGACGATCTCTGCGCTATGGCGATAAACCGCACGGAGCCGGGAAAGCTACGGAATTTTGCACGGAAAATCACCCAACGGAATCTATTGAAGCAAAAACGGGAAGGCCGTTTTTATCCCCGGTTTCTGACCGGGATCACGCCACAGGGGATTCTGACGAACAAAGACACGGTCTATACCATGGCGGATAAGGTATTCGTTCTTTGCGACCCCTTCTTCCTCTCCCATCTCTTTTTGGACGAAGTTCTCAAGACGGCCGAGGAATACGGCGCTACGGCCTACGTATTTTACGATCCTCTCCGCCCCTCTCTTCCTATTCACGCCGTATTCCCGGAAGACGGAGTTGCCTTCGTAACCGAAAACCTTCTTCATAATTTCGAACCGACAAACGCCTACCGAATCCATCTTTCCCGTTTTGTCGCTCCATGCGAAGAATTGAAGCTGCTGCGACGGAAGGGTGAAAATCTCCTTCGCCTCTGCCTGAGAGAGGCGGAACAAAGCCTTACGGAAGAGAAGAAGCTTCACGACGATCTGGAAGAATACTATATCGAGGCTATGGATTACAAAAAATTGAATACTTCCGCTGACAAACTGATCAAAAGCATCTTCTAAGCGCAAACGGCAGAGGTTTCTCCTCTGCCGTTTCTTTAAAACCGATTCCGATAGGTTTTATTCCTTCTTCGCTTTTTAAACAACCCGGGCTCGTCCTTTTTCAGCTTGAGATAAAACAGAGAAAATAGAACGGTGACCGCAACGAAAACAAGATGCTCTCCCAACAGAACAAAATAATGCCATTCCGCGCCCGTCATAATCATTTCGGCCACAATCCAACCGCAATCGGCCAACCACAAAAGACAAATTCCCCATGCGCAGACCGCCTTTCCTCGGCGGCGAAGAGACAAAAGCGCCAACAAAAAGATGAGAACGTAAGAAAAGATGTAAACGAAATACAAAGCCCGGGTGGCGGCAAGATAGGGCTCCTTCAGCCAATCCGGGTTGTTTTCCGAATACGTAAAAACCCATTTGTAAAAATATCCCCCCAAAAACGGCGGGATCTCCGCCCCAAAAAACTGCCAGATCAGCGTCATCAAAAAGGTAGAGACCACGGGATAAAAGCAAAGCGCGGATAAAATCGTTAATTTATTTTTTGCGGACATGTAATTTGTACCTCCGGCACCGTTTCTCAAAATATTTATAATCTGATAAAAGATGAAGAAAGCCTTGGATCAAACTGCCAAACAATATCAAAAAGTAAATTCACACAGTATAAATCTCCTAAAAATACAAATAATAACAGCACAATTTGTAATTTAAGGAGAAATGCATAGATGAAAGCAACTGGTATCGTACGCAGAATTGACGACCTGGGCCGCATCGTGATCCCCAAAGAAATCCGAAAGACCATGCACATCCGGGAAGGGGCGCAGCTGGAAATTTTCACCGACAGCGAAGGCGGTGTCATTTTCAAGAAGTACTCCCCCATCGGGGAATTGGACGAATCGGTATCCGACTATGCGGAAACCGTAGCAAAGATCACGGGAAATTCCGTCGTGGTCATGGACAAGGATTCGGTCATCGCAGCAGCGGGTAGCAATAAAAAAGACCTGATGCATAAGCGGGTCTCCACCGAAACGGATCAATTGATCGAACAGCGGAAGCAATACGTTTACAAAATTGGAGAGATCCGCAAGCCCCTCTGCAAAGACGTGGAAAAGGTTTATACCGGAATCCTGAATCCGATCTTACTGGAAGGCGACACCGTAGGCGCCATTGCCATGCTGATCCCGGACATGGGAAACGCGCCGGGGGAAGCGGACGTAAAGGTACTGTCTGCCGCCGCCCAAATCCTGAGCAAGCAAATGGAGACGTAACGCGATACCCGTCGGATTCCGGCGGGTATTCTCTTTAATCGGCGTCTTCCTCGAGCGCTTCCAAAAGATAGGAAACGGGACGGAACCCGTCGTTGCAGGAGATCATAGCAGATTTTTCGTTCTTCATCCAGCCGTCGTAAAAATTACCGCCACCGTGGGCAAGAGCCATGACGAAATGAGACATACATTCCCATGCGGTATTACAGAGACCTTCCGGTTTTTCCCAACCGTTCGCAATAAAGACCGTGCCGATCTCCATATCGCAGGCATGTTCAATGGGATTTTCGTACCGCTCCATCAGATCGGGGTAAACCGACCTGCGCATAACCGTAATTCTGACCTTTTTCATAATTGCACCTCACTTTTTCTCATTATACTATTTTCCGCACCGTTTGTCAATGAGGTCGACAAAAAAGTTAAAAAAACATCGATACCTTGACAAATTCAATGAAACATGATACAATAGAGTGAAAAGTGAGGAATTGATATGGAGAAGAAAATACGCGTTGCTATCTTTGTCGGGCCGACCCTCGTCACACCCATCTACGAAACGATGTGTTTGACCTTCGGGAAGGAAAACGTTGCCGCTTCGGTTAATCCAAAGGATTTGTTCGGTATCGTCAAAACGCTTCGCCCCACAACCCTTATTATTGAGCCGGAGCTGTTCCACCTTGCAGGCATGACTCCGGTGGATATCAACGCTTACCGTACCCGGGTGCATTACAAGATCCTTGCAGTCTACCCCACGAAAAACGCCGCAAAAGTCCGGGATTACATGAAAGAGCTGAATATCACGAAGGAATATCTGGAACCTACGGAATTCCTGACGATGGCGAAGGAATTGCCCCGACTGAGCACCAACAAATACGTTAAGGTAAAAGAACCGCTTCTTCAATTTACCGCCGAAAATATCGACAGAATCTTTACCGAATGCGGGTTTCATTGCAACACGAAAGGAGCGCCTCTGTTAAAAGAGGCACTCTTTCAGATGTATTTCGACCAGGACCTGCACAATTACGGCGGCGGTGTGAAGCTCTATCGGGAGCTCGGTGAGAAATACGGATACACACCCCGGGTAGTAGAGCGGTCGATCCTTCGTTTTCTTGAAAATTCCTGGTCCGGCGATACGGAACGTAAATTCCGTGCGGAACTGAATATTCCGGACAGAGTTTCCTGTCTTCCCTTGAACTTTAACAATTTCACCCTTCTTTTCGATACTTACTATTCACTGAAATACGGTATGGCGGAAAAGCTGCTTGCCTTTCCCCGGGATCATTCAGCATATCTCTTTTAGCTTTTCTTTGAGGTTGCCGAGAATCTTCTTTTCCAATCGGGAAATATACGATTGGGATATTCCCAGAAGATCGGCGACCTCTTTTTGCGTATACGGCCGCTCTCCGGAAAAACCGTAGCGCAATTCGATAATTTTGCGGGAACGGGGAGACAGAAGATCCACCTCACGCTTCAGCATCGTGACCTCGTCTTCCCGTTCGATCTCCTTTCCCACCTCGTCACCGCCGGAATCCAGAACGTCGCAGAGCAGTAATTCATTGCCGTCCCAATCGATGTTCAACGGCTCTTCGATCGAGACCTCGTTCCGCAGGTTTCCGGTTTTACGAAGATACATCAGAATCTCGTTTTCAATACAGCGCGAAGCGTACGTGGCGAGTTTAATATTCTTACCGGGACAATAGGTATTGACCGCTTTGATCAAGCCGATCGTGCCAATCGAGATTAAATCTTCAATCGAACAGGACAGCGTGGAAAGCTCAAATTTTCGGGCAATATAAACCACGAGGCGCAAATTTCGCTCGATCAAGACGTCCCGTGCACCGCAATCCCCCGTAACGAGGCGGGAAACGTAAGTCTGCTCCTCCTCAATATTCAACGGCGGAGGCAAAACGTCACTGCCGTTGATATAATAAATTCCATCCTCACCCCCTCCTGCCGAAAGCCATAACAACAGTTTTTCAAACAGCTTACCGATTTTCATCTTCAATCCCTCCTATAAGATCCGGGCCTATAATCCCGGAAAAACGCCCCTGAGCCTCAAGAACCCGGTCAGACACGGCGACAACCGCCGTCCGACCTTGACCGTTGACCGTAAAGGTATCCGGAATAAACGCCGGAAGCATTCTGCCGTCCCCGGAAATCGAACGGTAAGGAACGATTCGTGCCTTTTCGCCGAAAAACGCGTAGAAATCATAACTTCCGAAGGCCGGAAGATCCTTACCGAAGCCCTTTTTCAGCGTTCGGTACTCTACAACGGCAACGGGCCGGCCGTTGACAGGATCTGAAAGAAAATTCCCCGAATCCATATATGCCCGGAAAAATATCCGTTTTCCCCGGATCTCGACGGTACATTCACATAGCGGTGGCTGCCGTTTGATCTTTTGCAATTTGCGCAGGAATTGCAGGCAAACTGCATAAGCAATCCCACCCGCAAGAACCGTCGCGGGAAAAGAAAGGATAAAATAACCTCCCTCGCCGCCAAAGAAGACCGAAAGACCAAAGATCGCTGCAGAAATTACAAAAACCAATCCTAAGTATAGGAGCGCAACCACGAAGACCCGAAACGCATTCCGGATCGTTCCGGGCAACGTCTTCCCCCAAAAAAGGACGGAAACGGTAACGGCACCTCCCAGAGCAATACACCACGACGGCACCGGGACCGTCAGAAATAACGCTGACAGCACTCCTCCGCAAAGAGCTGCAACGGCGCACCTCCAAAGAGATTTTCGCAGGTCCAGCGAGACTGACGCCAGATGCAGAACGATACCGCAAAACGCCGAGCCGACCAAAAACGCAAGATCGGCAAAAACCGTCATCCCCTCACCCCCTTCCATTATACCCCAACCGGGGCGAAGAATTTGTCAAAGCAGAGGGGCTGAGAAAATAATTCGCAACAAAAAGATCCCGAAGGAAAATTCCTTCGGGATCGGCTTTTTTTATCTTACTTCGCGTATTCGATGGCACGGTTCTCACGGATAACGTGGACCTTGATCTGTCCGGGATATTCCAGTTCGCTCTCAATACGCTTGGCAATATCGCGGGCAAGAATCACCATATCGTCGTCGGTAATATCTTCGGGACGAACCATCACGCGGATCTCACGGCCTGCCTGAATGGCGTAGGTACGTTCCACACCCTTGAAGTCGTTTGCAATGGATTCCAATTTCTCCAGACGCTTGATATAATTCTCGATATCTTCGCGACGGGCACCGGGACGGGCGGCGGAAATCGCGTCTGCGGCCTGAACGATGGCAGCAAGAACGGTCTTGGCCTCCACGTCACCGTGGTGCGCTTCGATAGCGTGAACGATATTTTCGTGTTCCTTATATTTCCGGGCAAGATCCACACCGATGGAAATGTGGGATCCCTCGGTCTCCTGGTCAACCGATTTACCGATATCGTGAAGAAGACCGGCACGCTTGGCAGCGTTAACGTCAACCTTCAGTTCACCGGCGAGGATTCCGGAAAGATGAGCCACTTCAATAGAGTGATTCAACACGTTTTGACCAAAGGAGGTGCGGTAATGGAGACGTCCGAGAAGCCGGACCAATTCGGGATGGATTCCGTGAACGTTGGTCTCAAAGATAGCGCGCTCGCCTTCTTTTTTGATAACCTGATCCACTTCCTTGCGGGCCTTTTCCACCATGTCTCCGACACGGGTGGGATGGATGCGGCCGTCCTGGATCAGACGTTCAAGAGCGATACGGGCAATCTCACGGCGCACGATATCAAAGCTGGAAAGAACGATGGTTTCGGGGGTATCGTCGATAATAAGATCAACGCCGGTGAGATTCTCGAGAGCGCGGATATTCCGCCCCTCACGGCCGATAATGCGGCCCTTCATCTCGTCGTTGGGAAGGGTAACGGAAGATACGGTGGATTCAGCCACGTGATCGGAAGCGCACTTCTGAATCGCGCGGGAGATCAACTCGCGGGCCTGGACCTCCGCTTCTTCCTTCGTCCGGGCCTCCATATCCTTGATCATAGCGGCAGATTCGTGCTTCAGATCGTTCTGCAGAGTTTCCAACAAATAGGCGCGGGCCTGATCTGCAGTCATGGAAGAGATTTGCTCCAGCATCTTGCGCTGTTGGTCGATAACTTCGTTCTTTTCAACCTCCAGGGATTCCAGCTTCTTCATCTGGCGTTCCATGTTTTCTTCTTTGGTCACGAAAGAAGTTTCGCGTTTATCCAGCATTTCTTCCTTCTGGACGAGGCGTTTTTCCATCCGCTGCAGTTCTCCGCGACGGTCGCGGATTTCCTTTTCCGCTTCGTTGCGGTTACGGTGGATCTCTTCTTTGGCTTCCAGCAAAGCTTCTTTGGATTTGGTTTCGGCGGCCTTGATGGCGTCGTTTACGATGTTGCGGGCCTTTTCTTCTGCGGAGCCAATGGCGGCCTCGCCGATCTTTTTACGGTAAATCATACCGATAAGGAACCCGATAACAACAGCTATTACAACGGCCACGGCCATAATGATAATTTCTGTGGTGGTAATGGGAATCAACCTCCTGTCGTGTTTTTCTGTATTGAAAATTCGGAGAATTTAACATATACATATCTATATTATAATACTTTTGTATTTTTGTCAATATTTTTCCTAATAAAATCGATTTTTTTTCACAATTGAATACGATTGTTCCTCATATTTGGAAAATAGGTCTTGCAATCGACGGGAAAATATGTTATAATATATAAGGAACAACTCACACAACCCATCGCAATCGGCCGGATTCCCGGCACGGAGGATACCTTATGAAGAAAAAGAAGAAACCGTCCGCCGCTTTTTTGAAGGAAAAAAGAACGGATCTCATCTTTGCGGGAGTAGCTCTGCTGTTCCTCGTCCTGATGATCTCCCTACTGATTCGGTACGTTGGACTTCGGAATGAAAATCTGGCTCGGCCGGAGGCGTACGGCTCGGTTATGCAGGAATTAAACGACGTAAAATCCGAGAAAAACGATCTGGAATCCCGGCTGGAGAGCCTGCGGAAGGAAATCGAAGAGCTGAACCGCAAGATCTCGGCCTTGGGCGGAAATTGAGGTGGCGATATGAAGTTTGCAAGCGTATTCGTATCATTTATCGCCGCATTGGCCTGTCTGCTTCTGATCTTCGGCTGCTATAAAGAAAAGACCGCAATTGAAAACATCGGCGGCTTTGAAGACGTGGTCAAAAAAACGGAAGGCTACCGCAACGACGTGGAGAACCTGAAAAAAGAAATCAGCGAGCTTTCCGCGCAGAAATCTCAGGCGGAGGGAAAGCTGGCACAACTGCAGAGCCGGGAAAATTACAAAACGACCCCAACTGCATTTCTGACCTTTGACGGCGGATTTTCCCAGAATACGGTGTCGGTTATCGAAACGTTGAACAAGAACGAGATCAAGGGAACCTTTTTCGTTATTGCCGACAACCTAAAAGAGAACACGGCAATGAGATCGGCGCTGAAGGAAGCCTTCGACGCAGGACACAAGATCGGCATCCGCTCCTATTCCGACGATCTCGAAAAGATTTACGCCAGCGAAGAGGCCTATTTCAACGATCTCTACGCCTGCCGGGATCTGGTCAAGGAAATCACGGGAGAAGCCCCCGTTCTCGTTCGCATGCCGGGAGGCACCGCCACGGCGGAGATCCGGTTTAAGAAATATACCGGAAGCACCGAGGTATTTGAAAAGGTTCTCGCCCGTCTGGAAGCGGAGGGATTTATGGTCAACGACTGGTCGGTAGACTCGGAAAACGCCACGGAGACCGACGTAGACGAAATTGTATCAAACACCCTGAAGGGATCATCCAAAACGCTGAAGGCGACCTATAAAACCTGCGTCGTTCTGCTGATGGACAACAAACGGGCCAACACCTCCCTGTCCCGCATTATCAGCGGACTGAAAGAACAGGGATACGTTTTTGCCCCGCTGCCCGACGGGATTTGCATCACCAGACAACGATAAGGAGCGTTCGATATGTATAAACCGGAAGCCATCGAAGATAATAAGAAGGTATTTTTGGAACTTCTCCGTTCCGTGGATCGAAAGGGAATCGACAGTCTGATCGACTATCTGGAAACGAAAACCGATTTCTACACCGCCCCCGCATCCACGCGATACCACAACAACTGCCGGGGAGGACTCCTGGCCCACACGTTGAACGTGTACGAGAATTATCGCAATCTTCTGGCACTCCGCAAGATTGAAATGCCGGAGGAAAGCGTGGTCATCGTCTCCCTGCTCCACGATATCTGCAAATGCAATTATTACGTGCTGGAGCAGCGGAACCGGAAGGTGGACGGAAAGTGGGAACAGTACGACGTCTGGACCAACACGAAATCCGTCTCCCCGCCTCTTCCCCATTCCTATCGTTCCATTCGCATGATTCAGTCGTTCTTCCGACTGACCCCTCAGGAGGAGTTATGCATCTATTACCATATGGGCCCTTACGGCGGTGAAGATTTTGAATACCGGAATCTGCTGCAAAAGGTGAATACCGATTATCCGGAATCTCTTCTTTTCTACACCGCAGACCTTTTTTCTACGTATCTGGACGAAGATACTTTTGAATAAGCAAGTTCACACTTTCGTTTCAAATATGTCACACCGCCGCCATTGACAAAGCGCCGAAAATGTAGTATAATATTCAAGCGCCGATCGTTAAAGCGGCAAGCATGGCGGAATAGCTCAGTTGGCTAGAGCATACGGTTCATACCCGTACGGTCGCCGGTTCAAATCCAGCTTCCGCTACCAAACGGCCCGTTGGTCAAGTGGTTAAGACACGGCCCTTTCACGGCTGTAACAGGAGTTCGACTCTCCTACGGGTCACCAAGAAAACGTCCGAAGATCGTTCGGACGTTTTCTTTTTTTCGTCTATTTAACCGTATCTGTAAAAGAGAGCCTCCGCAGAAATGATCTGCAGAGGCTCTCGTTATTTTAAGAACCGGATTTCAGGTTCTCTTTTGCGGCGGAAAGCATAAGCTTGATGCGGTTCAGCTGATTAACTTCGCTGGCACCGGGGTCATAGTCCACGGCGGCGATGTTTGCCTGGGGGTATAGACTTTTTAGCTTCTTAATGGCCCCCTTCCCCACCACGTGATTGGGAAGACAGGCAAAGGGCTGAATACACACGATATTCGGCGTTCCGTGGGTGATCAATTCCACCATCTCCCCCGTCAGAAGCCAGCCTTCCCCGTATCGGTTTCCGAGGGAAAGAATGGGCTTCGCCATTTCCGCAATCTCATCAATAGACACGGGCACGTCAAAGCGTCGGCTCTTTTTCAGCGCGTCTATGGCAGGCTTGCGGATCAACGAGATCAGGTTGATGGCAGCGCGGGAGCCGATCACTCCAACGTAAGGAGTTCCGTAATTCTTATTCTTATAGGAAGCGCTATAGAAGCTGTAATTCAAAAAGTCAATGAAATCCGGAACCACGGCCTCCGCCCCCTCCCGTTCCAGAAGCTCGACGAGATGGTTGTTGGCAAGGGGCATATATTTGACCAGAATCTCTCCTACGATCCCAACGCGGGGCTTTTTCAGCGCTTCGTCGAGGGGGAGAGTATCGAATTCCGATACGATATCGGAACAAACACGGCTGTAGGACCGGCGAGAACCGGGAACGGTCAGAGATTCAATGCAAATTTTCGTCCACTTTTCAAGAAGCTCGTTTGCCGAGCCCGGGGTAATCTCATAAGGACGAACCCGATACAGACAGCGCATCAGCAGATCCCCGTAGACCAAGGCGCGAGCGGCATCTTTTACAAAGTTCAGAGACAGCCCGAAGCCTTCGTTCGTCTCCATTCCGTTAACGTTCAGGGAAATGACGGGTATATGGGAATACCCCGCCTTATCCAGAGCGCGTCGAATAAAGCTTACGTAATTGGAGGCGCGGCAACAACCGCCCGTCTGGGTCATAATAATGGCCAGCTTGTCGGTGTCGTACCGACCGGAAGTCACCGCTTCCATAAACTGCCCCACAATGGTAATCGACGGGAAACAAGCGTCGTTATTAACGTATTTCAGGCCGATATCGATGGCGGTCCGGTTATCGTTGTCCAGAATCTCAAAATTATAACCGTATTTGCGGAACACCGGCTCCAGAATATTGAAATGGATGGGAAGCATCTGCGGGCCGAGAATCGTATACCCTTCCCGACGCATGGATTCGGTAAATTCCGCACGGTGATATACGTCGGGCTTAGGCCGGGCGACGATTCCCTGTTCCCGGCGCATTCGCATTGCAGCCATCAGACTGCGAAGCCGAATCCGCACGGCGCCGAGATTGTTTACCTCGTCGATCTTCAGAACGGTATAAAGCTTATTGCTTCCCTCCAGAATTTCGCTGACCTGATCGGCGGTAACCGCATCCAGGCCGCATCCGAAGGAATTCAACTGAATCAGCTCCAGGTCGTTACGCCCCCGGACGAATTCCGCCGCGGCGTACAGTCTGGAATGGTAAACCCATTGGTCCACGACCCGCAAAGGACGCTCCGGCGCAAGGTCTACGGGAAGACAGTCCTCCGTAAATACGGTAAACCCGTAGGAGGTAATCAATTCCGGAATGCCGTGATTGATCTCCGGATCCACGTGGTAAGGACGGCCGGCAAGGACGATCCCCGTTCCGTGCAGTTCTTCCATTTCCCGGAGCACTCGTGCGCCTTCGGCACGAATATCGGCCCGGGCAGCCTGCTGCTCTTTCCATGCGAGAGATGCGGCAATGCGAGTCTCTTTCTCCGAAATACCCCACTCCTCCGAACAAAGGCGAACCAAGCGATTTTCCGCGCTTTTCTCGCTCTTAAAGGCCATAAACGGACGAATCAGACGAACCGTGCCGGCGGTAATGGCTTCCACGTTGTTTTTGATATTTTCGGGATAAGAACAGACGATGGGACAATTGTAACGATTCTGAGCCGTTTCGATCTCCTTGTGCTCGTAGTATACGCAGGGATAAAAGATCGTTTCGATGCCTTGATCAATCAACCATTGTACGTGACCGTGGGCCAGTTTTGCGGGGTAGCACTCAGATTCCGACGGGATGGAATCCATTCCCCGCTCGTACAACCTTCGATCTGACCGGGGAGAAAGAATCACCCGGAAGCCGAGAGCCTTGAAGAAGGTGGCCCAATAGGGATAATTCTCATACATATTCAGGACGCGGGGGATGCCGATCACGCCCCGGGGGGCGTCCTTTTGCTCCAGCGGAGGATAAGCAAACATCCGATTCCGTTTGTATTCCATCATATTCGGCGCAACCTTCCGTCCGGCGGGGTTGCCGAGCCCTTTTTCACAACGGTTCCCCGTGATATGACTCCGGTTTCCGGAAAAACGGTTGACCGTAAGCATACAGTTGTTGGGACATCCCCCACACCGGCGACTCTTGGAGGTATAGGTAAGGTTTACAATCTCGTCCAGCGCGAGCATGGTCGAGGGCTGACCGTGATAACGGTTTTTCGCAATCAGCGCCGCACCGAAGGCTCCCATCAATCCGGAAATATCGGGACAAACGGCCTGAACGCCGGCAACCTTCTCAAAAGCGCGCAGAACGGCACGATTATAAAACGTTCCGCCCTGAACGACGATCTTACGGCCGAGATCTGCCGCATCGGCAAGCTTAATCACCTTGAAGATCGCATTTTTAATCACGGAATACGCAAGTCCGGCCGAGATATCCGAAACGTCCGCCCCTTCCTTTTGCGCCTGCTTTACGTTGGAATTCATAAAGACGGTGCAACGGGTACCAAGATCCACGGGATGCTTTGCAAAAATAGCCTTTTCCGCGAACTCCGGCGCGGTATAACTAAGGGAATTCGCAAAGTTTTCAAGAAACGAGCCGCACCCCGAGGAACAGGCCTCGTTGAGAAGAATACTGTCAACGGCACCGTTTTTCAGCTTGATGCACTTCATATCCTGGCCGCCGATATCAAGAACGCAATCCACGTCTTTTTCAAAAAAACCGGCCGCAGTGCAGTGGGCAATCGTCTCTACCTCGCCCTCGTCAAGGGCGAAGGCCGATTTCAGCAGCGCTTCTCCGTAACCGGTGGAGCAGGAGCGGACGATCTTTGCCCCGTCGGGCATAATTTCCTTCAGCTCCGCAACGGCCCGGATGGCGGTTTTGACGGGATCTCCTTGATTGTTGGAATAGAAGGAATGCAACAATTCACCATCAGAGCCTATCAACACCATTTTCGTTGTCGTAGACCCGGCGTCGATTCCGAGAAAGCAGTCCCCCTGATAAGACGAAAGTTCTCCTTTCGGAACGACCGCCTTGCGGTGCCGCTCCAAAAAAGCGTCGTATTCCTTTTGATCCGAAAACAAAGGATCCAACCGAGGCATTTCGAAAGAAACCTTAACGCCCCGGGTAAGAGTCTTCTCCAGATCCGATACCGGAACAGCATTGCCGTCCCGTGCCCCCAGAGCGGCGCCCATTGCAGCAAAGAGATGGGAATTTTCCGGGTCAACCACCCGATCCGGAGTCAGATTCAAGGTTCGGACGAAGGCCTTCTTCAGTTCCGGCATGAAATGAAGCGGACCGCCGAGAAACGCAACGCACCCCCGGATGGGTTTCCCGCAGGCAAGACCGGAAATCGTTTGATTGACCACGGCCTGAAAAATAGACGCGGCAAGATCTTCCGTGCTGGCTCCCTCGTTGATCAGAGGCTGAATATCCGTTTTCGCAAAAACTCCGCAACGGGCCGCAATGGGATAGATCTCGCGATAATTCTCCGCAGCTCGGTTCAGTCCTTCCGCATCGGTCTGCAGGAGCGCCGCCATCTGATCGATAAAAGCACCCGTACCGCCGGCGCAGACACCGTTCATACGCTCTTCCAAGCCGCCAGTGAAATAAATGATCTTCGCGTCTTCCCCACCCAACTCAATTGCAACGTCGGTTTGAGGAGCAACGTCCTTCAATGCGGCAGCAACGGCAACCACTTCCTGCACGAATTCCAGATTCAGCGCTTTTGCAAGATTGATGGACCCGGACCCGGTGATCCGGATTCGCAGGGAACATTCTCCCAGTTCCGCTGCCGCTTCACGCAATAATTCCGCCAGCGTTTCCTGAGTATGGGCACAATGTCTTCTGTATTTTCCGTATAAAATCCGATCGCAATCGTCCAACACCACAAGCTTGACGGTAGTAGAACCGATGTCGATCCCGGCGCGATATTCTTTCAAAACGATTTCCTCCGATTTTGGAACGGGCAATATGGGACCGGTACGATATACCGGCCCTCAGATTAAACTTTTTTTGACTTAAACGAGAATTTTGATTCAGTGCCATTAGCCAGTCGCTTGAAATTTTCCCAATGACGAACCGCCATAAACACGCAGCACCCCGCCGTCAGCAGGATCACCGGCAAGGACGCCCCGAAGGGAATCAATAACAAGGGGCACAAAAGCATCGCAGTCACGGTGGAAAGTGACATATACTTCGTCGTAAGCAACAAAATACACATCACCGCCGTAGCGATCAGACCGACCCGCCAATCAATAACGTACATGGCGGAAAGACAAACGAGAAAGCCCTTTCCCCCTCTAAACTTATACTGAACGGGAAAAGCGTGCCCAAGCATACAGAACAGTGTGGTATAGGCGGCGCCGAGCTGGAAAGAGCCCTGCCAGAGATCGAAAAGCCACGCAAATAGGCCTACCACGACCGCAGATTTCAGCAGATCAAGAAAAAAGACCCACCAGGCCCACTTGTTTCCGAAGGTTCGCTTAAAATTCGTAAACCCCGGATTCCCGCTCCCGCATTCCCGAATATCCCGGTGATAAATCATCTTCGACAGGATAATGGCGGGATTTGCCCCGGCCACGAGATAGCCGCAAATCGCCGCAGCGATCCATAAAAGCGCAATCATACGTTCCTCCGCTTATTCAATAACGACGATATAATCGTATACGTCCTGACCGCCGTCAAGAATATAAACCTCTTTTCCGCGGTAGTTGTCCTCGATATATTTCAGAAGCCGTCCGGATTCCTCGTCAGAGGCGTCTTTTCCGCAAAATACGATGCAGATATCCCGCCGGGAAAATCCTGCGTGCTCTACGGTGTTGCAAAGGACCTCAAACCGATCTTTGCCCACAGACAGGAGACGTTTCCCCATAAAACCGATATAATCTCCGGAATGCAATTCCGTTCCGTCAATCACGGCATCACGGACGCAATGGGAGATCTCCGCCGTAATCACGCCGTCCATGGCATCGGTCAATTCTTCGGCAATCACATCCGCATCCTCCGAATTGGGGTCGAACATCGCCAACGACGAATAACCGGCGCCTATCGAGGTGCTTGGAATGACCCGGACGTCGGATTTCTCGTAAAGCCGCGCCGCCTGTTCCGCGGTAAGCACGATATTCCCGTTATTGGGATAAACGAAAATCACGTCCGCGTTGACCCGATCAAAAGCAGAAATAAAATCCTCTGCTGAGGGATTCATACATTGACCGCCGTCCACGATAACGTCGGCACCGCGATCGAGAAAAATTTGCTTCAGTCCCTCCCCGGAAGCCACGGCAACTACGCCGAATTTCTTTCGCGCCTGCTCGGCAGAAGCTTCTTTTTCGGACTCGGCACGATTGTGCTGAAGGGACATGTTTTCAATTTTAACCGTCAGATATTCGCCGTATTTTTGGCAAAATTCCAATACCTTATAAGGAGTTTCGGTGTGCACGTGAATCTTCACGATACTGCCGTTTCGTACTGCAACTACGGAATCACCGACGGTCTGCAAGAAATCAGAAATAACGGATACGTCAAAGGAATCAAGATCGGTCTTCTTCCACTGAAGACGAAGAAGAAGCTCCGTGCAATAACCGTATTCGAGGACGCTGTACTCGTCAAAGGCATTCAGATCGATCTCCGCCGTTTGCTTTTCTTCCTCGGAAAAATCCGGTTCCTTCCCCCGAAGGGACATCAGCATCCCCTCCACGATGCAGACGAGCCCGGCACCGCCGGAATCCACCACGCCTGCTTTTTTCAGCACCGGCAACAGATCGGGCGTGCGCTCAAGGGACCGTCCGGCTTCGTCAAGAAATGCTTCCAGAAACGCCTCGGGCGTATCGGCATTGCTGGCACACGCGTATTCCGTCGCTTCCCGAATCACGGTCAGGATCGTCCCTTCCGTGGGCGTCATCACCGATGCGTAAGCGTAAGAGACCCCCTGGCGAAACGCTTCTCCGATCGCACGGCAGTCTGCGTCGTCCAAAGCCGCAAAGCCCTGCTTGATCCCTTCGAAGAACTGGGAAAGAATTACGCCGGAATTCCCCCGGGCAGACATCAGCATCCCCCGGGCAACCGCATCGGATTCGACGGAAAGAGACGGGGCGTCTCCATCGGAATGAAGCCCCCCCATCACCGTCATCAGCATATTATCGCCCGTATCTCCGTCTGGAATGGGGAATACGTTCAGATCGTCAATCTCCTTCGCGTGGGCTTTCAGATTTGCCGCACCCCCACGAATCATTCCGGCATAAGAAATACCGTCTAACGTTTTCATGATTCAATCAAACTCCTGCACTGAAGGTTACCGATTCGCCAAAAGCCCAGACCCCAATGGTGTCAGGTCCGACGGAGGCCCCGATGATAGGACCAATAAAGCCGATTTCCACGTCACGGCAAGGGATTTCACTCCGGACGGTCTCCGCAAGCGCACGGACCTCGTCGGCATCGCAATCGGCGTGAAGCAGATAGACCGTTTGATTTTCGGCATCGGTAATGGAGGATTTCAGCAAAGTCACGATCTCATCCAGGGATTTCTGTCTCCCCTTCACCTTCTTATAGGCGGCCTGATATCCTTCCGCATCCGCAACGAGAATCGGCTTAACTCCCATAAGATTCCCCAAAAACGCCGCAGAGGCCTTCACGCGGCCGGCCCGCTTCAGCGCGTCGAGCGAATGAACGGTAGCGTATTCGTTGACCGTTTTCCGGATCGAAAGTATATATTCCTCGATCTCTTCCGCAGAAGCCCCTTCCCGGGCCTTCTCCGCCGCCTTCATGGCAAGCATCCCCTCGCCGATACTGGCATTCAGAGAATCGATGCAGATAATTTTACGGTCGGGATAAGATTCAAGCAATTGCTTTGCCGTTACGAACCCGGTATTGATCGACCCCGTCTGTTTGACGGAACAAGCGATATAAACGATATCCCGGCCTTCTTCCAGATATTTTCCAAAAACGGTTCGGAATTCTTCCACGGGAACCTGGGCAGTCTTGAATTGAACACCCGCCCTCATTTTTTCATAAAAATCATGGACCTCGTCCGCCGTCCAGGTCAGCAACGCCGGACGTTCCTCGCCGTCGAGGATCGTGGACATTTTAACGTAATCCACGTCGTATTTCGCAAGCTGTTCCCCGGTCAGATCCGCACAGGAATCGGTAATAATCTTCACGTTGCTCATAAAGGATTCTCCTTCAGCGATATTTAGGTCGCATTCTAACGTAATCGGGCGTAATAATCCCATATTTTTCCGACCTTACACGACTATTATATATTCGTATTCTAAACTGAAACGAAACTCATCGAAAAATAGCGTTTTGAAGAATCAAGCTGCACGAAAGACGAATAACGCCGCCCGAAGAACGGGCGGCGCAAGACTATTTTCTGTTCAGAGACTGTTTTTCCGGCAAGGTAACGGTGAAGGTCGTTACCGCATCCTTGCTTTGCGCGGAGATGCTGCCGCCGTGAAGATCGACCACGCTCTTCACCACGGCAAGACCGATTCCGTTTCCTTCCGTAGCGTGGGATTCATCCCCCTGATAGAACTTATCGAAGATCCGGTGAATCTTATCCGGAGGGATTTCACTCCCCGTATTGGAGACCGTCACGGTGAGAAATCCGCCCCCGCGGACGACGTCGAGCGCCACCGATCCGCCCGGAGGCGTGAATTTGACGGCGTTATCCATAAGATTGATCCAGACGTGACGAAGCAGCTCTTCGTTCGCCTCCACGTCAAATTCGTCGAATTCCAGTTGAAGCTCCAGGTCTTTCTTCTCCCATTTTCCCGCAAGAAGCAGCACGCAGGAGCGGATCTGCTCGGACAGATTAAAGACCGAAACGTCGGTAAGAATGGTTTGATTCGCAATCTTGGTCATATTCAGCACGTTAGACGCCATGTAGGAAAGCCGGTTCGACTCCTCCTCGATGGCATCAAGATAGATCCGGCGCTGTTCCTCCGTGAGATTTTCTTTTTTCAACAGCTTGGCAAAGCCTGCGATGGAAACGATGGGAGTCTTAAATTCATGAGACAGATTGTTGATAAAATCACTCCGGAGAACCTCCGTATTCTCCAACGCCTCCGCCAATTTATTAAAGCTCACGGTAATCTCCCTGAAAGCCGGATGATCTCCGATAGGGGCGCCGTATTCAATGCGGGTATCGTAATTCCCGGCGGCAAGGCTGTTCAGACCATTGATAAATTTATTCACCGGACGGAGGGGGACTTTACTGAAAAACACGGCGATGACGCCACCGATGATCAGACTGCAAAGGCACATCAGAAGCACGATCGAACCCAGACTCATTTCATCGATATTTCCGGCAAAAAGACCAAACTTCACCAGAAGATAGACGACGAGCCCCGCAAGACCCAACGCCGCCAAAAGAACGAGAAAGACCACAACGGCAAGCAGAATCGTCAGGGAAAAACGGTTTTTCTCCTCTTTAAAGTTAATTTTTACGAACTTTACCGGTTTCATATTTTTTTCACCGCCTTATACCCCAATCCACGGACCGATTCGATCGAAAATTCCGGATAACCTTCAATGCGCTTGCGCAAGCGCCCGATGTGAACCGTCACCGTTTCCCAGCCGGTATCGCTTTCCGCTCCCCAGATCTCGTCCATCAACTGAATACGCGTAAAAATCTTTCCGGGATAGGAAAGCAATTTATAGAGAAGCATAAACTCCTTTTGAGGCAATTCCTGCACGCTGTCGCCCCGGGTGACCGTCAAAGAATCGTAATCCAATACTACTTCGCCGACAACGATCCGTCGCTCGGTGGCGATCTTTGCCCGACGCAAAAGTGCTTTTATGCGATAGAGCATCTCTTCATTGTCGATAGGCTTGGTGATGTAATCGTCGGTTCCCACGGCAAAGCCCTTATGCTTGTCGGAGGGAAGCTGCTTTGCGGACACCATCAAGATCGGGAGATTATTGTCACTCTCCCGTAAAAGACGGGTAAATTCATAACCGTCCATCTTCGGCATCATCACGTCGAGCACCACCAGGTCCACGTGCTCCCGATCCATTACCAGAAGGGCGTCTTCCCCATTTTCAGCCGTACTTACGGTGTATCCGGCGTCCTCCAGGACGGCCCGGAGCAGCAGCCGAATATTTTTATCGTCATCCACAACGAGAATATGAACCATAGAAAACCTCCTGTCAACGTGCGACGTCCCGTCGGAAAGGCGAAAAGCCGGAAACGCCGACTTTTCGGATCAAGACAGATTCTTCAGCTTTTTGGTAAATTCCTTATCGTCGTACCGGTCAACGTCTTCCAGAACCTCAATCCCCATATCGCCGGCTCTTGCCCGGATATAATCGGCGCGGCCGCCCATGCGGTCCAGCTCCGAGGTGACGAGAATCTTTTTCACGTATTTCCCACCGAAACGGTCCGCCACGGTATTGAGTTTATACAGCTCCTGCATATCGAATTCACCGTTTTTGCAGGAAATTATGATAGGAATCGAACCCTTCATTGCAAAAACGTCGATCTCGTTGACGGTGCGGAATTCGTCCTTCGATTCCGGAGCATCCCAATCCAGACAGACCCCAACCTTGACCTCGTGGTAGAGCGGAGCTTTTGATTTCGGCTCGGTCAGCTCCCGCATCCGTTTTGCAATGATCAGCTCCAGAACCTGTCCTGCCGTGGTCAAACACCGTTTGACCTGATCGTTTTTAAATTCAAAACGGAGAACGCCGTGAAGCTCCAGCTTCCGCAAAAGCCCCATTTCCTGAAGCCCGTTCAAAATTGCAGGGTTCAAATACAGGTTAAGGTGGACCCGTTCAAAGGCGTCGGAGGCGGTAGAACGGTCAACCTGAAAGAACAGTGAAGAACCGGTACGGAAGGTCTCGCAAAGATCCCGCAACGTGTCCATCTGAAGATTCCAGTTTCGGGCGTTGATGCGACAGATGCTCCACATATTTTCAATATCCTTACAGAAGTCTTCGCTGAAATCCCATTCGTAGGTGATCAACTCCGGCTTGACGTGATCCCGGATAATCTCCCCGCCGTGCATGGTAACGTTCTCTTCCACGGTAATATTAAAGGACTTGGAGCGGCAGTTTTTCCCGTCGGAATCACAATCGATAACGGCGTTTTTGTTGTAATTGAAGCGGTGACACTGCACCTCGCCAAGGTGTCGCTCCATCAGCATCCCTACGGCAACGAGATACATATCGTCGCCGCCGGTAAGATCGAAAACGCAATCGCCGTATTCCTCCACGATCTCTTCGAGAACGGAAACCACGTGCTGAAGATCGTTGCGGTTGACCGAGCGATGCTCCAGGAGGATCTTAAGTCCGCGTCCGTCAAGAACCTTCTGATAAGAGCAAATGGCTTTTTCCATCACCCTATGACTGTCACCGATATAGACCACGCGGTCGGGCTCGCATACGAGGGCTCCGGAAAGATTTTCCAGCGCACTTTTGTCAAAAAATTCAATAATGGTCATAGAATACCTCGCATAGTTTTATAGTATTACTCTAACAGACCACCTTGAAAATGTCAAGACAAATTCGACATTTTTCACATTTTTTTTATATTTCGGAACTGCGAAAATCCTCCCCCCAACGGGTTTTTCCTATTGACAGATCCTCTCGGAAATGCTATAATAGAACCAAAGAAGACGGTAAAAACCGTTGAAAGGAGCCATATTATGAACTGCAAAGTTTGCAACTCTCCCATTACGGAAGGTCAGTCCTTCTGCTCTTACTGCGGAACGAAGATCGAAGCTCCTGCAGAAGAAACCGTTGCTGTAGCGGAAGAAATTCCGGCGCAGGAAACGAAAACCGAAGAAGCCGTTACGGAAACGATATCCGAAACGCCTCCCTCCGAGGAAACAGACAAAACCGAACAAGTCCCCGAAGCGCAGGAAGAACCCGTCACCGCTGAAACCGAAGCGGCCGAAGAACCCGCCGCCCTTGCAGAACCCCCCACGCAGCCCCCTGCAGGAAACGACGATGCCCTTGACAAGGACGCCACGACCGGCTTTATCCTCGGCATCCTTGCATACGTGATCTCCTGCGCCGGAATTCCGCTGGGAATCATCGGACTGATCAAAGCCACCCGAGGCATGAAAGCGCCCAACAAGCGTGTCTTCGGCATTATCGGCACCATCCTCTCCGCCGCCGGGATCGTGGGTTTCTTCACGTCGATCTTCAGCTTCATATCTGCATTCCAAAGCGGAATGGATCTTTACGAAATGCTGGATCTGTTCGTCTCCAATATCCCCTGGTAAACAACGCATTTCCATAAAATAACGCCGTCCGTGCAAAAGCACGGGCGGCTTCTTTTTTAGGCTTCATCGGCGGGATAACGGATTCCGACGGTTCTTCGAATCTCGTCCAGAATCCGGAACGAAAGCTCGGAAAACGCCCGATCCGGCGGATCCCCCCGGTTGACGGCGTCCACGAAAGCGTCGCATTCGTAGACCATATCGTTCTCTTCCGTATGCGGACTGAAGACCCGAATCTCCCCCGACCGCATCCGCATCTCCACGGTGCGGGGAGAAGAAATGGCGTCAATGATCATCGTGCCCAATTCTCCCTGAATCTCGCATTGCCGGAAGGCGTCAGAAACCTTGGAGTAGTTCAGCGTAACGAGAAAATCGGAATAATTCAGCACCGCGCATCCCACGCCGTCCACGCCTCCGGGAACGAGAACGCCGGACGCGATAACGCTTTGCGGGGCGCCGAACAGCTCCAACGCGGGATAAAGACAGTAAACGCCAAGATCCAACAGGGCGCCGTTGGAAAATTCCGCCTTGAAGGTGTTGACGCTTTCCCCCCGTTTATGAGCGTCGTAGCGGCTGGAGTACTTGGAAAAATCGAAGCGAACGTTCCGGATCTGACCCAATTCGGGCAGGTGCTCCCGCATCAGAGAAAAGGCCGGCATATAACGGGCCTTGTACGCTTCCGCAAGATAGGCGCCGCGCAGCTCCGCTTCCCGGAGCATCCGGTCGGTTTCCGCAGAATTGGAGGCCAGGGGCTTTTCACAGAGAACGGGAATTCCCCGCTCCAGAAAAAAGACTGCCTGCTCGCAATGGAGAGAATTGGGGGATGCAATATAGACCGCATCGGATACCGACGCCAATTCCTCAAGGCTCCGGCAGACGCAGGGCATCGAATGCTTCCGCGCAAAGGTCTCCCCCTTCCGGAGATCCCGGGAATAAATCGCCACGGGAACAGTCTTGGGACACTGAGCCATAGCTTGAGCCATCTTGTGAGAGATCTCCGACGTTCCGATTATGCCGAATTTCAAAATCCTTTTCATTTTCTTCATTCCCTTCCGGAGAAATTTCCACCATCGCGTCTTCGCATCGCACCCGGCGGACCCAATTGCGGGTAAAAAACAACAGTGCCGCAGATACGACGGCGGCCACGGTGATCTGAACCCAAAGCGGCGCGGACAGAAGCGTGCAGATCAGCCCGCCTGTGCATCCCACCGAAAGCCAGATCAGACGATACCGGTAAAAAAAGGTCTCCCCCACGGCAAAAAGAACCGTAAGACACAACCACATCAGGGAAAGATCCCCCGTAAAAACCTCCATGAACAACAGCTCCCTTCACAGAGATCCTATGCCCGTCCACCCGGCGATAGCACCAGTATAACAAAAATTTCCATTCCTGTCAAGAGGGAGAGAGACGGCATATAATAAAATGAGCCGAAGGGCTACGTTCGTCGAAAACGAGGGAGAAACCATGCAAATGAAATGTATCGGAGTCAGATCCGTCACTTACGCGGAAAAAGCACGGGACCTATTAAAGCCGTACGGCATCAACGCAACCCCCGTCAAGCGCCCCGGAGTTTCCCCCACGGGCTGCGGGTGGTGCGTAAAAGTTCCATTTTCACAATCGGAAACGGCGCTCACTCTGATGAAGAATAACGGCGTGAGAGTCACGGGAGAAATTTATGATCTATCTTGACAATGCCGCCTCATCTCATCCGAAGCCTGCGGAGGTTCTGCGGGCGGTTACCGAACACCTGCGGAACAACGGAGCAAACCCCGGCCGCAGCGGTCACAGGATGGCCATGGAGGCCGCCCGATCGGTATTTCACGCCCGACAGACCCTGTCGGGCATTTTCGGTGCGGAGCCGGAGAACGTAATTTTCACTGCAAACACCACCGACGCCATCAACCGGGGATTGAAGGGCCTTCTGAAGCCGGGGGATCACGTGTTAATCTCCGATTTGGAGCACAATTCGGTTCTGCGGCCCCTTGCATCCCTGCAAAAACGGGGAATCGTCAGCTATACCGTCGTCAGTACCGGTGTCAACGACGAGGAAACGGTAGCCCGATTCCGCAGGTGCGTCACGCCGAAAACCGCAATGATCGTCTGCACCCACGCCTCCAACGTCAGCGGACGCATCCTTCCCATCCGACAGATCGGCGAGTTCTGCAACGACAGAGGGATCCTGTTCGGCGTGGACGCTGCCCAGACCGCAGGCGTCGAAGCGATTCATCTGAAAAACGACCGCGTGGATTTTCTCTGCGTTCCCGGCCATAAATCTCTGTTGGGGCCTCAGGGAACGGGAGCGTTGATTCTCCGCAGCGGGCTCAGTCCGATACCTTTGACCGAAGGAGGTACGGGCTACGATTCCCTGTCGGAGGATCAGCCGGACACGGTACCGGAAGGGCAGGAAAGCGGAACGCTGAACACGCCCGGAATTGCAGGATTCGAGGCCGGCGCCCGATTTGCAGACGCCCACCGGGAGATCATCCGCAGACACGAAAGGAATCTTCGGGATTTATTTGCAGAAGAGATTACAAAAATCCCCGGATTTATTTTACTCAACACGGGAGAACGGTTCGTGGGCACGGTTTCGTTTTACCACGAAAACGCTCATTCCGAAGAGATCGCTCAATGGCTGGATCTGTGTGGAATCTGCGTGCGGGGAGGGTACCATTGCTCCGCCCTGGCACATCGAACCTTAGGAACCTTGTCCTCGGGAGCCGTCAGAGTGAGCTTCGGCTACCGCAACACGGAGCAGGACGCCGTCGAATGTATTAAATGTTTGAAAAAATATCAAAATAATTCCCGAAAGCCTTGATTTTTTCATGATTTACTGGTAAAATAGAATAAATAAACTATAGAGATATAGCAAAAGTCGTGCAAAGCGGAGTCTTTCTTCCGGCGGGACTCCGTTTGCTTAAAGAAGGGTGGACGAACAGGTGGATACCGTGCTTCAGTTTTTCAAAAATCTGGGTGAATTTATCGTGACGACCGTCAGGGATTTCCGGATTCTTGACGTAATCGACATTGCCGTCGTTGCGATCATCATTTATTACGTACTTAAATTCGTGCGGGATACCCGGGCAGCGCAGCTGATGAAAGGGATCCTGCTGATCATCGGCCTATTCATCCTTGCCGAAACCTTTGAACTGCAGGCAACGTCTTATATCCTGAAAAGTACGCTGGAATTTGGCATTCTTGCCGTATTGATCGTATTTCAGCCGGAATTGCGCTCCCTTTTGGAACGCATCGGGCGAAGCGGCAAGGGAAAAACGCTGAACATCTTCTCCTCGGATAAGGGGCAAAACGATACGGAACTGGATGCAAACATCTCCAACATCGTCGACGCAGTTTCCAATATGTCCGCCACCAAAACGGGAGCTCTGATCGTAATAGAACGTACCACGAAGCTGGGAGAGGTAATCAATACGGGCACTACGGTGGACGCCGCCATCGTCACCGACGTAATTATGAATATCTTCTTCCCCAAAGCCCCGCTCCACGACGGTGCCATGATCATTCGCGACGGACGGATCCGTGCCGCCGGATGCTTCCTGCCCCTGACGACGAAAAAATTTGAGAGCGATCTGGGAACCAGACACCGGGCGGGGATCGGCGTGAGCGAGATCTCCGATGCGGTGGTCATTCTCGTCTCGGAGGAAACGGGGATCATCTCCGTCGCAATAGAAGGGAATCTGCAGAGACGGCTTACCCCCGACGCCCTGCAGGTGCTCCTGACGAAAGAACTGGGCTCCGACGAGAAAAAGAAAAAAGATCCCTTTACCGGTCTTCTGAAAGGACGGAACAATAAAAATGACGACGAATAAGAAAAAGAGCGTTGGAGCGTTTTTCGGAAACCTGCTCCACAACAATCGGTTCCTTGCAATCCTTTCGATCATTCTTGCACTGTTCGTCTGGATCTATATTCTTTACGTACTCAACCCCGTAAACGAAAAGAAGTTCGACGATATCCCCGTCGACGTTCTTTCCGCCTTCGAAGGCTCCACCCTGGACGACCGGGGATACATGATGCTGGAAAGCGCTCAGGACAAGATCGACGTCACCGTTTCAGGCACTCGGGCAGCTCTTTTGAATTTTTCCGAAGAAGACCTGAAAATTTCCCTGGATATGAATTCCATCCTCTCTGCCGGCGAACGGTCGGTCAAGGTGATCGTTACGTCCAACAACAGCAATATCAAAGTAACCGACTATTATCCCACGGAAATCAACATCAAATTTGCGGTGGAAGCCACCCGGGAGATCCCCGTAGAGATTCTGCAGGTTGGAGCGTTGCCGGAAGGCTACGAAATCGACGAACAGACCGTCTCCCCCCAGAACATTACCGTCACCGGTCCTGCGGACACCGTTGCCGAAATCGATAAAGCGTACGTGAAGATTTCTCTGGACAACGTAAAAGAGAATTTTTCCGGCACTTACGATATTTCTCTGGTCCATTTTGAAACGGGAAGCGGAAACAAAACCGAAGAAACCAACGTAGAACGGCGCTATCTCGATATTTCCGCAACCTCTGCGGAAGCCTCGGTCGCCGTCGCCTACCGTAAAACCCTTGCCGCGACGGTAGAGATCGTGAACACCTACGGCGGGAACAACGAAACGTCCCTCGTCTCCGTAGCCTTTGATACCACTTCCGTCAAGGCCACCGGCCCCGAAAAAGTTCTTTCGGGTATGAATGAGATCCTGCTTGGAACCATCGATACCGCGCTATTTGAAAAGAGCGGCACCGTAACGCTGGAGGTTCCTCCCCTGGAGGGCGTCACCTACGATACCCAGCAGATTACGGCAACCGTCACCGTGGCAAAGGATCTGACCGTCAAAACCCTGACCTTTGATACCGCAAGCATCACCTGCAAAAACGTCCCCTCCGGAAAGGTCGCCCGCGTTAACGCAGGAAAAATCTACGTTCGCATCCGGGGAAGCGCCGCAGCGCTGAAGGATCTGAAGTCCGATCAATTCAAATGCGAGGCCGACGTATCAAAAGCAAACGAAGACGGATCCTACCCCATCTTCGTCACTCCAACCGCAACCGTTTCCGGGATCACCTTCGACGTGGTGGGAGCGCCTTCGGTTAAAGTGAATATTCAATGAGTTACCAATTATTGAACGATCTTCGCCTCCCCATTGACCAACCGGTGGAAGAGGTACTGAAAAAGGCCCGGAAGGAACTGAATCTCCCTGCCGCTACGCCAGCGTTCGTCTATCGCCGATCGCTGGATACCCGGAAGGATCGGTTTTCCTTCGTTTATACGGTCGCCGTTGACACGGAGAAAAATCACCCGTCCCTGCGGCCCTTTCCCTCCTACGAATTTCCCGAATGCGTTACCGTGCCAAAAACGATCCCTGTGATCGGGTTCGGTCCCGCCGGAATGTTTTGCGCCTGGTTATTGGCAAAATGCGGACACAAGCCCCTGATCATAGAGCGGGGACAACCCCTGGAGCAGCGTATTGCTGACGTGGAAGGTTTCTGGCACGGAGGCCCGCTGAACCCGGAATCCAACGTGCAATTCGGAGAAGGAGGCGCCGGAACCTTTTCCGACGGGAAGTTAACCACTCGGATCAACGACCCCCGATGTCGCAAGATACTTGAGACCTTCGTCTCCTTCGGCGCGCCGCAGGAAATTCTGACCTTAGCAAAACCGCACGTGGGAACCGATCGGCTTCGCACCGTAGTGCGCGCCATGCGGGAAGAGATTCTTGCCCTGGGCGGAGAGATCCGCTTCGGCACGAAGCTCACCGACGTTACCGTTGAAAACGGACGGTTAAGAGCTCTTTGGCTCAACGGGGAGCGCTACGATACCGATATTGCGGTGTTGGCCATCGGAAACGGTGCGCCGGACACCTACAAAATGCTTCTCGCGCGCCCCCTTTGCATAGAAGCGAAGCCTTTTGCCGTGGGATTTCGCGCAGAGCATAGCCAGGAAGCCCTGAACGCCCGCATTTTCGGGAAATACAACGGCAATCCGAATCTCGGACCGGCGGAATATCTCTTCAGCCACGTAACCGATAAATCAGCTTCGGAAGCAGTCTACTCCTTCTGTATGTGCCCGGGGGGACAGGTCGTCAACGCCTCTTCCCTGCCCGGAAGATTGACCACGAACGGCATGAGCCACTACGCCCGAGACGGAAAAAACGCCAACGCCGCCATCTTAGCATCGGTGCGCCCCACCTCTCCGGAAGAGGGGATCGAGCTTCAGAAAGCCATAGAATCCACCGCCTACGCCATGGCAAACGGTTCAGGGCCCGCCTCCACGGGAGAAGCCTTTATCAACAACGAACGTTCCCCCAGATTAACCGGGCCGGACGCTACCTTTTTGCCGGGCGTTACGCCCTGCAATCTCAACGATCTCTTTCCCCCGTCGGTTTCCGCCCGTCTCAGGGAGGGATTCTGCCTCTTCAAGGAGCGGATTCTCGGTACGGAACCTGCCGTGCTTACGGCACCGGAAACGAGAACGTCTTCTCCCCTGCGGATTCTTCGCGATTCCGAAACCCTTCAGGCCACCTTCGTATCCGGATTATTCCCATGCGGAGAGGGCGCAGGCTATGCGGGAGGCATCATGTCCTCCGCCGTGGACGGGTTACGCGTTGCAGAAAAAATCATCGGAGATAAAACGATATGAGAGTAACCGGACAAATCGTTAAAATAAAAGAGCGCTTTGCCTTCGTCCGCTCCGCACGGCCGGAATCCTGCGAGCATTGCGCAAACTCCGGCATTTGCAACAAAAAAGAGGTGGAGATCTGCGCCTACAACGACGTCGGCGCGGAAAAGGGCGATTACGTCACCGTCGAAACCAACGAGGACAAAACCGCACCCCTGATCCTTTCCTACCTCTTTCTCACCCCAATTGCAATTTTGTTCGTCAGTTATTTTCTCTATACCTTGTGGCCTTGGCTGGCCTTTGCGGCCGTTCCCCTGACCGCAATCTATTACGTAATCCTGCGCCGAATCAATAAAAACCACCCCGTCCGAGCTCGCATCGTCGGTCCGGCCCTGCCGCCGAAGGATTGCAGGGAATTCATCATCGAAAAAGATAAGGAGCCACCCTATGAAAGCGGAAATTAAATCCTTTTGCACTGAATATGATTATCCTGAGGAGGCAATTCAATCTCTTTTAGCGGATTTTGAAGCGCTGAAAAAATCCGGATATTATTCCGTATTCCAATCCTTTGTCGACGTTTATAACAACGACGACCCTTCCTACGATCATTCCCGATCTCTGAAGGCAATGGATATCATTGCGGAAAAGACCGGGATTCACAACTTTGCCCTGAAATTTCTCCTGCACGTCTGCATGGCAAAGCACTGCAGAGAGTTATACGACCAGGCAGGCATCCCCGTCAGTATCTATCACCGCTCAATGCTGGACCTGAAGTGGAAGCTGATGGAGTGTCACAAAATGTACGGCATCTGGGGATCTTTCGTTTCCTCCTGGTTCAACCGTTTCTTCGATCTCTCCCGGTTTGCCATCGGCCGCCTGCAGTTTGAAGACGATCTTTCCCTGGAATGCTATGAAAAAAACGGCGTCAAGCTGAATTACGGCAATTGGGTCATCGGAATACATATCCCCTCCTGTGGAAAGCTGAACATTGACGAATGTCTGGAATCCATGCGGATGGCCTCCGAGTTTTTTGCAGACCGCTTCCCCGACGGTGTGGCAAAGTTCCGTTGCAGTTCCTGGCTTCTGGCCCCCATTCATGAAAAATATCTCTCCCCCGAATCCGGAATCCGGAAATTTGCAGCCCTGTTCGACGTGGTCAAGACAACGCCGAAGCCTCAGGGAAACGATCTCTGGCGGATCTTCAATAAGGATTACGAGGGAAGCACCGAAGGATTCCCCGCAGAGACCTCCCTGCAGAGGGCGTATCTGCAGCTGCTGAAGGACGGCAACGTTCCCGAATCCGGGCTTGGCTTCATTTTCATGAAAGACGGAAAGATCATCAACCGATGATTTCCACATACAAAAGAGGGGGCAGCGGAAACACAGCCCCTTTTTGAAACCCTACATCATAAAAGAAAGGAGACGGTAACGTGAAAGAATCTTACTCTGAAATCACCCAATATATCCGGGAAATGGCAGATCTTTCCAACCGCAACCATCACATCCTCCCCGAAATGTATCGGGAACACAACGTCAACCGAGGTCTTCGGGATATGAACGGAAACGGCGTAGTCACCGGTCTTACCGAAGTCTCTACGATCATCTCAAAGGAATCCGCCCCCGACGGTACGCTTACCCCCTGCCGCGGTCGTCTGTATTACCGGGGAATCAACGTCAAGGACCTGGTAGCAGGCTTTCAAAAGGACGATCGTTTCGGATTCGAAGAAACGGTATATCTTCTGCTCTTCTCCGAATTACCCAATCGGCAAGGACTTGAAAAATTCACAGAAGAACTGGCGGAATACCGCAGCCTGCCGCCCTCCTTCGTGAGAGATATGATCCTGAAGGCGCCGGGGAAAGATATGATGAACATTCTTTCCCGTTGCGTGCTGGCTCTTTACGCCTACGACGATAATCCGGACGATATTTCCGTAGAAAACGTTCTGCGGCAAAGCATGCAGATGATCGCAACCTTCCCCCTTCTTGCAGTATACGCTTATCTGTCATACCGTCATTATCATCAAGGCAAGAGCCTGCATATCCGAAACCCGGACCTCTCCCTCTCCACGGCGGAAAACTTCCTGCATATGCTGCGCAAGGACGGCAATTATACCCCCTTGGAGGCAAAGCTCCTCGACCTGGCACTGGTGCTTCACGCAGAACACGGCGGCGGAAACAACTCAACCTTCACGACCCACGTAGTGACCTCCTCGGGCACCGATACCTACTCCGCTATTTCTGCTGCACTTGGCTCCCTGAAGGGGCCCCGTCACGGCGGCGCAAACGTCAAGGTTGTGCAGATGTTCGAAGACATGAAGGCCAGTATCGATACCGAAAAGGAAGACGAGATACGAAGCTACCTCATCCGCTTGCTGGACAAAGACGCCTTCGACCGGAAGGGTCTGATTTACGGTATGGGTCACGCAGTCTATTCCAAGTCCGATCCCCGGGCAGACATTCTGAAGCAATACGCGAAGGCGCTTTCAGAGGAAAAAGGGTACCAAAAAGAATTTGCGCTCTATGAAACCGTGGCAGATCTTGCCCCGGAGGTCATTGCTGAAAAACGGCGCATTTATAAGGGTGTCAGCCCCAACGTGGACTTTTATTCCGGCCTGATCTACAAAATGCTGGAGCTTCCCTTTGAGCTTTACACCCCGATCTTCGCAATGGCAAGAGTTGCGGGCTGGTGCGCACACCGCATTGAAGAAATTCAGAATGCAGAAAAGATCCTGCGGCCGGCCTACATCGGAGTCAAGGAGGAGCGGCCCTACGTTCCCATCGAGGAAAGAAAATAATCACGAAAGCAAAAACCGCCTGCAATCAGAATGATTACAGGCGGTTTATAACGTCCGTATCGGGATCGCGATCAAAGGAAAAAATCAGATAATACCCTGAGCGATCATCGCATCGGCGACCTTTTCAAAGCCGGCAATGTTGGCACCGGCGATCAGATCACCTTCCATGCCGTATTTCTTGGCGGCTTCGTAGGAGTTCTTGTAAATGTCAGCCATGATCTGATACAGCTTTGCGTCAACCTCTTCGGCAGTCCAGCTGTAGCGCATGGAGTTCTGGCTCATTTCAAGACCGGAAACGGCAACGCCGCCGGCATTGACAGCCTTGGAGGGAGCAATCACGACGCCGTTGGCCTTCAGATAAGCGACAGCCTCGGCAGTAGTGGGCATATTCGCAACTTCCGCGTAATATTTCAGACCGTTGGCGACCATATTCTTTGCGTCGTCAATACCGACCTCGTTCTGGGTGGCGCAGGGCATGCAGATGTCGACCTTCTGAGCCCAGGGTCTCTGACCGGGGAAGAACTCAACGCCGAATTTATCCGCATAATCCTGAACCTTATCCCGGCCGGAAGCACGCATCTCCAGGAGATAGTCGATCTTTTCTTCGGTCACAATACCGTCGGGATCGTATACGTAGCCGTCGGGACCGGAAATGGTAACGACCTTACCGCCCAACTCAGCGACCTTTTTGGCAGTACCCCAGGCAACGTTACCGAAGCCGGAGATCGCAAAGGTCTTCCCTTTTACTTCTTCGCCAAAGGTCTTCAGCATCTCGACCACGTAATAAACGGCACCGAAGCCGGTAGCTTCGGGACGAATCAGAGAACCGCCGAAGGAACGGCCCTTACCGGTCAGAACGCCGGTAAATTCGTTGCGCAGTCTCTTATACTGACCGAACATGTAGCCAACTTCTCTTGCACCCACGCCGATATCCCCTGCGGGAACGTCGGTGTCGGCACCGATATGTCTGGAAAGCTCCGTCATAAAGGCCTGACAGAACCGCATGATCTCGCCGTCGCTTTTCCCCCGGGGATCAAAATCAGAACCGCCCTTGCCGCCGCCCATGGGAAGACCGGTAAGGCTGTTCTTGAAGGTTTGTTCAAAGCCGAGGAACTTCATAATGGAGAAGTTAACGGAGGGATGGAACCGAATACCGCCCTTATAAGGACCGATAGCGGAATTGAACTGGATTCGGTATCCGCGATTGACCTGAACGTTACCGTTGTCATCCACCCAAGACACGCGGAAAGCGATCTGCCGTTCAGGCTCGACCATACGCTCGATAACACCGGACTTTTCGAACTTGGGGTTCTGCTCGATCACAGGCTCGAGGGATTCCAGAACCTCGTATACAGCCTGCAGGAATTCAGGCTCACCGGGGTTACGTTTCTCAACGCCGGCGTAAACGTCGTTGAGGTATTTGCTCTTAAAACTCATTGTGTTTACCTCCATAATTTTGATGGAAATATTATATACCTTTCGAGTGAAAAAATCAAGAGTTTATGAAAAAATATACAAAATGTTCCGATTTTTCCCGTCTATTTTCTGGTCTTGTCGCGAAAAATCGAACAAAATACTAAAAATATGAAACGCAAAGCGAAACAAAAAGTAAAATCTATTGCTTTTTTCGCCGCATTGTAGTATAATAAATAAAACTATATTATCGTTATAGCAACGAAGCAACGAAGAATTATACGGAGGATTCGAACATTATGGCAGACGCACAGGAAAACAGAAAAAAAGCACTTGAAACGGCCCTGAGTCAGATTGAAAAGACCTTTGGGAAGGGCGCGGTCATGTCCATGGGTCAGCACGCCTCTCTGAACGTGGAAAGCATTTCAACCGGCTCCTTCGGCCTGGACCTGGCCCTGGGAGTTGGCGGCATTCCCAAAGGGCGCATCGTTGAAATTTACGGACCCGAAAGTTCCGGTAAAACCACCGTTGCCCTTCAGACCATTGCGGAATGTCAGAAGCAGGGCGGCACTGCAGCGTTTATCGATGCGGAACACGCCCTCGACCCGGTTTACGCCGCGGAGCTTGGCGTTGACGTGGATTCTCTGCTGGTCTCTCAGCCCGATTACGGCGAACTGGCTCTGGATATTGCGGAGGCTCTCGTCCGCTCCGGCGCCGTTGATATCATCGTCGTCGACTCGGTGGCAGCCCTCGTACCCAAGGCGGAAATCGAAGGCGATATGGGGGATTCCCACGTGGGCCTTCACGCCCGCATGATGTCCCAGGCCCTCCGGAAGCTGGCCGGTATCATCTCCAAAACCAAATGCATCTGCATTTTTATCAATCAGCTCCGCTCCAAGATCGGCGTCGTATACGGCCCCTCGGAGGTTACCACGGGCGGGAACGCGTTGAAGTTCTACGCTTCCGTCCGTATGGACGTGCGCCGCATTGAGACCCTGAAGAATGGAACCGAAGCCTACGGCTCCCGCACCAGAGTCAAGGTGGTAAAAAATAAGGTGGCTCCTCCCTTCCGGGAAGCAGAATTCGACCTGATCTACGGGAAAGGGATCTCTCGCTCCGGCGAAATGCTGGATTGCGCCGTAAAGCTGGGCATCGTCTCCAAATCCGGCGCCTGGTTCTCTTACGGTGCGGACCGTCTCGGAAACGGCCGTGAGAACGTAAAGAAGATGATCGAGACCGACGAGGCTCTGGCCGCCCGTCTGGAAAAAGATCTCTACGACAAGCTTCACGGCAACGCCGAAGCAACGGAGGAAGTCACCCGCTCCTCCCGTCAGCCCAAGCCCGCCACGGAGAAATCTGCCAACATCAATATTTCAGCCGACGATTTTGAAGAATAATCATGATCGTCATCACAGACGTCCGCCCCCACAAACGGACGAAATTATTTGAAGTTTATTCGGAGGCGGGGATGGAATTCCTCGCCAACGAAAAATTTCTGATCCAGAACGAGATCCGCCGTTATACGGAATTCGACGAGGAAGATTTTCAAGTCTTGAAGGCTCGCGCCCAGATTCTGGACGGCATCCGCAAATCCGTGGATATTCTGAGCATCAAGGATTATTCCCGCCAAGAGCTGCTTCGGAAGCTCTGCGACAAGGGGGTTCCGGAGGACGCCGCCCGGGCCGCCGTCGGATATATGACGGAGAACGGCTATCAGGACGATCTGCGCTATGCGAAGCGCCTCGCCGAGTTGGCCTCCCGGAATTACGGCCGCCGCCGGGCAGAACAGGTGCTGTATCATCACGGCATTGACCGGGAAACGGCAAAGGAAGCCTTGGACGAAATTTATTCCGAGGATCTGGATGAAGACGGGAAGCTGGATCGCATCGTCGAAAAGGCCGCCCTCGGGAAAGACCTGAAGGATCCCGCGCAACGAAATAAGATCTATGCAAAACTCGCCCGACTGGGATACGATTCCTCCGCCATTTCGGCGGCCGTTGCCCGACTGGAAGCGAAGAGAGAGGACGATACCGTTTGAAAATAGGAATGATTGCCCTTGGGTGCGCGAAGAACCGCATCGATGCGGAAATGATGCTCAAGAACCTGAGCGACGAAGGATTTGAGATCTGCCCGGAGCTGTCGGAATGCGACGGTGTCGTCGTCCATACCTGTACCTTTATCGACCCGGCAAAATCGGAATCCATCGAAGCCATTCTGGATGCCGCCGCACATAAAACGACGGGAAAACTGAAACGGCTCGTCGTTACGGGATGTCTTGCGGAGCGCTATCAGAGCGAGGTCCTCCGCCTTCTCCCGGAAGTAGACGCCTGCCTCGGCTCCCGAAGCTTTGACAAGGTTGTCGAAGCCCTTCGGGCGGACGGCACATACGAGGAATATAAGCCTCTTATCTGTCAACCTCCGGAATACGATCGGATCCTGACTACGGGAAACAAATCGGTCTATCTTCGCATTGCGGAAGGATGCTCAAACCACTGCTCCTATTGCGTGATCCCCTCCGTGCGAGGCGAATTTATGCCGCGCTCCTACGAATCTATCATGGCGGAGGCGGAGAAGTTGGCCGCCGGAGGTGCCGTGGAGATCAACCTGATCGCTCAGGACACCACGAAGCATCCTGACCTTTGTCGCCTGATCCGGGATATCGCAAAAATTGAAACCGTTCATTGGATCCGTATTCTCTACTGCCGCCCGGAAGAAATTACTGACGAGCTTCTCCGGACCATGGCGGAGGTAGAAAAATGCGTCCCCTATATTGACGTACCCCTCCAACACGCATCCGGACGGATCCTTAAAAAAATGAACCGCACCGGCAACGATCATATCCTAACGGAACAGATGGCACACATCCGTGAAATTCTGCCGGGATGCAGCATCCGCACGACCTTCATTACCGGATTCCCCACGGAAAACGAAGACGATTTCGAGATTCTCTGCAATTTCGTCAAGACAAACCGCTTTGCCAATCTTGGCGTCTTCCCCTATTCCAGAGAAGAAGGAACGCCTGCCGGTCGGATGCGGGGGCAGATTGACGAGGAAATCAAGCAACGCCGTGCCGATCTGATTATGGAGATTCAGCACGATTTGCTGAAGACCACCAACCGCCCCTTGATCGGAAAAACGCTGGAAGTCCTCTGCGAAGGGGTGCGGAAAGACGGAAAATATTTCGGCCGCGCCTATTTCCAGGCACCTGAAGTAGACGGGCAAATCATCTTCACCTCGGAAAAGCCCGTGATCCCCGGCCAATTCGTCCCGGTTCTGCTACAACGCTATCGGGAATATGATTTTTATGGAACGGCTTCGTTCCCACAGGAGTAAACGTATGCAAAAGAAAGATATTCCAAACGCCATCTGTTGGTTCCGCATCGCCCTGATCCCCGCGGTTTTGTTTTTTTTGATTGAGAGCAATCTGACGGGATGGCTGCAATATTCCACCTCCGTTTTGGTCTCCGGAATCCTGTTCGGCGTGGCTATGATCTCAGACTTCGTGGACGGAAAAATTGCACGGAAGTACAATTATATTTCCGATCTGGGGAAATTCCTCGTTCCCATTGCCGACAAAATGCTGGTACTCAGCGTATGCGTTGCCTTTGCGGGCATTGGCGCGTTCGGTCATATCATGCTGGTCTCGGTCATCGCCATTCTGCTGCGGGAACTGATGATCTCCGGGATCCGCCTTTCGGCGGCCTCTCACGGGAACGTGGTAGCGGCCAATTGGTGGGGCAAAATCAAGACGACTCTGCAAGGCGTTTCCATCGGAGTAACCTATCTGTGTCTGCTCCTGAACGAGATCGCTCCCTCCATTGGTCTTACGAACGCCTGGTATCTTCTTCTCATTCCGGAGATTCTCTTTGCAATCAACGCAATTTACACCTGGATTTCCGCCATCCCCTACATTAAGGCCTGCGCGCCGTACCTGAAAGGCTGACGAACCGTTATGTTCAAAAACCTGCGCTATGATATCAAAGCGATCCGGGAACGGGATCCCGCAGCCCGCTCCGATGCGGAAGTGTTTTTCTGCTATCCCGGGTTGCACGTGCTGATCTATCATCGCATCGCAAACTTTTTTTACCGTCACGGCCACAAGCTGCTGGCCCGAATGATCTCCCAGCACGCCCGGAAACGAACCGGAATTGAGATTCACCCCGCCGCAAAGATCGGCAGAGGCCTTCTCATTGACCACGGCATGGGCGTCGTGATCGGCGAAACGGCCGAAATCGGAGACAATTGCACCATCTACCACGGCGTAACCCTGGGAGGTACGGGGAAAGAATCCGGAAAGCGGCATCCCACCATTGGGAACAACGTTTTCATCGGCGCCCATTCCCAGCTGCTCGGCTCGTTCACCGTAGGGGACAACAGCAAGATCGCCGCGGGCTCCGTAGTACTGGAAGATATTCCGCCGAATTCCACCGCCGTGGGCTCCCCCGCCCGGATCGTGAAGCGGGACGGCGTGCGTATCGACAACTTTGACAACGTTCACATTCCCGACCCCGTATCCCAGGAGATCTGCAGACTCCGCATTCAACTGGAGCGGCTGGCCAAGGATTGTGCCGATATAAAAAATAAAAACAGCGAAACACAGGAGAACGAATAATTATGCTGAAGCTTTATAACTCCCTCACCAATAGAGTCGAAGAATTCAAGCCGAAGGACAACACCGTCCGCATCTACGCCTGCGGCCCCACCGTTTATAACTTTTTCCACGTGGGCAACGGTCGCTCCTTCATGATGTTCGACACACTGCGCCGGTATCTGGAATTCAAGGGCTACGACGTAAAATACGTCCAGAACTTCACCGACGTTGACGACAAGATGATCAAGCGCGCCAACGAAGAAAATATCACCGTGGCGCAGGTGGCGGAAAAGTATATCAACGAATACTTTACCGACGCCGACGGATTGAACATCAAACGGGCCACCGTTCATCCCCGTGCAACCGAAAATATCGACGGGATCATCGATCTCGTCTCTGCCTTGATCGAAAAAGGCCACGCCTACGAAAGCAACGGAGACGTTTACTTCCGGGTGCGCAGTTTCCCCGAATACGGGAACGGTCTGCTGAAGCAATCCATTGAAGACCTTGCCTCCGGTGCCCGTATCGACGTCAGCGAGATCAAGGAGGATCCTCTGGATTTTGCGCTTTGGAAGGCTTCCAAGCCCGGAGAGCCCCATTGGTCCTCTCCCTGGGGCGAAGGCCGCCCCGGCTGGCACATCGAATGTAGCGCCATGGCGAAACGGTATCTTGGCGATACCATCGACATCCATTGCGGCGGTCACGACCTGAAATTCCCCCATCACGAAAACGAGATCGCTCAATCCCAGTGCGCCAACGGCTGTACCTTTGCGCGTTCCTGGTTCCATATCGGATTCGTGAACGTAAACAACGAAAAAATGAGCAAATCCAAGAATAACTTCTTCACCGTCCGGGATCTTTCCAAGGTATACGGATATCTTCCCCTGCGCTATTTTGCCGTTTCCGCCCACTATCGGATGCCCATCAACTACGAACCCGGCATCATTGAGCAGGCAAAAGCCTCGCTGGAACGGATCAACAACTGTCTGAACAACCTGAAGTTCCTCGCAAAAAACGCGAAGGAACAGGAAATGACGGCCGAAGAACGGGAATATCTCGATTCCTTCCGGGTCTACCGTGACCGCTTCGAGGAAGCCATGGATGACGACCTGAATACCGCAAACGCTCTGACCGCCATCTTCGACCTGATCAAGCAGATCAACGTCACCGCGAAAGAAGGCTTTGCAAAGGCCGTTTATCAGGAGCTTCTGAACCGCGCCGAAGAATTGGTGGACGTTCTCGGACTTCTCCCCAAAGAGGAAGCCGGCGAAGACGACGCCGCTATCGACGCTTTGATCGAAGAGCGCACCGCCGCCCGAAAAGCAAAAGACTGGGCGAAAGCCGACGCAATCCGGGATCAGTTGACCGCCATGGGAATCATCCTGGAAGACACCCCCGCCGGGATCCGTTGGAAGCGCGCCGAAAAATAAGCTATAATATATAATTGGAAAACAAACGAAAATGATCGACGTTCTCAACAGCCCCGTAACGGTGTTACGGGGAATCGGCCAGAAGCGGGCCGATCTGCTGAAGAAACTGAATATCGTCACCTGTGCGGATCTGATCCGATATTTTCCGCGTGGGTATTTGGATATGTCCGAGGTCAATCCCATTGACAAGCTGGTCAACGGCCAGACGGCTACCGTCGTAGCCAAGGTTTGCACGGATATTTCCAAGCGGGTGGGGAAGCGTGTGACTCGCTTCCTCTTTTCCGTATGCGATACGAAGGGGAATAAGATCTTCGTCACCATCTACGGCCAGCAATATCTGGCGGAAAAGCTCCATCCCGGACTCACGATCCTACTGTACGGCCCCGTAAAGGTGGTAGGAATCGTCCGCACCATGGAAAGCCCGAAAATTCGCATCGAAGCCATTCCGGAGATCGAGCCGGTCTACCCTCTGACCGAAGGGGTGACGCAGGCAAGCCTTGCTCGGAACATCGAGACGGCACTTCAGGCCTGCGATAGCCAATTAAAAGAAATGCTTTTGCCGGAACTGCGGGAGAAATGCGATCTTCCGGAGATCAAAGAGGCCTACCGTTCCATTCATTTTCCCAAAACGATGAAAGAGGCCGAACGGGCAAAGAATCGCTTCATCTTTGAGGAGCTTTTCTTGTTTACCGTAGGCGTCCGAATTCTGAAGCTTCGGGTGCGAAAGCTCGACGCACCTCAACTGGTACCGGCAGACATGACTCCCTTCCTCAACCGTCTCCCCTACGCACTGACCGGAGCACAAAAACGGGTAATCCGAGAGTGCTTCGACGGGTTACGCCGTCCCTACCCCATGTCACGTCTGATTCAGGGCGACGTGGGAAGCGGAAAAACAGTCATCGCCGCTGCCGTAGCCTATCTCACCGCCCGGAACGGAAAACAGACGGCTCTGATGGTGCCTACGGAGATTCTTGCAATGCAGCACTACGAATCCCTGTCAGAGCTTCTGTCCCCCTGCGGAATCCGGGTGGAGCTTCTGACCGGCTCCATGCGGCCTGCAGAAAAACGTGACCTGCTATTGCGGCTGGAGGCAGGCGACGTAGATCTCGTCATTGGGACCCACGCCTTAATCCAAAAAAGCGTAAAATTTAAGAATCTTGCAGTGGCGATTGCGGACGAACAGCACCGGTTCGGCGTTCAGCAACGGGCAGCCATGCAGGAAAAAGGAAACAATCCCCATATGATTTTCCTCTCCGCAACTCCGATCCCCCGCTCCCTTGCCTTGGTTTTGTACGGAGACCTGGATATTTCCATTCTCGACGAGCTTCCTCCCGGACGAATTCCCGTTGCCACCCGTAAAGTATCCCGACAGGCCGCAGGAAGAATGTACGAATACCTCCGCCGTAAAGCCCTTGCGGGAGAACAGGCGTACGTTGTCTGTCCTTCCGTCGAAGGAAGTGACGAAATGAAAAGCGCGGTGGATTTTTCCGAGGAATTGAGCAAAACACTTTTAAACGGAGTCTCGGTCGCGTGCCTGCACGGCCGTATGAAAAGCGAGGAAAAGGAAAAGATATTACTGGATTTTTTGCGAAATAAAATATCCGTATTGGTTTCTACCACCGTAATCGAGGTCGGTGTCAACGTCCCTAACGCCACCACCATGATTATCGAAAATGCGGAGCGGTTCGGGTTGTCCCAATTGCATCAGCTTCGTGGTCGGGTAGGCCGCGGAAGGAAAGAATCCTACTGCTTCGTCGTTTCCGACGATAACGATGCTGAGGCCACGGAACGCCTTTCGGCCTTCTGCTCCACCAACGACGGATTTGAGATCAGCCGCAAGGATCTGGAATTGCGAGGCCCGGGCGATTTTCTCGGAAACCGCCAACACGGACTTCCGCCCTTTAAAATTGCAGATCTGACCCGTGATATGAAAATTCTCGAGCAGGTCTCAAAGGTAGCAGACCAACTTTTCGAAGATCCATCCTGGTTCATTCTGCCCGAAAACCGGGCGATGTTTATCTCTGCCTCGGAGATGCTTCGCTCAGCCATGTTACAATAGCAACAAGATTGTGACATTTTCACGGAAAAACTGCCCGATCCCTTGACAAATGATGGAAAAAGTGGTACAGTATTCATAGATTAGCACTCAGGCGAGAAGAGTGCTAAGAGCAACAATCATTACTGCGGATTCCGGAAAGAGAGGGATGCTCATGAATCTGGATCCACGGAAACAGCTGATCCTTTCAACCATCGTATCAGCGTACATTGAGACGGGCGAACCGGTAGGCTCCAAAGCCCTGCTGGGCCGGGAAAATCTCGGAGTATCCCCTGCCACCGTCCGGAACGAAATGTCGGAGCTGGAGCGGCTCGGGTATCTGAAAAAGACCCATACCTCCTCGGGCCGGGTCCCCTCGAATGCGGGATATCGGTTCTATGTCGGAACGCTCACCCCCTATTCCCTGACAGCGCCGGAGCGGGATGCCTTGAATTCTCCCTTTGAGACCAGCGCAAGTCTGGAAGAGTTATTGGCCTCCGCCACCCGGAATCTGGCCTCTTTTTCGGGATGCACGGTCTTCGGAGTAACCCCCAACTGCCCCGACGGCATCTATCAGTTTGAGGTTCTTCCCGCGGGGAAGCGTATTCTGGCCATTATGGTCATCGCATCCGGCGGATCGGTCAAAAATTATTTTTACCGTGCAGAAAACGACGTAACCTCAGATGACGCAAGGGTCCTGACCGGAATCCTCAACGCAACCTTTTCCGGATTCCCCATCGACCGAATTGGAGCGGTTCGCACCATGCTTCTCGAGCACGAGATCCGAACCCACTGCCCGGAACACGTCGGAATCGTCGACACGGTCAAAAAAATTCTTGCCGGGGTGCGGGATTACGAATTACACATCGGTGGTACGGAAAATCTTTTGAGTTACCCGGAGTTTTCCGATATTGAAACGGCACGGGGCTTTATTGGAATGCTCTCAACGCGAGAGCACATTCTGGAAGCCCTGCTCGCAAACCGCCCAACGGACGAGATTGAAATCCGCATTGGAGCGGAAAACGGGCTTTTCAACAGCCCTCACGCAAGTTTGATCACACTTTTTTGTGATAATAAATTCCCCGTCGTGCTCGGCCTTATGGGGCCGACGCGGATGGATTACGCCCGCACGATTGCCGGATGCAACCATATACTTCATCGGTTGAAGGCGTTTATCGAGCAGGAATATTAAGGAAAGGATCCCACGAAATGAAAGACAAGAAGAAACAAGCAAAGGCGGAAACAGCGGAAGAAGAAACCGTTGAAACCGCCGAAACCGTGGAAACGGACGCAACGGAAGAAACCGTGCAGCCCACAGAACCCCAACCCGTTGCAGACGAATGGCACGATCGGTTCGTCCGACTCGCCGCGGATTTTGATAATTACAAAAAGCGCTCTGCCGCTGAAAAAACCGCTGCGTACACCAACGCTACCGCCGACGCGGTCGCAGCTCTGCTTCCCATCATCGACGATCTGGAAAGAGCCATCGCCGCGGCGGAAGACAGCCCCATGAAGGAAGGCGTGGAAATGGTTCTGACGAAAGCCACAAAGGTTTTTGAGAACCTCAACGTCTCCCCCGTCGGGCAGCCCGGGGACTCCTTTGATCCCCAGATTCACAACGCCGTTATGCACGTAGACGACGATACCATGGGGGAAAGCGTTGTTGCCGAGGTTTTTCAAAAAGGCTACAAAATGGGCGACAAGGTCATTCGCCACGCCATGGTCAAAGTTGCGAATTAAACAATTACACGCGTTAACAATACAATCAATATAAATGAACATTACGTTTAGGAGGCTATTACTATGAGTAAAATTATCGGCATAGATCTTGGTACCACCAATTCCTGCGTCGCCATTATGGAAGGCGGGGAACCGGTCGTTATCGCCAATGCGGAAGGGGCAAGAACCACGCCCTCCGTCGTTGCGTTCTCCAAATCCGGCGAGCGTATGGTTGGTCAGGTTGCCAAGCGTCAGGCCATCACGAACCCCGACCGCACCATTATTTCCATTAAAAGAGATATGGGTACCGACCGCAAGATCAACATCGACGGCACCGATTATACTCCCGAGATGATCTCTGCCATGACCCTTCAAAAGCTGAAGGCGGATGCGGAAGCGTATCTGGGTGAAAAGGTTACCCAGGCGGTCATCACCGTCCCCGCATACTTCAGCGACGCCCAGCGTCAGGCCACCAAAAACGCCGGCACCATCGCCGGCCTGGAGGTTCTGCGCATTATCAACGAACCCACCGCTGCCGCTCTGGCTTACGGCGTGGACAAGGAAACCTCCCAGAAGGTCATGGTTTACGACCTGGGGGGCGGCACCTTCGACGTTTCCATTCTGGATATCGGTGACGGCGTTTTCGAGGTTATGGCAACCAACGGCAACACCCGTCTGGGCGGCGACGACTTTGACGAACGCATCATGAATCATCTGGTCGCAGAATTCAAGAAAGAGAACGGCATTGACCTCTCTGCAGACAAAATGGCCATGCAGAGACTTAAGGAGGCCGCTGAAAAAGCAAAAATCGAGCTTTCCGGCATGACCACCTCCAACATCAACCTGCCCTTCATCACCGCCGACGCCACCGGTCCCAAGCACCTGGATATCACCCTGACCCGTGCAAAATTCAACGAGCTGACCGCCGATCTGGTGGAAGGAACCATGGTTCCCACCAAGAAAGCAATGAACGACGCCGGCCTCTCCCCTGCTCAGATCGACAAGGTCCTTCTGGTGGGCGGATCTTCCCGCATCCCCGCCGTTCAGGAAAAGCTGAAGGAATTTTTGGGCAAAGAGCCTCATAAGGGCATTAACCCCGACGAATGCGTTGCCGTTGGTGCAGCCATTCAGGGCGGGATTCTGGGCGGCGACGTCCAGGGTTTGGTGCTTCTGGACGTTACGCCTCTCTCCCTCGGCGTTGAAACCTACGGCGGCGTTGCTACCAAACTGATCGAGAGAAACACCACGATTCCCGTTAAGAAGAGCCAGATTTTCACCACCGCTGCAGACAATCAGACTTCCGTTGAAGTTCACGTCCTGCAGGGGGAACGTGAAATGGCCGCAGACAACAAGACTTTGGGCCGCTTCCACCTCGACGGAATTCCTCCCATGCCCAAGATGAAGGCTCAGATCGAGGTTACCTTCGATATCGACGCAAACGGCATCGTTAACGTCAGCGCGAAGGATCTCGGCACCGGCAAGGAACAGCACATCACCATCACCGCATCTTCCAATATGTCCAAGGAAGATATCGACAAGGCCGTTCAGGATGCCGAAAAATTTGCGGAAGAAGACAAGAAGCGCCGGGAAGAAGTGGAACTGCGCAACGGTGCGGAGCAGATGATCTATCAGTGCGAAAGCGCCATGAACGACGCCGGCGATAAGCTGTCCGACGAAGACAAGGCCCCCATCAACGAGCAGATTGCAAAGCTGAAGGAAACCATCAAGGGTACCGACGGCGAAGCCATCAAGAAGGACACCGAAGAACTCCAGCAGAGATTCTACAAGGTTGCCGAAAAGCTTTACGCCGCTCAGCAGCCCCAGGGCAACGTAGCACCCGAAGAACCCGCCGGAAATGCGGATCCCAACGGAAACGTTCACGTTGACGACTTTAAGGTCGACGATAACGACTAATTTCATTTACCCGCATATCAAGGGGATCACCTTTCCCCTTGATATGTTCACTTAAGAGGATCATAATGGCAGACAAACGAGATTTTTACGAGGTTCTCGGCGTTGACAAATCCGTCAGTGCAGACGAACTGAAAAAGGCCTACCGCCAGATGGCGAAAAAATACCACCCGGACCTAAACCCCGGCAATGCGGAGGCGGAACAGAAATTCAAGGAGATCAACGAAGCCTACGAAGTTCTTTCCGATTCGGAAAAGCGCTCCCGTTACGATCAGTTCGGCCACGCCGGCGTAGATCCAAACTATGGAGGCGGCGCAGGCGGCGGGTATGGAGCCGGCGGTTACGGCGGTTATACAAACGTTGATATCGGAGATATCTTCGGCGACGTTTTCGGAAATTTCTTCGGCGGTGGTGGGTCACGAAGAAGATCCTCCGCCATTCCGGGCGACGACGTGGATACCGGGATTACGCTGACCTTCGAGGAAGCCGTTTTCGGCTGTAAGAAATCGGTCACAATCACCCGAAAAGAAATCTGCTCTGAGTGCCGTGGCTCCGGGGCGGCAAAAGGAACGACAGCGGAAACCTGCCCAACCTGCCGAGGAACCGGCCGCGTACGCACCGTAACCCAAACCATGTTCGGGGCTATGCAGAGTGAAAAGACCTGCACGAATTGTTACGGCACCGGGAAGATCATCAAAACTCCCTGCAAAAACTGCAACGGAACCGGACAGGAGCGCAAGCAACGCACCATCACCGTCAACATTCCCGCCGGCATCAACAACGGTCAGGTCATCACCCTGAACGGACAGGGATGCGCCGGCATCAAAGGAGGTCCGGACGGAGATCTGAATATTACCGTATCCGTCCGCCCTCACACCATTTTCGAGCGGAAGAATTTCGATCTCTTTTGCGAATATCCCATTACTTTCCCTCAGGCAGCCCTGGGATGCGAAATCGAAGTTCCTCAGGTTGACGGTACGAAGGTTACTCAGAAAATCGACGCAGGAACCCAGAGTGGAACGGTACTGAATATGAAAGGGCGCGGAGTTCCCTACCTGAATTCTAAGGGAAAAGGGAATCTTTACGTACGCATTATCGTCGAAACGCCGAAGAACCTGAACTCCCGCCAAAAAGAACTGCTAAAGGAATTCGACGCGATCGAAAACCGCAGAAGTTACGAAAAACGCACCTCTTTTGCAGAAAAGGTGCGGAAATTCCTGAAATCCGACAACTGATTCAAAAGGCAGAGACTCTACGCTCTGCCTTTTTTCTGTCGAATAAGAGAGGATTTTCATCCGTTATAATGAATATTCGGTGCAATTCGAAAGAATTTCTTTCAAAATTCAAAAAACGGTTGCATTTCCGGCAAAAGTATGCTATAATAAAATGTAGACGTATCCGCAGAAGTTTTCACGAAAGGATGAGCGATATGGATCCGAAATTCCTTGAGGAATTACAGAAACTGAAAGAACAAAAGAGCGCTGATCTGGACAGGCTTCAGGATCTTGCGAAATTGAGCATTCCGGATTTTGATGAAGTCGATATTTCCGACGAAGAACTCCGTGCTGAACAGGAGCAGAACGAAGCCGCGGGCGGTACCATCAAATTCGAGAGGGTCACGAATACCGAACCGAAAGATCCTCCCGTTACCGGCGGCCGCCGGGGCAAAAAGGCTGAGCCCGCAAAGCCGGTCGTTGACGAGGCCACCCGGAAGAGAAGAGCAAAAAACCGAAAAATTGCTTTGATCGCAGTCTCTTCGTTCCTTGCGGTGGTGGCGATTGCGGTAACGGTCTTCTTCGGCCTTCGGAACGCCAATCAGAAGAAATACACCTATCAATATTGGGGCATGGGCCTTGCCATTGAAAACGGCGTGAACAGTTATACCTTCTTTGGCAACCTGAAGGAAATCACCGAATACGGCCAGATCGGCCAGATCACTGCAAATGCAGAATTCAAAAAGGGCAATTGCATCAAGGAAACGGTCTACACCGCAGAAGGGGACGTGGACTATTACTATGCTCACGAATACGATCGTGGCGTCCGTATTCTGTCCTCCTATCATAAAGACGGCCAGATGGTTCAAAGCGTGAAATATACCCTGCTCAAGGACGGAACCGTCCAGGCGGAAACGACCTATTATCAGGAAGACAACCGAACCGAATTGGCAATCCTTACCCTTTCGGAGGAAGGAAACGTCATTACTGCCGATTATTATACGGATACCGTTCTTGTAGCCAAGCGCACCTACCAAGGGACGCTGGTGACCGAAGAATCGACCTTCGACGGAAACGGAAATCCGACGGGCCGCACGGTATTCGAATATAACGGCGCAAAACAATTGCTGACCCGTACGGGCTACGACGCCACGGGAGCTATTACCGGCCGTACGGTCAATCAGTACAACGAAAAGAACCTGCTGACGAAGACCATCGAATACGACGGCGCCGGTGCGATTCTTGAATACGATACCTATAATTACGACCTGAACAACAACCCCATCAAGCAGGTCAATTATGCGGCAGACGGAACCATGCAGCACCAGATACTGAAGGTATTCAACGATAAAAACCGGGTCACGAAGGAAACCAACCTGAAATCCGACGGATCCATCGTCTATTGCTACGGTTACGATTACGATGATAAAGGCTATATTTCCAAATCCATCATTTACAATACCGAAAACAGCACGATCGTTGATAAATATACCGTAAACACCCGTAACGATGCAGGAACCATCATCGAAACGAACACCCACAACTCCGCTAATATTCTGGTCGAAAAAGCGCTCTACAACAATTCCGGCTTCTTGACGGAACTCTACGTCTTCTCCGACGCCGGCGTTCTGCAAACGGAAAAGAAATCGAAATACGATGACAAGCAGCGACTGACCGAATCTTCGGAATCGAATTACAACGAAAAGGGAGAGCTGCTGAAGCACACCTCGGAGTTCTACGACGATAAGGGCAACGTCACCGTCCGAATCAATGAGAACACGGAGGAAGAGCTCTACGAACAGATTCTCTTCCAATACGGAAGCAACGGACAAAAAGAACAGGAAACCATGTTCGACAGATCCGGAAAAACCGTCTATGACAAGTTCTTCAACGAAAAGGGACAGGTCGACTCCGAAACGCTCTACGAGGACGGACGGGAATCGGTTTACAACGAATACGTTTACAACGATAAAAACCAGGTTATCTCCCAAAAATCTCTCGATACCCTCACCAACACCCTGACCAAGACCTCCTTCACCTACGACAAGGACGGCGTCCTGGAATCAGCTCTCGACACGAACGTCCAGAACAAACCCGTCGTTCTGAGGGAATACAACGAAGACGGAACGGTCTACAAACAGACAAATTATCACGAAGACGGAACCATCGTGGACTATTATCGGTTCGAATACGATGAAGAAGGCCGTGTCATTGTAAAAGAAGAGTACAACGAATTCGAGATCATGACCTACAGAACGGTCTATTATTACCGGGATGACGGCGGATACGATTATACCCTCTACAACGGAAACGGAGACCCCATCGAGGACTCCCGCGGTCCGGAATATCTCCCCGAAATCGACGAGATTCCCGATGCTCCTCCGGAGGAAGGCTACCTGGATTCGGATGAAGAAGAAACCTTCATCCCCACTACGGATACCACCGGGACCGACACCTCCGCAAGTAGCTCCACCGATAAAAACGGCACCGCCTCCAACAATGGAACGCCTTCCGACACCAATAACGAATAACGAAAAGGACTCCTTGAAGATCACTCTTCAAGGAGTCCGGTTTTTTATCTGCTTACGCGAGAAAATCCATAACATCCAACTGAAGCATAGGCATCAGGCGGGTAAGGAGCATCCGATACCGCATATAGGGATGATAGCGAAGGGCATCGGCCAGCAGATCATCGGGAACGTGAACCTCTTCGGGCGTGACGGCGGCGCCGGCAGCCTTCATTTTAGCCATCAAGACCTCGTCCGTAGGCAGAGTTTCCTTGATGATGCGCCGAATCTCAGGCCAAGCGGCGGAGAGTTTTTCCGGATCGACCAGATCGGTGATGGTGGGGGTATTCAGCCGCTTAATGTCGTCGTGAAGAACGGCGTCGTATTTGGAATAGACAGCGTCCCAGTCGGTGGGATCGGCAACGGCGTCCACCGCTTCGATTCGATCGGCAATATTGTGATAAGCGCGGTTCAAAAGCACCGTAGCGACGCCAACCTTTTTTCCGTGAAATTCCGGCCAGATTCCCCGGATAACTTTGTAGCACTCCAAGTAATGGGAAACCACGTGCTCTGCGCCGGAGGCAGGGCGGGAACAGCCGGCCAGTTTCATGGCAAGACCGGTCATAACCAGCGATTCCATAATGGCACCGGCAGCCTCTTCGCTGTTTTCGGTGACTTTATCGGCCAAGGCGAAGATCTTATCCGTAGCGGTTTTCGTCAAATTCGCAATGTTTTCGCAGTAATACTCTCCGGTCAAGAGCGTAGAGATCTTCCAGTCCACAAGACCGATATATTTTGCAACCATATCACCGAAGCCGGAGGATTTCAGTTCCGCAGGAGCCGCGGCAAGGATTTTCGTATCGGCGATAATGACCGCAGGCTGGGCGGCCTGCCAGGAGGACTTAAAATTATTCTCGATAATGGGAGCAGTATCAGAGGCAAAGCCGTCCATGGAAGGAGCCGTAGCAAAGATGCAGAAGGTCTTCCCCAACCGATAAGACGCGACGCGGCAAATATCGTTCAAAGAACCGGTGCCAACGGAGATAATCCCCTCCACGTCAGCTACAAGGGCCTCCACCTCCCGCACCTGCTCCACACGGGCGTACATCATGTTTTCATAGATCAGTTTTTTTACGTGAAATCCCTCGGATGCTAAGGCAGGAAGGATCCCGTCAGCGGCGGCGATGGTGTTTTCGTCCGCAACGAGAAGCACCGACTTGGGGAAACCGGCAGTGGCCAGAATTTTACCGGTATCGGCGGTGATCCCGCTCCCGATCTCCACGACCTTCGTATCAAATTTGTGTTCTCTGCCACAGGGGCAATTTTCCATTTCCTTCAGAATTTTATTCAGATCCATAGGTACTCTTCTCCTTCTGTTTTTTTCAGTATAACACGGATCGATTGATATTACAAGAGTGTATTTGCAGAAAAGTCGGTCATTTCTTGCCCTTCAGCAGCCGGGCAAGACGAAGGTAGACCCGTTTGGCAAAGGGCAAAAACTTCGTCATAAACCGATATTCCAAAGGCTTTACGGGATACTCCAGTTCGCCAACATATTCCACCACCGTGGGATTAAACTTCAATTTGAAATCCGAAAGAGGATCGTTCAGATCGCCGCGGATTCCCATAAAGCTGAAGACCGAACAGCCTTGATCCCTGAAATATTTCATCGCCTCGTAACGGATCTGGTTCGTGGTGCGAAACCGAGGAAAGACCCGATCGTCAAAGCCGCTGTAAAGCAGATACGCCGTATCGTTGCTCCGAACCATCTGCAGGCAGGACATGGGGATGATTTCGCCCTGCTCCAGCCATTTTTCCGCTTCTGCCCGATCCTTCTGCGTCTGTTCGTCCTGGGGCTGGGAATCAAGAAAATCCAGGAACTTACGGAGATCGATCTTGGCAAAGAAAAACATGCAATCGTCACCGTAGGCTTCTTTCATCCGGGTAAAATAGGCGAGATCCCGCAATACGATGTGCTGTCGTTCCTCCGTATGGGAAGAAATCTCGCAGAACAAGCGGATATCTTCTTCGGAATTCCCTTGGGTAAAGAATATTCCGCGGCTTTCGGTATACCGACCGATGAACTTCCGGAGTTTTTTATCAAACCCCTTCAGCATTTCTTCGTCGCTTTCCGGGGCGCCGTCCTTGAAGAGGGGATATTCCGCATTAAACCGAGGCTGAGTATAAGAATGAAAATCCGTAGCAAACCCCATGTGATTCCATCCGGCCTGCGTGAGGATTTTCAAAGCCTCACGGCCGGCACCGTCGCAAGATTCTTCCCCTTTATACTTCCGGGAAAGAACGATTTCCGGATCGATGCGCACCATATAGGCACCCACTTTTCGGGCATATTCCTTCAATCCTTCGGTAAAGCAGGCAACCGCTTCGGCATCGGAATAATCCATCAGCATCCCCCGGGGAGAATAGATCAGCTTCTGTCCCGTAGGAAGACGGCGGATCAGGAGATGGGCCGCACCGACCGTCTCCCCTTCCCGCTTCAGCCCGCAAAGAACGCTTTGCCACGCATCCTTTACCACGGCCCATTGGGGCTTTTGCATGAGGTTACAATGGGGCAGGACCTGCACAAAGGCCTCAAATTCGTCTTGGGGCAAAGGACATACGAATTCAAACTTCATAAGGCAACTCCTTGATATCATTCAAAAATTCTTCCCGAGTCCGCAAATAATTGAGGATTTCGGAAAACTTCCGGGGCGAAAGATGGGAAGGCAATCCCAATCGCTCCTGATAAATCCTACGAAGAGCGGAGCTGTTGGGTCTTCCGAGAAGACCGGCAGCATACAGATCGGCATTGGTAATGAGGTCTCCTTTTTCCCGTTCCGGCACGGAAGCAAAGGATAATATTTCCGTCAACACCTCTTCGGTCATTCCCTCCACCCCGAGTTTTCCTTCCGCAGAGGGGTGCTGCTTCCGCTTTTCTTTTCCGTAGAGATCCGGAATATAAGCGTTGCGGATATATTCCGGGCCGATCGCTCCGATGAGATAATTGCGGATGGCCATCCCGGCACGGTCGGAATCGGTCAGAAGGATTAACCCTTTCTGCCGGGCAAGGGTCCGCAGGGTATTCAGTTTTTCATCGTCGCAAAAAATACCGAAACCACCGGTCTCCATAATTACCCCGTCGACGATACGGGACAATGCGATGCGGTCGTATTTTCCTTCCACCACGATGACCCTGTCCACCCGGATCATAAAATCTCCAAGGCTTCGGTAAGAAGCCGGACCACCAGAACCTCCGCATCCACCGAAGTGGATTTACATTGAACGTCGATCTCAGAACAGACCTCGATGAGGCGATCCAGGCGCTCCGGAGGAATCTTCTTAAGATAACCGGCGTAGCGACGGATCAGAAAGCCCTGCTTGATTCCCGTCAGAGCGATCATTTCCTTTTCCGGAAGAGAGACGCCTTCCAGCTCCTTCAATCGGTAAAGCCCGGCAAAACAGGAAAACAAAGAACCCAAAATCATCTGCGGAGGGGTTTTCAGAGCGCGCAGATCGCTCCACAGCGCAAATACTTTGTCGGAATCCTTTTGCAGAATCAGATCGTTCAATTCATAGGCACGGGCCTGAACGGTCTTGACGCAGAGCTTTTCCAGCGCCTCACGGGAAACGGCGCCGTTGCCGCAGTAAACGGCAATTTTATCAATCTCGGTCAGCATGGATTCCATATTCCGCTCTTCCACGGATAGAAAATAAGCGACCTCGGAAGCGCCGATCGTACATCCCCGGCGCTGAAACTGCTGGGTAACCCAACGGGCGAGGGTATTATCGTCCACCGTGCGGATTTCCACGAACAGTCCGTCTCTGTCGATCCGCTTTTTCAACGCCTTATATCCCCCGGTGCGAGCGTCCGGGACCTCGGTCTGCTGATAGACGATGACCACCGTGTCCTCCGGGATCTCGCAATCATCCCCGGACAGAAACTCCGAAACGGGAGACGACGTGGAAAGATCGTTGATCATTAACGCTTTATATTCGCCCAAGGGAAACAACCACAGCTCTTCGGAAAAGACGTCAACGGTCAGCTCTTTCCCCTCGTACCGGTGCAGATCCGTATCTGCATTATCAGGTAAAAGGGCGCCAATCAGAGAATTAAGATAAAACCGCTTCAGATAGGGTTCCGGCCCGCAGAAATAGTAGAGGCGGCGAAAGGAACGGGTATCGATATCGTTCTTCAGAGCATCAAGACTCATTTGCCGTATGAACCTCCATATTCTGCCCGTCGGAACGGACGATTACGGTGGACATGGTATCCGTCCGGAACAACTCCGCACCCGTCTCGGCAATGCGGAGCAAAGCCTCCTGCGTGGGATGTCCGTAATTGTTCTTCGCCCCCACCGAAATCACGGCGTAGACGGGGGAGCATGCCTGCAGAAAGGTGTCGCAGGACGAAGATTTCGACCCATGATGGGGCACCGATAAAACGTCGCAGTCCAGCCCGTTTCCATAGGCGGAAACGAGACGTCTCTCTGCCTTCGAGGTAATATCTCCGGTAAACATTGCCCGGAAATTCCCGTATTCACAAAGGCCGACGATGGAGTTTTCATTCTGATCGTCGGAGGTGGGATCGAGATGCTTTGTCAAAAGGCGCAACGTAGCCTCACCAAGGGTACGGACGGTATCTTCCTCGATCACCGTAAGCTCTGCGCCTTCTTCGGCGGCAAGGGCCGTGATCTTAGCGTATAAACCGGCGTCGCCTTCCGTATAGGGAATGATGATCTCCAGAATCTCCTTTTCGGCGCACAGATCTTCAAGCCCGTTGGCGTGATCGTCGTGAAGATGGGAGATCAAAACGAATTTTACGGTATCGATCCCGACCTGCGTCAAGTAATCCGCCGCAACCAGTCCGGGGTCCTTCGTACCGCCGCAATCCACGACGCAGGCTTCGTCACCAAATACGTTCACGAAACAGTTCCCCTGCCCCACGTCGAGAAAAGCCGTCTGCAAAACGCCTTCTGTAGGAGAAACGTCCCCGACGGTAGCGTCAGAGGAAGCAGATTCCGCAGCTTGATAAGCCGTTAAAAGTGCAATTGCAAGAAGAACCAACGCAAGCCCACGCCCAACCAAATTTTTTCGGGCTTTCTTTTTGGTCGTCTTTACGGCGGGCAGGAAGAACAACAGCACCGCCAAAAGAAGGCAAGCCCCCGCAACGATCCATTTCAGCGCAGGAGGCACAGTCTCCACCATATCCATAAATTCCACCGCAAAACCGGCAAGATAAGTCATGTATTTCACCCCATATCGAATAATTTCCCCGATCCAGCCGCATAAAAACGAAAGGAACGGGAGAAGAGAGAGCAACAGAAGGATCAGCGCCCCAAAGAAGCAGACCTCCAGTACCGGCAAAACCACCGGCGAAAGATAGACCGACCAGACGGAATAAGAATCAAAAAAGATCCACATCAGAGGAAGCGTCAGCAAAAACGCCGCCACCGACACGCAGGACAGAGAGATCAGATTCCGCAGAACGGAACCGCAAATAACGTGAAAACGCTGAAACAGCCACATTACCGCAGCCTTCGTAAAGGGCGTTCCGAACAGAAGGATCCCCAACGCGGCCGCAAAGGACAGCTGAAAGGAAAGCGACAGGATGGCGTAAGGACGGAACAGAAGAATCAACACGGCGGCGATCCCCAGTCGGTTAAAGGGATCGGAGCCAAGTGCAAGCCATTCGCCGATGAACAGCACTGCATTCATAATTACCGCCCGACAAACCGAGGGAGTAAATCCGGAAAAGAGCAGAATGACGAATAAAATCAAAAGGGAAGCAAGCATCCGAATATGCAGATTCCGAACACCGCGGAGCAAAAACAGAACGAAGGCAACGAAGATCGAAACGTGAAGCCCGGAAACGGCAACGATATGAACCATTCCGGTCTCGGTCAGAACGTCACGGTGTTCCTCCGTAAGAACCCCATCGTTCCCGGTCAGAACTGCGGTCATAAAACCGCCTTCCTCAAGGCCAATATATCGAACCAGTATCCGGTGGGTATAGCGACGGATCGCCCCGGAAACCGAATAGAACGAGAGGGACGCTTCCGTATACTCTACCTGGTCTTCCGGTGTGTTCAGCGTTGCCGACAGCGCGATTCCCTCGCCGTAATTCCCACGCTGATGCTCCTGCTCAACGGTGTGAAAGCTGAACTTCGCAGTAACCGTTCCTCCGGCTTCGGAAAACTTTTTCTCACTGAAAAAGACGAACTTCTGCCGAAACACCTGCCGTGGAGGACGGGCAGTATAAAGATACAGGCCGGAATCGGTCTGCACCGGATCCTCCGTCAAGGTCACAGTGGTCTTCACCGTCACCCCGTCGTAGGACTCAACCGTATCGTAAAAATCATTGACGGGGAACCAGAGAATCACCGTAGAAATCAGCAGACAAATAAGCACGTAAGTAAGATCCCGCAAAGGGATCGTAGGAAATCTCGCATACAGAATGATTGCGGGGATCAGCGCAACTCCCGAAAGGGCAATCACCCACGGAAAAGCTCCGGGAATATTCCAGAAGAGAAGGGCGGCAAGACAGATTACGATCCCGGCCGTAAAGGAGGCACGTTTCATCCCTGCTTCAGCGTAACGATGGTAACCCCGGTCTCTCCTTCTCCGTAGACGCCGAGGCGGAAGGATTCCACCGCCCGGTCCTTGCGGAGCATAGCGTGAACGCCCTGGCGGAGAGCGCCGGTGCCTTTGCCGTGAATAATGCTGACGGTGGTAAGGCCGGACATACGGCACCGATCAAGAAACCCTTCCACCACGGGCTCTGCTTCAAGAATGTTCATTCCTCGGATATCGATCTCGTTGGATGCATCCCGGGTATCCCGCCCGAGGGAATAAACGCTCTTCCCCTGGGGTTGGGGAGGAATCTTGGATTTCTGTTCGATCAGCTCAAGATCGTCCAGCCGGATCTTGGTTTTGACGATACCAACCTGGATCTGGACCTGCTTTTTATGATCCGGTAAGGCCAACACCGTCCCGGTCTTACCAAGGGAGATCACCTTGACCGTATCCCCTTCCCGCAGAGGACGGGGCAAAGGCTTCTTTTCCTTTTTGGGAGCCACGGCAGATTCCATCCGATCCAGCTTGTCGGCGGTGGATTTTTTCACGGCACCCACCTTTTCCCGGAAATCGGCACGGTCTTTTTCTTTCCGCAGCTCGTCGATCTCATCAAGGAGACGGTCGGTATCCCGCCGGGCCTGATCCACGATCTCCGCGGCTTTCCGCTTAGCGGCTTCCAATTGGGCCTGTGCCTTGGATTCCAGCTCTTCCCGCTCAGCCTTTGCCCGGTTCAGGGCACATTGAGCCTCGAAGCGCAATTCTTCCGCCTGCTTTTTATCATATTCCAGGGTCTTTCGGGTGGTTTCCAGGTCTGCAAGAACGCTTTCCAGCTTGACCGTCTCGTGATCAAGATGATATTTTGCCCCTTCAATCACCACGTCGTCCATGCCCAGCTTCTGAACGATGGCAAAGGCGTTGGATTTCCCGGGAATTCCGGTGATCAACCGGTAGGTTGGACGCAGCGTGGAGACGTCGAATTCGCAGGACGCGTTTTCCACGTCGGGGGTCTGCAAAGCGTATAGCTTCAACTCCGCGTAGTGGGTGGTACACATTACCTTTGCGCCCATGGACTGAATCGTCTCAATAATAGACATGGCAAGGGCCGCACCCTCCGAAGGATCGGTGCCGCTTCCCAATTCGTCGAGAAGCACCAGAGAGCGATCGGTAATCTTGCTCAAAATCGCGATGATATGGGTCATATGAGCGGAGAAGGTGGAAAGAGACTGCTCAATGCTCTGCTCGTCACCGATATCCGCAAAAATACGATCGTAAAATGCAACGGGGGATCCTTCCTTGGCACAAACGAAAAGCCCCGCTTTCGCCATCAGGCAAGCAAGACCAAGGGTCTTCAGCGATACGGTCTTCCCGCCGGTATTGGGGCCGGTAACGATCAGAACGGAATAATCCTTTCCGATGGAAACGTCGATAGGAACCACCTTATCCCGGGAAATCAGAGGGTGACGGGCGGCGACAAGGACGGTGCTGCCGTCTTCGGTAAGGTTGGGCTTATAGGCGCGGATCTCCGTGGCGTAACGGGCCTTCGCAAAGCAAAAATCAAAGAAGCAGACCGTTTTGAAATCACTGACAAGCCAATCGGCACGGTCTCCGATCTGCTGAGAAAACTGCATCAGGATCTTATCGATCTCCCGGCGCTCTTCCGCCGCAAGCACGGCGATTTCGTTATTGGCGTTCACAACAGCCATCGGTTCAATAAAAACCGTAGCCCCGCTGGAGGAGGTATCGTGAACGAGACCGGGAACGTCGTTACGGCATTCGGCGCGCACCGGCAACACGTAGCGGTCGTTACGGATGGTAACGATGGCATCCTGCAGATATTGGCCGGCAGAACGGAGATAACTGTCCAAAACATTGCGGATCCTCCCACGGGCGGCGGCCTGCTTGCGACGGATATCCCGCAGATTCGAAGAAGCGGCGTCGGAAACTTCTTCCGGAGAAGGGAACGCCGCATTGATGGCGTTTTCCAGAGTTACGTCCGGTACCAGAAGATCGAAATATTCGGTCAGCGCGCCGCTTTCGGAGGGCTTATTTTCCCGAAGCCCCCGCACGATACGGAGCAGGTCGGCAATGGCGATCAGTTCGGAAATAGCCAAAGTGCCGCCGTTCTGTGCGCGGCGGGCAGAGGAAATAATATTTTTCAAATCCGAAAAGGACGGCGCTCCGTATCGCTGAAGAATCGTCAGCGCGGCGTCGGTCTCTTCCAGCGCCTTTCGGGAGGCAGCTGCAGTATCGTGGGGCTTCAGATCCCGGCACATTTCCTTGGCCGGCTCCGAAATCGCGTGAACGGCCAGCCGTTCCAATATTTTCGGATATTCAAGAGGGTTCAATTCATCCATAACGGAAACCTTTCAGTACGTAATTAACAAAGAACGGTAATATTCCAGCGACGGGAAATCCGTATCGGTAATAAAAGCCACGTAGTCGGAGAGCAATTTGGAAAGATAATGCATCGAATCGTCGTTCATCGAAAAAAGATACGCCTTCTTCCCTTCGTTTACGGCCATATGGCGCAACGCCGCGATCATTCCGGGAGTCACGGGGTATCCGTCACCGCAGTCTTCACAGCAAAAGCCGTCTTTAAAGGACCATTTTACCGGATCTTTGCCGCATTTGACGCAGGTAACCTCCGGGAAAACGCCTTCGATCAGACAGTACTTCGTCTCAAACACCAGCTTGATCAGACGCTCGTCCAAATCGGTGGAGGAAAGAAGATAGAGGGAATTCAAAAGCAGCGAACAAAGCGCCGCGGCATCGGTCTCCTCCCCGCTTTTCGCGGAAACGTCGGCAAAATACTGCGCTAACGCGAGACGGGTAAGATCCAGCCGGAGATCGTAAAAAGCCTCCCGGACGTCTGCGGAATTGACCACGTACATTCCTTTTCCCTTAAAAAGCACGAAATTGGAAAACACGTAATTCTGCGCATACAACACCGATTGCTTTTTGTTCTTCCCGACGGAGCGCGCCAACGCCGTAATACGGCCGTGCTCCGGGGTGAGAAGGGTCAGGATCATATCCCGCTCCCCGTAGGGGCGGGCCTTCAGAACGATCCCGTCGGTGACCACTTCCATAAATTCGACTCCTTAGAATTCGTTATATTCGTTGATCAGATTTTCATTGTTGCGCCAATCTTCCTTGACCTTGACGCGGCATTCCAGGTAAACCTTGCGCCCCAACATATTTTCGATCTCGGAGCGAGCTTCGGTGGCAATTTTTTTCAGCATCGAGCCCTGCTTTCCAATAATGATTCCTTTGTGGGAATCCCGTTCACAGATAATATTGACGTAGATCTCGGTGAGACGGCCGTCTTCCCGGTCCTTGAACAGAACCGTTTCCACGGCGGTACCGTGGGGCACTTCGTCCCGGAGATTACGAAGGAGCTTTTCCCGCACAAGCTCACTTGCAAGATATCGCTCGGAGCGGTCGGTGGCGGAATCGGTGGGGTAATAAACCACGGGAGAATCCTCCACGTGCTTGAGGATTTCGTCCAGAACGATCTTCACCCCGTCCCGCTGAAGCGCGCTGATGGGAACGATGGAATCAAATTCATGCAATTCCGCATAAGCGGAGATGACCTTCAGGATCTCGTCCTTACGGATCTTATCGATTTTATTCAACGCGAGAACGCAGGGCAGGCCGGAGGCTTTGATCTTTTGGATCACGTCCCGCTCCATGGAGCCGGGAGCCCGGCATTCGGCAACGAAAAGAAGGATATCCACGTCCCCGATAGACTCCTCCGCCACTTCCACCATTTTTGCGCCCAGTTTATTTTCCGGGCGATGGAAGCCGGGGGTGTCCAGGAAGGCGATCTGCACGTTTTCCGCATTGTATACACCGACGATCCGACTGCGGGTAGTCTGGGGCTTGTCGGAAATAATGGAGATTTTCTCCCCGAGAATGGCGTTAAGCAAGGTGGACTTCCCGACGTTGGTACGTCCGATAATGGAAACGAATGCGCTTTTCATAAAAAAACCTCTTCTTTACTTTTGAACCTTTTTGCCCCGGACGAAAAACAGGGCAAGGATGATAAACAAAATCAAAATTGCGATACGGACGGGGGATTGCATCTTTTCTCCTACCAGAGCCCAATGAACGGGATCCCGGAAAAGGATCACCGCAACGATCACGGAACCGATCGAAGAAACGAGAACCGATGCGGCCGCAGAATCCTTTGCCCGCTTCGCTGACTCGGACCGCTCTCCCTTCGACGCAAGATCCACGGCGTTTTCCACGGCGGTATTGATCAACTCCAGCGAAAGAACCAACGCGTAAAGGATCACGAGGGCCACGGCTTGTCCCGCAGTCACTTCATAGAGAAAAGCAAACCAAGTGACCAGAACCACGGCCACGAGGTGGATGCGAAAATTCCGCTCTTCCCGTACCGTGCGAAAAAGGCCGCAAAAGGCGTAACCGAAGGAACGGAAAATCGCCTTGAACATTTCGATCATCGGGGCAATCCCATTCCTTCCAGAATGGCCTCCTGGCGGGAAAACATTTCTTTTTCCTGCTCCGGCCCATCCACGTGATCGTATCCGAGACAATGCAGGACCGAATGGGCAGTCAGAAACGCCACCTCCCGCTCGTAAGTATGGCCGTATTCCTCGGCCTGCTTGCGGGCCCGTTCCAAAGAAAGAGCCATATCTCCGACGTAGAGATAATCATCCCCCTCCGCCAAGGGATAATCCCCCGAAGGGAAGGACAGAACGTCGGTGGGCCGGTCGATCTGCCGGAAATCCCGGTTCAGATCCCGGATAGACCGATCGTCTACCAGAAGGACGGACATTTCGCTTTCCACCGAAACGTCTTCGTAATCAAGAACGGCGTTGACGGTGGCCCGGATCAGATCCTTCAGGGCCTTTGGCGTTTTTTCCTTCCGCTGTTGATTGGTGATGCTTACGTGACAGTTTGCCATAGCTTCCTCACTTCTTCCCGTTCTCCGGCCGGGCTTGTTTTTCGGCGTATGCGTCGTAGGCCCGGATGATCTGCTGAACCAGCGCGTGACGCACGACGTCCTTTGCGGAGAGCTTCTGAATGGAAATATCGTTGACGTTTTCCAGAACCTTCATAGCCTGCTTCAGTCCGCTCTGCTTCCCATCGGGAAGATCGATCTGGGTCACGTCTCCGGTGATAACGATCTTGGAACGGAATCCGAGACGGGTCAGAAACATCTTCATCTGCTCGCAGGTAGTATTTTGAGCCTCGTCAAGAATGATAAAGGAATCGTCCAGCGTGCGTCCCCGCATATAAGCAAGGGGCGCTACTTCGATGATATTCTTTTCCAAGTAATTCTGATAGGTCTCAACGCCGAGAAAATCAAACAAGGCGTCGTGCAGGGGGCGCAGATAGGGATCGACCTTATCCTGCAGATCCCCGGGCAAAAAGCCCAGCTTCTCCCCTGCTTCCACGGCAGGACGGGTCAACACGATCCGGTCAACCTGCTTATTCCGAAGAGCGGTGACCGCCATGGCAACGGCAAGATAGGTCTTCCCCGTACCGGCAGGTCCGATCCCGAGGGTAACGGTGTTGGAGCGGATGGCGGAAATATAGGACTTCTGCCCGAAGGTTTTGGGCTTGACCGGCTTCCCCCGGGAGGTAATGCAAATACAGTCCCCGCCAAGATCCGAGAGGGATTCCTCCCTCCCCTCCCGCACCGAGAGAATGCAATACGCAACGGTCTGCCCGTCGATGAGTTCCCCCTTTTGAGCAAGGACCGCCAGCTGCGCGATCACTTTTTTGGCGTCCGCTACGTTTTCCGCATCCCCGGAGATTTTCAATTCCTCTCCCCGATTGGTCACGGAGACCTTCAGTTCCGTCTCAATACGGCGAATATTCTCGTCGAGATGACCAAACAGGTTCGAGAGGACGTCAAGAGATTCAAATTTTAAAACTTCTTCCACGGTATCAATATCCTTCATCATCAAAATAAAACTCTTTTTCTTCGCAGATATCCACGATCAGGCTTCGCACCCGTGTAACGGTCACGGAACCGTCCGAACGGGTAACGGTCTCTGCCTCAGACTCCACCGTCGCATCGTACAACCGAATACGGTCGGCCTCGTTGAGCGCGGCACGGGCCATGGCCTCCCCTTCCTCGGGAGTATACTCCAGGGTCACGGGAACGGTCTCGTAAACAACGGTCTCGGTCAGAACGATGGGAACCGTCCCGTTATCTCCGAGCGACAAAATTTTGCGTTCCGTCACGGTATCGTAGGACTCGTAGGGAATCTTTTGGGAAACCCCGGGAAGGGTCTTTCCGAAGAAGCTCCATTCCCGCCGGATCCGCTTCCGTCCCGTACGGCGATAAACGGTCTGCTTCAGAAGGACGGTCTCTTCTGCAATATCGGTGACCCGTGCAAGGATCTCCGCCTTCGCGTGAACCACGTAATACCCGAGGCGGGTATCGCAGATTCCTCCCACGAGAAGCTCCCCCTCCTGCACCGACTGCCCCTTCCGAACGTACCGGATCCCATTTTTAACCAGAACGGAGATGATCTGTCCGTCCCGGGAGGCGACCAGATTGCAGGGGGTCTTTTCGTCAATTTCAGGCGTTTCATCCCGGAAGTGAGACAGAACCACAGCCCGACTTCCTTCCATATTGACGATAACGAATCCGACGTCGTCCAGACGAAGCATCAACCGGTAGCGAAGATCCTTAAAATCCACGGAGTTGATCCACCGTCCCACGCCGAACCCTTCTTCCGCAAGAATGGAACGAATCTGCAGGGATTGCACGGGGTCGGCATCGGGGATCTCCACCGACCAGACGAAGCCGGGAAGCACCGCCATCATGGTGCAGTAAAGTACGATTCCAAGAAACAACCCCGGCCTGCGCCGATAAAGGAAGAGAAGGGCCGGAAGCCCCCGATCCTGTAAAAACTCCAGGGTGACGCCGCATTTTAGCGCCAACTGCGGAACCTTTTTTTTGGAAAGCAAATAAATCCTTGCGCGGATGATTCCGGGACAAACCCGCCGAATCTGCCAAATCTCCACGCCGTTTTTCATGCAAAGGGTTATAAACCTCTCGCCGTATGCTCCGAGGATCTCAATTTCCGCATATCCCGCAAACCAGCGGAACCAACTCCAAAGAAATTTCATCGGTCAATCCTCGAATTCCAAAGATCGAACGATCCCTCGGACGACCACGGTGAATTCGGTCAGATTACACAGATCCAGCATATGGCCGCAGATTCGGATACTGCGCCGACCGGCGCGGATTTTTACCGTTTCAGGCTCGTATTCCTCAATTCCCTCGCATGCGCGGATCAACACCTGAGAATTTCCTGCAAGCTCCACGGGAGGCATGGCGGAGACGCGGGCGGTTTTTCGTTTCATAATCACCACTCCTTCCCTGAAAGATATTCGGAACGGCGTTAGATTATGAAAGACCGCTTAATGTTATTATATTTAATCTATCTTCAAATATTATAACACAAAATGCGGAATTTGTCAATATAAAAACCCGCCCGAAAGAAGGGTTCTTCGGGCGGGGAGCATTATTTTTTTCCGGGACAGCACCGCACGCAGCGGTCGCATTCCACGTACCGGCCGGTCTGAATATAGGACCGGGAACGGTATTCCAAGCAAGCAGACTCGTCGATGATCTCCTTTCGGGAAACTCGTGCAGACCATTTTTTGTTTTTTAAACACTCCACGGGGCAGGCCTTGACGCACAAGGTACAATTCCCGCATTGATTCTGCCGGATATGAATGTTAGTAGGCAGATCCGCATTGACGTAAATACGGCAGGAAACGGTCTGAGAGCCGTAGATGCGATGGACCACGCGGTCGTTCTTCCCAAGCCAGCCAAGGCCGGCCCGCATGGCAGCCGCTTTCCGGGCAAGGCTTTCGTCCACGTCGTCCCGATGAAGAGGCATTGGCAGATTCTGGACGCCCCGGTCGTTCAGATAATTGGAAACTGAGCGCAAAATTTCATTTAGCCGATCTTTTTCCCGCAGGAGCAACTCGTGGTAAGCCTCCTCACTCTCGTTCCCCGTACAGCGATAGGGGCGCATCAGCACCAATGCCACGGGAAAGGTATCGCAATAAGGATCCTCGTCCACGGCGTAAAATCCGTAAACGAGATCGGCATATCGATCCAACATTTCGCAAAGATCCAGATACGTTCGGATCCGATCGTCCACCGTAAGAGTCAGGGAAACGCCGTCGTCCGTCCCTCGCTTCGGAGGCGCAAAACCAAGGCTTTGAAACCACTTCCGCTCCTCCTTTTTATTGGGATCGGTCTGCAGGATAACCGTATCGCCGCCCCGTCCCACCACGGAACGTACCATGGCGCGAACCAGCTTCGCACCGGCACCGTCGTGCCGGAAGGCAGGCTCCACGGCCACGTGCGAGATTCGAAACGCGCCGTTTTTCAGATCCCGCAAAATTCCGAACCCGACCTGCGTCGCCCCCTGAAAAACACCGAAGCATTCGGTGTGCTCCAGCTTTGCAAACACATTGGTCTTCTTCGGCAACGTATCGGTCGCTGCACGGCGGTCGGACGCCTCGTTGAACGCCGCGTACAGGATACGGAATGACGTTTGCTGTACGGCGTGACGGGTTACGTCCAACTTTTTAACGGTGTATCGTGCCACTTTTCATTTCCTTTCCGTCCGGCAGAGCCGGCATATTCGACAAACGTAAACGCATATATTATTGCGGTGGTAAGCTTGATTAAGAAAGAATTCGTGAAAAACGCTATCGGGGTTTCCGTAGTGTCTCTTCTCATGAGCGTACTTGGGGTATTCTTCCGCACCTACGCCTCCAACCGGGCGGGCTCGGAAGCAATGGGGCTTTTGCAATTGGTACTCTCGGTCTATTATCCGGCCTGCACCCTGGCGTCGTCGGGGGTATACGTTGCGTCGACCCGTCTCTGTGCGGAAGCGCTGGCAAAACGGAATCGGAGCGTCGGAAAAATCGTCTCCGGTTGCATCGTATACGGGCTCGGATTCGGAACGGCGGCGTTTCTGCTCCTTTTCTTCGGAGCCGACCCCATCGCGCGCTTTTGGCTTCGCTTCCCAGAAGCAGAGATCCCATTGAAAATACTGGCGTTCGGCCTTCCCTTCCTATCTGCCTCCAACGCCCTGCAGGGGTTCTTTCTATCCCTGCGAAAGGCGTCGTATTCCACGGTATTGCAGGTCACGGAGGATCTTTCCAAGATCGGAGCCACGGTGATCTTATTCATGCTGTTTCTGAAAAACGGTCCACAAGCGGCCCTCTGCGCTATGGTGGCAGGAATGGCCGTGGGAGAGATCGTATCCTGCCTTTGGGGATACGCATTATATCGAAACAGAGTAAAACACCACTCGTTTGACGGCATCGAAAATACCCGGGGGATCTTTGGAGAAATCGCAAAAATCGCGCTCCCCTGCGCCTTCAGCGGATATCTTCGTTCTGCCATCGGCATGACGGAAAACGTGCTCGTGCCCCGGGGATTGGAGGCGTGGGGACTGACGCCGGAGCAAACCTTGGCGGCCCTGGGAAAATTCGAGGGAATGGCCCTTCCGGTCCTGATCTTTCCCGCGACCTTTCTTTCGGTAGTATCCAAATTACTGGTGCCGGAGATTACTGCCGAAAACGCACTCGGAAACAAATCAAACAACATAAAAACAATAAATACGGTGTTAAAAAGCACCATGACCTACTCGGTTTTCATCGGATGCTTTGCCCTGATTTTCGGAAAAGAAACCGGCCTTGCCCTGTACGGCGACGAGACCTGCGGAAGATGCCTGACGATCCTCGCACCAATGGTCCCCATCCTCTACGGGGATCGGGTCATCGACGGAATCATGAAGGGGTACGATAAGCAGCTGACCACCATGAAGATCAATCTTCTGGATTCCCTTCTACAGACGGCCGGCGCGTGGCTATTGATTCCGAAGACCGGAATAGGAGGATACATCGGGATTTTCTGCGCCGGGACCGCGTTAAACTTCGTTCTGTCTTTTCTTTCACTGAAGCGGACCTGCGGAATCCGTTTTCCCTTCCGGGAAGGAATTTTCCTGCCGCTCTGCAAAGCGATCGTCGCCCTCACGCCCTGCAAGCTTCTTTCGGTGTTGGCCGGGACGTCCCCCTGGGTTTGTCTGTCCCTCTCTGCGTTGGGATATGCAACGATAATTCTGTGGCCGCTGCGAAAAAAGATCGGGAAGATCAAATATCCGAAATCTTTATCTCCCCGGAAGCGAGGGTCTTCAGGTACTGAACGACGAACTGCTCCGTAAGAGATCTGCCCCGCGAGAAGGGATCTCCCAGCACGGGGTCCGTATAAAACCGGGTCAAACGGGGATAGGTAAGCGTAAAGGTGGCGCCGTTATGCCCTCGCGAGCGGACGTTGAGAGAACCGCCGTGCATCTCCACCCGGCGACGAATGGAAGTGTTCCCCAGATCGATCCCCCAATCCTCCCCCAGACAAGGCTCGTCCAGGGAGCGGATCATCGGGCCGCAGGAAAATTTGATAATCACTTCCTCTTCCGTATTTTCGATCGTTACGGTAATCTTCGGCTTTTCCTGTCGGAAATAAAGGGTAGAGAGAACGTCCGAAAAGAGCAGGATCATCACGTCCCGCTCTACGGGGATATAGCTGGCTACCTCGGGACGCTTGTATTTCATCACCTTGAAAGCGTCTCCGCAGACCGCAAGAACCGCCGCAGCGTCGCAAAGAGCGTTTCCGGTATCTTTTTGCGGAAAAGAATTCCCCATCCGGGAAAAGAACATACTCATCCGGAGCATTTTCAGCCGCATGGCCTCAATAATAAACTTCATCCCGTTCTCGTCGAATTTGGTGGGGTTGTCCTTGTACACCTGAAGCTGACGAAGGCTTTGATTGATGGGATTGGTTACGTACCGCTCCAGAGAATTCAGGATCTCACTGTCGGAAAACAGCGGGATCGTCTTGTCCGCACCGTCGGAATCATAGGATACGTAAAGATACGAATATTCAACCTCTCCGGCCGGCGTAATGACCGGATCGAAGGTCAGAGACAACCGTGCCTGTCGGTCGTAAGACACGGAAATGGCGTTCCCTTTGATGGCTTTGGCAATCTGCTCCAGCTCGGACGGAGTATACCGCGCGTGCAGTCCGTCGGCAGAAGCCAAAATGGGATACTGCCGTTTTGCCGCGTTATTCACGTAAATCAAATCCATCCCGGCCGAAACGATCATAACCGGGGAGCACACCCGGTCAAAATGACGAAAATCCATGACACAACTCTCCTGAAACGAAATTGCTACGTTTCATTATATCATACTTCCCGAACGGTGTCAAGAGGTCCGATGCTGAAGTTCCTGGAGAATCCGGTATTTTTCCCGGGTGGCAAGACCGCCCCGCAGATGCCGTTCCGACTTGTTCTGATCCAGCACCGTCCGAACCTGCTCGTACAGACCGCCGTTATATTCTTTCAGCCGACAGGTGACGTCTTTGTGCACCGTAGACTTTGAAATCCCGAACTGCTTTGCCGCCTCCCGTACCGTGGCACCGTTCTCAATAATATAGACGGCAAGGGTAATAACCCGTTGGCGAAGTTCTTCCATAGATGTTCCTCCATTTCTGTTTCTACTGCAATCTATGAAGAAAACTGCCGGGATATTCCCGAAATCCTCTTGACATTTATCACAATATGTTGTATAATATAATTATAGCAACACGCTTGAACGAAAACACGTACGAACAGGAAATGATTATGAAAAAGATTCTTTCTTTCTTTTGCGTCTTCGTCCTGACGCTTTCCCTGGTCGCACTCCCGGCCATGGCGGAAAACGAACCCGACGCTCCCCTTGCGGAGCCAGCCGTGGCTTCCGGTGCCGCCGTAGTTATGGACGCGGAAACGGGATCGGTTCTGTATCAGAAAAATATGACCGAGAAGCTTGCGCCCGCCGACACGGCTCAGATCATGACCGTCCTTCTGGGCATTGAATCGGGCAAGATCGACGAGACCTTTACCGTCACGAAGGAAATCGTGGACAGCGTGGATCGGGAAGGAACTCACATCTCCCTTTCGGAAGGGGAAGAGGTCAAAATCCGCGATCTTCTCCACGCCACCGTTCTTGCCTCCGCATCCGACGCCGCAAAGTCCATTGCCGCCGCCGTCAGCGGAACCGAGGAGGCCTTTGCAGAAGCCATGAACGCCCGGATGAAGAAGCTGGGAGCACTGAACACCACCTTCACCAACGCGGACGGGTCTTACGACGAACACAACTTTACCACGGCGCAGGATATGGCTCTGCTTACGAAGGAAGCTATGAAGAACGAAACCTTCCGCAGCGTCTTCAAGCAATCCTCTTACACCATGGAAAGCACCAATAAAAACGCAACCGGTCGCTCGATCACGACCCTGTGCCTGCTTCTGAAGAACAGTGATATGGACGTGAAATACGAATGGGCCGTGGGCGGGAAAACCGGCTGGAACCGGAAATCCGGATACAATCTGATTTCCGCGGCGGAAAAAGACGGGAGAACGCTGATCTGCGTTATTCTGAACGCCCAGGCCTCCAAAGACCGCTATACCGACACCATCGCACTGTTTGATTACGTATTCTCCGCATACCGCAACGTGGCGGTTCCCACCACCCTCCTCCCTCCTACGGAGATTCCCGTAATGAAGAACGGAGTAATCGCCCGGCGCATCGTGGTATCCATTCCCGAAGGAACGTTCCTTTCCACCAACGCGAATTTCCAAGAAGGGACCATGACCGTCTCGTCCCTGCCGCCCCACGTCACCGAGGGGGAAACCAATCTCCGACTGACGGTGTCGGCCAAGGACACCTCCAATAACACCGTGGTGCTTGGCACCGTTATTCTGGATATTGAGACCAAGGAAATCCCCCTGGAAGAGGTCCCCGGAGGAGAAAAAGTGGTGCCGGCCTCTTTCGGAGCGAAGCTTTGGAACGTCGTTAAAGTAATCCTGATCGTTCTCGGATGCGTCATCGGCGGGATCGTCCTTCTTGCCGGAGTTCTGTTCCTGATCTCCTATCTGCAGCGCAGACAGCGTCAGATCGCCCGCCGCAGACGGCTGGAGGAACAGAAGCTGGAAGAACAGACCGAGGCCGACAAGGCGGCACAGCCCAGCCTTCGCCACGGCCGGCGGGGCAAAAAATAATCAAGCGTAAATTTAAACAAGTATAAAGGAGACAGTATCATGATTTTAGTTACCGGAGGAGCCGGCTATATCGGAAGCCATACCTGCGTCGAACTGCTTGAAAGAGGCTATGAAATCGTCATTATGGACAATTTCAGCAATTCCAAGCCCGATGCCCTCGACAAGATCCGCCAGATCACCGGAAAGGATTTTAAATTCTACGAAGCCGATATGTGCGATCGGGACGCCATGGATAAAATTTTTGCAGAAAACGAGATCAACGCCGTCATCCATTTTGCCGGCTACAAGGCCGTCGGCGAATCGGTCCAGAAGCCCCTGATGTACTATTATAATAATTTGATGGGGACGATCGTTCTCTGCGAGGCTATGAAGAAATACGGCTGCAAGAAGATGCTCTTCTCCTCCTCCGCAACCGTTTACGGCAACCCCGCCACCGTTCCCATCCGGGAGGATTTCCCCCTTTCCACCACCAATCCTTACGGAACCACCAAGCTGATGATCGAACAGATCCTCACCGACGTGGTCAAGGCAAATCCCGACTGGAGCGTCGTTCTGCTGCGGTACTTTAATCCCATCGGCGCCCACAAGAGCGGCCTTATCGGGGAAAACCCCAACGGCATTCCCAACAACCTCGTTCCCTACGTTGCCCGGGTCGCCTGCGGCAAATACGAAGCGGTTCACGTCTTCGGCAACGATTATCCCACCCCCGACGGCACCGGCGTGCGTGACTATATTCACGTGGTCGATCTGGCCCTCGGTCACGTCAAGGCCATGGAAAAAGCCATGACCTGCGACGGCGTCAACGTATACAACCTGGGCACCGGAAAGGGCTACAGCGTTCTCGATATCATCAAGGCCTACGAAAAGGCCTGCGGCAAGGAGATTCCCTACGTCATCGATCCCCGCCGCCCCGGTGATATTCCCACCTGCTATGCGGATCCCGCAAAATCTCTGGAGGAGCTGGGCTGGAAGGCCACGATGGGCATTGAAGAAATGTGCGCAGACTCCTGGAGATTTACCGTAAACAATCAAGACTAATCTTTGAAAGGAACCCACATGAGCAAGAAATTTATCGTTACCATCGCCCGTCAGTTCGGTAGCGGCGGCAGTGAGATCGGCTACAAACTGGCACAGGAACTCGGCATCAAATACTATGACAAGGATCTGGTCGTGCAGGCCGCGAAGGAAAGCGGTATGTGCGAGCACGTCATGGCCCAGGAAGACGAAAAGGCAACGGGAAGTTTCCTTTACTCTATGGTACTGGCTCCCCACGCGGCGGCTTCTCACTTCCTCAACTGGACGGAGGATTCCCTCAACGACCGCATCTATAAGGCTCAGGCTAACTTTATCCGGAAGGCCGCGTCGGAGGAATCCTGCGTCTTTATCGGACGGTGCGCCGACTACCTTCTCTGGGACGAACCCAACGTTTTCCGGGTCTTTATTCAGGCCGACATGGAAGACCGCAAGGCCCGCATTGCTGCGGAAGGAGATCTGCCCCTGAACAAGGCGGAGGACGTGATCAAGAAGAAAGACAAGACCCGCGCGAATTATTATAATTTCCACACCAACAACCGCTGGACCGACCTGACGAACTACGATCTATGCATCAACGTTTCCAAGATCGGCGGCATCGACGAAGCGGTTCACCTGATCAAAGAAATGATCAACATCCGCTTCAAAGACTAATTCAAGAAAACGAGGGACAGAGGCCTTCTGTCCCTCTCCGACGCCCTCATAGTTAAATGGATATAACAAGCCCCTCCTAAGGGCTAGTTATGGGTTCGATTCCCGTTGGGGGTACCAGAAAAGAACCCACATTTGTCTATGACAAGTGTGGGTTCTTTTCAATGAAATAAATCCCTTGCAGGATTTGTGAAATAACGCTTCGCGTTATGAAATAGCTGACGCTGTGAAATACGCTGCGGCGTATGAGGGATTTATTTTATTTCACATTTTGCCGCTAAGGCAAAATATTTCATAATCCAAAGGATTATTTCATATTGCGTAGCAATATTTCATTCAACACATTATAATATTTGCAGATACGTTCAATATGAAAGAAAATAAATTTGTTGGTTTATCTATGTAATCAATGCGGTACGATTCGCCGCATTTTAATTGTCTTTATCAATACAGCAAAGGAGAATATCAAGTGGTAAATATCGAAAGTTGGCTGACTACCTTTATCCTCAAGCTAAATGAAACTTTTGCAAATCGCGTGTGGTTTGTTGGTTTGCAGGGCAGTTACGGCCGAGGGGAAGCAACAGAAACAAGCGACATTGATCTTGTTGTAATTCTGGATGAATTGTCCGCTATGGACATTCAAGTTTACAATGACATGCTGAATACCCTTCCTCACAGAGAACTGCTTTGCGGTTTTCTTTCAGGCAAAAAAGAAATTTTGAATTGGGAGGCGTCCGACCTGTTCCAATTTTGCCATGACACTACGCCCATCAAGGGTAGCCTTGACGAGGTGATGGCGGTGATTGACGAAAGCAGTGTGAACCGAGCAAACAAAATCGGTGCCTGTAATATATACCACGGATGTGTTCACAATATGCTCTATGAAAAAAGCGAAGATGTTTTGCGTGGACTGTATAAATCCGCCTCTTTCGTTGTTCAAGCA
>JAZPXN010000069.1:0-82811 GCA_045543655.1 Eubacteriales bacterium
TGTCCTCGTTTTCGGCGCCTTGAGCCTTCACGAAGTCCAACTTGAGACCTGCGGCATCCTGCCACTTGCCATTAGCATCCTTGTACTCAAGAACGATGTCCAGGGTACCGGACTGGATGGTGTTGACACCGGTGGTTACGGGGTCGGTGAACCACGCGAAGGTGGTGCCGACCAGCATGGACACGCAGAGAACCAACGAAAGAACGCTGAGCGTCAATGCTTTTTTGGTGTGTTTTTGCATTTGTTTTTCCTCCTAATTTGATATTTTTTCATTCGCAGAGGTATGAACTCTGAGATATATTATTTTACCATATATTAAGGGATAAGTCAACCATTCTCGTTGCATTTGCAAAAAAATTAACATAAAATTCCCATTTTCGCCTTCCTATTTTATAATTATCCGGTTTTTTTGCCCGGATGGATGCTTTTTGCCGTCTTTTGCGCCGTCGGATTTTCCCGGCAATTCAAGGTAGTATCTTCACTTTTCGGATTGTTAACGCCGTCGGTTTTTTCCGTCGTTTCCGAGAAACGGCCTTCGCAGAGCCGTGCATTTCGCAGAGTTCATACCTCTGCGAAAAAAAGGAATGGATAATTATGGAAAAACGAGGTGGAGCACAGGGCGCTCCACCTCGTATTTTTTTGCGTATATTTCAAGGTTTTTTAAAGGATTACCTGCAGAATGAACCAGCCCTCGCGGGTCAGGAAGCGGCAGTCTCCGTTCCGCTTTTCCGCCACGTAGCGGATGCTTTGGGTTCCGAATCCGTGTCCGGGCTCGGTGGTCGTGGGAAAGCCGTCGACGAGGATCGGTGCTTCGGCGTAGGTGTTCTTCAGCGAAATGAGCAGTTTTGCCCCGTTTAGGTGCATTTCCAGGTCGATTTTCCGGTTCCCCGGGTCTGCATTTGCGGCGGCGTGGATGGCGTTTTCCAGTCCGTTGGAGAGAATGGCCGTCAGCTCTACGTCGGAGCAGGGGAGATGGGCGGGCAGGTCGATGCGGCATTCAAAGGCAATGGAATGGCGCTCCCATTCCTCTTCGTGGGAGGCGATGATGATATTAACCATTTCGTTGGTGCAATATTTTCGGGGCACGGTGCGTTCGGTGGTTCGGATAATCTCGTCCACGTATTGCCGGGCTTTTTCGGCATCTCCGTTGCGGATCAGCTGGGATACGTTGGACAAAAGATGGCGCATATCGTGGCGCAGAATGGCCATCGTCCGCTCCGACCGGCGGAGAGATTCCACTTCCTTTCCCGCCTGGGTATATTGCATTTGCAGAAGGCGGTTGCGTTGTTCCGCATCGTTCTTCTCTTCGTGCTGCTTCAGGTATACGAAAAGAAATACCAAATACGAAATACAGAGAACGAAGCCCTGAAATTCCACGATGACCGTCGTTCCGGCATCGAGAAAAGCGGTGTAGACCGAGGTGGCGTAATCGAATATATAATAGACGGCCGGCATGAGGGTCAGCACCAGCACGGTTTTTGGGGGCTTTTGCAGAATGGGAGCCGCCGCCTCGTTAATATATCGGAGCAGAAGCAGAAAAACGCCCACCGTCACGAGAATGCGAATGCTGAAATATACCCAGCCCGTTCCGGTGATGAGAAGCCCCGCCAGACCAAGCCAATTGCTGACCTGACAGCAAAGATAGGCCGTGATGACCGAAAGAATGCTGTGAACGATGCGGTTTTTAAAGGCAAAGGACAAAAAGAAAATCAGCGGAAGATGGACCGTGATCGGATAGAGCTGCTCTGCCACCGTTTCCCCCAGAAGCTGGAAAACGGCCAGACTGGTAAAGCCGGAGACCAGGGAAAAAAGCAGGAGCATGACGACGTTTTTCCGCTTCATTTTTATCCCAAGGAAGGCCGCGGAAATAAAAACGCCGAACAGCAGGGTCGATGCGTTGTGAATCAATTGCAGAATCAGGTTCACGATGGGCATTTCCACTCCTCCTTTCCCCCGTCAATCGGGGAACATCATGGCAAAATAGGCGTCTTTGAAGGGTTTTGCACTCCCCCGGGCAATGGGCACGCTTCGCCCGGAAAGGGTGATCGCCTGGGCGGTGTTGAAATGATCCACGTTGGGCAGATATACCAGATAACTGCGGTGGCACTTGAAGAATCCTCTGTTTTTCGACAGCTTTTCTTCGATGGCGTAGAAGGTCTCCGTAGATTCCTCCGTGCGGCCGGAACGGAGATAAAAGACGACCCGCTTATTCAGGGCCTCCGCGTATTCGATCTCGTGCAGATAGAGCTTCCGGTATCCGAAGGGGGTGCGCATGACGATATGCTCCGGCTCCCGGTCGGCTTCTGCGGCGCATTCGTCCAGAAGACCGTATAATTTCTCCGGATCTACGGGCTTAAGCAGATATCCCTTCGCCTTGACCTCGTAGGATTCCAGGGCAAATTCCGGAGACGACGTCAGAAATACGATGCGCACCGCCGTATCCCGCAGGCGCAGCTCCCGGGCGGTATCCATGCCGTTCAACAGGGGCATTACGATATCCAGAAAGATCACGTCCGGTCGGTCGGGCAGACATTTTTTCAAAAGGGCGTCGCCGTTGTCGAAGGCCGTAACCTCTGCATCGAGCTTCCGCTCCTTCGCCCATTCCCGAATCCGGGACTCCGCTTCCCTCAGAAACCGGGGATCGTCGTCGCAGACGGCAATTTTCAGCATAAGAATCCCTCCTCTTCCTTCTTCGTTCCCCTCTATTTTACAATAAATTTGTGACTTTTTTATTTTTCTTTTCCTGCATTTTGCGACAGAAAATCGACATTTCACGCTGACGGCGGTATTTTCGGCGGAAAATATGCTAAAATAGAGAAAATATTTTCTTTGAAAGGAAACGATACCCATGAAAAAACTGTTGTCTCTTCTCCTGGTTGCCGCCATGCTCTTTTCTCTGGCGATGATCATGACCGCTTGCGGTGACGTGGAAGATCCCGTCGATACCGATTCCGCTGCTGCCGGATCCTCCGATGCAGGCTCCTCCGATGCCGGAACCGGTGACGCCAATCCCTTCCCCGCCGCTCTTGCCAACGTAGCCGCTCTCGATATTTCCGCGATGAATCTGGATCTCTCTGCCTGGGAATTTGCCGGCGGAATGATCAACGGTGCGGAAATGGACGCTGACGCCGCCAATTCCTTCCTGGACGGCTGCGGCGGAAGCTTCTGGGTTTTCTTCCCCGGTGACGGAAAGATGGAAATCAATTCCGGTTCTGCCAAGGTTACCGGTACCTACGAGCTGGTTGCGGAAAATTACTTTCTGCACGTTACCACCGATGCCACCACTTACTACGCCGTATTTTCCATGGTCGAATCCGATCTGGTCATGCTGCTTGTGGATAACGAGGTCGCCGATACCGTGGTTTATCTGCGGGTCGCCGAGGGCTGATCCGGAGTTTTAGGTCAACGGAAAATTCTCCCTGCGAAATGCGTTTTGCGGGGAGAATTTTTATTGACAAACGCCGGGATGTGTGCTATAATTAGGTATCATTTCATCAAAAGGAGCTTCCCGGATATGAAAAACGCTTCCCTTCTGATTCATCCCGACGAATTGTCCTATTCTTTTATCGACCGCACGGCTGCTCAGAGCATTCCCACGATCGCCCTCCATCCTCCCGGCGGAAAGCACGCTGACGGTACCATGGCGGATCTGATCGACCGTCTGCAGCAGCCGGAATACCGGAAAATGATCGATTACGCCTATGAGAAGGGGCTTACGGTGGAATACGAAATGCACGCCGCCCGGTATCTTCTGCCCGCCTCGGAATTCGAAGCCCATCCCCAGTGGTTTCGGATGAACGCAGAAGGAGCGCGGACGCCCGATCTGAATTTCTGCGCCTCCAACGAGGAAGCTCTCGACTACGTTGCCGAACGGGTGGCGGAAACGGTGAAAAAATTCTACCGCAGCTCTCACCGTTATTTTTTGTGGCTGGACGACGCCAAGGATTCGGCCTGCCATTGCCCGGAATGCGCCAAGCTTTCCCCCTCCGATCAGCAGCTGAAAATTCTGAACCGCATCGTGACCCGGCTTCGGAAGGACGATCCGGAGGCTTCTTTGGCCTATCTTGCTTATTTCAAGTGCATCCAGCCGCCGGAAGTCTTCAAGCCTGCCCCGGGGATCTTTTTGGAATACGCCCCCTACGAGCGGGATTTTCACCGTCCTCTTGCGGAAGACGCTCAGAGCGAATCGCTGGCAAAGCTCTTGGAGATCTTTGGTACAGACGGGGCGAAGGCGCTGGATTATTGGTACGATAATTCCTTTTTTTCAAAATACAAAAAGCCGCCGAAATATCTGGAGGTTGACGTTCCGGTGATGCAGGCGGATTTCCGCTTTTACCGCTCGCTCGGGATTGAGGATATCAGCTGCTTCGCCTGCTTCTTAGGCCCCGATTACGACGAGCAGTTCGGCCCCATGGATCTTTCTCCCTTCGGCAAGGCCTACCGGGAGGAATGATCCGTTTCCGTTGATTTCTAATACCGATACGGTTTAAAATCGAAGATATTCTTTGATCGAAAAATGAATTTTTTTCTCGTATCGTGCGAAAAAAACCGAAAACGGTCGGTTTAAAGAGGCGAATGATTTTTCAAAGGAGAGCCTCTCTATGACCGATCCGAAAAAAAGCCTTCGCTGGCCTGCAAAGCTGGCGGGCGACCGCTTTATCCGGTTCCCCGACGAATATCTGCCGCTCTGCGAAAAGGGCATCGTGACGAGATTGGGAGAGCGGGCGGTGATCTTCCGTTACGAGCAGTTTTCCCTCTTCCTTAATGCCGTTGAGCGGATAGAATGCTCCTCCGCCTGTTTGTTGGGTCCTTGCTCCTCGATTGCCCCGCCCAACGATCTGGCCCGGGCGCTGGCCCGCTATTTCGGCCCCGACGATCCGGAGAACCTTCCCTTCTGGCGGGCAAAGGTTCGCTTTGAAGAAAAGGAGCTTTATACGGAGGTCTGGGTCTGCGAGACTCAGCGGCTGGAAAAAATCTGAATCAAACCGTTCTGTTGGCGCTTTCCCCCCGGGGAAGGCGTCTTTTTTTTGCCGGATTTGGAAAAAAGTGTTAAAATCCGCCGTTTTTCTTGCATTTTTGCGCTTCTTGTGATATAATAAAGGTAACCGCAACGAACGTTGATAAGAAATCGTAAGAAAGGATACATTATGAAACGGTTTTTGGTTCTTTTGCTGGCGGCCGCCTGCCTGCTTCCTCTGTTTTCGGCCTGCGCTTTTCGGGAGCCTTCCGCCGATCGTCCGTCCTCCGGCACCGATACGGGCGTGGAACCGGAAGACCGTTTCGATCCTGCAGAGATCGTGATCAGCGAAGTGATGCCCGACAACGAAAGGGTGGTTCTGGGGCATTCTTGGGATTGGATCGAACTGTATTCCCGGGAGGAGGGGACGGTGGATCTGTCGCCCTACGCGCTGACCGACGATCTTGCTTCTCCCAACGCCTATCCCTTGACGGGTAAGACCGTCTGCGAAGGGGAATATTTGCTGATCGTATTGCCGGAAGACGCTCCCTTCCATCTTTCTTCCGCGGGGGAAACGGTGTATCTGACCCTGCAGGGAAAGCCGGTCTCTCAATTGACCTACGGTCCTTCCGAGCACGGTGAATCCTTTGACGGCGCAGGAATTTGCTCCTATCCCACTCCGGGTCAGCCCAACACGAAGGAAGGGTATCTTGCTTATCTGGAAGCGACCCCTCTGCCGGAGTTGTATCTCTCGGAAATTCTGTCCTCCGGAGACGGGGACGATTGGGTGGAGGTGCATAACGCCTCCGACCGGCCCTTGGATCTGTCTTCCTATACTCTGACCGACAAACGGAAGGAGCCCGCCCGCTACGCCTTCCCTGCCGTGACGCTGAATCCGGGGGAGTATTTCACCGTGACCTGCTCCGGCGTTTCCGGAGAGACGAGCGCGCCCTTTAAGATCTCGTCGGAAGGGGAGACGCTGTATTTGCTTCGGGAAGGCGTCTTTATCGACGCCGTCACCCTGCCGTCGGACGTGGTTCGCAACGAGAGCTACGGTCGAAGGGGGAGGCAATTCCGCTATTTTGCCGCCCCCACCCCGGGGAGTGAAAACGGCGAGGGATATGAAAATACCGTCGATCCCGTCACCGCAAGCCTGCCCTCCGGACTTTACGACGCCCCCGTGACCGTGGAATTGCAGGGGAGCGGTACGATCTATTATACCCTGGACGGAAGCCGTCCCACCGCCGGGTCGGCCGTTTATTCCGGTCCCTTGGTGTTGGAAAAGAACACCACCGTCCGAACCTTTGCCACCGACGGAGTCCGCACCGGTCAGCCGACCGCCTTCACCTATCTTATCGGCGTATCTCACGATCTTCCCGTGGTTTCAATTGCCCTTCCGCAGGCCTCTCTGACGGGGGAGGAGACGGGGATTCTGAACCATATCGACGAAACCTTCGAATACGAAGCCCAGCTGACTCTGCTGGAAAACGGGGAGCAGAAATTTACGGTTCCCTTCGGCTTCCGTCTCCACGGCCATGACAGCCGCAAGGGAGCTAAGCAGAATTTCCAGCTGCGGTTCCGGTCGGAATACGGCGCAGGCACGCTGAAATACAAGCTTTTCGATAACCGGGAATTCGACGAATTCAATTCACTTCTCCTGAAGGGGGGAAGCGAGGACTGGTCCTCCGCCCTTCTACGGGACGAGCTTTGCACCGCCGTGGCCGACGGCACTACCGCTCTGTCCGTTCAGGCGATGAAGCCCGTGGTGCTGTATCTGGACGGCGAATATTGGGGGATCTATTATCTGCGGGAGCGGTTCAGCGACGATTACGTGGCCTCCCATTTCGGCGTTTCCGCCGAATCCGTGGATATGGTCTATTCCTCCGGAGGATACGCCCAGACCGGCTCCGCCGCCGGGTTTACGGCCATGAAGCAATATCTGAAATCCCACACCGCCGCCGAAAATCACGCTTATCTTTCGGAGCAGACCGACGCCGTCAGCCTCATGGACTGGTATATCGTCCGCTCCTATTTCGGCGACCGGGATCTGGCAAATATCCGCCGCTTCCGCTCTTCGGAGGGAGACGGCAAATGGCGGTGGATGTTCTTCGATCTGGACTGGTCTTTTTACAATACCGACGCTCCCGTCTCCTGGACGGTGAATAACTACGGCGGGGATCACGACCTGATCAACGCCTGGCTTGCCCATCCTCAGGGGCGTCACGCTTTTATGGAGCGGACGGCGGAGCTGATGAGGACGGTACTGAACGAGCAATATATCAATTCCGTTCTGGATTCCCTCGTGGCCGCCATCGAAACGGAGATTCCCCGGGATCGGGCCCGGTGGGGACGGTCGGTGGACGGATGGGAGGCCTCCGTGCAAAAGATCCGAAATTACGTGAAGGACGGCGTGCGCAACGAAGCCGTGAAGTCCGATCTGAAGGCTTATTTCGGGCTGGACGACGAGGCGATGACCCGTTATTTCGGCTGACCGATTCCTCAAAAATACAAGCAAAGGCAGGTTCGTTTATGAAACGGGACCGACTGACGTATATCAAAAATATTCTCTTCCCCTGCGTGGTCTTTTCCGCCGTAACGGGGGGATTGACCGGCGGGATGATCTTTCTCTTCCGGAAGGCCGCCTCCCTCGTGGGAGAATGGTCTGCGGAGGTCTATCACTACGCCGCGGGGCATCCTTATGCGATTCCCCTCGTGATTCTCGGGGCGGCGGCGTTGGGGGTGATCTCCTGGCTGTTTTGGCGGTTTATTCCCGATTCCCGGGGCGGCGGTATCCCCTCGGCCATCGGACTTTTACGGGGAATACTGTCCTTCCGATGGCTCCGGTGTCTTTTCGGCGTGGTCTTTTCGTCTATGATTACCTATCTTGCGGGGATCCCGCTCGGCACCGAAGGACCCAGCGTTCAGATCGGCACCGCCCTCGGCCGGGGTACGGTGCGGATTTTGGGGCGGAATCATCCCGCTTGGGATCGCTACGTCATGACCGGCGGCGCCAGTGCCGGCTTTGCGGCGGCGACGGGGTCTCCCTTGACGGGGATCCTCTTCGCCTTTGAAGAGGCTCACGGGCGCTTTTCGCCCATGATCTTTATGGTCTCGTCTATGACGGCGGTGGCCGGGTCTCTTACCACGAAATTTCTCTTTCAGATTTCCGGATCGGATTGGCGGATGTTTTCCTTTTCTGCCGACGCCGTCCTGCCCCTTTCGGGGTATTGGATGCCTCTGGCGGTGGGTGCGGTCTGCGGCCTTTTCGCCGTGGTTTTTACGAAATTGTACGACCTTGCCGGTGAATTTCTCGGCAAACTCCGCAAGATTCCACCCCTCGTGCTGACCGTCGGCATTTTCGCCGTCGTGGCGACGGCCGGGGTGATCTCTCCCGAGGTCACCGGCTCCGGCCATCACCTCATCGAAGAACTGGCCGGGAATTCCGGGATGGGATGGTGGATCCTGCTTCTTCTGCTTTGCTTCCGCAGTTTGTTTCTGATTTTGGCCAACCGCATCGGCGTGACCGGGGGACTGTTCGTCCCGTCTCTGGCCTTCGGCGCCATACTGGGTGGGTTGTGCGGACAGATCTTCGTATCGCTCGGAATCCTTCCGCAGGCCTATTATCCCATCGCCGTTATCGTGGGAATGACCGCCTTCCTCGGCGCCTCCTCCCGGACCCCTCTGATGGCCGTCGCCTTTGGACTTGAGGCCTTGGGCGGCGTGGAAAACTGCGTTGCCATCGGCCTTGGGGTGGCCTTCGCCTACGTGGTCATCGAATTTTTCGGCATGGAGGGCTTCGTGGATACGGTGCTTTCCCGGAAGATCTCCGAAGCGCGGGCCGGCAAGACCTTCGAAACGGCGGAGAAGGAAGTTACCGTCCGTCCGGGCTCCTTCGTCATCGGCAAGGAGATCCGGGATATTCTGTGGCCTCCCTCCTGCCTGGTTCTTTCGGTGGACCGGAATCCGGCGGCGGCCCGGGGCGGGGGAGAGATCTCCGAAGGGGATATCCTGCATCTCCATTATCAGACCTGCGATCCCACCTCAACGGAACGGGAGATCGAGGAGCTGATTGGGAAACAGTAATCTCCTTTGGAGAAGTAACTTGTTCTGAAGCTTTTAATATGAGAAAACCCCAACGGATTTTCATCCGTTGGGGTTTCTTGTCTCTGATTGTAAGGGCTTTTGAATCAGATCCGGTTATTTTTCGATAATCTGAACGTAGAGGAGCTTTTCCGAAGTATCTGCCGCCGTGAGGGTAACGCGGTAGATCGGTCCGGCCAATCCGGTTGCCGCAGGATCCAGAGGCGTCCAGCTTTCGTCGGTGCCGTCGCAGGCGTAGATAACGGCGTCTTTCGCAATCGTGGCGCCTTCGGGAATCTTTGCTTCCATCATCGTCTTCAGCTCTCCGTAGGTATATCCCCCTTCCTTCGCTTCCACGGAAACGACCAGGTCATCGTTTTCGGAGTAAGTTACCGTGACGGCTCCGTCATTGCCGGCGCCGAAGGAAAAATCCGTTCCGGGGAAGGTTCCGGAATCTTTGAGGGCGTTGTTCAGAAGAACCGGGGCGGGCTTGGAGACCCGGATGCCCTCCGCCGTTGCCAGATACGCTACGAGAGTATAGGATCCGACGTCCAGCCGGGGAAGATCAACGGCAGCGGACAGGGTGACGGTCAGGTCTCCCTCTCCGTTATAGGTGGCGGTGGCGGTGCTTTCGGTCTGCAGGGGGATGATTGCGGAGAAATCTGCCGTTCCTGCCAGAGGCATCAGACCTCCCAGCAGGGTGGCTCCGCCTGTTTTGGAGGAGGCGAGGGTCTTTTCGCTTCCGGCGGCTCCGGCCAGGGCCAGAACCACGGTATAGGCTTCGTTCTTTTCCAGAAGAGCGCCTTTTTGAGCGGTCAGGGTTAAATTTCCGACGGTGATTCTCCGGTTTTTGTAGCTGACGGTGCCGGGGTTCAGGGCGGAGACGCTCAGAAAATCAATATTGGCGTTCAGGGCTTCCTGATCGTTGATGGAGATCTTGTCCAGGGATTCCGCTTCGGTGAGCATATCCCGGAATTGGGGGAAAGAGGCTTGCTCTGCCTTCAGTGCCTCTGCAGGCTGCGTGGCGGGATATCCGTTCCAGACGTAGGATTTTTCAAACTGATTCTGAACTGCGGCGGCGTTTCTCAGGCCGTTGAGAACGTCGTTCAGATTCCGGCGGCAGGTCAGTCCCATTTCCTGCAGGCCGGCGGCGAAGTCCGCTAACTGTCCTTCCAGGTCAGGGGTCGTCGTCCGCAGGATAAATTCCGGAAACTCGGAATTAACGGCTCCTCGGAATTCGATCTTTCCCTCTGCAAAGGTGTCTCCCGTTCGGACTGTCGTTCCGTTGGAAAGGCGCATGTCTCCCCATTCGCCGGCGGGCGCCGTGATCGCTTCAATTCCGTTGAAGGCCCCCGGAAGACAGGAGAAGCTGCCGGCGGAATACCGAAGAATATCGCATTTCCGGTCTCCACTGATGACGGTGACGACGGGACTTTCCGCATAGGGGGAAACGTCGAACTGATAGCAGACCTTTCCGTTGAGGACCGAGCCGAAGTACTGTCCGTTGCTTCGAGGCTCGTAAAGGGTCCAGTAGCCGTTGGATTTATCTCCGATGACCACGTGGGAGTCGAAATCCTCTTGGGGGAAGAAATTCGCCATCTGGAAAAATTCGTCCGGAATATAAATCAACCGGGCGGTGCAGGTATCTTCTTCCCGGAAAATTTCATAGCGGTCTTTTCCGGAAGGGGTTTGGGTTCTTTTGCAAATGATATATCCAAATTCGTGCTTTTCGTAAATGGTTTCTCCCTCCGCGTCCACGGTCAGAAGTAGGCTGTTCTTTTCGCTCATAACGATCCATTTTCCGACCACGCGGATATCGGTTTTGATCATCCGGATCAGATCTGCCATCTGCTGGGCGTTCGAGGCGACGCCGGTCTGAATGTTTTCGAAATAGCTTGCCGTGTTGGAAGATTCTTCGTATTGGGAGAGAAGCTGAGCCGTTCCCTGTCGGAATGCGGCAAGACTTTGCTCGAGGGCTTCTTCGTTTTTCAGAAGATTTTCCGAATCGGTCAGGTCTGATTCCTTCAGCCGGCTACGGGCCAGAAGAATTTTCGCCGCGGCGGTACCGGTGATGCCCCCCGGATTTCCCAAAAGGCCGCCCAAGGGATTGCACGCGGTCAGGGCAAGGGTGGAAAGAAGCAGGCAAAGGATCAGGAGAAGGGAAAAAATTCGTTTCATCGTTGCACCTCCGTGTTTTTTTTATTATATCATAGAAAAAAGGCCCTTGTCAATAGGATGAAATTTTTTTCGGTGTTTTTTTGAAAAACCCCCTCTTTTTCCGGCGGAACCCCTTGATTTTTTCCGGCGGATGTGTTATAATGTACTATATTATACGAAATTCCGCCCGATTGGAGATAAAATACTATGGCACAACAGAAACGCATCCTGACCGGTGACCGCACCACCGGGAAACTGCACCTCGGTCATTACGTGGGCAGTCTGCAGAACCGGGTTCGTCTGCAGCACGATTACGATACCTTCATTCTCATGGCCGATATCCAGGCTCTGACCACCCATTTCGAGAATCCTTCCCTCATCAACGGAAGCATTTACGACGTGGCCATCGACAATCTGTCCGTGGGGCTCGACCCCAATAAGGTCACCTTCGTTCAGCAGTCCCAGATCAAGGCCATTGCGGAGCTGACGGTCTTCTATTCCATGCTCGTCAGCGTCAATACCCTGCGGCATAATCCCACCATCAAGACCGAAGCCGCCAACTACGGCTACAACGATATGACCTACGGCTTTCTGGGGTATCCCGTCAGCCAGGCCGCCGATATCACCTTCTGCAACGCGGAGCTGGTGCCCGTCGGGGAAGATCAGCTGCCCCATATCGAGATCGCCCGCAAGCTGGTGCGCCGCATGAACGATCTTTACGGCACCGAGCTTCTCGAGCCCAAGGCCATGCTGTCCTCCTGCGCCCGCCTGATGGGGCTGGACGGGAACAGCAAGATGGGCAAATCCCTGGGCAACGCCATCTATCTGTCCGATTCTGCCGACGTGGTCAACGAAAAGGTGCGCCTTGCCGTCACCGACGCCTCCCGCATCCGGGCCAAGGATCCCGGCCATCCCGATATCTGCGCCGTCAGCAAATATCATAAGGTCTTCAACGAAGAAGAATACGAGGATATCTGCGAGCGCTGCAAGGCCGGTCAGGTGGGCTGCGTGGCCTGCAAGCGGCGCCTTGCCGAAAAGCTCAACGGCCTGCTCGATCCCTTCCGGGAGCGGAGAGCCTATTACGAAGCCCATATGGACGAGGTCAAAGAGATCGTCAATTCCGGCTCCGATAAGGCCAACAAGATCGGCGATGAAAATATCGCCAAGATCAAAGAAGCCATGTCCCTGAAGATCTGATAAAAAAAGAGAGCAGGTTCCCGCCGGAATCTGCTCTTTCTGTTATTCTGTTCGGTTTTTACTTTTTCCGGTTTGCCGCGGCGTTTCCGATCATGCCGCCGACGCCGCAGATCATCAGGAAGATCCCCGCCGTCCAGGGAGGCAGGAAGATCATCAATACTCCGCCCACGATGCCCAGAGCGAATACGGGGTTGATCGTAATCAGCCCGAAGGCCACGCTCAGGCAGATCAGAACGATCCCCGCCACCACGATGACCTGCTTCGGCACGAAGAGCAGGCAGACGCCCAGAACGAGGGCCACGGCGGCAAGGATGCCCATCAACCAGGGGCTGAGTTGCTTCTTTTTCATAAGAATTCTCCTTTGGTCGTTTTTTCTTACCCCTATTATACTACGAATTTCTCCGAAAGTCAATCATCATTATTGCATCAAGTGTCGGAATAATGAAAGAGGTTACGGAATGAATACGAAAAACAACCGGCGCCGCCGGGAATCGGTGGCAAAGATCGAAGCGGCGTTTTTCTCTCTGCTGAAGGAAAAAGAACTGTTTCAGATCCGGGTGGCGGAGATCTGCAAGCTTGCCGGGATCAACCGAAGCACCTTTTACGCCAATTATTTCGACGTTTACGATCTTGCGGACAAGCTCCGAGAGCGGCTGGCGGCAGAGGTGCTGGAATTCTTCCTCCGGGATGAGGCGCTGACCTTCAAAAAAGAGGATTTTCTCACTCTTTTCGAGCATATCCGGGATCATCAGGAGCTGTACCGTTTTTATTTCAAATTGCAATACGACCGGACCGAAAACCTGAAGCTGTATTCCGCCGGGCAGACGGGGATGCTGGGGAGCGTTGACGGGGAGATTCTTGAGTATCACGTGGCGTTTTTCAAAAACGGCCTGAACGCCATCGTTCGTCGGTGGCTTGACCGGGGATGTGTGGAAGACCCCGAAATTATGTGCGGGATCCTTCTGCGGGAATATCTCGGCCGGATCCGGAAGGATTGACGAAGCGGAGGAATCGTGAATGTACACTTATAAAAAAGAATCCTTTTTCAAGGACGGCTCCGGAGTGGAGATCCTGCCCCACCGCATCCACCACGACGAGCCGGAGCATCTGCACGAATTCGTCGAGCTGGTCTATATTCTGCGGGGAAGCGGCGTTCACGGCATCGACGGAGTGGAATATAACGTCCGACGGGGCTCACTTCTTTTTATCAACTACCGGCAGGTGCACTATTTCCGCACCGAGGCGGGGATGGAGATCTGCAATATTCTGCTGGATCCGGAGTGGATCAGCGAAAAGCTGATCGATACCGAAAACGCCTTCGAGCTGCTGACCCTGTCTTCCTTTGCCCATTTTCAGCAGGATATCGATCCCGGCACGGCGCTGATCCGTTTTTCCGGGGAGGATCGGCGGCGGGTGGAAATCCTTCTGCAGGATATGACGTCCGAGAAGAAGGAGCGGAGGCCCGGCTACGGTGCGGTGCTGAAGGCCCAGGTCACGGTGCTGTTGACTATGGTTTTCCGGGAAATGGCCCGGGGCAGCGGACGGGAGGAATCGGTGCTTACCCCGGAATTTCTGTCTTACATCCGTCAAAACTGCTCTGAAAGGCTTACCTTGGAGGATCTTTCCAAGAAATGCTTTTACAATCCCTCCTATTTCAGCCGCCTCTTCAAGGAGCATTGCGGCATGACCGTGACGGAATATATCAATCAAAGCCGCCTGGAAAAGGCCACGGAATTATTGATCTCCACCGATCTTTCCGTGGAGGAGGTGGCGATGCAGGCGGGCTTTTCCCGGAAGGCCGGCTTTTATCGGCTGTTCAAGACCAGGATGGGGATGACGCCCCAGGATTTTCGGAAAAGTAAAAAAGCGCAACGGTAAAAAAGTAAAAAAATGAAATTGACGGAAACGAAATCCCATGATATAATAAAAGAAAAAGACCGGGAGGGGTTTTTGCGTTATGGAAAAAGTATATCTGAATCGGGAAACGATCCGAAATAAGATTCTCGGTTGCTGGATCGGAAAGAATATCGGAGGCACCGTGGGTGCCCCTTATGAAGGAAAACGGGAGCTTCTGGAGGTTACGGGCTTTGCTTCCCGGAAGGGAGAGCCTTTGCCCAATGACGATCTGGATCTTCAGTTGATCTGGCTCTGTGCTCTGGAGGAATTGGGGCCTCAGCGGCTGACCTGCCGGGAGCTTGCGGAATATTGGGTTTCTTATATCCCCCCCTATTGGAACGAGTACGGCGTAGGGAAGGCCAACGTTGCCGGCGGGATTCTTGCACCTATGTCCGGAGAATTTGAAAATAAAAAGTGGAAGCATTCCAACGGAGCGTGGATCCGCTCCGAGATCTGGGCCTGCCTTGCGCCCGGATATCCTCAAATCGCCCGGCGCTATGCCTTTGAGGATGCCTGCGTCGATCACGGTCTGGGGGAGGGAACGGTTGCAGAGCAGTTTACCGCAACCGTCGAGAGCCTCGCCTTCTTCCGCAGCGATATCCGGGGGATCCTGGAAGAAGGTCTTTCTGCCATCCCCGCCGACAGCCGGGTGGCGAAAGCCGTCCGTACCGTCATGGAAGGGTATGATGCGGGGAAATCCTGGAAGGACGTTCGGTTGGAGTTGATTGAGCAGTCGAAGGATATCGGTTGGTTCCAGGCGCCTGCCAACATCGGCTTCTGCGTGCTGGGTCTGCTTTACGGGGAAGGGGATTTCAAGAAATCCGTTCTGACCGCCGTTTCCTGCGGTGACGATACCGACTGCACCGGGGCCACCGTGGGGGCCTTCCTGGGTATCCTTTACGGCAAGGACGGCATCCCTGCCGATTGGGCGGAATACGTGGGGGACCGCATCGTTACCTGCTCCGTCAATAACGGCTATAACCGGGTCCGCAAGATTCAGGATTGCAATACCCTGACCGAACGGGTGATGTGTCAGATTCCCGTGGTTCTTCTGGCCCACGATCTTCCTACGGAATATACGGACGGCGAATCGGTTCTTGTGGAATACCTGCCTCCCCATATGTCCGATGGCAAGCGTCATTATGATTTCGACCGGGATCCTTTGGGTACTTACGGCCCCTACACCTTCCGGGCGTACGATGATGCGGCTGTCCGGGTCCGGGTGGAATACGATAAAGAGCCCCGGATTTCCGAAGGGGAAGACCTGTCCGTCCGGATCATTTTCCAGAACCGTCTTCAGTGTCCCCTCAGTGCCGATGCCAGCCTGATTCTTCCGGAGGGGATTACCTGCGACAAGAAGGGCGCCCGGTTCTTTATTGATCATCAGCGGAGCGAGAGCGGCTCCTTCTCCTGTACCTTTACCGCCGCAGAGGGGCTGAAGGCTTCTCAGCGGGTCATCGTTCAGGTGGATCTGATCGGTCATCCCGGCCCCGTCCTCTTTGCCGTCCCCGTGCTTGGAAAATAAAGAAATCACGCGAAAGCCGCTCCCTCCGGAAGGAGGGGGCGGACGTTTTTTTGCAGATCTCATGCCCCTCCCCCCCCTTCCGTGACACCTTTCGCCACGGTTTGCATAGGATAAAGTGAGGGCCGCTTTTGGGTACATATCGCAAGATATGTAATCCTCCGAAAAGGACGGTTTCACTTATGAAATGCAATAACTGTAACGCCACTCAGGCGGTACCTCCTTCCGTATGCCCCAATCCCGGGGTTTGCGGAACCCCCTTTTGTCCCGGCAGTCTGCCCCAAAAGGAGGCCGGTCCCGTCGCCCTCTACGCCGACAAGATCTTTTCGGCTCACAAGGCCACCGGCTCGTCTATTTTCTACGCTCTGGATACGGCCGCAACGCCGGAAAACTTCGTCAGCAATTACGAGTTGATTCCCTGCTCCGGTGGGGGATGCTGTTGTCCGGGCGGTCTTTCTGCCGACGCGGTGTTTGAAATTCAGAATTCCTACGTGCAGTTGGATTGCTTCTCGGTCAACGAAACGGCCGCCGCCGGGGAACCTTCCGCGGTTATCAGCCCCGAAAACGTGACGGTCAACGGGTCTGCCGTGGCCGCCGTCACCCAATCCAACGGTCGGTATACGGCGGATATTTCCAATATTATCGGCGAATTGATCAACCCCGTCTGCGCCGCCCGGGATCTGCCCTCCGAGGCCTTTATTCTGTTGCAGAATATCGGATCTCTGTATTTCCGCGTCCGCTTCGGCTTTGAAGGGGTGGTGCGCTCCTGCGGCGCGTTGTATCGGTTTAAGGTTTATCTCGCCAACAACGAGACCGTGATCCTCCCCGCCACCCAGACCACCTCCTTTGCCATCGCTAAGGCCAATATCCCCTGCATCGAATACGGCAACGCTCCCGTGCTGTCCTTCCGCTTCGGCGGCAAGGCCCAGGTCATCAATCCCCGGCTCACCGCCACCGTTACCGACGCTACCGACGTCTGCAACGGAGTGCGCGTTGATCTTCAGGCTACCTTGGGCATTACCCCCATCGTCTTTGCGGAGGTGGTGCGCAACACCCTGATGATCCTGCAGGGTTCGGAATTGGCCGACGATTGCGGTTGCGGCATGGACGGATTCGATCTTTACGCCGGTTCCGGCTGCTGCGATCCCGCCCCCGCTCCGGCTCCTGCCCCTGCCCGGAATGCCTCCGGCGGCGTCGTCCGCTCCTGCGGGTGCGCCCGGAACGGGCAGAACAACGGATAAAAAAGAAAGGATTTTTTGAAAAAACGGATAACGCAAGGGACTCCTTCAACGGAAGGAGTCCCTTTTTTTCTTATTGATTCAATTGCTTTCCTACGGCGCCGCCGGGATGGACGACGGCAAAAGGGCGAAGAGAGCTGATTGTGGGAAATATTAAAATAAAATGTATCAAATGTAAAAACCCCCTTGCAATTTCGGAAAAAATAGTGTATAATATATAATGTATATTTATATGCCAACCCATCTCTCCGAATTTTCAAGGAGGTTTTCGTTTTGAGTCAGTTTGACGATTCTTCCCGCAACGAGCGCAACGACGAGTCTGTCGGCTCCCGTACCGCCCGCAGAGCTCGGGACAAAAAAGCGTCCCGGAAGGTCTCCCGTCCGGCAGACGGAGGCGAGCGCACCTTCAAGGAACGGTTCTTCTCCTTCATGCAGAGACTGAACGATCCTTTGTATTTCCGGAAAAAAAGATTGCCCGACCCCTCCGAATTTCCGGAAGGGCAGGTCCCCTTGTGGGTTTCCGACCCGGAGCATTATACCAAACGCCGCTCCGGAGCCGCCCGGTTCTGGCACGGCTTCGGCGTCGTCGTCCTGCACGTTTTCCTGATTCTGTGCATGGTGGGCGTTATGGCCCTTGGCATTGCCGCGGCGGTGGTCTATTCCTTCTCCGACACCGCCCTGGACGATCGTTTCGCCTCCATGGACCTGGACTATTCTTCTTTCATCTACGCCACCGATTCGGTGACGGGGGAGGATTATATTTATCAGGAGATTCAGAGCACCTCCGGTACCCGGGTGTGGGTCTCCGATACGGAAATCCCCGATCACGTGAAAAAAGCCACCGTTGCCCTGGAGGATCAGCGGTTCTATACTCATAGCGGCGTGGACCCCATCCGTACGGTGAAGGCGGTCATCGAATACGCCATGAGCAAGATCACCGGTAGCGGAGATCGGGCCGCCGGCGGTTCGACGCTGACCCAGCAGGTTATCAAAAATATGACCGGAGACGACGAATACGGCGTCACCCGTAAGATCAAGGAAATGCTTCAGGCCTTGTATATCGAGCGCCGGTATAACAAGGATCAGATCCTGGAGTATTATCTGAATACCGTCTATTTCGGCCAGAGTGCCAACGGGATTTCCGCCGCCGCTGAAATTTATTTCGATAAGGACGTCAGCGAGCTTACCGTCACCGAAGGGGCGGCGATCATCTGTATCACCAAATCCCCCAACTCCTATAATCCCTATCTGAATCCGGAGAACAACAAAAAACGCCGGAACGATACGATGTGGTTCATGTACGAGCAGGGCTATCTGACCCGGGAGGAATTCGATCAGTATTCCCAGGAAGAGCTGAATCTGGTGGACCTGGAGGCAAAAAAGGAAGAGACCGAATCGGAAGAGGAGGGCATTTTCCTCTATAACTACTATACCGACATGGTCATCCGGGACGTGCTGAAGGATCTGCAGACCGAAAAGGGATATACCGAAGCGGAGGCCAGCAATCTGCTCTATCACGGCGGATTGCAGATCTTTGCCAGCGTGGATCCTTCCATCCAGACCATGATGGAGGAATATTTCTCCAACGAAGAGAATTTTGCTTACAAGGGCTCGAATAAAGATACCTTCGTCAATGAAAAAGGGGAAACCGAGATTCCTCAGGTGGCCATGATGGTCATGGATCCCGAGACCGGTGATATTCTCGGCGTGATCGGCGGTCGGGGAGAAAAGACGAAATCCCTTGACCTGAACCGGGCTACCAGCACTCCCCGTCAGCCCGGGTCCTCCATCAAGCCCCTCAGCGTATACGGTTACGCCATTGAGAACGGAATTTATACGCTGGGCTCGGTCATCGACGACGTTCCCGTCACCTACGATAAGACGAAAAAAGAGTTTTGGCCCAATAACTACGATAAGACCTACGCCGGGTTGGTATCGGTCAAGCGGGCCCTGTCCCGTTCTCTGAATACCCCCGCCGCTTGGGGTCTGAAGGCCGTGGGCATCAAGACTGCCTACGATTTCATGATCAATTCTCTCCACTTTACGACCCTCGTGGAGGACGACAGCACGTCCCTGGCTCCTTTGGCCGTAGGGGCGCTGACCAATGGGGTAACCCTGCGGGAAATGGTCGCCGCCTACACCGTCTTTGCCGGGGAAGGGATGTATACCCATTACCGGTCCTACAGCCGGGTCGTGGGATACGACGGCAAGACCGTGTTGGAAAATTCCGTCGAGCGGGAAGAGGTTTTCTCCGAGCAGACCGCCTTCCTGATGACCGATATCCTGCAGGCCTCCGTCACCTCCATTGCCGGGGCGGCTAAGATCAAGAATATTGCCACCGCCGGGAAATCCGGAACCACCTCTTCCTATAAGGATCGTTGGTTTATCGGCTATACTCCCAATTATCTTGCCGGCATCTGGTGGGGCTACGATACGCCCTACGAGCTGAATAATACCCATCACTTCAATCTCTGGAACGGGGTCATGACCCGGATTCACGAGATGAAGGGGATTGAAAAGGGCTCCTTTGAACGGCCCTCGGGCATCACCTCCACCTCGGTCTGCACCAAGAGCGGACTTCTGCCCGGGCCCTTCTGCGCCACCGATCAGCAAGGAAATTGCATTGAGACCTTCTATTATAAGGAAGGCACCCAGCCCACCAAGACCTGTAACGTTCACCATCAGCTGTACGTCTGCGATGCCTCCGGCAAGATTGCCCACGAGGGTTGTCCCTCGGCTACGCTGAAGACCTTCGTGGATATCGTCCGCTCCTTCCCCGCGTCGGTGAGGATCGGGGACGCCGGGTATATCTGCCCCCGGCTGACGGCGGAAAACGTTCTTTATAACCATGCAACCCTGCCGGTTTACACTAACATGGTGCCGGAGGGAGATACCCCCGCAGTTTCCCTGTACGGCCATCTGGCCAACTGTCTCTGTACTGCTCACGCGCCCTCGGCCACGCCTCACGTCTTTGCTCCCAAAGCGCCCTCCTCCGATACCAACGTGACCGATTCCGGGCCCGAGACCTCCTCCGGCGGCGCTAACGTCAGCACCTCTACCGATACCGGAAATCCCACCGATACCGGGAGCGTTACCGATAAGACCGATTCCGACACTCCTTCGGATACCGGCGCTTCGGGATCCGACGTTTCCAGCGATACCGGGACTGCTTCCGATACCAACAACAACCAATCCTCCTCCGACGGGGGAACTCCCGAAAACCAGGGCAACACGCCCTGACGTGAAAAAGCCATGACGTGACGTCATTGCAGGAAAGGAAGAGCATTTTGAGAATTCAGAAATTCGTGGCGGAAAGCGGAGTATGCTCCCGCAGAGCCGCCGAAGAAATGGTCCGGGAAGGCCGGATCACCGTAAACGGAAAGCCGGCGCAGATCGGCATGGACGTGGATCCTCTGACCGATTCCGTCTATTGCGACGGAAAGCGCATCCGTCCGAGAGCCGCGGAAAAACGCTATTTTATCTTCTATAAGCCTCGCGGAGTCATTACCGCCATGAAGGCCCAGGACGACCGCAGCGTGGTGGCCGATCTGATCAAGGGCATCAAGGGCCGAGTCTATCCCGTGGGCCGTCTGGACCGGGATTCGGAAGGTCTTTTGATTCTGACCGACGACGGGGATCTTGCCCAGCGCCTGACCCACCCCTCCCACGCCGTACCCAAGACCTACCGTGTCACCGTCCGGGGAGAGGTTTCTCTTGAGCAACTGGAACGCTTCCGCGCCGGCGTGGTGCTTGACGACGGAGAAAAGACCCAGCCCGCAGGGGTGACCGTCCAGAAGGAAGGGGAAGGGAAGACCGTTCTCCACGTCACCATCACCGAGGGGAAGAACCGTGAAATCCGCCGTATTTGCGAGGTTTTGGGGTTGGAGGTCATGCTGCTGAAGCGCATCTCCGAAGGGGTCGTATCCATCGGACATCTGGAGCCGGGGGAATACCGCCCTATGTCCGAGAAGGAAAAGGAAGCCCTGCTCAACAGCGTGGGGATTCCTTACGTCCGTAAGGTCAAGAAGTCTTCTGCCCAAAAATCGGCAACGGCGGCCGCTTACCGCAACCGCCGTCAACGGGGAATTTCGGAACATGAACGCCGGTTCAAAAAACAGTTCCTGAAATAAGCTCCCGCCATAATTTTCGCAGTTTTAAGGGGAAAGAGCCAAGAAAGGTTCTTTCCTCTTTTTTTACTCCTACCTCCCTTTCTACGTTCAGAGGGACCCGGTCCATCACCCGTCCCGTGGGGCAGACCGCCTGCAGATACCCCATGGTGCGGCCCTGCTCTACCGGAGCAAAGACCATTGGTACCGTTTCCGCCACCGGCTCGAAGGGGACGGGCGTGCCGTCAACGGCAATGCAGGACAGGGGAAGACTGTTTCGAAGAAACGCGGATTTTTCTCCGCCCAATACCGGAAGCGGGACGCCGTATCCCTTTGCTGCCACCGCCTGCTGCCGCTGAGTTCGGGCAAAGCAGGCGTCGTATAAGGCGGCGTGATCGTTCCAATCGTCGCCGTCGTTCAGCGTCACGCAGATGAGGGTGACTCCTTCCCGCTCTGCCGCCGTTACGAGACACCGCCCTGCTTTTTTCGTAAATCCGGTTTTTACCCCAAAGACTCCTTCGCAGACCCCCAGCAGCTTATTGGAATTGGAAATGACCGCGTTTTTATAGGTAAGCGTCGCCCGTTCCGCCGAGACGATCCTGCGGAAATCTTCATTCTCCAGGGCCTCTGCCGTCAGCCGTGCCAGATCCCGGGCGGTGGTGTAGTGTCCCTCCGCCGGAAGTCCGTGGGGATTTTGGAAGCGGGTATGGTCAAGCCCCAGGGCCTCTGCCTTCCGGTTCATCTGCTCTACGAAGGCGGCGACGCTTCCCGCTACCCCCTCCGCCAGCGCTTCCGCCGCGTCGTTGCCCGATTTCAGCATCAGAATATACAGCAGATCCGATACGGATAATTCGTCCCCTTCCTTTAAGCCCAGCTGTGATCCCTCCACCGCCGCCGCCCTTGCCGAGACCCGGAAGATCTCTTCCGGATCGGCCGATTCCAGCACCAGAAGGGCGGTCATGATTTTGGTGGTGGAGGCCTGAGGCAGGGGAAGATCGGCATTCTTTTCATACAATACCGTTTCCGAGCACCATTCCATCACCACGGCACCCCGGGCGTTACATTCCGTTCCGTGGGTCGAAAGAGAGGAGAAAAGCAGAACCACTGCCGGGAGCAGGGCAAAAAGAACCGTCGACCGTTTCATTTTTGTGCCTCCCGGATTTTATCCAGCGCCCCCACGCAGATTTTGCCGAAATACCGTGCCGCCGCCTCCGCTTCTTCGGGAGAATTTCCGCATCCCCCCAATTCTACCAGCAGAGCGCCGTCGGACAGATACTGATTATACCGAAGCCCCCGCACCAGCATAGGACGCATCAGCCCCGGATAGGTTTCGCAGGCCTCCCGCTGAATCCACGCCGCCAAGGATAAGTTTTCCATCCACCGGGGATGGGGATAGGTGTTGTTGCCTACCCCCATCAGAAACATGACCTGCGCTACGGGGATGCCGTCGATCTCGGTCACCGCCCGATATTTCGTCCCTTCGGCGTCGATGAGGGAATCCCGGTGCAGGTCGATGACCACGGCAATCGAGGGGTATTTTTTCAGATATTCCTTCACCGACTCCAGGGATCGGTCGTAGGAGGCGTTGAAATCCGCATCGTGCCGCTTTTGACAATGGATTACGCCGTATCCGCCGGCGGTCAGCTCCGCCGCCAGGACCTCTCCCATGCGTACCATATTCCGGCTGTTATCGGTGGTTCGGGTGTCCTGGGTATCGTACCAATTCTGCCCCGTTTCGTTATAGCTTTCGGTGGTGTGCGTATGTACGATCAGAATCCGGGGCCCCTCCCCGGAGAGATCCACCGCCGGCGTATGGGCCAGAAGGGCGTCCATCTCCACCGTCTGGGAGGAGGAATTGTTCACCGAAAGGGAAGAGGGGTATTGCTTTGTGACGATCGCCTTTGCTCCCTTCGGCGCTTCCGGAACGAAGACCGACAGATTCGCTTCCCCGAAGACCGGGGCAGAGGCAAAGGCACCCTCCGCTTCCGGAAGGCCTTCCGTCGGATCCGCCGCGCATTGCAGATCCGGCGAAAGGGCCGGAAGGGAGCCGGCAAGAGCGCGGACGGACATGGATGGTGCCCGCCCTCCCACGCCGTAGGACAGCGCGTTTTGAGGGACGGACGACGAACAACACAGAACCGCCCCCGTAAGCATTGCGCCGATGGCAGAACAAAGAATGGCCGATTTCAGATTCATCACGCTTTTCTTCTCCTTCGGAATAATTCTCCCGAAGTTTTCGCCTCCGGGCACGCACCGTCATACCCTCATTGTATTCCGGAAAGGGGAAAATTATACTCCCGTAAGCCCGTCGATCTGTTCTCGGTCCAGTCCGTGAACGGCCATATTCACCGCTTCGGACAGCAACTTTGCCGCCCGCCCCAGCAGAGCGTCGATATCCTGAGGCGTTACCACCAGATTGTTTTCGTAGCCTCCCAGAAGCTCTCGCAGAGCGTCGCCTTCGTCCTCGATCCATTCTTCCGCTACCGGCTGCTCTCCGCCCTGATCCCGGATCTTTTCCAGGGCGTCCACCGTCAGGGTTGCGGCGTCCACCACCGTAGGGATGCCCACGCTGATGACCGGGATGCCCAGCGTCTGCCGGTCGATGCGGGAGCGGTGATTGCCTACCCCGGAGCCGGGGGTGATGCCCGTGTCGCTGATCTGCACCGTAGCGCAAAGTCGCTTGACCCTCCGGGAGGCCAGAGCGTCGAAAACCACGATCGCGTCGGGGGAGACTACGTTTGCGGCCGTCCGAATCAGCTCTGCCGTTTCAATGCCGGTTTGTCCGAGGACTCCCGGACGCAAGGCGGAAAGCTCGTTCAACGCCAGCTCCCGGCATAGGTCCGGCAGCTGCTCCTTCAGATGCCGGGAGACGATCAGTCCGTCGATCACCTTCGGACCCAGGGCGTCGGCGGTCATATCCGCATTTCCCAGCCCTACCGCCAGAACCGACCGGGTGTTTTTCAAAAATTCCTTCAGAACCTCCGCCGTCCGGGTTACCGCTTCGTCAAAAAGCGCGTCGTCGGAAAAAGCGCCGTCAAAAAAGACCGTGGCGTAATTTCCCATAGGCTTTCCCGTTAACCGGGCGGCCTTTTCCGTAACGATTCGGATGCGGGATACGGGAACGGCCCCCGTTGAGACCGTTTCAAAAAAGCCGTCCCGGGCTCCCAATCGGGTCAATTCCGCCGCCTCAATGGCAAGGTCGGTGCGTTGATTCATATACTATCACTCCTTTTTTCTTATTTTATCCGGAGTCTGTCCTCTTTATTTCCGGGAAAAATGAAAAAAAGACTTGTATTTTTTCCCGTTTTGTGATATAATGAAGAAAAACTTTTCCGAAGGAGCTCGGTATGGACGCTGTCAAGAAGATTTTACGGCGCTATTTCGTGGACGCCTTGGGAGCCATGGCTCTGGGGCTGTTTTCGTCGCTGATTATAGGTTTGATTATTTCTCAATTCGGGAAGATTCCCGGTCTCTCGGTGCTCACCGAGATTGCCGCCGTGGTGAAATCCGACTACGTGGTGGGGGCCGCCATCGGCGCCGCCGTGGCGTGGGGATTAAAGGTGAAGCCCCTCACCGTTTTTTCTTCCGCCGCCGTAGGTGCCGTGGGATATCTGGCCGGCGGACCGGTGGGAGCCTTCGTTGCCGCCGTGGTTGGGGCGGAGCTGGGCAATCTTCTGGCCGGCAGAACCAAGCTGGACATTCTCATTACGCCCCTGATCACCATTCTCACCGGGAGCCTCGTGGGAACCTTCATCGGCCCCTGGCTCAATAAATTCATGACCTCCTTCGGCGCGTTGATCAACAGTGCTACCGAGCTTCATCCCATCTGGATGGGCATGGCCGTCGCCGCACTGGTGGGATTGGCTCTGACCGCTCCCATTTCCTCTGCCGCTCTTTGCATTATGATCGGTCTGGACGGCATTGCCGCCGGTGCCGCCTGCGTGGGCTGCTGCTGTCAGATGGTGGGCTTCGCCGTGGCCTCCTGGCGGGATAACGGCCTTGGGGGAACCCTGTCTCAGATGTTTGGCACCTCCATGCTTCAGTTCCCCAATATCGTTCGCCGCCCCGTGATCTGGTTAGCTCCGACCCTGGCATCCGTTATCCTCGGCCCGGTCTCCACCGCGCTTCTGCAGATGAAAAATACCCCCATGGGGGCCGGTATGGGTACCAGCGGACTCGTGGGGCAGTTCGGCGCTTACGACGCTATGATCGGCTCTACGCCCCTGTGGGTCTTCCTTCTGGAGGTATTGGTGATGCACTTCCTGCTCCCCGCCGCGTTGACTCTGTTTTTTGACGGCGTCTTCCGGAAGTTGAATTGGGTGCGCAAGGGGGATATGAAGCTGTACGAGGCAAAATAACCCGGATATTTTCGAAAAGTTTACAAAGAATTCCGTTTTTATTTGGAAATACCTCTTGCATCTTGAGAGAATTTGTGGTATAATATATCGTGCTGAATAATGAATTTAACGGGGATATATCCCGGAAAAACAACGGAGGTGAACGCAGATGCCCAATATTAAATCTGCCAAGAAGCGCGTTTTGGTTAATCAGACGAAGAACCTGCAGAACAAAATGCAGAAGTCTGCTTTCCGCACTCAGCTGAAAGCTCTCGAAGCGGAAAAGTCCCCGGAAAACCTTCAGAAGGCTTATTCCTTGGTTGACAAGGCTGCCGCTAAGGGTCTGATCCATGCGAACTGTGCTGCTCGCAAGAAGTCCCGTCTGGCTGCTGAATTCGCCGCCGAATAATCAAACCGTTTTAACAATCAGACCCTGCTTCGACCGAGGCAGGGTTTTGTATTACTACAGGAGATCCCCTATGACCGAGTCCATTGCCAATTGGATGAACGACGCCCTGTCCGGCTTTTTGCCCCCGGAGCTGATCGTTTTTATCGTATCCATGATCCCCATCCTTGAATTGCGGGGCGGGATGATCATCGCGAGCCTTTACGGCTTCAATCTCTTTAAGGCCTTTGCCATTTGTATCGTCGGGAATCTGATCCCGATCCCTTTTATTCTTTGGCTCATCACCCCCATCTTCACCTGGATGAAGCAACGGAAGATTTTTCGTAAAATGGTGGAAAAGCTGGAGGCCAAGGCGACCGGCAAAAAGAGCGAAAGGATTCGTAAGGCATCCTTTTGGGGATTGCTCCTATTCGTCGGCATTCCTCTTCCCGGGACCGGCGCGTGGACGGGCTCGTTGATTGCGGCGCTTCTCAATTTGGACAAGAAGCAATCCTGGCTGGCCGCTACCTTGGGCGTGTTTCTTGCTTCGGTTATTATGGCCGTCATCTCTTACGGCATCCCCGCCCTCATCGACCTTTTCGTCTGATCTCAAAACAAGATAAGAAAACACCGCAGAACGTCGAAATTCTGCGGTGTGTTTTTTTGTTCCCGAGAGATCAGTCCCAGGGCTTGACCCGGACGTATTCCGGGGTCAGATCCTTCAGCAGGGTGTCCAGATCCAGCTTCGCCTCTTCCTCCAGTACCTCCTCTAAATAGGGGTTGGTCTTGGGATGCTTGGGGGTGAAGACGGTGCAGCAATCCTCGTAGGGGAGAATTGACGTTTCAAAGGTATCGATGGCCCGGGCAATATCGACGATCTCCTGCTTGTCCGTCCCGATGAAAGGCCGGAAGACCGGCAGATCCGCCGCCTGGTCGGTGCATTGAATGGCGCCCAGGGTCTGGGAGGCCACCTGCCCCAGGCTTTCCCCGGTGATGATGCAACGGGCGCCCTTTTCCCTGGCAAGATTGCAGGCGATCTTCAGCATCACCCGGCGCATAATAACGGTAAACAGATCTTCCTTGCAGGTATCCCGGATGGCTTCCTGGATCTGCGTAAAAGGTACGATCCACAGATCCACGGGACCGGTATAAACGCTCATTTTCTTGGCCAGCGTCAGCACCTTTTCCTTGGCCCGTTCACTGGTATAGGGGGGCGATTCGAAATGGACGGCAGAGATCTTCAGCCCCCGCTTTGCCATCACGTACCCCGCCACCGGGCTGTCAATCCCGCCGGAAAGCATCAGCATTCCGTGGCCGCCCGTGCCCGCAGGAAGACCCCCTGCGGCCTTTTCCGGGTTGGTGTGGATATAGGCGTCCCCGTCCCGGATCTCAATGGAAACGATCACGTCGGGATCGTGCACGTCTACCGTCAGGTGAGGAAATTGATCCAGCAGATACTCCCCCATCGCCATGCAGATCTCAGGAGTCTTCATGGGGTATTTTTTATCCGACCGACGGGAGTCCACCTTGAAGGTTTTCGCCCGCATCAAGGCGGGGCCCACGTATTCGGCAGTCTGCTTTTTCAACGTCTCCCAATCGTAACTGCCCCGATAAGCCCGGGTCAGGTTCATAATACCAAAGACCTTTTTCAGAGCGTTTTGCGCCTTTTCGACGTCCGGATCGTCCTCTTCAAATTCCACGAAAATGGTGGATTGACTTTCCCGCACGGCCACCTTGCCACATCCCCGCAGGGCGGTTTTCACGTTTTTGACCAGCAGATCCTCCAGCCTGCGGCGGTTCAGCCCCTTCAGGACGACCTCGCCCAGCTTCAGCAAAAATACTTCTTCGTACATAATTCGATCCTTTCAGCGGACTTGTGATATTTCCTTCAATCCTTCGGACAGCGCCTGCAAGACGGCTTCGGCCTCCTCGGGGCGGTTGAACCGGGAAAAGGAGAAGCGCAGGGCAAACCTGCTCAGCTCACCCTTTCCTACGGCGGCCATGACCCGGGATGGCTTCTTGGCCGAGCAGGCCGACCCGGTAGAAATATAAATCCCTTTTTCCGACAGATAATTCAGGACGTTTTCTCCCAGATACCCGGGGAAGGCGGCGTTGAGAACGTAGGGTGACGCCCCTTCCGGGGAATTGATCACTCCTCCGAGGGCAACGATTCCCTCCCGCAGGGTGCGGTTAATCCTCTCTACCCGGAGTCGGACGGCTTCCTTTTCCTCGGTCATGACCTTGCAGGCCTCGCTCCAGGCGACGATGGCCGGCAGAGGATGGGTGCCGGAGAAGAGGTTTTTTTCCTGCCCGCCCCCCAGCACCGTGGGACGGATGCGGAGTCCTTTTCGCAGATACAGCGCCCCTACGCCCTTGGGTGCGTGAACCTTATGTCCTGCAAAGGTGGCCGCGTCGAGCAAGGAGTAGCGAAAATCCTCTTTGAGAAATCCCTGTACCGCGTCGGTGTGAAAAACGGCGTCGATTCCGCTTCGTTTCAGCAACGCCCCCATCTCCTTCAGGGGCGTTACGGCTCCGGTTTCGTTATTGACCTGCATGCAGGTGACGAGAACCGTATCGGGGGAAAGGGCTTTGCGGAAGGAGTCTGCGGTGATCCTTCCGTTTTCCGGCTGCAGGCGTACCACCTCAAAGGTTTTCTCCAGATCCTTCAGCACTTCTTCTACGGCGGGGTGCTCGAAGGCGGTGGAAATGATCCGCCCGCTCCGCTTTTGGGCGACGGCGCCCCGGAGGACCGTGTTGTTAGCCACCGTAGCCGAAGGAGCAAAGAAGACCTCTTCGTGGTCAACGCCCATGGCTTTTGCCAGGGTTTTTCTGGATTCGGTCAGAAGCTTTTCTGCCGAAAATCCGAAGCCGTGACGGGATTCCGGATTGCCGAAATCCTCCTCCATGACCCGTTTTGCCGCTTCTGCAGCCCGGTCAAGGACCCGGGTGGTTGCGGCGTTGTCCATATAGATCAAGGTTCGTTCCTCTTTCGTTATTCGTCGTCCGGGCTTTCCAGCGCGGCGCCCGGCATCCATTCTGCGGGATCGGTGGGAAGGGCCTCTACGCTTCTCAGCTTGCGGCGGATGACGTTGGTTCGGGTTCCTACCAGCGTATCCAGCTCTTTTTCCGCGCTTTCGATCCGTTTTTTCACCGAATCCAGGGTTCCGCCGAATTTTTCAAATTCGGTTTTGACTTCCCCAAGAATCTTCCATACGTCGGTGCTTCTCTTCTCAATGGCGAGGGTGCGGAATCCCATCTGCAGGCTGTTCAGCAGGGCCGCCAGGGTAGAGGGCCCGGCCACGTTGATGGAATAATCCCGCATCAGACCTTCGGTCAGCTCGGTCATGCGGACCACCTCCGCGTACAGTCCCTCCGTGGGCAGAAACAGGATGGCGAAATCGGTGGTGTGAGGCGGACGGACGTATTTATCGTGAATGTCCTTCGCGCTGGCTCTCAAGAAGGCGGACAGCGCCTTGCGGGCGGTTTCGATCAGAATGGGATCGCCGCTTTCAATGGCGTTTTCCAGCTGCTCGTAGCGATCCAGGGGGAATTTGGAGTCGATGGGCAGATAGACCACCGAACCGTCGGCGTCCTTTCCGGGCAGACGGACGGCAAATTCCACCTGCTCCCGGGATCCGGGGACGGTGACTACGTTTACGTCGTACTGATCGGGAGTCAGAATCTGTTCCAGAATCCGGGCCGCTTGCGTCTCTCCGAAGATCCCTCGGGTCTTGACCCCGGACAGGATCTTTTTCAGATCTCCCACGCCGGTGGCCAGGGTCTGCATTTCGGTCAGCCCCTTTGAAACCTGCTCCAGCCGCTCGTTGACCAGCTTGAAGGATTCCGTGACCCGTTTTTCCAGGGCGGTCTCCAGCTTTTCATTGACCACGCCCTGCATTTCGTCCAGCTTTTTCCGGTTTTCCTCCTGGATGGTCTGAAGCCGTTTCTCGGTGGTTTCGTTCATCTTGTCGATGCGTCCGGAAAAGGCGGTCAGAGTTGCCTGAGTCTCCTGCGACAGCTTGGTGAGCGCGTTGATCTGGGCGGTGTTTCCCGCATTGAGTCCTGCGGTCAGGGAGGTGGTCAGCGAGGAGGTGAGCGTATTCTGCATGGAATCCATGCGGGCGTTCAGCTCGCTTCTCTGGCGGGCGAGATCTTCGGAAACGTCCTGTCTCTTCGTCCGGGAAAGGACGAGGATCGACAGAATCAGCCCTACGATCCCGCAAAGGGCGGCAACGATGCAAAGAATCAGAATCAGTGTGGTTTCCACGGGCAACACTCCTTAGATAATTTCCAGTTTTACGTAATTGGTCATCAGCTTTTTACTCCCCACCCGGTCGAATTGAACGGTAAGCATACAGTCGGTCGCCATAGGGGTCACGGCGGTGACGGTGCCTTCGCCGAATACCTTGTGGCGGATCCGCATCCCCACGGTATAGTTCACCTTTGCGGCAGAGGCTTTGGGCTTGACGGGGGTGCTGGTGACGGCGTCCTTCAGAATGTGACGGTCGGCCAGGGTATGGGTGGGACGCTTGAAGGGCTCCTGGGGCGGCGCCAAATGGGTTTCGAGGCAATCCTCCGGAATTTCCTTCAAAAACCGGGAGACCATGCAATCCATGGGACGGCCGAAGATCAGGCGGTTGCGGGTGGAGATAATATGTAACTCCCGTTTCGCCCGGGTGATGGCCACGTAGCACAGTCGACGCTCTTCTTCCACGCCGCCCGGTTCTTCCACCGAACGGGCCGAGGGAAACATTCCTTCCTCAAAGCCGGTGACGAAGACCGTGTCGAATTCCAGACCCTTGGCGCAATGCATGGTCATCAGAACCACGGTGTCCGCTTCGGGGTCCAGTCCGTCCACGGCGCTGACCAGAGCGGTCTGCTCCAGATAATCCGCAAGGGTATCGTGCCCCTCTTCCGCGCTTTCGGAAAATTCGGTGATGGCGTTCAGCAATTCCGCAACGTTTTCAAAGCGGGCCTGGGCTTCGGCGGGATCGCAGGATTCGTTGAGCCACTGCTTATATTGGATGCTGGATACCAGGTATTTGAAAAATTCCGGCAGGGGCATGGCATCCACGGCCTCCCGCAGGCTTTCGATCAGATCCGCAAAGGTCAGCATCTTTCCGGCGGCTCTTTGCAGCTCCGGATACCGATCGGCGGTTTTCAGAACCTCGTAGGGGGACAGCCCCTCCCGGTCGCAAATGGCAAGCAGCCGTTCCACGGAGGTGTCTCCGATGCCTCGCTTGGGCTCGTTGATGATCCGGGCCATCCGTACCCGGTCCTTGGGATTGTGTACGAAATTCAGATAGGCCAGAAGATCCTGAACTTCCTTCCGCTTATAGAAGGCAAGCCCTCCGTAGACCCGGTAGGGAATGCCGTTGCCCCGCAGGGCGGTTTCGATGGCGTTACTCTGGGCGTGCGTTCGGTACAGCACGCAGAAATCCCGGTACTTCAGCCCGTTGCCGGCACCGACACCGCTCAGAATGGCGCGGGCCACGTAGGCTCCCTCCTCGTGCTGATTGTTCAGCTCCCGGTAATGGATCTTGCTCCCCTGTCCCTTGTCCGACCAGAGGGTCTTGCCCTTACGGTTTTTGTTGTGGGCGATGACCTCGTTCGCGGCGGTGAGGATGGTATTGGTGGAGCGGTAATTCTGCTCCAGCCGGATGACCTTCGCATCCTTAAACTGATGCTCGAAGGCCAGAATATTCTTAATATCCGCTCCGGCGAAGCGATAGATACTCTGGTCGTCGTCCCCCACCACGCAGATCTCGCCCCCCTTGGCGAGCAAGGTCACCAGGCGATACTGCAGAGGGTTGGTGTCCTGATATTCGTCCACCAATACGTATTTGAACCGCTTGTTGACCGCCTTTGCGGCCTCCTCGTGCTCCTCCAGAAGCTTTACGGTATTGAAGATCAGATCGTCGAAATCCATGGCGTTGCTTTCCCGCAGGCAGGTCTGATACCGGGCGTAGATGGCGGGCAGCTTCGCATATTCCGTATCTTTATAGCCGTCCCGGTATTCTTCGGGGGAAAGGTATTTGCCCTTGGCCTTGTTGATCTCCGCCCGCACCATTTTTGCGGGGTAGCGGTCGGCCAGATTGTCTTCCTTCAGAATGCGCTCCACCAGCTTGTTGGAGTCGCCGTCGTCGTAGATGGTGAAATCCTTTCCGTATCCCAGCCGGTCGGCGAAGCGGCGCAGAATCCGCACGCAGGTGGAATGGAAGGTCAACGCCCAAAGATCCCGGGCGTCTACGTTGAATTTCTTCTCCATCCGCTCCCGCATTTCTCCGGCGGCCTTATTGGTGAAGGTGATGGCAAGCAGGTGATAGGGGTCGATGGGGTCCACCGCCATCAGACGCCGGTAACGCCCTTCGGTGCGGCGGGCGGGATCGTTAACGGCGCCCCGCAGATAGTCCAGATCGTCCTCGGTCAGATTTTCGGGGACGGTGGCGGAATCGTAGGCGCTTCCGTATTTGATCAGATATCCTAATTTGTTGACCAGTACGGTGGTCTTTCCGCTGCCCGCGCCGGCCAGGATCAGCAGGGGGCAGTCGCAGGAATACACCGCCTCCCGCTGGGGAGGATTCAGGGTAGCGTATTCCAGATCGAGCAGGGTTTTTCGCAGGGTAAGAAAGGTTTGTCTCATGGGGTCTCCTTCAGGGATTTTTACATAATATATATTTTATTATAATATATTGCATGGACAAAAGCATTGCAGAATTGAAACATAAATTTGAATCTTTTTCCGGATAATCGTCTTTCCCTGGGGAATACTGAAAGAAAATCCCCATGAAAGGACGGTTTTTTATGAAAAAATACAAGAATCTCGTCATCACTGCCGTTACCTGCGCGTTGCTTGCGGCGGTGCTGTTGATTGGCGTCGGGCTTTCCTTTGCGCCGCCGGCGGAGGAGGCCTTTTCCCAATTCGGCTCCACCGGCACGGAGGTCCGGCGGATTCAGACGGCGTTGAAAAGCAACGGATATTATACCGGCGCCGTGGACGGTATTTACGGCTCTGCCACCCGGGATGCGGTGCGGAAATTCCAGGCCGCAAAGGGACTTGCGGTGGACGGAATCTGCGGGAACGCCACGCTGACGGCCCTGGGCATCGGCGGGTCTTCCACCGTTTTGCGGAAGGGTTCTTCCGGCAGCGGAGTGAAGCAGGTGCAGCAGCGCCTTCTGAACTGGGGGTATTATACCGGCTCCGTGGACGGAGTCTACGGCTCGGCCACCGAAACGGCGGTGCGGAAATTTCAACGGAACAACGGTCTTTCCGTGGACGGGATCTGCGGCGTAAAAACCCTTTCCGCCATGGGGCTTGCCAATCTTTCCAATGCCTCTCACGCCACCTCCGCCAATAACGGAAACGTATATCTTCTGGCCCGCATCATCTCCGCCGAGGCCCGGGGCGAGCCCTACCGGGGGCAGGTTGCCGTGGGGGCGGTGGTGCTGAACCGGGTGCGCTCCTCCCAATTCCCCAACACCCTCTCCGGGGTGATCTATCAGAAGGGGGCCTTTACGGCAATCGACGACGGACAGTTCAACGAGCCCATCGCCGATTCCGCCTACAAGGCCGCCCGGGAGGCGCTGGCCGGTGCCGACCCCACGGGAGGATGTCTCTACTATTATAATCCCGTCACCGCCACCTCCTCCTGGATTTATTCCCTCCCCGTAAAGATGACCATCGGAAAGCATCGCTTCTCCATGGGGAAGAGCTGACGGGGGCGGGGAGGCGGTGTTCTTTCTTGTTCGAGAACAAGAAAGAACCAAAGAAAAAGCGGAGGCCGGCGAATTTTATTCGCCGGGGAAGATGGAAAGATCTTCGTGCGGGACTCCTTGTTCGAGAACAGAATGGAACCAAAGAAAAGCGGCGGTCGACGCAATGCTTGTGCCGGAGGTTGTAGAAGAGGTCTACCTGTCTTTGATCTGACCCTGAAAATGCAAAGATCGAAAACGATCGGCCGATAATGGAAAGAGAGTTGTTATTTCAACGCTTCCGGGCGAATGGAATTCGCCCGGCCTCCGCTTTCTTTTCGGTTCCTTTTCAGCCACTGCAAAAGTGTCGACCAACGAAAAAGGTCGGCGTCCCCGACTTGACTTTTTCGGGTCTCACTTTTTTCTCGTGAAAGAAAAGGAATGCCGCCCCTCCCCGCCTCTTATCCTTCCCCGGAATATTGTTCCTCTTTGCCGCATAGAGTGGAACAGAAAAAAACGGAAAGGAAAGTGTTTTGGGAATGGACAAAGAACGGTATTTGCCGGAGGGCGCTTTGCTGAAAGCGGAGCATTCGTTGGCGACCCTGGAAAAGGCCCGGGCTTCGGGGCAGATTCTGGAGGGAAAGGCGATTCTGTGCGACAGCAGTCATAATTTGGTGGTAGATCTTGGGGATCTGCGGGGCGTCATCCCCCGGGGAGAGGCGGCGCTGGGAATCCGGGAGGGGACGGTGAAGGATATCGCCATTCTGTCCCGGGTCAATAAGCCGGTCTGCTTTAAGGTCACCGATCTTCTGCGGCGGGATCAGATCGCCCGGTGCTGTGACGAGGCCTTCCGTCCCGGCTCTCTGTCGGATCCGGTGGCCTTGCTTTCCCGCAGAGCCGCCCAGCAGCAGGCTCAGGAGGAATTGCTTGCCCGGGTTCGTCCCGGGGATATTCTCGACGCCCGCATCACCCATTTAGAGTCCTTTGGGGCTTTTGCGGATATCGGATGCGGTATTATCGGCTTGATCTCCATTGAAAATATTTCGGTCTCCCGCATCTCTCACCCGGCGGATCGCTTCGTCCGGGATCAGGCGGTGAAGGTGGTGGTCAAGGAGATCGACCGGGAGAAAAAGCGGTTCGTCTTATCCCATAAAGAATTATTGGGCACCTGGGAGGAAAACGCCGCCCGGTTTGCGCCGGGACAGACGGTTTGCGGCATCGTCCGGTCGGTGGAATCCTACGGCATCTTCGTGGAGCTGACCCCCAACCTTGCGGGCTTGGCGGAATTGCGGGAGGGCGTCCGTCCCGGTCAGCAGGCTACGGTCTATATCAAGAATATCATTCCGGAGAAGATGAAGGTCAAATTGAGTCTGATCGACGCCTTTGACGGCGAGGGGGATCGCACTCTGAATTACAGCGTCCCCGGCCCCCGCATCGACCGCTTCGTCTATTCTCCCGAAGGGGCTTTCCGCAGAATCGAAACAATCTTTACATAAATGTCGCAGATTTTTTCTTGACATTCCATAATTATTATAGTATTATAAATATAATAATGGCTTTGTGCGGCCTTGTTGCCCGTCTCCGACTTCGGGGACGGGACGGCCGTTTTGTTAAGGAGGAATCACTCTGGACCGTTTGCTGAAACGTTACGTCGTCATCGAATTGCTCTTCGGCGTTGCCGTCGTCGCCGCAGGCTTCTTCTTCCCCGGCCCCATTCTGCCGGTGTTGGGGGGATGTATGATCGCTCTGGCGGCGCAATGCTGCGTCTATTCGGACAAGCATCATTGGGCGGTGGTGGCCTTCGGGCTTCTGTCCCTGCTGGTACTGGCGGTGAGCGGGGGAATGGCGTTTTTCCACCTCGTCAGCCTTTCCGGCTACGAGGATTCCACCTCCCCCTTGTCGGTGCTTTTGGTGCTTGCGGTGGTGATCCTGGGGCATAGCTCCATGGCTCTTCCCGTGGAAGACCGCCCCGACCTTGGGGTTTTGCAACGGGGTATCTCCCGGATGACGGCCTTTGCCGGCATCGGCTTCGTCTCCATCGTTTTGACCTATCTTTTGTCCTACGCGCTGTACGGCACCGCCCTGGCCGCCCTGCTGGAAGGGGAGACGGTGCAGGATTTCCATTATCTGGAAGGGATCTTCGCCCTGACCATGGCCCTGACCTCCGGCCGGGCTCTCTGCAGGGCCTTTTGGGGCAAAGAACAACTGACCGACGGGTCGGAAGGAGCAAAATAATGTTCAAGCAGCTTAATATCTGGAAAAACGTCTGGAATCTCTTCCTGCGCTACGTCATGATCTGCGTTTTCATGTTCATGTGCGTGGTCATCATTTCTACCAATTCGTCTCTGCTGGGGCCGATCTTCGGCGTCTTTTATTTCATCGCCCTGATCTACTATTTCTGGTTCACCATGAAGGTGGAGGGGGAACTGGACGTCAACCGGGAAAAGGTGGGGCAGATGCCCCGATTTCGGTTTAAGGGCTCCGTCTGCGCTCTGATTCTTGCCATCCCTCTGATCCTTTTTAATCTGGTTCCCAATTTCTTTGCCGATCCCGTGCCCGACGAATACCGGGCCTATTTCACCGGGGAACCTACCCGGCTGAGCGTTACCGACGAGTTCAATCAGTCTCTGCGGGAAATTTCCGGAAAAAAGGGATATATCTCCGAGATTACCTTTGATAAAGAAGGACAGATCCTGCACATTACCTATCAGACCTCCGGCGGTTATACCGTGGTCTGCGACGGAGAGACCCAGGACCGGGACAAGGTCTACGCCCTTTCCTCCGGCCCCATCACTAACGGTGCCGGGGAATCGGTAAAGGTCTATTATACCGAGAACGCCAATCTTTCCGATCTTCAGTTGGCCGCCTTTGAAGAGTGCAAAAACGCCATCGACGATATTTCTGCCGTCATGGGCAGTTATCCCCATTGGCAGCAGGTTTTGGCGGTGGTGAAGACGGTGCTTGCCATTGCCCTGCAGTATTTCTGCGCTATTTTTGCGGGGAATAACGTCTGGATCGGTTCTCTGGTCTACGCGCTGTGTCTGCTGGCGCTGGTCGTTGCCGCCCAGGTGGGCTACGAGATGGGCTATCGGAATATCGTTCTTCTGCGGAAGAAAAAGCCGGTCAATAATCCCAAGGCCGGAGACTCCGTCGTGATCCAGCGGGGAGATAAGAAGGAATAATTTTTGCGGGGCGGCACCGGAAAGTACTGTCCCGAAATACTGTCCCAAATCATAAAAATAAAAGCCGTTTTTTTATTGACATTCCGGAACGGCTGTGATATAATAAAGGAAAGAATGCGGAACGATACCGCAGAAAGAGGAGTATTTTATGGAAAAGAAGAAATTTCGCGTAGGCATCATCGGATGTGGCGGGATCGCCAACGGCAAGCATATGCCTTCTCTGAAGGAGCTTCCCGACGAGCTGGAAATGGTTGCGTTTTGTGATATTTTGCCCCATCGTGCCGAACGGGCCAAGGCCGAATACGGCACCGAAGACGCCAAGGTATATACCGATTACCGGGAATTGCTGAAGGACGAGACCATTGACGTGGTTCACGTCTGCACCCCCAACAAATCTCACGCTCCCATCTCCATTGCCGCCATGGAAGCGGGCAAGGACGTCATGTGTGAAAAGCCCATGGCCAAGACCGCCGCAGAGGCCAAGGAGATGCTGGAGGCCTCCAAGCGCACCGGCCGGAAGCTGACCATCGGCTACCAGACCCGTCAAGCCCCCGAAATGCAGTTGGTCAAGAAAATGGCCGACGAGGGCAAATTCGGTCACATTTATTACGGCAAGGCGTTGGCGATCCGCCGCAGAGCAGTGCCTACCTGGGGCGTTTTTCTGAATGAAGAGGAGCAGGGCGGAGGACCGCTGATCGATATCGGAACCCACGCTCTGGATCTGACCCTTTGGACGATGAACAACTACGAGGTTGCCTCGGTTTCCGGGAACGTTCATTACGAGCTGCGGGGCAAAAAGAACGCCGCGAACGCCTGGGGCTCCTGGGATCCGGAAAAGTATACGGTGGAAGACTCCGCCTTCGGCTTTATCAAGATGAAAAACGGCGCTACCATTATTCTGGAATCCTCCTGGGCCATCAATCTGGTGGATGCCAGAGAGGCTCAGTATATGCTGGCCGGCACCGAAGCGGGCGTGGATTTCATGGACGGCCTTCGGATCAACGGGGAGGAATATTCCCGTCTGTATACCAAGCAGATCGATATGAAGAAGGGCGGCGTGGCCTTCTACGAGGGGGCGAAAAGCGAGACCCCCGCGCTGGCCGAGGCCCGTCAGTGGTACAAGGCTCTGAGAGAAGGAACCGATCCCTGCGTTCTGCCCGAGCAGGCGCTGGTGGTCTCTCAGGTGCTGGAAGCCATTTACGAATCCTACCGTACCGGCAAGACCATTTATTTCGATTGATTTTCAAAACCGATACGGTTTAAAATACCATAGAAAATTTTGGCTCTTACGGGAGAATTTTCCCGTAGGAGCCTTCTTTTTCCGGTTTAAAAGCGCCGCATGTCAAAATATGGGTGATACGGTTCTGATTTTTTGGGAACAATAGTCCTCGAAAGGGGGCTTTTGCCTTGAAAAAATATATTCGTATTCTGTCCCTCGCCCTTCTGTTCGCTCTGTTGGGGGCGGTTCCCCTGTCGGCGCAGAAGACCGATTATCAGATCGGTGAGGCCGAGGGCGGTCTTCTCAACGACGGAAAGATCAAAGAGGCCTTCCAAAAGGCTGCCGACAAATTCGAAGAATGGATGTACGAGGGTGTTCCTTCCGGTTACGTGACCGGGGAAGAGGACTATTATCTGCAGAAATACGCAGATAAAAACAACCGTACCGCCGCCATCTACGTGGGCCCGGATTACGCCTCCTACGTTTTGCGGGGGCCGATCTGGGAGCAGTTGGATTCCCTGGGTGGGCTGAAGAAGGTGGGACGCCCCGTCTCCGACGCCTACGAGGTCAACGGCACCTGGTATCAGAATTTTGAGCGCGGGTACGCCACCGTCAACGGCGATACGGGGAAGGCGGTCTTCGCCGAGGGCGTTCACGTCAACGACAAGGGCGGAACCGTGCCCATCGATACCACCGATAACGTTGGTTCCTCCGGTTCTTCCGGCAGTATTTCCGGCTCTTCCGGTTCCTCCGACAAGACCACCGACAAGACCTCCGATGCGACGATGCAGTCGCCCTCTCAGATGATCAGCGACGTCGTCAGCGACGTGGAGGAAGGGGCTTCCAAATGGGGCATCTGGGTCTTCGTCCTTTTCCTGGTTCTTGGGATCGGAATTCTTCTGGTGTATTGGTTCCTCAAACGAAAATAAAACCCGTCCCTGCGTTTCTTCCGTCGGAGGAATGCAGGGCGATTTTTCTTTCGTTTTTTTGGAATAATACACAAAAAACGGGGGATCCTTGCAAGGATTTCCGACAGGAGACGAATGTTCACAAAATTGTAGATTTTTTCGCTTTTTTCACTCTTGCAAAAACGGGGGTATTGTAGTATAATATATAATGGAGAAAATTGGAGTACCCGTTACGAATTTCCGGTTTTTTCCTAACGATGTATTTAAAAATCTTTCAGGAGGATATTGTATGAAAGCTCTGGAAAAAGCCTCTCAGATCGAAGCCCTTCGGGCCGGGATCGAGGAAAAACCCGCGTCTTTCTCCGGGACGACCGCCCGGGAACGGCTGCAGATGCTTTTCGACGAAGGGACCTTCGTTGAAGTAGGTGCATTCGTCCGTCAGCGGCCTACCGAATTCGGTGCTTCCGCAGACCCCGAAGGGGTCGTGACCGGTTACGGTGCGGTGGACGGAATTCTGGTCTTTGCCTTTGCCCAGGATCCCGCCGTCAGCAAGGGTGCCGTCAGCGAAATGCACGCGCAGAAAATCAAAAACGTTATTACCATGGCCATGAAAGCGGACGCTCCCGTCGTCTCTTTCCTGGATTCCTGCGGGATGCGCCTTGGGGAGGGGATCGACGCCCTTGCCGGCTACGGCGAGATCCTGTCGCTCTGCAGTGAAATGCAGGGTGTGATTCCCCACGTGTGCGTGGTCAGCGGCGTTTGCGCCGGGGCCATGTCCTTCCTGCCCGCCTTTGCGGATTATACCGTAATGCTGAAAAATGCGGAGCTGTTCCTCTCTGCGCCTTCCGTGGTGGAGGCTCGCTTCGGTCAGAAGACCGGCGACGCCAAAACCGCTTACGCCTCCGGTCTTGCTTCCGTCGTCTGCGATACCGACGAAGAAGCCGCCGAAGCCGTCCGTGATTTCTTCACCGCCTTCGGGGCCGTGGAGACCGAGGACGACGTGAATCGCCTCACCGGTGAGATCGCCGACGTGATCTCCGCAGAAGGCTATAACGTTGCCGACGTCATCGCCCGGATTGCCGACTGCGGGGAAATGGTGGAGTTGTCCGGCGGATACGCGGAAAATATCGTCACCGCCCTCATCCATCTCGACGGGACGCCCTGCGGGGTCATTGCCAACAATCCCGCCGTGGAAAACGGGGATCTGAACGCCGCCGCCTGCGACAAGGCCGCCAAATTTATTGAATTTTGCGACAGTTACGATATTCCGGTCATCACCCTCGTGGACACCAACGGCTTTGCCGTTCAGGCCGGGGCGAATATCGCCGAATCTGCCCGTCTCGTGGCCGCTTACGCCGATTCCGACGCCGTGAAGATCACTCTGATCACCGGTAAGGCCTACGGTGCCGGCTACCTGTCCATGGGTGCCAAGCATACCGGCGCCGACGTGGTTCTGGCCTATCCCACCGCGCAGATCGCCGCCCTGCCTGCCGATACCGGCGCCGTGTTCCTGGGCGGGAAGGAAATCTCCGCCTCCGCCGATCCCGTCGCCACCCGCAACGAGCTGATCGCCTCTTACGCGGAAACCATGGCCTCTCCCTTGCAGGCCGCTCAGCGGGGCTACGTGGACGATATTATCGATATCGCCACCACCCGTCAGCTGCTGATCAGCTCCCTGAACGTCTTCTTGCAGGAAGGGGATCTGTGATGATGAATTTCCTCGCCTATTCCAAACCCCTTCCCGAAGATATGATGGGAAAGATCCTTTACGGTCTGGGCGTGACTGCTATCGGCGTCATCATCGTTTTTGCCGTTCTGGTCCTGATTATGCTGGTGATCTACGTCTTCCAAAAGGTCTTCGGCTCCGAATTGCCTAAGAAGGAAGTTAAGAAGTCCGCCGCTCCCGCCGTGCAGGAGAAAAAAGCGGAGTCCGTCGCCGCTCCCGCCGCAACGGGGAATCAGGAGGAAATCGTGGCCGCCATTGCCGCCGCCACCGCGATGGCGCAGGAAGAGATCTTAGTGGTCCTCGCCGCCGCCATCGCCGCCGAAGAAGGGTGCGATCCCGCCTCCTCCCGTTATCGGATCCGCTCCTTCCGCCGTATTCTGTAAAAAACAAATCTCAATAAATTTGAAGAACGAAAGGAAACTGTATTATGAAAAAGTATAACATCACCGTAAACGGAACCACCTACGAAGTTTTCGTTGAAGAGGCCGGCGTCGTTGCCGCTGCTCCCGTTGCCGCTCCCGTTGCTGCTCCCGTAACCGCCGCTCCCGCTGCTGCTCCTGCCGCCGCACCTGCCGCCGCTCCCGCCGCTGCTCCCGTTGCGGCTCCCGCCGATGCGGAACCCGTCAAGGCTCCCATGCCCGGCAACATCATGAAGGTCAACGTTAAGGTTGGCGACGCCGTCAAGAAGGGCGATACTCTCTGCGTTCTCGAAGCCATGAAGATGGAAAACGATATCAAAGCCGGTAAGGACGGCACCGTTGCCGCCGTTCACGTCAATCAGGGCGCTACCGTCAACACCGGGGATCTGCTGGTTTCTCTTTCCTGATTTCCGTAAGAATAATCGGAAAGGAACGATCTTATGTCTGAAATTATCGAGGTCCTGAAGGGCTTTGCCATGGGATCCGGGATCGCTCAGTTCTTCGTGGAGGGCGGCTGGAAAAATCTGATCATGATCGCTATTTCCTGCGTTCTGATCTATCTGGCCATCCGTCACAAGTTCGAACCCCTGCTCCTGCTCCCCATTGCCTTCGGGATGCTTTTGACCAACCTGCCCATCTCTGGGCTGATGCACATGGAGTTCTTCGAGGGCGGCACCGTGAATATGAGTGAGATCATCGCTCACGGCGGCCTGTTCGACTGGCTCTATCTGGGGGTCAAGTTCGGCATTTACCCGCCCCTGATCTTCCTGGGCGTCGGGGCGATGACCGATTTTTCTCCCCTGATTGCGAACCCCAAGAGCATTCTCCTGGGGGCTGCGGCCCAGGTAGGTATTTTTGCTACCTTTATCATTGCCCTTTGCCTGGGCTTTGACGCCGCAGAAGCCGCTTCCATCGGGATCATCGGCGGCGCGGACGGTCCTACGGCCATCCTCGTCACCAAGACCCTGGCTCCCCACCTGCTGGGCGCCATTGCCGTTGCGGCCTACTCTTATATGGCTCTCGTGCCGATCATCCAGCCTCCTATCATGAAGGCTCTGACCACCAAAAAGGAACGTCTGGTGCGGATGGATAATCTCCGTTCCGTTTCCAAGCTGGAAAAGATTCTGTTCCCCATCGTGGTCGCCGTGGTGGTCATTCTGATCATCCCCGATTCCGCCCCCCTGGTGGGTATGCTGATGCTCGGCAACCTGGCCAAGGAATGCGGCGTCGTGGACCGGATCAGCAAAACCGCCCAGAACGAGCTGATGAATATCATCACCATTTTCCTTGGTCTTACCGTCGGCGCTACTGCCAAGGCGGATAACTTCCTCAGCCTGGATACCATCAAGATCATCCTGATGGGGCTCTTTGCCTTCTGCCTGGCCACCGCCGCAGGGGTGATGTTCGGCAAGCTGATGTGCTTCTTCACCAAGGGGAAGGTCAATCCCCTCATCGGGGCCGCCGGCGTTTCCGCCGTTCCCATGGCCGCCCGGGTCGCCAATACGGTGGGACAGCAGGAGGATCCTTCCAACTTCCTTCTGATGCACGCCATGGGGCCCAACGTGGCTGGGGTCATCGGCTCCGCCGTTGCCGCCGGCGTATTCCTGAATATGTTCGGTTCTTAATCTACAGAAAGGTACTATTGCTATGAGTCAAGTGAAAATCACGGAAACCATTCTGCGGGACGCTCACCAGTCTTTGGTGGCCACCCGTATGACGATGGACGAAATGCTCCCCGCGCTGGAACTGCTGGACAAGGCCGGCTACAACGCTCTGGAAGCCTGGGGCGGCGCCACCTTCGATTCCTGCCTGCGCTTTCTGGGCGAAGATCCCTGGGACAGACTCCGCACCATCCGGGATCACGTGAAAAATACGAAATTGCAGATGCTTCTGCGCGGTCAGAACCTTCTGGGTTATCGGAATTATTCCGATGACGTGGTGGAATATTTCGTGCAGAAATCCCTGGCCAACGGCATCGACGTCATCCGTATCTTCGATGCCCTCAACGATCCCCGGAACCTGAATACCGCCGTCAAGGCCGCGGTGAAGGAAGGGGGCCACGTGCAGGCCGCTTTCAGTTATACCCTTTCTCCCGTTCATACCACCGAGTCCTTCGTTCGGTTTGCAAAACAGCTGGAAGAGATGGGGGCATCCTCCATCTGCGTGAAGGATATGGCCGGTCTTCTCGTTCCTTATACCACCTACGAGCTGATCAAGGCGCTGAAGGAAAGCGTTAAGATTCCCATTGAGCTTCACACCCACTATACCACCGGGATGGCGTCTATGGTGCTGATGAAGGCAGTGGAAGCCGGCGTTGATATCATCGATACCGCTCTGTCCCCCTTGTCTATGGGTACCTCCCAGCCCTCCACCGAGGTTATGGTGGCCGCGCTTCAGGGCACCGAATACGACACCGGTCTGGATCTGAACGTCCTCAACGACGCCGCCAAGGTTTTTGCCCCCCTCCGGGAAAAATACCTCAAGAGCGGGCTTCTCAATCCCAAGGTTATGGGCGTTGACGTCAACGGTCTTCTGTATCAGGTTCCCGGCGGAATGCTGTCCAACCTGGTCTCCCAGCTGAAGCAGATGGGACAGGAGGACAAATATCAGGCCGTGCTGGAGGAGGTTCCCAAGGTCCGTGCCGACGCCGGATATCCTCCCCTCGTTACCCCCACCTCCCAGATCGTCGGTACCCAGGCCGTGTTTAACGTGATCTTTGGCCGCTACCAGAACGTTTCCAAGGAATTCCGTGGCCTTGTCAAGGGCGAATACGGCAAAACTCCCGTGGAGATCTCTCCCGAATTCCGGAAGCAGATTCTGGGCGACGAAGAGCCCATCACCTGCCGCCCCGCCGATCTGATCGCTCCCGAGCTGAACTCTCTGAGAGAAAAGATCAAGCAGTACGAGGAGCAGGACGAGGACGTGCTTTCCTACGCCCTCTTCGATCAGGTGGCCACCAAGTTCTTCCAGAACCGCCAGGCCAAGAAATACGGCGTCGATTCCGTTCACGGTGCCGACGGCGTTCATCCCGTCTGATTTTAAAATCCGATACCGGACTCCGCTTTTGGGTCCGGTATCTTTTTTTCTTGACAAAGCCTTCGGTTTATGGTACAATAAAAAGGGAAGATCAAATAAAAACCGGAAAGGGGGATGCGTATGCCGCCTCCCATGCCCTACGAACATAAAAAAGTGTCTCCGCCCAAGGATTTCAAGGATCTGTTTCGCTTTCTGAAGGAGGTCTTCGGAGGCTTTTTCACCCGTTTTTTCTATATCGTCTCTCTGGTATGGGATTCGGGAAAATGGATCATGTTCCTCCTGTCCTTCGTGGCGCTTTTTCAGGGGATCGCACCGATCGTTAATTCTCTGATCTCCAAGAACGTGCTGAACGAATTGCAGATCACCGCCGGTCAGGGGGGCGTCGGGGGTGATTTCTGGACGTCTCCGGTCTTCCGGTTTTTGCTCGTGTTCTTTTTCTTTCGGTTCGTTCAGCGCACCGTCAACAGCTTTAACAGCGCCATGAACCGGATTGCCGGCGAAAAGGTGGTTCAGCAGGTCAAGCTCCGGATCATGAACAAATCCAAGGAGCTGGATCTGGGCTCCTTCGATGACCCCGTGTTTTACGAGCGGATGGAAAACGCCAACCGGGAAGCGGGCCATCGGCCTCTCAGCATTCTGTCGGATACCTTCGGCATCGTCAGTACGGTCATCGAGCTGGTCTCCTATCTGATCGTTCTGTTTTCGGTGCCCGGGATGTGGTACGTGGCCCCCGTAATCGTTCTCATCTCCATCCCCTCCGCCGTGATCAATTATATTTATCGCAAAAAAGTCTTTCAGTATTACCGCTGGCGCTCCAAGGATCGGCGACAGATGAATTATTACGCCGATCTGTTGGTCAATAAGGATCAAGTGAAGGAGGTACGCCTCTTCGGTCTTGCCGATCGGTTTATCGCACGGCATACGGAGGTTTTTAACCGCTATTTCAAGGGGCTTCGCCGGATCACGCTGAGCGAAAACTGGTTTCATATCGGCATCGGCGCCTTGACCGTGGCCGTCAATTGCCTCTTTTACGTTCTTATTGCCCTGAAGGTCTTCAACGGGCAGATTCTGATCGGAGATTATTCCCTGTACACCGCCGCCATTCTGTCGGTTTCCGGCGCGGTTTCCACGCTGATCAACAAGTCCGGCTCCATCTATGAAGGAACGCTTTTTATCGATAACCTGATCTCCTTCATGAAAGAGCCCCATACCATCCGCCCCCGCGTTGATCCTCCCCTTCCCGTCCGCCGTGGCGTGGGGCATCGGATCGAATTCTGCCACGTGTCCTTTTGCTATCCGGGCACCGACCGAAAGGTTCTGGACGACGTGAATTTCGTCCTCGAGCCGGGACAGACCATGGTTCTCGTGGGGCTGAACGGGGCGGGAAAGACCACGTTGATCAAGCTGTTGACCCGTCTTTACGATCCCACCGAAGGGAGTATTCTTCTGGACGGCGTGGATCTGCGGGATTACGACGTGAAGGAGCTGTACCGGATGTTCGGCATTATTTTCCAGGATTTTGGGAAATATGCGGAAACGGTCAGTGAAAACGTGCGCTACGGAGATATTCTCCGTACTGCCGGCCGGGATGCGGTGGAGGACGCCGTAACTAAGGCCGCTGCAAAGGACTTCGTGGATCGCCTCCCCCAGGGGTTGGATACGCCCTTGATGCGGATTTTTGAAAAGACCGGCACCGAGCTTTCCATCGGCCAATGGCAGAAGCTGGCCATCGCCCGGGCTTTTTATTCCGATTCCGACGTCCTGATCTTAGACGAGCCTACCGCCTCCCTCGATCCCATGGCGGAGCAGGAGATTTTCCGTCAGTTCGATCTGCTCCGGGAGGACAAGACCACCATTTTCGTCTCCCACCGCCTCTCCAGCGCCACCGTAGCCGATACGGTGCTGGTGCTGGAAAACGGTCGGATGGAGGAAATGGGCAGTCACCGGGATTTGATGGAGCGGAAGGGGAAGTATTACGCCCTGTTCACCACCCAGGCCGAGCGTTATCTGGAGCAGGACAACCGGAAAAAAGAGAGTTGAAAAGGGGCTTTCGGAATCGGTTGGGAGAACGGAAGAATCGGGGCCGAAGGGCAAATCGCTCCCTCCCCGCCTGCAGGCTCGTGCCCCAACGCCACCTACGGCCAACCCGGGAAATAAAAAAAGAAGCGGCATACTTCTTCGGAAGTATGCCGTAATAATATTTTCGCTTATAAAAGATAGTTTTTCCGATATTCGGAGGGGGATTTTCCCGTCTCCTTTTTGAAGGTTTTGCTGAAATAATAAACGTTCTCAAAGCCGGTGCTGGCGGCGATCTCTCCCACGGGAAGGGAGGTGTCGGTCAACAGCCGCTTCGATTGCTTGATGCGTTGCTCCATCAGGTATCGCTGGGGCGGCATCCCCACGGTTTTCCGGAATTTTTTGATCAGTCCGGAGGGGGAGATATGGTGTTTTGCGGCCACGTCGGTCAGCCGGATCGGTTCCCGGAAATACTCGTTGAGGTATTCCATCACGCTCCGTACCGTTTCATCCTCCGGGGCGCCGGGGCGTTTGGAGGGAAGACGTTGTTCTGCTTCGTATTGCAGGAAAAGGTCCTCAATGCAATGCCGCACGCAAAGGTTCTGCTGTTCCGCCGGCAATTCCGGCGACCGGTTCAGCAATTCCACCGTGCTTTCCACCCGGGCGGAGTCGGCGTAGCGTACCTTCCCCACAGGCAACGGGAAGGGGAGAGGCGTATCTTCCTGCAGCGTGAAGCGGATAAAATGCACCAGAAGGGGCTTGGTAACCTCCCGGTCAAATTCTTCGTTCGGCGGGATGACGAAAACGTCGCCGGGAAAAATATCCTCCGTTTTTTCGCACACCGTGCAACGGAAGGAGCCGCGGATAACGATATAGACCGTCCAGTCTTCGTGATGCAGGCGGGGGTAGAAGAACCGATCCCGCCGGATGACGGTGTATTGAACCGATGCGAGAGGAAGCATGGGACACCTCCGGATAAATATGAATAAATATATTTTAACACAGAGTTGGAATCTTGTCAAGTACCCTTGTTTTTGGAAAATCCGGATTGTCTAAAAAAAGGTAAATATCATCGGATTTTTTCTATTGCTTTTCCCGGAAAAGGGCGGTATAATGGAAAAAAAAGAAAGGATTTTATCCGATGAAAAATACTGTTACCATCGGCTATATCGGTCTCGGCCGCCGGGGAACCAGCGTGCTGCGCCGTTGCTTGTCGAAGATGAGGGATATCCGGATCAAAACGGTCTGCGATCTTTCTGTGGAGCGCATGGAGCGGGCTTCGGAAATCCTGCGGGAAAACGCCGGCTACGCCCCCGCCATGGTTTTGGATTATCATGAAATCCTCTCCGACCCGGATACACCGATTTTTCAATAAGGGGGAAGAATGATGAGAATTCTTGCCAACGAATTTATCCTGCCCTTCCGGGAAGGGTGGCAATGCCATGCAAGCCACTTTATTACCGTCGGAGAAGGGGAGGTTTATTGCGTCTATTTTTACGGCTCCAAAGAAGGGAACGACGACGTCCGCATTTTCGGGTCTCGCCGCGCTCCCGACGGCCGTTGGAGCGAGCCGGAAGCCCTGTCGGAGGACGATGGGATCCCCCATTGGAATCCCGTGCTGTTCCGCCGAAAGGACGGGGCGGTGGTCTTGTTTTATAAAGTAGGCAAAACCATTGCAGACTGGTATACCAAATGCCGTATCTCCTACGATAATTGCCGCACCTGGGGAGACTCCTTCGAGATGATCCCCGGGGATACCTCCGGCGGACGGGGTCCGGTGCGGAATAAGGCGGTCTATCTTGCCGACGGATCGATCCTTGCCCCCGGCTCCACGGAGCAGGGACGGTGGAAATGCTTCTTCGACCGCTCCTTTGACGAGGGAGAGACCTGGGTGCGGAGCGCAGATCTTTGCATCCCCGTGGAGGAAGATCTGCGGGGGATCATTCAGCCCACGCTGTGGGAAAGCCCGAAGGGAGTTCACGCCCTGCTCCGCTCCACGGAAGGGGTCATTTACCGTACCGATTCCTCCGACGGGGATACCTGGTGCGATCCCTACGCCATCGATATGCCCAACAATAACAGCGGCATCGATCTGGTGTCCCTCCCCGACGGCCGGATCATTCTCTGCTGCAATCCGGTCTCCGGCAATTGGGCGGGGCGGACGCCGATCTCTCTCTTTGAGTCGACCGACAACGGCCGCACCTTCACGCTGCTGAGCCACTTGACCACCATGGAGGGAAAATACGCCTATCCCGCCCTTCGTTACGAGGACGGCAAATTGCATATTACCTATACGTGGAATCGGAAAACACTGCAATATTTTTGTCTGGAACTGTGAGGAGACAGGATGGAATTCAAGGTAACCGGTGGGGTTTATCCCACGATGATTACGCCCTACCGCAACGGGCAGATCGATGATACCGCCGTGGAACGGCTGGTGGAATGGTACTGGAAGAAGGGCTGTGACGGTATTTTTGCCGCCTGCCAATCCAGTGAAATTATGTTTTTATCTCCGGAAGAACGGGTGAAGCTAACCGAGACGGTGCTGAAGAAAGCCCGCGCCCTTGCGGCATCGGACGCCTCCCGGCCCCCGATGATGATCGTGGCCTCGGGGCACGTGTCCGATCGTTTTGAGGATCAGGTGGAGGAGCTGAACGCCATCGCCGCCCTGAAGCCCGATGCGCTGATTCTGATCTCCAACCGGATGGATATTGCCAACACCAGCGACGCCAACTGGATCGCTGAAACCGAAAAGCTGGTCGCCGCTTTGCCTGCAGACCTGCCTCTGGGGGTTTACGAATGCCCCAAGCCTTACAAGCGCCTTCTCAGCGACGAAATGATCCGCTGGTGCGCCGGGACGGGTCGCTTTTATTTCATCAAGGACACCTGCTGCGATGCGGAAATGATCCGCCGCCGGCTGGCCATCTGCGAAGGCACGCCCCTGAAGATCTTCAACGCCAACGCCCAGACGCTGCTGGAAAGCCTCAACGACGGCGCCTTTGGATACTGCGGCGTGATGGCCAATTTCCATCCTGACCTCTACGTCCGACTGATGAAAGACCGGGGTGCAGAGCTGCAGGGCTATCTGGGGCTTTCCGCCCTGTTGGAAAACCTGACCTATCCCTGCTGCGCGAAATATTATCTGGATCGGTACGAGGGCATTCCTATGGATTGCTTTGCCCGGAGTAACGACGAGGCACTGTTTACGCCCTATCAGCGCTCCTGTATCGATCAGTTTGCCCGGCTGGATCAGTTTATGAAGGGGAAATTTCAATGAAGCGATTCGTAATTGGTACTGATTTCGGCACCCTGTCCGCCCGGACGGTGCTGGTGAACGTAAAGACCGGAGAAGAGGTGGCCGAGGCGGTCTACCCGTATCCTCACGGCGTTATGGACGAGACTCTGCCCTCCGGCAAGCGGTTGCCGCCCAATTTTGCCCTCCAGCATCCGGCAGATTATCCCGAGGCGCTTTCCCATAATATTCCGGAGGTGCTGGCCTCGGCCGGGGCTTCCGCCGACGAGGTGGCCGGGATATGCATCGATTTCACGGCCTGCACCTTGATTCCGCTGAACGGGAAGGGGGATCCCCTTTGTTACGAGCCGGAATTCGCAGATCATCCCCACGCGTACGTAAAATTATGGAAGCACCACGCCGCCCAGGCAGAAGCCGATGAGATCAACGCTTTGGCGGAGGCCCGGGGCGAGGTCTGGCACGGGATTTACGGCGGAAAGATCTCTTGCGAATGGGCGCTTCCGAAGATTCTGGAGATTCTGCACAAGGCTCCGGAGATCTATCACTGCACCGCCCGTTTTTCCGAGGCCGCCGATTGGCTGACCCTCCTTCTGACCGGAAAAGACGTTCATTCCGCCGCCTTTGCGGGATATAAAGCACTGTGGAACGGTGAGACCGGCTATCCCTGCGACGATTTTTTCAAGGCTCTGCACCCCGATCTTGCGGGAATTGTGGGAACCAAGCTTTCCGAAAATATTCTCGGAATGGGGCAGGTTGCAGGCACCTTAACCGCCGCCGGTGCCGCTTTGACCGGCCTTTGGGAAGGGTTGCCCGTTGCCGTCCCTGCCATTGACGCCCACGCGGCCATGCCGGCCCTGAATCTGACTGAAGACGGGGATCTGATGGTGATCCTCGGAACCTCCGCCTGTCATCTGGTTCACGGGTACCAAGGAGTCTCCGTGCCGGGCACTTGCGGCTACGTTAAGGACGGCGTCATTCCCGGCGCCTACACCTACGAGGCGGGGCAGGCCGGCGTGGGGGATCTTTTCGATTGGTTCGTCCGCAACGGAGTTCCCGGTGCGTACGAGGCCGAGGCCAAAGCGCGGGGAATCAATCTCCACGCCCTTCTGCGGGAAAAGGCGCAGGGCCTCCGTCCCGGTCAGAGCGGCCTTCTGGCCCTGGATTGGCTCAGCGGAAACCGGAGCATCTTCGTGGATTCCGATCTGACCGGTCTGATTCTCGGAATGACGCTTCAGACTCGGCCGGAAGAGCTTTACCGGGCTTGGATTGAGTCTACTGCCTACGGGCTAAAGCTGATTCTGGAGCAATACGAAGGGGCCGGCATTCTCATCCGCAATCTCTGTGCCGCCGGGGGAATCGCCAAAAAGGATGAAATGATGATGCAGATCTACGCCGACGTACTGGGGCGTCCCATTGACGTTGCCGCTTCTTCCCAGGCCGCCGCTCTGGGATGCGCCGTCTACGCCGCCGTGGCTGCCGGAATCTACCCCGACGTGCCCACCGCCGCAAAGGCCTTCGCAAAGCCGCCGGTCCGCACCTATACCCCCGTGGCGGAGCATTCGGAGATCTATGAAAAAATCTACGCCGAATACAAAAAGCTCTCTTTCCTCTTTGCCCGGGAAAACGACGTTATGAAGGTTCTGGGAAATTTGAAAAAAGAAGCTCTGCAATGACGAAAAAGGTCCGATCTCGTGAAAGATCGGACCTGATTTTTTTTCGTTTTTTACAGCTTCATTGCTTTCTTTGCGGCGGTGAGAAGCCGGCGGATGGGCAATTTCTGGGGGCATTGCTTTTCGCATTTCCCGCAACCGATGCAATCGGCGGGGGTGGGATGATCTTTTGCAAGCGCCTTGCCGTCCTCGCCCTTGTTATAGGCGTCGAACCACTGGGGAATGGGAATCTGTTTGGGGCAATCGGCGGTGCAGTATTCGCACCCGGTGCAGGAGACGGCCACCGACTTATTGATGATATCCGCACAGCGGAAAAGAAGGGCGGTTTCGTCTTCGGTCAGGGGCTTAAGCTCGTTGAAAAACGCAGTATTTTCGTCCAGCTGATGCAGGTCGGACATTCCGCTCAGCACCATAATGACGCCGGGCAGCGTGGCGGCAAACTGCAGGGCCCATTGGGCGGGAGATTTCTCCGGGTCGGCGGCTTTCAGCAGAGCCCGCGCCTCGTCGGGCACGTTGGCCAGAGCGCCACCCTTGATGGGCTCCATGATGATAATATCCTTCCCGTGCTTCCGGGCCACCTCGTAGCAGAGGCGGGACTGGACGGTGGGGGATTCCCAGTCCAGATAGTTGATCTGAAGCTGTACGAATTCCACTTCCGGATGCTCGGTCAGGATCCGATCCAGCACCTCCGCCGAATCGTGGAAGGAAAATCCGAAGCGCTTCACCTTTCCCTCTGCCTTTTTCTTCATTACGAAGCCGAAGGCGTCCAGCCGGGTGGCGATCTCGTAAAGCCGGGTGTTCAGGCAATGGAGCAGATAATAATCAAAATATTCCACGCCGCATTTTTCCCGCTGTTCGTTGAAGATCCGCTCCATATCGTCGACGGTCTCCAGCTTCATGGTGGGAAGCTTTGTGGCCAGCAGATATCTTTCCCGGTCCACCCGGGAGGTCAGGGCCGTCTTGACCGCCTTTTCGCTTTCGGCGTTGTGGTACATATAGGCGGTGTCAAAATAAGTATAGCCCCGCTCCAGGAAGCGGTCGGTCATGGTGATAAACTGCTGAATATCGATGGATTCCGGCACCTCCGGATCGGTTTTGGGCAGACGCATCAGCCCGAATCCCAATTGCTTCATGTGATTCCCTCTCAATTTCTTTACGGTGTTTTTGATTCTTTCCAAAGCGTCCTCCGGGTCGGTACAGCCTGCCACGGCAGACTCCATAGGGCAGGGCCCGGTGCCTTTTCGGTTGATGATTCCGTCGGTCAGCGTTCCCGCTTCCGCCGCAATGCCGCAGGCGGTGAGGTATTCTTTTGCGTCTCTGCTCATGACGGTGGCGTAGACCGCTCTTACGCCGGCAAGGCGGAAGAGAAAGGCCGCCGCCTTCCCCACGATTTTATCCGCCGCAGAATAGCCCGAAAGATCGGTTCCTCTCTCCAGAAAGGTGACCATGGGAAGAATCCCTTTCAGGTCGGAGACGACGGTGGCGTCCCCCTTGCAGAGAACGCAGGTGTGGCCTTGGGTCAGAAGGTTCTTTGCGCGTTCAAGATCGTTCATGGGTCAGTCTTCCAGATATTTGGTTTCGCCGTATTTCTTCGTGATGAGAATGGCGGCCTTGTTGATATCGCCGCATCCCAAAGTGATGAAAAGATCCCCGGGCTGCGCCAGCTCCTTGACCCGGTCGGCAATATGCTCGAAATCCCGCATCAGCTCGGCGTTGTTCAGCCGCGCAACCACGTCTTCGGCGTAAATATTGTAATCGTCGTTGGTCTCCCGGGCAGGGTAGATGGGGGGAATAAGGACCTTATCTACCGTGGAAAGCACCTCCACGAATTCGTCCATCAGCATTTTCGTCCGGGAAAAGGTATGGGGCTGATGGATGGCAATGATCCGCTTGAATCCCAGATCCCGGGCGGTCTTGAAGGTGACCCGGTAGGCGTCGGGATGGTGTCCGTAATCGTCGGCGATAACGGCTCCGTTGACGGTGCAATGATATTCGAACCGTCTCCCCGCCCCGTTATAGGCCGCAAGCCCCGGCAGAATCTCTTCCTTCGTAAGCCCCAGGGCGTAGCCTGCGGCGGCGGTGGCAAGGGCGTTGAGCACGTTGTGCCGCCCCGGAACCGAGAGACGAACCCGGCCAAAATATTCTTTTTCTTCGTCGTCGTTGGGATGATAATACAGATCAAAGGAGGGAAGCCCCTGCTCCAGGGCGATATTTTCCGCCCGGAAATGTCCGCTTTTCAGCCCGAAAAGGAGAAGATTCCCTTCGTATCCCTCCAGCATTTTCGCCACGTTTTCGTCTTCCGCGTTGGTGACGAGGGTGCCGCCGGGCTTGACGTTCTTCAGATAATTCCGGAAGGCGCCGATGACGTTGTCGAGGGTCTTGAAATATTCCATGTGATCCTCGCCGATATTCAGGATGACCGACACGTCCGACCGGAAAAACCGGAAGGATTCTTTGAATTCACAGCTCTCGAAAACGCACAGATCATCCTTTTCGCTCAGCCGGTAGGAGGCGCCGATGAGGTTCATATGGCCTCCGATGATGGCGGCGGGATCCCGGTTTGCCTTCAGAAAAAGGGCGGTGATCATGGAAGACGTCGTGGTCTTTCCATGGGTGCCGGCAACGCCGACGGTCTTGCGGTATCCGTCCAGAATCTCTCCCAGAAATTCTGCTCTGCGATAGACGGGGATCTTCAATTCCTTTGCCCGCATCAATTCCGGATTGGAGGGGACGATGGCGTCGGTCATGATGACGGCGTCGGGATTTTCCCGGTCGATATTCTCCGCAACCTGACCGATGTGAACGGTGATGCCCAGCCGTTCCAGCCGTTCCGTGGCCTTCCCGGACTGCATATCCGAACCCGAAACGGTATAATTCCGGCGCAAAGCGATCTGGGCAAGCGAACTCATAGACGAGCCTCCGATGCCCATAAAATGCAGTTTTTTAGAGGTTTTCAGCGCTTCTTTGATTGGGATCATACGGTTTAAAACTCCCACAAAATTATTTTTTGACGCCGAACCGACGCTCCGTTACCGGCTCGTTGGTTCCCGTCAGCATTTCCTGGCTGTCCTTCATGACGAACCAGGCCGCCGCCACCGCCAAAACCGAGGCGGGGTAGCAGATCCAATGCCAGGAGAAGGGCAGGAGGATGAAGGTTGCGCCCAGATGCCCCAGGGCGGCGATGCCGCAGAGAACCATGCCGGCCATGCAGACCTTCCGTTGCAGTTGATGCTCCTCTTTTCTCTCCCAGTATTCCAGCATTGCAAAATGGAGCCAGGCCAGAAGGATCACCGCCACCAAAAGAATAAGGTCGTTGTAATTTGCCGTGACGTAAGTAACGCCGTCCAGCAAAAGGCCAAGGATCTTCAGGTTGCCCACCAGCGTATCGGCGAAAAATACCTTGATCTGCCCCAGGAAATACAAAAACGACACCACGGTCATTACTGCCGTCGCGGTATAAAGACCGGACATCCGTTTGTTGATCCGGCGTTTTTCCAGCATGAACCAGACCAACAGGTAGCCGATGAAATCCGGCAGGATATCGATGATCTGCATACTGTCCCCTACCTTATAAGGGGTAATAAAGCTGAGTACGGTCAGTAAAAGACCGAAAAGCAAGAGATTCATAGTTCCTCCTTATTCCTCCAGCCCCATCAGCTCCAGGGCCTCCTTTGCCGCCGCCTGCTCCGCCGCCTTCTTCGACCGTCCCCGGCCTTGGGAAATGCGGTTGCTGTTCAGATACAGATGGCATACGAAGGTCTTTTCGTGTTCCGGACCGAAATTGTCGGCAATGACGTATTTGAGAACCTCGCCGGGATTCTTCTGGATCACTTCCTGCAGTACCGTTTTATAATCGTGCTGACGGAAATTTTTTCCGCCGTTGATGAGGAAGGGCAGGATGAAATCCCGGGCCTTCCCGTAGCCCCCGTCCAGATAAATGGCTCCAAGGATCGCCTCGACGGCATCGCACAGGATGGAATTACGGTCTTCCGCGCCCGCCTGCTTTTCGCCCCGCCCCAGAAGGAGGCTTTCCCCCAGGTTCAGCTCTCTCGCATAGGTGGAAAGGGCTTCCTCGCAGACCAGCAGGGCTTTTGTTTTCGTCAGATCCCCCTCGTCTCCCGTCCGGGTGGAGTAGAGGTGGTCGGAGCAGACGAGGGACAGCACCGAGTCCCCCAGAAATTCCAGCCGTTCGTTACATTCCTCCGCATCCCGGTGCTCGTTGAGATAGGAAGAATGGGTCAGCGCCTTCCGGAGCAGGGTCTTATCCCGGAAGACGTAACCGATCTTTTCTTCGGTTCGGGAGAGATGCTCAGTCATGGCTCCGCTCCTCTATGAGGGCGATCAGGTCGCCGACGGAATCGATCTTTTTGCCGTCCTCGGTGTCGATGATCACGTCGAATTCCCCCTCTGCGGCCATGCAGATCTCCCACAGATCCAATTCGTCAGCCCCGAGGTCAGCGAATTTTGCGGCGGGGGTGACCGAGTCTTCTTCGACCTCAAGAATTTCCGCTACGATCGGTTTCAGGATATTCAGGATCTGGATCATGATATGCTCACTTTCCGGCGTTTGCCGCTTTTTCTTGTTGGAAATGGGCGGTGATAGTCTCTACCGCACCGGATTTTGCGAAATTTGCTGCCTGACGGATGGCGTTCTTGAAGGCCTTTGCGTTGGAGCTGCCGTGAGCCTTGATGACCGGCTTTGCCACGCCGAGAAGCACGGCGCCGCCCTCTTCGGTATAATCCAGCTTTTTCTTCATCTGCCGCAGCTGAGGCTTCAGCATGGCCGCCAGCAGCTTGGAGAAGAAGGTTGCCGTCAGGGATTCCTTCATGATGCTCATCATGAACATTGCGGTGCCTTCCACTGCCTTCAGCAGGATGTTTCCCGAAAATCCGTCGGCCACCAGTACGTCGCAGGTCCCGTCGAAAATGCCCCGGCCTTCCACGTTGCCGACGAATTCGAAGGCTTTGTTTTCCTTCAGCAGGGCGTGAGCCTTCTGATAGAGCTCCGGCCCCTTGGATTCCTCCGTGCCGTTGTTCAGCAGGCCGACCTTGGGCTCGTCACAAAAGCCGGCGTTCTTCATATACAGAGCGCCCATCACGCCGAACTGGTCCAGATATTCCGGGGTGCAAACCTCGTTGACACCGCTGTCGATCAGCATAAAATGACCGGTTTTGGAGGGGAATACGGGGGCAAAGGCCGGCCGCTTGACGCCGTCGATGCGCTTGACGATAAACAATCCGCCTGCCAGGATCGCGCCGGAGTTTCCGGCGGAGACGAAGGCGTCCCCTTCGCCCTTGGCCAGAAGATCGAAGGCAAGCCCCATGGAGGAATTCCGCTTGCCCCGTACGACGCTGGCCGCTTCGTCTTCCATGGTGATGACCTGGTCCGCATCCCGGACGTCGATATCGGTATCGTCGATATCGTTGTCGATCATGGTTTTCTTCAAAAGATCTGCGGGGCCGGTGACGATGATCTTTACGCCCAGCTCTTCCACGGCCATGGCACAGCCCTTCAGAATCTGCAGAGGGGCGTTATCGCCGCCCATGCCGTCTACGATAATGGTCATAGTTTGTTCCTTCCTCTCTCATTGATCCGCAGAATCGCTCTCTGCGGGAAGTGTGATATTGATTCCGTTGTCCCGACAGAATGCCGTCAGGGTTTCCAGCGCCCGTTTTGCGTGGGCCGCCTTGCGGTCTTTTTTCTTGATCCGTCCCTCCAGCGCCGGCAGAAGTCCGAAATTGACGTTCATGGGCTGGAAATCGGTGACCGCGGAATCGGATACGTAATGGGCCAGAGATCCGATGGCCGTTTCTTTGGGGAAGACCACCGTATCGCCCAGCACGGCGTTCAGTCCGGCCACGAAGCCGCTTGACGCCGATTCGATATACCCTTCCACACCGGTGATCTGACCGGCAAAATAAAGATTTTCCCGGTTGCGCACCCGGTAGGTGGGGGTAAGAAGATCCGGGGAATTCAAAAAGGTATTCCGATGCATGACGCCGTATCGGACGAATTCTGCCTTTTCCAGGCCGGGAATCATGCCGAAGACCCGCCGTTGCTCCGGCCAGGTCAGATGGGTCTGGAATCCCACGATATTGTAAAGGGAGGCGGCGGCGTTGTCCTTCCGGAGTTGAACCACCGCTTTGGGCAGCTTGCCCGTATGGGGGTTCATCAGCCCCACCGGCTTCAGAGGGCCGAACAGCAGCGTCTCGTATCCCCGGGAGGCCATCACCTCCACCGGCATACAGCCTTCAAATACCTTGTCGTTTTCAAAGCCGTGGAGGTGGGCGGTCTCCGCAGAGACCAACGCCCGGTAGAAGGCGTCGTATTCTTCCTCGTTCATGGGGCAGTTGATATAATCCGGGGTCCCTTTGTCGTAGCGGGAGGCCAGGTAGGCCTTGGACATATCAATGCTCTCTGCGGTGACGATGGGCGCCGCCGCGTCGAAGAAGGACAACCCTTCTCCAAACTGCCGGACGATCTCCTCCGCCAAAGGATCCGAGGCCAGGGGGCCTGCGGCGATGACGGCAGGCTCGTCAAAGTCGAGGGAGGTGATTTCCTTTTCCACCACGGTAATATTGGGATGATTCCGGATCTTTCCGGTGACGTAGGCCGCAAAGGCGTCCCGGTCTACCGCCAGAGCGCCCCCGGCGGGAACCCGGGTGGCCACGGCCGCTTCCATGACGAGAGATCCCATCCGGAGCAATTCCTCCTTCAGAACGCCGATGGCATTCTGAAGACCTTCCGCCCGGAGGGAATTGGAGCAGACCAGCTCGCAGAAAAGATCGGATTTATGGGCGGGGGACTTTTTCAGGGGCTTCATTTCGTACAGGGTCACCTTCGCGCCCCGCTCGGCGCATTGCCACGCCGCTTCACACCCTGCAAGTCCCGCACCGACCACCGTTACGGATGGGTTCATTTCTTATCGCTCTCCGCTTTGTCTTTTTTCTTGAAGGGCGCCTCGTATCCGCAGCCCTCGGTGGCGCAGACCAGGTTGCTGAATCTGCGGAAGAGGGTCTTGCCGCATTTGGGGCAGACTTCCGTCGTGGGAACGTCCCAGGTGCGGAATCCGCAGGCGGCACCCTTTTCGCAGGAATAATAGGTCTTGCCCTTCTGGGTCTTACGGACGACCAGCCCGGCGCCGCAGGTGGGGCAGGTGCCGGCGGCCTTGTTGTAGACCGGCTTGGTGTTCTTGCATTCCGGATAGCCGGGGCAGGCCAGGAAGCGGCCGAAGCGGCTGACCTTGTAGACCATTTTCCGTCCGCACAGCTCGCAGACCTCGTCGCTTTCTTCTACCGGCGTTTCCACCTTTTTGCGTTCGGTGTTGCTTTCGGCCTTTTCCAGGGCGGCGGCAAAATCACCGTAAAAGCTCTGCATCACGTCCACCAGAGTCTTTTCGCCCTCTTCCACCCGGTCCAGCTCTTTTTCCATTTCGGCGGTGAAGGCGGAGTCCACGATATTGCTGAAGTTTTCGATCATCAGGTCGGTGGTGACGATGCCCAGGTTGGTGGGCTTGAGAGACTTCCCTTCCCGTTCCACGTATTCCCGTTCGATGATCGTGCCCACGATGGGAGCAAAGGTGGAGGGCCGGCCGATGCCGTTTTCCTCCAGGGTCTTGATCAGGGAGGCTTCGGTATAGCGGGAGGGGGGCAGGGTAAATTTCTGCTCCGAGGTCAGTTCCTTGAAATCCAGCTTATCTCCTTCCTTTACGTCGGGGAAGGCGGAGGATTCCTCCTGATCGTCGGAATAACGGTAAAGGCGGCTATAGCCGTCGAAGACCTTCTTGGTGTCGGAGGCGCGGAAGAGATATCCGGCGGCCTCGATCTCGATGCTTCTCACGTGCTGAATCACGGAGGCCATCTGGCTGGCGGTGAACCGCTCCCAGATCAGCTTATACAGCCGATACTGATCGTTGTTCAGGCTTGCCTTGACCACGTCGGGAGTCAGATTGACGTCGGTGGGACGGATGGCTTCGTGTGCGTCCTGAGCGCCCTGGCGGGTCTTGAAGACCCGGGGGGTCTTGGGATAGTACTGCTCCCCGTAATTGGCAAGGATATATTCCTTTGCGGCGGCTCGCGCTTCGTCGGAGATCCGCAGGGAGTCGGTTCTCATATAAGTGATCAGACCTACGGGACCGTGACCGATGACGTCAATACCTTCGTACAGCGTCTGTGCCACGGACATGGTCTTCTGGGGGTGCATATTCAGGTGGACGGAGGCGTCCTGCTGGAGGGATGAGGTGGTGAAGGGAGGAGCGGGATTTTTATGCTTTTCCTGCTCCTTCAGGGAACGGACGAGATAATCCTTTCCTTCCAGCTCCGCTCGGATCTTTGCGTTTTCTTCGGCCGAGGCGACGGCAATCTTGCCTTCGTCGTTCCCGAAGAAACGGGCGGTATATTCCTTCTTTCCGTTACGGAAATGGGCGTCGAGATTCCAGTATTCCTGAGGAACGAAGGCTTCGATCTCCCGCTCCCGATCCACCACCCAGCGGGTAGCGACCGACTGCACGCGACCGGCGGAAAGACCGTATTTGACCTTATGCCACAGGAAGGGGGAGAGCTTGTAGCCCACGATGCGGTCCAGCACCCGGCGGGTCTGCTGAGATGCGACCAGATCCTGATCAATGGCCCGGGGATTCTGCATCCCTTCGGTGACGGCCTTCCGGGTGATCTCGTTGAAGGTCACGCGGTTTGCCGCGGTTTCGTCCAACTCCAGCATCTGGGCCAGATGCCAGGCGATGGCTTCCCCTTCCCGGTCGGGGTCGGTTGCGAGATAAACGGCCTTGCTGTTCTTTGCGGCGGCCTTCAGCTCTTTCAGCAGGGCCGCTTTGCCGTCCTTGCGGGGGACGATATATTCGGGGGTAAAGCCGTTTTCAATATCTACGCCCAGACGGGAGGCGGGCAGATCCCGGATGTGCCCCTTGGAGGACAGGACTTCAAACTTGCTGCCCAAATATTTTTTGATGGTTTTGGCCTTGGAGGGGGACTCCACGATCAAGAGATTCTTCGTGGGCTTCTTGGTGGCGGTCTTTTTGGTTGCAGTTTTCTTTGCAGCGGTCTTCTTTGCCGCAGGCTTTTTCGCCGCGGCCTTCTTCTGGGTTTCTTCGGTGTTGGTTGCGGTGGTTTTGGTAGCCATCGTTGTTCTCCTTTTTCGTAGGTGGATTTTGCGGTTATTTCCGGCGGAACAGAGATCCCGGCAGGGATTCGATGCAGCCGGACAGCTCCAGCGCTTGCAGGAGCGGAAGAATGCGGTGGAAGGGAAGTCCCGTGCGCCGACAGATTTCGTCGGCGGGCAGAGCTTCATCTTCCCCTAAGGCCCGGTAGACCGTGGTTTCCTCCGGGGAAAGGGGCGGAGGCGGGGTCGGAGATTTTTTCTTTTCCGGCTCCTCCGGGGCTTTCTTCGGTTTCTTTTTCGGTTTTTCCGGGAGTTGTTCCGTAGGTCGGACTTCTTTCGCTTCCGCCGGGATAAACCGGACGGAGACGGGATGGATCCGATCCCCGAAACGGGGGAGAAATTCGTTGATGATATCATCAGGCTCGGTGCAGAAAACGGCGCCGTGCTTAATGAGCTGATTGGTTCCGGTGTTGACCCGGTCGGAGGGATCTGCCGGCAGGGCAAACAAGGTCCGGTTTTGTTCCACCGCGTAGCGTGCGGTGCTCATGGATCCGCTTTTCGGCGGACATTCCACCACCAGAATCCCGTCGGAGATCCCGGAGATGATGCGGTTGCGGCGGGGAAAGTGATGGGCCAGGGGAGGCGTACCCGGCAGATATTCCGAAATCAGCCCGCCGTGCTCCTTTAATAGGTCGTATAAAACGCCGTTGGTTTTCGGATACAGAACGTCCACGCCGCATCCAAGGACGGCAAAGGAGCCGAAGCCCTTCTGCAAAGGCCCTTTGTGGGCGTAGGTGTCGATTCCCTCTGCCATGCCGCTGATGATCTGGAAGCCCGACGCCGCAAGAGAGCAGGCAAAGCTGGCTGCCATGGCCGCGGCGGAACGGGTGCATTTCCGGGTTCCTACAACGCCGATCTTTGGCGTTTGCGGATCGGGGAGAGATCCCGTGAAAAACAGCGCCGGGGGAGGATCCTCGATCTCCCGCAGGGACGGGGGATAGGCGGGATCGTGATAACAGACGATCTGAATGCCCTTCGACCGGCATTCGTCAATGATCTTCCGGGCCGGACGGAGGTCTTTGTTGAGAAAGCATCCGGCGTCCTTTTCGCCCAGGATGGGGATCAGCTCCGCCTTCGTCGCGTGATAGGCCTCCCGGGCTTCCATGGCTTTGATCAGCCGGAAGGTCTTGGCCGAGCCCTGCTTTCCCGCAAGGAGAAGCCATAGCGTATACAATGCGTTTTCGGTCATAGGTTCTCCTTTTCGGGGCGTTTTATTATTTCAAAAGATAAAGCATGATGGAGGCCGCCGATGCGGCGTTGAGGGAATTGATGGGATTCTGCATGGGGATATAGACGGTTTGATCCGCCGCTTTCAAAACCTCTGCGCAGACTCCCTGCCCTTCGCTTCCGATGATCACGGCCCGTTTTTGCGGGACGGTCAACCTATCCGGCGTTACGGCCGAGGCATCCAGCGCCGTGGCGTAGACGGTAAATCCGTCGTTTCGTAACGTCCGGACCCTTTCCGGCAGATCCCGGGTCTGTTCAATATAGCAGGAGCGGAAGGCTCCGGCGGTGGACATCAGGGCTTTTGCCGACCAGGGATTGGCGCAGCCCGGGGATAAGATCACGCCGAATCCGAAGGCGTAGGCGGTGCGGATGACCGTTCCCACGTTGCCCGGATCCTGCACCCGGTCGAGAAGGATCAGCTTTTCCGGTCGCTCCGGCTGACGCCGGGTTACCGTGCAGGCGACGGTCTGTTCCGACGTTGCGGCGCAGATCTTTCCCATGGCCCGGGGGGATAAGAGGTAGACCGGAACGGTTTTTGGCAGGGCTTTTAAAAAATCTCCGTGTTTTTCAAGGTCGGTGGTGAAGATTTCAAGCACGCATTCCGGCGGTAATTCCTCCACGAACCGGGTTCCTTCCATGAAGAACCTTTCTGCCGTGGGAGATTTTCGCAGGGCGGCAATCTCCTTCAGATAGGGATTGGACGGGGAAGAAATCTCTTTTATTTGCATTCCCGGATCCTCGCAACTTTTTCTTCCGGCCCTACCACGGTCAGCTCGTCTCCGGCCTCAAAGACCGTTTCCGGGGAAAAGCCCGTGTCGAGAAGGCCCGATCCGTGCTTGCGGACAGCGATAACGTTCAGTCCGTGATTTGCCCGGACGTTCAGCTCCCGCAGATTTTTCCCGATCCAGCTTTCGGGCACCGTCAGCTCTCCGATGGATTGACCGCCGTCCAGAGGAATATAATTCTTCAGACCCGCCGAAAGCTTCCGGGCGATGCGGTCGCCCATATCCACCTCCGGACAGACGATGATATCCGCGCCGATGCGGTGCAGAAGCCGGGAGTGCTTGTTGTCGTAGGACTGGCAGACCACCTTTTTTGCTCCCATCTCCTTGACCAGGGTGGTGATCAGGGCGCTTGCCTGGATATCCTCGGAAATGGCCACGATGACGTAATCGTAATCGGGGACGTCCAGCGCCTGCAGGACCCCTTCGTCCAGACAGTCTGCCTGACGGGTGTCTACCTCCGAGGCGATGCGGTCGATCTTCTCCACGTCGATATCCACCGCCAGAACGTCCTGCCCCAGACGAACCAGCTTCCGGGCTGCTTCCCGGCCGAACTGGCTGAGGCCAATGATCAAAAACGAGTGCTTCATAGCGTATACTCCTTTATCCGATCAGAATATCTCCCTCCGGGAAACGAAGGGTATTTTGCCGCTTTCTGCGGTCGGTGAGAAGGGCGTGGGAGATGGTCAGCATCCCCACCCGCCCGGAAAACATCAAAAGCATCAGCAAAATCTTGGAAAAGGCCGACAGCGTCGGCGTCACCGAAAGGGACAGCCCCACCGTCGCAAAGGCGGAGGTGCATTCGTAGACCGCCTCCAGATAGGTAAGCCCCGGCTCCGCCACGGTGATGAGTATGGACGTGACGAGGATCGCAAGGAAGGGGAAGGCCACCAGCGCCAGCGCCCGGTAGACCAGGTCTGAGCTCAGCCGCCGCTTCATCAGAACCGCGTCCTTCCGGCCGGTCAAAACTGAGCGAAGGGCCGCCCAGAGCACTGCAACCGTGGTTACCTTCACGCCGCCGCCGGTAGACCCGGAGGAGGCTCCGATGAACATCAGCACCACCGTCAGCACCTTGCTTGCTTCGGTCATTGCGCTCAGGTCGATGGTGTTCATCCCTGCCGTACGGGGGGAGACCGATTGGAAGAAGGCCGCAAGGATCTGCTCCTTCAGCGAAAGACCGCCCAGAGTAGCGGGGTTGGAAAATTCTAAAAGATAGATCGAAATTGCCCCTGCGAGGATCAGCGATCCCGAAACGGCGATGACGGTTTTCGAAAAGAGGGAAAGCTTCTTCCAGCTGTGCTTGGTGTAAAGCTCCTCCCATACCAGAAAGCCCATCCCTCCGATGACGATCAGCCCCATGACGGTCAGGTTGACCACCAGGTCTCCGGTGTAGGCCGTCAGTGATGCGAAGGGCGTTTCGGATCCCATCAGATCAAAGCCGGCGTTGCAGAAGGCTGATACCGCCACGAAGACGCCCCGCCAGATGCCACTTGCCCAGCCGTATTCTGGAATGAACCGGACGGATAAGATCAGCGCTGCGGCGCCTTCGAAGACCGCCGTCCCCACGAGGGCGTGCTTCAGGGTGCGCGCCGCCGTTTTAAAGTCTGCGGTGTTCATGGATTCTGCCATCTGCTTGCGGTTGGAAAGGGAGGTGTCCCCCCGGAGCAACAAGATCAGCGCCGAGCCTAAGGTCATGAACCCCAGCCCGCCGATCTGGATCATGCAAAGAATGATCGCCTGGCCGAAGAAGGACCATTGGGTGGCGGTATCGTATACCACCAGCCCCGTAATGCAGGTGGCCGAGGTCGCGGTGAAGAGGGTGTTGATAAACGGCGTCGCCGTTCCGTCTGCGGAGGATACGGGCAGCGTCAGCAACAGCGCTCCCGTAAGGATGATCAGGAGAAATCCGACGACCATGATCCGGTACAGATTCATGCGGGGACGCTTTTTTTCTTTTGGAAGAACGGTTTTCACGGCTTCGATTCTCCTTTCGGGCAAAAATTAACTACTATATAATAACACTATTTTCCGTTTCTGTCAAGACCTTTTGTAAAACCTTGGGAAATCTTACGGAGATTTTTCTTTTCCGCAACAATCTGTTTGAGAAAATTTTACCGATTTTTTTCATAATCGGGGGAATTTCGTCGTCTGTTCGGAGAAAAGTCACAAATTCGCCGAAAAGAATTGCGGAGTTTGTGGTAGTATAAAATAAAATATGAGAGGAGATGCCTATGGTTACGATCAAAGAAGTGGTTACCAAGCGGGATCTGAAGCGTTTCGTGGATTTCCCAAACCGCCTTTACCGGGACGTGCCGGCCTTCGTGCCGCCCCTGCGCTCCGACGATCTGTCGGACTGGGACCGGAAGAAGAACCCCGCCTTCGAATATTGCGATGCCAAATGCTGGCTTGCTCTCCGGGACGGTGAAGTCGTTGGGCGGATCGGTGCCATCCTGAGCCGGAAGGCCAACGAGAAATGGAATACTTCCCGGATGAGGTTTACGCAGGTGGACTTTATCGACGATCCGGAGGTCTCTAAGGCCCTGTTTGCTACCGTAGAAGAATGCGCACGCACGTGCGGGTGCGCGCAGGTACAGGGGCCCTTGGGCTTTTCCGATATGGATCGGGAGGGGATGCTCGTGGAAGGGTTTGACCGCCGCAATATGTTCATCACCTATTATAATCATCCCTACTATAACGACCATCTGACCCGTCTGGGCTATGAAAAGGACGTGGATTGGATCGAATACCGCATCACCGTCCCCGAGGAAGATTCTCCTCAGATCGAAAAAATCCGCCGGGTAGCAAAGTACGTTACCCGCCACGGTCAGTATCGCGTAGCGACGGTGAAGAGCCGGAAGGATTACGGGCCCTATATCGAAAAGGTGTTCCGCCTCGTCAACGAGGCCTACGCCCACCTTTACGGAACGGTGGATCTGTCCGACGCCCAGATTAAGCGGTACGCCGATAAATTTATCCCCATGATCTCTCCGGACTACGTCTGCTTCGTGGAGGATGCCGCCGGGGAGCTGGTGGCCTTCGGGATTTCTGCTCCGTCCCTTGCCGACGCCTTTAAAAGGAGCCGCGGCCGCCTCTTTCCCACGGGCTGGATCGGCGTGCTGAAATCCCTGAAAAAGAACGACTCCGCAGACCTGTTTCTGATCGCCGTCCGCCCCGATCTGCAGGGCAAGGGGATCAACGCGGTGATTTTGAGTCATATCTACGATAATTACCGCAAAAACGGGATCCGCTACATCGAGACCGGGCCTCAGCTGGAGACCAATTCCAAAATTCTGGGGCAATGGGAAATGTTCGACAAAGAACAGCACAAGCGCCGCAGATGTTACGTAAAAACCTTGTAAAATCCATATTTTCCACCCTCCCGACGCCTTCGCGCCGGGAGGTTTTTTTGAGCAAAAATCCCCCTCCTCCGACGCAAGAATTGCGTCGTCTGCCGCTTTCTTTTCGGTTCCTTTTTTCTCGCGAAAGAAAAAGAATTCACTCCTTCTTTTTTTTAATTGTCCGGTTTATGGGACTGATTTCGTGGTATACTGTAACCGTGAAAGGAGAGATGAATATGGCTTTTGAAATCGTGACCGAGCCTCTGCTGTCCCTGCCTGCGGAGGCGGTGGTCAATCGGGCCAATATCGGTCTGCAGTATTCCTCGGGGCTGTGCGCTGAGATCTTCGAGGCCGCCGGAAAATTGCCTCTGCAGCGGGCTTGCGTTGCGATCGGCTCCTGCCCCGTGGGAGACGCGGTGGCCACCGAAGGATTCGCTCTTCCCGCAAAATATATCATCCACGCCGTCCCGCCCCGGTGGTGCGGCGGAAAATACAGGGAAGACGAATTGCTGGCCGCGTGCTATAAAAAATCCATCGCCCTCGCCGCCCGTCTCGGCGTCCGATCCCTGGCCTTCCCTCTGCTGTCCGAGGGACGCTGTGACTACCCTGCCGACCGCGGACTGGCCGTGGCCAAACGGGCGATTATGACCGCCCCCGCACAGGAAAATATGAAGATCTATCTGACCCTCCCCAAGACCTGACACTGAGACCTCACGGATCCCTCCCCGTGAGGTCTTGGTCATTTTGTACAATTTCTCTTAATTCGATTTGTTAGAATTGTACAATTAAATTCTTGACAAAAGAAAAAAAAAGTGATAAAATATTTTATTATAATAAAAAGGAAAGAGATGGATTCAAACATGGAAAAATGGCTTGCCGCAGCAACCCTCTTGGGCGCTGTCGTTGCGCTGCTATTCGCCGTTGTGACCGCCCTGAAGGTGCTGAAAGCCCCCGAGGGCAACGAAAAAATGAAAAAGATCGCCTCCGCAATCCGCCAGGGAGCCAACGCCTTTCTGAAGCGGCAGTACAAGGTCGTCGTGATCTTTTTTGCCTGTATTTTCGTCATTCTTTCAGTGATGGCGTTTTTTAAATTGCTGTCTCCCTACGTTCCCTTTGCCTTCGTAACCGGCGGGTTTTTCTCCGCTCTTTCCGGGTTTATCGGGATGAAGATCGCCACCGCCGCCAATTCCCGTACCGCCAACGCCTGCATTCAAGGGCTGAACCCCGGTCTGCGCATCGCCTTTTCCGCCGGCTCGGTCATGGGCTTTACGGTGGTCGGTCTGGGGCTTCTGGACATTGCGGTGTGGTTTATTCTCCTCCGCTTCGTTTTCAACCTGGATGCCTCCGCCATTACCAGCGCGATGCTGACCTTCGGGATGGGGGCTTCCAGTATGGCTCTCTTCGCCCGGGTGGGCGGCGGGATCTTTACGAAGGCCGCTGACGTGGGGGCCGATCTCGTAGGGAAGGTCGAAGCCGGGATTCCCGAAGACGATCCCCGCAACCCCGCCGTCATTGCCGATAACGTGGGGGACAACGTGGGTGACGTGGCCGGCATGGGCGCCGATCTTTACGAATCCTACGTGGGCTCCGTGATCTCCTCCTCCGCGCTGGGCGTGGTCGCCTTCTCCGGATACGAAGCCATGGCCGTCCCCATGCTTCTTGCCGCTATCGGGATTCTCTGCTCTATCATCGGAACCTTCCTCGTTCGCACCAAGGAAGGCGCGACCCAGAAGGACTTGCTCCGTTCCCTCAGCCGCGGCACCAATTTCTCCGCCGTCCTGATTGCCGTGGTGGCCCTGCCTTTGGTCTGGTTTGCCCTCGGGAAGGAGAATATCGGCCTTTATTTTGCCATCCTTGCAGGACTCGTTGCCGGAGTGCTGATCGGTCAGTCTACCGAATATTTCACCTCCGACAGCTATAAGCCCACCAAAAACCTGGCAGGGGACGCCGAAACCGGCTCTGCTACCGTTATTATCGGCGGTCTCGGGCTCGGTATGATGTCCACCGCCCTTCCCATTATCATCGTCGCCGCCGCCGTTCTGATCTCCTTCTTCGTTTCCGGAGGCGCTGGCTCTGCTTCTATGGGGCTTTACGGGATCTCCCTTGCGGCCGTGGGAATGCTCTCCACCCTGGGAATCACCCTTGCCACCGACGCTTACGGCCCCGTTGCGGATAACGCCGGCGGGATTGCCCAGATGGCCGGCCTGGACGAATCGGTTCGGGAACGCACCGACGCCCTCGACTCCCTCGGCAATACCACCGCCGCCACCGGCAAGGGCTTTGCCATCGGCTCCGCGGCGCTGACGGCCCTGGCCCTCATGGCTTCTTACGTGGACAAGATCAAAGAAGTTTCCGCCTCCTCCAATATCGCCGTCGATACCACCTTCGATCTGATGAACCCTCTGGTTCTCATCGGCGTGTTCATCGGTGGATGCCTTCCCTTCGTTTTCGCCGCCCTCACTATGTCTTCCGTGGGCCGTGCCGCCCGGAGCGTGGTCATCGAGGTCCGTCGGCAGTTTAAGCAGATTGCCGGGCTGATGGACGGCAAGGCCGATCCCGATTACGCTTCCTGCGTGGATCTCTGCACCAAGGCTTCCCTGAAGGAAATGGTGCTTCCCACCGTGGTTGCCGTCATCGTTCCCATCCTCGTGGGACTTTTGCTTGGCCCCCAGGGCGTGGTCGGAATGCTGGCCGGCGCTACCGTCACCGGATTTTTGATGGCCGTGTTTATGTCCAATTCCGGCGGTGCCTGGGATAACGCCAAGAAGCACATTGAGTCCGGCGTTTACGGCGGCAAGGGCAGCGATTCTCATAAGGCGGCCGTGGTCGGTGATACCGTCGGGGATCCCTTCAAGGATACCTCCGGTCCTGCGATCAACATTCTCATCAAGCTGCTGTCCATGGTCTCCATCGTCTTCGCGGCGCTGGTGCTGAATTTCAACCTCCCCTCGCTGTTCTTCTGATTCCGATAAAAGATCATAAAAACCCGGAGATCCGCTTTGGATCTCCGGGATATTTTTATGGGTTTGCTCAGATTTCGGGGTATTTGATCTGTACGGGAACGTGCTTTTCGCAGGATTCCACGGTGGCAACGGCCACGGCGACGGTAGAGGCTCCTTCCATGGAGGAAACGGGCATATCCTTGCCCTCCATCAGCGCTTCCACGAAGGCGTCGATCTCGGCGGTGATGTTGTGATTGTTGACCTCCACGTCCAGGGTCTGGGGCTTGGTGTAGCTCTTGTGATCCCCTTCCGTTTCCTGGAAGAGGGTGATGGTGGGGGAGGTGTTATCGCAGATAATGGTGCCCTTCGTGCCGTAGAAGACGGAACGCATGGTATAGTCCCGCTTACAGCCGATAGATACGAAAACCTTACCCATCACGTCGTTGGGGAATTTATAGATGGCGATGCAGGTATCGTCTACGGGCCAGTCGGTCAGGGACTTGTGGTTGGCGTGGGCGTAAACCTCCGTGGGGTCGCCGGCAATCCAGCGCAGAAGGTCGATGGCGTGGCAACCGCCTCCGATCACGCCGTGACGGTCGGGATCGACCCGCCAGTCGTCAACGCCTCTTGCTCTGCCGTAGTTATGGGCGTATTCGCTTTCCACGAAGATCAGATCTCCGATGGTGCCCTTGTCGATCAGATCCTTGACCATGACGAAGGAGGGCGTGCAGCGGCAGACCTGACCGATCATCAGCTTGCGGCCGGTTTCCTTTTCCACTTGCATCATGCGTTCGCATTCCTCCATGGTCAGCGCCATGGGCTTTTCGCAAAGGACGTCCTTCCCTGCCTTCAGGAAGGCTTCGGTCATTTCCAGATGAAGCTTGTCGGGGGTGACGATGACGGCGGCGTCGATGGCCGGATCGTCCACCAGCTCCTTATAATCCTTTACGGCAATCTCCACGTTGAACTGCTTTTTGCGTTCTTCCAGGGATTCTTCGTGAGGATCGCAGATGGCGTAAAGATTTGCGCCCTTGTTGATGACGCCCTGCATGTGCAGGCTTCCCATGAAACTGCATCCAATTACGGCAATGTTCAATTTGTTTTTGCTCATAGTCTTGACTTCCTTTCGGTTTTATGATATAATTATAGCATACCGCAACGGGATAAACAATTATCGTTTGTTTGTTCTTTTCGTCAATTTGTTGTTTTGGAGAGAAAAATGTTTTACGAACGCTACGCAAAGGATCACCGGGAAGAGCCCATGCTCTACTATTGCGACCGGGACAAGGACCTGGATCCCGGCATCCGCTACGGCCCCGTGATCCGTGACATTTATATTGTAGAGTGCTGCACCTCCGGATACGGCTCCGTGATCATTAACGATCGGGAATTCCCTCTTAAGGGGGGAGATTGCTTCGTTCTCTTGCCTGGGGATACCATCATTCATACCGCCGACCGCCGGGAGCCCCGGGAAGGGGTCTGGTGCGCCGTAGACGGGTTTACCCTGGGGCGGGTCTTTGCCCGGGCGGGGATCACCTCCGAAGCGCCCTTCGCGCCGCCGGAAGCCTTCGGCGAGATTCATTCTCAGTTGGAGCTGATGGTGCGGATGCGGGAGGAAAACGATCCCGGTGCGGATCTGCGTCGGACGGCCTGTATCTATTCGGTGTTGGGGGCGCTTTTGCGCACCGCCACGGTACAGCCCGATAAAAATTTCTGGACCCAGAAGGCCATCGGTATTATGGAAGCCCGGTATCACGAGCCTCTGTCGGTCCGGTCGGTCGCCGACGAGGTGGGGCTGGATCGCAGTTATTTTTCCTCCCTCTTCAAGGCTCAGACCGGACGCTCTCCCCACGAATATCTTACGTCTCTCCGGATCAAAAAGGCCTGCACGCTGATCCGCCGCAACGATTGCTCGGTGGCCGAGGTTGCCTCTTCCGTGGGGCTGGATCCTCAGAATTTCGCCCGTCTTTTCAAGCGGGAGACCGGGAAAACGCCCCGGGACTACAAAAAAGAATCCTGAAAAAATACGGACCTGACGGTATTGCACCGTCGGGTCCGTCGGTTTTTCAGTTGATTTCCGAAATATCGTAGGGCGTGGTCTGGTAGACGAAATAATTCAGCCAATTGGAATAAAGAAGATTGGCGTGGCTTCTCCAGCGCACCACCGGTTCCTTGGTCGGATCGTCGTCGGGGAAATAATTCTTGGGGATATTGGGGTGGATTCCGGCGTTCAGATCCCGAAGATATTCGTTTTTCAGGGTATCTCCGTCGTATTCCGAATGGCCGGTAATAAAGATCTGCTTTCCGTTGGGCGTGGTCACGGCGTAGACCCCCGCTTCTTCCGAGGAGGCGATGATCCTCAGATTTTCCACCCGTTCGATATCCTCCCGCCGGACGGTGGTATTCCGGGAATGAGGGACCCAGAATTTATCGTCAAACCCCCGCAGCAGGATCGACCGGGGATAATCCTTGATATGCTCAAAGACCCCGGACATTTTTTCGGGTAGGGGAATTTTATCGATGCCGTAGTGGTAGTACAGCCCTGCCTGAGCGCCCCAGCAGATATGGAAGGTGGAGGTCACGTGGGTTTTCGACCACTCCATGATCCCGCACAGCTCTTCCCAATAATCCACCTCCTCAAAGGGCAGATTTTCTACCGGCGCTCCGGTGATAACGAGCCCGTCGAATTTCTGGTGCTTCACGTCGTCGAAGGTCTTGTAAAATTCCGCCAGATGGCTTGCGGAGGTGTTTTTGGATTGATGGGATTTCGTGTGGATCAGCTCCAGCTCCACCTGCAGGGGAGAGTTTCCCAGAAGCCGGGAGATCTGCGTCTCCGTGGCGATTTTGGTGGGCATGAGATTCAGGAGAAGGATCTTCAGGGGGCGGATATCCTGGGTGATGGCTCTCGTTTCGGTCATCACGAAGATGTTTTCATCCTCCAGCGTTTTCACCGCCGGCAGTTTATTGGGGATGCGAATGGGCATTTCGTACCTCCGTAGGGATTTTTAGTCAATGGATTCCAGGGCCTGTGCCAGGTCGGCGATCAGGTCTTCCGCATCCTCGATTCCGCAGGAATAGCGGACGAGATCGGGGGAGACGCCGGCGGCCAACAGCTGTTCGTCGTTCATCTGCCGATGGGTGGCGGAGGCAGGATGGAGACAGCAGGTGCGAGCGTCGGCCACGTGGGTTTCAATGGCGGCGATTTTCAGCTTTTTCATGAAGGCTTCCGCCGCCTTCCGGCCGCCCTTGACGCCGAAGGAGACCACGCCGCAGGAGCCGTCGGGCAGATACTTCGTTGCCAGCTCGTAATCCTCGTCCCCGGGCAGATTGGGATATTTGACCCAGGAAATTTTTTCGTGCTTCTTCAAAAATTCCGCCACGGCCTGACCGTTTTCACAGTGCCGCTTCATGCGGACGTGGAGGCTTTCCAGCCCCAGATTCAGCAGATAGGCCGATTGGGGGGAGGGCGTAGCCCCGAAATCCCGCATCAGCTGGGCGGTGGCTTTGGTGATATACGCTCCGGCCTGACCGAAGCGTTCGGCGTAGGTAATGCCGTGGTAGCTGTCGTCGGGGGTGCAGAGACCGGGGAATTTTTCCGCATACGCAAGCCAGTCGAAGTTCCCGCTGTCCACGATGCACCCGCCCACCGCAGAGCCGTGGCCGTCCATATACTTCGTGGTGGAATGGGTCACGATATCGGCGCCCCATTCAAAGGGTCTGCAGTTGACGGGGGTTGCGAAGGTGTTGTCAATGATCAGAGGAACGCCGTGGGCGTGGGCAGCGTCGGCAAAGCGCCGGATGTCCAGAACCCGAAGGGAGGGGTTGGAGATGGTCTCTCCGAAGACCGCCTTGGTATTGGGGCGGAAGGCCGCTTCCAGCTCCTCGGCAGAGCAGTCGGGGGTGACGAAGGTAAATTCGATGCCCATCTTTGCCATGGTCACGGCGAAAAGATTGAAGGTTCCTCCGTAGATGGCGGAGGAGGCCACCACGTGGTCGCCGCTTTCCGCAATATTGAAGACCGCAAAGAAATTGGCCGACTGACCGGAGCAGGTCAGCATGGCGGCGGTGCCGCCCTCCATTTCGCAGATCTTCTTGGCTACGGTGTCGCAGGTGGGGTTCTGAAGGCGGGAATAGAAATATCCGCTTGCTTCCAGATCAAACAGCTTGCCCATCTCTTCGCTGGTGGCGTATTTGAAGGTGGTGCTCTGAATAATGGGGATCTGGCGGGGCTCGCCGTTTCCGGGAGTGTAGCCTCCCTGGACGCATTTGGTACCGATACGTTGTTTCATAACGAATTCCTCCTTGGGTTATTTCAAAATGAGGGGTAAAAACAGGTGGGACATGACGGGAATGGTAATCACGCACAGAAGGGTGCCGATCAGCACCGTATTTGCCGCTTGCTTTTGTCCTTGCCCGATCAGCTCGGACAGGGATTGGATCATGGTGGCGCAGGGGCAGCAGGCCAGAAGGAAAATCGAGGCCCGCACGTAGGGCTCTACGGGGAGCAACCACATTACGACCAGGGCAAACAGGGGAAAGACGATCATCTTTGCCGCGGCAGCAAGAATGGCGCGCCAGTCGGTGAACAGCACCTTGAGACGGACCGTGGCCAGCCGCATTCCGAGAATGATCATACAGAGCGGCGTGGACATTCGTCCCAGCAGGGCGATCATTTCAAGAATCTCCGCCGGGAAGCTCCAGCCAAAAAGAAACATGGGATAGGAGATGAGCATGGAGAGAAAAAGCGGTACGGTCAAGATCTTCATGGGGCGCACGTATTTTTTATCCCCGGAGATGATGAACATTCCCAGCGTCCACGCTACCAGGTTCATGGTCAGGGAAAAAATCTGGGAGAAGACCGCCGCCATGGGATAGTCCGGCAGGAAATACTCCAGCAGGGGAATGCCGAAAAAGCCCACGTTGCCCAGGGTCGTCGCCACGGTAAACACTCTCCAGCGCACGTCGTCGAACTTTCGCGCCAGCACCAGCCGGAAAAACAGAATCACGGCCAAAAGCAGGAAAAGGGTAGCGCCGAAGCAGATCCATATCATGCCGTTCAATTCCGGGGAATATTCTGCCTTGGAAAAGGAATAGAGGGCGAGGCAGGGCGAGCAGACGTAGAGCAGAAGCTTTGCAAAGGCCGGGATGGCCTCCTGCTTCAGGGCCTTCGTCTTGATGAAGAGAAATCCGGGTACGGCGTAGGCCAGAAGGGTCACCACTCGGATCAGGGTTGCAATAAACATATGAAACCTTCTTTAAAGAACGGAATTTCCGACGAAATAAAACTTGATCAATGCGATAAAAGCTCTCCGGGGGCGTTTATAAAGACGTCGGGAGATTCCCGCATCAGCTCTTCCTTATCCCGGAATCCCCAGCCCACGGCTACTGCACCGATCCCGGCGTTCCGGGCGGTCTGCACGTCAACCTCCGAATCCCCCACCAAGGCGGTGGTCGCGGGGTCGGCGGACAGAAGGGCCATCGCCGCGAGAATTGCGTCGGGATGGGGCTTGCGGCGGATGCCGGGCCGTTCTCCCATTACGACCTTCACGTCGGGAAAATGCTTTGCCGCCAGGGCTTGCACCTGCCGGTCTCCCTTGTTGGAGACGATGGCCGTTTTGATCCCTGCCTCGTTCAGCCTCTTCAGCAGCTCCGGAATCCCTTCGTAGGGCGCCGTGCGGATCTGGGAATGGGAGGTATACCACGCCAGATATTCGTCGTGGATCCGCTCGAATTCTTCCCCGTCCATCGGTACGGGCAGGGATCGGGCGATCAGATCCCGGGAGCCGTTGCCCAGAAATTTCCGGATCTCACTCTCGGTTCGCAGGGGATAGCCGAATTTTTCCAAAATATGGTTCACCGAGTCGGTCAGGTCTCCGAGCGTATTCAGCAAAGTGCCGTCCAGATCGAAGATGACGGTTTCGTATTTCATAGACATGGATCCTCTCAGACGCGCGATAAATATACAGAATAAGTATAACATATTTTACCCCCGTTTGTCAAGGGAACATTTTTTCTCTTTTGGATATTTTAGAGCATAATTTGATGATTTTTTTGAGCAAACCGCCGAAAAGTCACAAAAAAAGAGGAAAGGCAGAAAAATCTGCGTATTAGTTTAATGTAAGAGTATAAAATGTCGAAGAAAGGAGAGATGCGGTTTGCCCCAATTTTTCGGAGATGAATTTTTGCATGAATTGCGGTCCCGGCTGAACATCGTTTCGGTCGTGGAGCAGTACGTGACCCTGAAAAAATCCTCCGGCGCGTCTATGGTAGGGCTTTGCCCCTTCCATAACGAAAGAACGCCCTCCTTCCACGTGGATGAGGAGAAGCAGCTGTTCTACTGCTTCGGCTGCGGCGCCGGCGGAGACGTGATCACCTTCCTTATGAAGATGCAAAACATGTCTTATCCCGAAGCGGTTACCTACCTTGCGGAATCCGTGGGGATGACGGTGCCCACCCGGGATACCTTTGACAGCGAGATCACCCAGCTGCGGAAAACCATCCTTGAAATGAACCGGAAGGCTGCCCGGTATTTCCACGAATGCCTCTTTCGCCCCGAAGGGCAGAAGGCACTGGAATATATTACCGGTCGCGGACTGACGAAAAACACCCTCGTCCGCTTCGGCATCGGTTATTCGCCCACCGGCTGGACCGGGCTTTACGACAAGCTGAGGGAATGGGGATACAAGGAAGAGCAGATCAAGGCCTCCGGGCTTGTCGTCTCATCTCAGAAGGACGACGGAAGGACCCGGGTTTTCGACCGCTTCCGGGGACGGGTCATGTTTCCCATTATCGACGCCAACGGCAACGTCATCGGCTTCGGCGGCCGCTCCATGGATCCCAACGATCCTGCAAAATACCTGAACTCTCCCGAGGTGATCACCTTCCGTAAGGGCAATAACCTTTACGCCATGAATTACGCAAAAGCCACCAAAAAGGATTGTCTTATTCTCTGCGAAGGGTATATGGACGTCATCGCCATGCACCAGGCGGGGTTCGATAACGCCGTGGCCGGGCTTGGTACGGCTCTGACCCCGGAGCAGGGGCGGCTTCTGAAAAAATATACCGACCGGGTGGTGCTTTGCTACGATAACGACGAGGCCGGCCGGAAGGCCACTCAGCGGTCGATGCAGGTGCTGTCTTCTCTGGATCTCAACGTCCGGGTGCTGACCCTGCGGGGCGGCAAGGACCCTGACGAGATCATCAAAAAAGAGGGAAAGGCCTTTTTCCAGGCGCTCGTGGACGGATCGGAAACGGGAGTTGATTTCCGCCTTAACGAAATCTTCCGGAAATTTGACCTTTCCGTGGACGGAGAACGGGTGCAATGCTCAAAGGAGGTCTTCGAGCTGCTCGGCAGTATCCGGCAGGACGCTCAGCGGGAGATCTATTCCTCCCGGGCCGCAAAAAGGCTGATGCTGTCCGAGGAAACGGTAAAGCGGGAGGTAGATCGCCGGGTTCGTGCCCAGACCCGCCTGCGGGAGAAGCAGCAGGAAAAGGAAGACGCCAACCGGCTGCGGGGCGTGGGAGACCGGATCAATCCGCAGCGAATGACCAATCTCCGGGCCGCCCGGGCAGAGGAAGACCTGATCTCCGTTCTTCTGGCCTTCCCCGAAAAAGCGGAGAAGATCGCCTCTCTGATTGCGCCGGAGGATTTTGTCACCGATTTCAACCGCCGGGTTTTTATGGCTCTTTTAGAGCAGATCCGGAGCAATCCCACCGCGTCGGAGCCGGGGCTTCTGCTGACCCAGTATTTCCAGCCCGACGAGATGGGGCGCATCGTCAGCTTTATCTCCTCCTGTGACGCCATTAACGCCGACGAAAAAGAGATCCGGCGGGCGGTGGACGTGCTGAAGGACGAAAAGAATAAGATCGCCCGGAGAGCGGCGGGAGGCGAAGACGCCTTTGCGGCCAATCTGGAGCGGTTGCGGAATAAAAAGAAAAAAGATACGAAGGAGTAATAAATCATGGAAGAATTGCAGAATAGCGTCCAGCAAAGCGAATCCGAAGCCAAGGGGATCCTCCGGGATCTTCTGGAACGGGCCAAGGAGCGGGGCAGCAACCTCTCCGAAAACGAGATCCGGGATGCTCTTCGCCCCACCGGCATGACCAAAGAACATATCAATTCCATCATCGACGACCTGCGCATCGGCGGACTGGAGATCGAAGAAGACGTAGATCCCGACGAGCTGGGCGAGCTGGAGGACGAGGTTCCCCTTCTGCCCATTGACCCCGAGGATATGGAAGCAATGCTTCAGTCCGAGGGGATCACCATCGACGACCCCGTCAAGGTTTATCTCCACGATATCGGCAGAGTTCCTCTGCTGACGCCCGAAGAAGAGGCAGACCTGGCGTTGCGCATTTCCGCCGGCGATATGGAGGCAAAGCGCCGTCTGAACGAAGCGAACCTCCGGTTGGTCGTCAGCATCGCCAAGCGCTACGTGGGACGCAACCTGCTTTTCCTTGATCTGATCCAGGAAGGCAATCTGGGGCTGATCAAGGCGGTGGACAAGTTCGACTCCACCAAGGGCTATAAGTTTTCCACCTACGCCACCTGGTGGATCCGGCAGGCCATCACCCGGGCCATTGCCGACCAGGCCCGCACCATCCGTATCCCCGTTCACATGGTGGAAACCATTAACCGCCTCTCCAAGGTAGAAAAGGCCTTGACGCAGGAATACGGCCGTCAGCCTCAAGTGGAAGAAATTGCCGCCGAGATGGGGATGCCCCTCGAACGGGTCCGGGAGATCATGAAGGTGGCTCAGGATCCCGTTTCCCTCGAATCCCCCGTGGGTGAGGAGGAGGATTCCCACCTGGGTGATTTCATCGCCGACGACGACGTTCCCTCTCCCTCCGACGTTGCCGCCCAGACCATGCTGAAGGGCGAGCTGAACGAAGTGCTGAAGACGCTGTCCGATCGGGAAGCCCGGGTTCTGCGGCTCCGCTTCGGCCTGGACGACGGACGCACCCGTACTCTGGAAGAGGTGGGCAAGGAATTCAACGTTACCCGGGAGCGTATCCGTCAGATCGAGGCAAAAGCGCTCCGCAAGCTGCGTCATCCCAGCCGCATCAAGCTGCTGAAGGATTATATGGATTAAGAGGTGTACTATGGCACATAAAGTATTTTACGATCTCGACCGCATCCGGGCCAAAAAGGGCTTCATCTGCGATATGGACGGTGTGATCTATCACGGCAATATGCTCCTTCCCGGCGTGAAGGAATTCGTGGAATGGCTGACGAAGGAAAACAAGCGTTTTCTCTTCCTGACCAACTCCAGCGAGCGCTCTCCCCGGGAGCTTTCCCAAAAGCTGTCCCGGCTGGGGCTGACCGTGTCGGAGGATCATTTCTATACCTCCGCCATGGCCACCGCCGCCTTCCTCAAATCTCAGAAGCCGGAAAACGGCTCCGCTTACGTCATCGGCGAGCCGGGGCTGATCAACGCTCTGTACGACGCCGGCTTTTCTATGAACGACATCAATCCCGATTACGTGGTGGTGGGGGAGACCTCGTCCTATAACTGGGAAAAGATCGAAAAGGCCACCCTGCTGGTCAATAAGGGCGCCAAGCTCATCGGGGCCAATCCCGACGTTTCCGCTCCTTCCGAGCGGGGGATCATTCCCGCTACCGGTTCTATGGTGGCACCCATCGCCCAGGCCTCCGGCAAGCGGGCCTATTTCGTGGGCAAGCCCAACCCCTTGATGATGCGCCACGCCATCCGTCTTCTGCAGGTGGACGTGGAGGACGCCATGATCGTAGGCGACCGGATGGATACCGATATCATCGCCGGCATCGAGAGTGAGATCGATACCACCCTCGTGCTGAGCGGCGTTACTACCCTGGAAAATATCCGGGAATTCCCCTATCGCCCCACCTATATCATGAACGGTGTCTGCGATTTTACCTCCAAGGAATAATTCCCTCCCCGAGGGAAAGACAATGGGCCGACGCATTTTTCTGCGCCGGTCCGTTTTTTTTATACGGAAAATACGGACGTTTCCGGAGGCGATGGAGCGTGGCGGGATCGGGCGGTGTTTTCCGGGAGTTGCATTTTTTGATACCAACCGTCTAAAAAAGGTAAAAATCTTTAACTGTTTTTCCCAATTTGCATATTGACAAGCGGTCTTGGAAGATGTATAATAATTACATAGATGTTTTATTATTCTTTTCTGCTTTTCTGTTATTTTGTCCAAATTTCCGGAGCAAGGGACGAAAAGGGCGAAAAATCCTCTTTCGTCGGCTTCCTATGAATTTTATTTCCGTTTTCGTCCGATTTTTTGTGCGGATTTTTAAAAATAATATTGACATCATCTGCGAAATGTGATATCTTTTTATTATATATGGAATATCCTTTGCCCTCCGGGCACCGTTTCCGAAGAAAAAAGGGAGACGGTATACAAGAAAAAATATACAAAGAAAAGGGGAAAACACATGAAAAAAGCACTTGCCATCGGCTTGTCGCTTCTGCTGATCGTGACGGCGATCCTTGCTCTGTCGCTGTCCGGTTCTGCGGCGGCGACGCCTGCAACCCAGGTCAAGGTCGGTTCCACGACGCTGAATGCGTCGAGCTCCACCATGACCGCCGGAAGCGGAACCGTCACCTTTGACGCCGCTACGGGTACGCTGACGCTGAACAACGCCACCGGAGCCGGGGCGATCACCGGCGCGAACGGGAACCTTACCGTCGTTGCCGTCGGGGAGAACTCCGTTTCCGCCTCCAGCGGGTTCCTGCTTACGAACGACGCCGGCAGCGTGACCTTCGGGGGAACCGGCTCGCTGACCATGACCAGCTCGAATTTCGGGGTTTACGTTGCCGGCGGGAAGCTGACCGTAACCGACAGCATTCGTCTGACCGTCAGCACCGCTGCCGCAGATTACTGCTTCGGTACGCAGAATATCAACGATATCGTATTTGAAAAAAATTGCGTCGTCAATCTGACGGGGCAGGGCAAGCGGATCATTTTCCACAATAAGATCCCTTCGACTAATAAGCTGATCGTGAAGGATTCCGCTTCGGTCACCGTCAACGCACCCAAGTGTCCGGATTACGCCGTTTATTGCTCCAATATGGAAATGCTCGGCGGGTCTATGACGCTGAACGTGACCGGCACCGGGAATACCGCCAAGGTGCAGGGGATCTTTATTTACGGCGACAAATCCACCGTCTCCACCTTCTCCGGCGGGAATCTGACGGTGAATATGTCTGCGGCAAATACAAATTGCACCGATACTCCTGCATTTTATCTCCATCAGGTGGCGGCCGCCAATTTCTCCGGTACCAATGTAACGCTGAACGTCACCACGCCCAAAGCGGGGAACTATTCCTCCGCGATTCTGACCGGCTGGACCAAGGCCGTCAATATCACCGGAGGAAAGATCGTTGCCAACCTGAACGAGAACACCACCGGCCTGATCTGCCCCCGTCTCGGGAAGGATACGTTTGCTCTGACCATTTCCGGCGGCACCGTCACCGGTACGGCCCCCAGCCTTCTGAATACCTCCATCGGCGGTGACGCCTCCAACGCCGACGTGACCACCTCCGTTGCGGTGAAGGTTCTTGACGGGGCGAAGATTAATCTCGCCACCGCAGGCGGTGTTTTCTCCTCTGCCAAGCAATATACCGTGGATACCTCCGCCTCCACCTCCGCCTTCGTTTCCGGATACGGCTTCGATTCGGCCAAGGGACTCGTGACCGCCAATATGGCCGACGAGATCAATTCCGTGGACGTCTATGATACGGCGGGCGTCAAGACGGTTCTGAATAAGCAGAATCCCTCCATGACCGCAGGCAGCGGCACCATCGTTTTCGATCCCGCGGCCATGACCTTGACGCTAAACGATGCCACCGCCCGGAAGATCTACTGTGCGGCGGGCGACCTGAAGATCATTGCCAAGGGCACCAACACCCTGACCGGCACGGTGAATTTCCTCGTGAATACCGAGGGCTGCGGCGTGACCTTCGGCGGGGACGGTATCCTGAATATCGAAACCACCGGGATGGGCGTATATGCCAACGGCGGGGATCTGATCGCAGAAGATTCCGTTACTCTGAACGTTTCCGGCAAGAACCTCGTCTACTGCGTCAAGAACAGCGATGCCACCGACGGGAATATTATCTTCCGGGACAATGCCAAGGTCACCGTTAACGGCACCGGCTACCAGGCCATCCTGCAGAACGAAAAATCGCCTTACAATACCAATCAGAAGCTTCTCGTGGAGGACAACGCCAAGGTTGAGGTCAATATTCCCAACGCTTCCTCCGGGGATTCCGCTACTTACACCACCGCCATTCTGATCCGCGGGCTTGAGATCACCGGCGGCTCTCTGACGCTGAACCACACCGGCGCTGAAAACGCTTCCTCCCGGGCCCTGGGCATTCAGGTTCAGGCTGTCTACCAGGACGGCGCCGTGAATCTGACCGGCGGGAAGCTGACCATCAATCACGTTTCCAAGAATCCCGGCCAGGATCTGGCGTATTCTCTTTATACTTACAGATCCTCCGGCATTACCTTCGGCGGAACCGACGTGACCATCAATCTCACCTCGGCCAGAGCCGGCAATACCTCTGCGGTCATCTGCCCCGCCATTACTCCCTTCGTGAAGATTACCGGCGGTTCGGTCACCGTCAACGCCAACGATAAGACCACCGCTCTCATCACTCCCCGCCTCGCCAATTCCTGGAACGGCTTTGCCTTCGAAATGACCGGCGGTACTCTGACCGGCACCGTTCCCTCCCTTCTGAATACCAATAACGATTCCGCCGGCCCGCTGACCGTGAATATCGCCGCCGGCGCGAAGATCAATCTGAAGACCTCCGGCGGCGCCCTCTCCGCTCATAAGGGGGTCACCGTCAATACCTCCGGCACCACCGCCACCTTCCTTGAGGGGTGCGGATTGGAATACGGCAACGAATATCTCATCACCTCCGATGCGTTTCTCCCGGGCCAGATTCTGACCGGCGTCACCGTGACCGATGCAACGGGCACCACCACTTTGAACTACGGCCGGCGGGTCTATTACGGTTCCGTGGGACGGATCGTCCTTGATCCCGAGGCTAAGACCCTTCTTTTCGACGGAATCGTCGGTCCCACCGCTGTGTCCGTCCCCGATTCGGTCACCGTTACCTTGGTGGGTACCAATATCCTCAACGCTTCCGGCACCGCCCTGACCGTGGACGGGGATCTGACCCTGCAGGGGACCGGCAGTCTGGAGCTGAACGGCGCTGCCGATCTGATCGTTGCAGATAGTCTTAAGGTCGAAGACGGAGTTCTCCGTGTAAACGCCTCCGGACATGCTCTGCGGATCGCCGGAAACGTTACCCTTTCCGGGTCGGCAAACCTCCGGCTTCTTTCCGAGAGGGGAGTGGGTTTGACCACCATTTGCTTCTCTGTCACCGAGCAGGCCGAGGCGCGGATCTATGCCGATGACGGAGTCGGGATCGATGCTGATATCGTGAAGGTTCTTGCCGACGGTAAGCTGACCGTGGATGCGAAAGCCGACGCCGTCGAATCCGGCGCCCTGGTTCTTGCCGGGGACAGCCTCACCCGCGTTTATTCCGACGTTGTCGGGGTCACCGTATCCAGAACCGACGGGATCTCCGTCGCCGATTCCGCCAAGCTGACGGTGGAAGAGGATGCAGACGGAGCCAAAGGGATCGTTCTTGACGGTTCTTCTCTCGAGGTTTCTGCCTCCGGTGCCGTCAAGGTCTTCGTGACGGGCATCGGTATTTCCCGCACCGCCGACGCCTCTTCTATCTCCGTGACCGGTTCCGGTACCGTTGAGGTGGACGGCATCAACGCCATCGACAAGACGATTTCCGTCTCTTCCGCTTATATCAAGGGCGGGGAAGGCCGCTGGAACGCTTATCTCCAGAACTCCATTGAAGGCACCGAGAATTATATTCTTCTCTCTGCCCAGAATCCCGGCGGCTCCTTCCGTCCTGCGGATTACACCGCCGTCAATACCGCCATTGCCAACGCCAATGCCTTGAATAAAGACCTTTATAAGGACTTCACCGCCGTCACCGCCGCCATCAACGCCGTCGTGACCGGAAAAGACGTCACCGAGCAGGCCGCCGTGGACGCCATGGCCAAGGCCATCAACGATGCCGTCGCCGCTCTGGAATACAAGGATGCGGACTACGCCGCCGTGGATGCCGCCATTGCCGCCGCCAACGCCGTAAACAAGGATCTTTATAAGAATTCCGCCGCTGTGACCGCCGCTGTCAATGCCGTGGTTCGCGGTAAGAATATTACCGAGCAGGCCGCTGTAGATGCCATGGCCAAGGCCATCAACGATGCCGTCGCCGCTCTGGAATACAAGGATGCGGACTACGCCGCCGTGGATGCCGCTATTGCCG
>JAZPXN010000070.1:0-2993 GCA_045543655.1 Eubacteriales bacterium
CCTCCGTTGAGGCTCCCCTTAGTAAGGGGAGCTGTCACCGCAGGTGACTGAGGGGATTGACACGGAAAATGTTACCTTCCACAATTCCGTAGGGAAAGAATCTTTTCGGCGGTCAATCCCTTCCGTCACGGCGGCCGAACAAGCCGCGCGAACTCCCCTTACTAAGGGGAGGCTCACGATAGCGCATCGTTCGTTTTGTGATGCGAATACCGTGCTTGAACCCGCTTACGGGTAGCAGGTAACCCCATGCATGACTGGCAGGTCAATAAAAAGGCGCACTTGTGCGCAGCCTGTATTATTAGGGCCATGCCCGAAACTGAAATACCCCCCCCGCTATGCGGGGGGATCATTATTTCGTATCCGGAAGACTGCGCGATTGCCGCGCGGTTCCATAGAAGGGGCGTTTCCGGGCAAAGGATCCTTTCCCGATTTTCCCGGTGACGTTCGCCTTCGGCGAGAGAATTCCCTGCCCCCCCGGCACAAGAATTGTGCCGGCCTCGGCTTTTTCTTTCTTTGGTACTTTCTTTCTTGTTCCCGAACAAGAAAGAAAGTACACTCCCGTTTCCCGTTTCCCGTCTCCCGTTTCCCGTTTCCCGCCCTTCCGGAAAAATAAGAAGCGCACCTGCCAAAGCAGGTGCGCGCTACGGTATTATTCCCGTTTCATGCCGGCCCAGAGGAAGATAATGATCTGGGCGGGGATTCCGATGACGAAGATCAGCCAGATATTTTGGTGGGCAAGGAAGAATACGATGAAGAAGGCGCAGGCCAAAAGCGACCATACCAGCACCGAAACCGTGGAAAAGAGCCACTTTTTCCCCCACCACAGAGCGCTGAACACCAGAAGGACGATACAGCAGATGGGCACGGCCGCCAGGAACACGATCCACGACCAGGCGGTCACCGATTCCACGAAGCCCAAGGAGAAAAAGACGATGGTGGCGATCAGCCAGACCGTTACGCAGGAGATCCCCGTGATCATGGCCCGGTTGCGGCGCTTCCGCTTCGAGACCGGAACCGTCCCCGTATCGTGATCCCGCACCAGAAGATAATCCACCGTTACCTCGAACAGCTCGGAGATCTGCTTCAGGATCACCACGTCGGGCAGGGATTCCCCCCGCTCCCATTTGGAAACGGCCTTGTCGGAGTAATTCAGCCGCTCCGCCAGCTCCAGCTGCGTCCATCCCTTTTTCTTCCGCAGGGTGGACAGATTGTAGGCAAAGATCGGTTTCAGATCTTCCATAAAAACGCTCCTTTCGTAGGGTCGGACGCCGGATCCGGATTCTACTTCCGGTAGAAGAGGTGTAGAATCTCCGTTTTTTTTGTCGGATCGGCTACAAGATCGAGCAAATGAATTAGAAAAAAGAATGGCAAAATTATGGGATTTTCCGGGATATTCCCGCTTCTTTCCTTTATTATATCATAAAAAACCCGTTCTGTCAAGGACTCTACTGCCAGTAGAATCCTCTTTTTTCGTCTCTACTGCCACAATTTTCAACCGTAGACGCTGAAACCGACCGCGTAGGTTGATTTTTCCAGACAAAAGAGGTAAAATATAAATACCATTTGTGACAAGGAGTTCGAGCATGAGCAATTACGTTCTGAGTGCGTGTTCCACCGCCGACCTGACGAAGGAGCATTTTGAACAGAGAGATATTCATTATACCTGCTTCCACTATTCTCTGGATGGCCAATCCTATCCCGACGACCTGGGGCAGACCATGTCTATGGCAGATTTTTATCAGGCGATGGTCAACGGGGCAGAGACCAAAACCTCCCAGATCAACGCCACCGAGTATCTGGCCTATTTCACCCCCTTTCTGGAGGCAGGCAAAGATATTTTTCACGTGTCCCTGTCCTCCGGCCTTTCCGGTTCCGTGCAGTCCGCCCGCATCGCCGCGGAAATGGCGCTGGAGCAGTTCCCCGATCGCCGCATAGAGATCGTGGACTCCCTGGGGGCCTCCTCCGGCTACGGCCTTCTGATGGACTGCCTTGCCGACCTGCGGGACGAGGGCTATACCATGGATCAGCTGAAGGCATGGGCGGAATCCAATAAAAAAAGAATGCATCATTGGTTCTTCTCTACCGATCTGACCTTCTACGTGAAGGGCGGCCGGGTTTCGAAGACCTCCGGCTTCGTGGGCGGCGTTCTGAATATCTGCCCCCTGCTGAATATGGATCACGAAGGCCATCTCATTGCCCGGAAAAAGTGCATGGGGAAGAAAAAGGTGATCTCCGAGATCGTCTCCCGCATGGAGGAATGCGCCGACGGCCGGCTGGATTACAGCGGCAAATGTTATATGTGCCATTCCGCCTGCTACGACGACGCCCGCACCGTGGCGGATCTGGTGGAGGCCCGCTTCCCCAATCTGAAGGGGAAGGTGGAGATCTACGATATCGGTACCACCATCGGCAGTCACACCGGCCCCGGCACCGTGGCGCTCTTTTTCTGGGGCGACGAACGGGTTGATTGATTGCCCCTCCCGATTTTAACAAAAAAATGGCGAGCAGAGAATTTTCGGATTCTCTGCTCGTTTTTTACGCCCTTTGATTTATGAAAAAGTATCATTTGCACCGGAGCAACCCTTCCACCACTTCGTGGTCCCCCAGCTACGGCATAAGTGTCGACCATCGAAAAAGGTCGGCGTCTTCGACTTGACTTTTTCGGGTCTCACTTGTCCCCTTACACAGGGGAGGTATATTTTTAGGGCGCATCGCTCTTTGAGGAGATCGTTTCAATTTTGTAGAATAGAAAGGATCTCTCTCCCGGTCAATCCCTTCCACCGCAAGCGGTCCCCCTCCCCTTACTAAGGGGAGGCACGCTTATAGCGCCGCTCCTCTTTATTACTATCCTGTCGCAGAGCGACTCTCGAATCGTGCGACAATAAAAAGATGATGCGCTGTATTGCACCTTCCCCTATGGTAGGGGAACAAGTGAGACCCGAAAAATTCAAGCCAACGGCGCAGGATTTTTCCATGGTCGACACTTATGCCGT
>JAZPXN010000071.1:0-2839 GCA_045543655.1 Eubacteriales bacterium
GGATTACGAGCTTCAGTGGGCCGCGGACGGGGATTCCGTTTCGATCTGGCTTGAGACGAAAGACGTGGCCGAAACCCTGGCCGACGACGTAAAAGACCGGGTCAAGGGCGGGGACGAACGCACCGTCGGCGCCTGGATCTCTCTGGATCTGTATACCCAGATGGAAGGGGAAGAATCCACCGCCGTGGAAACGACCAAGGAAAAGCTGACCGTCACCATCACCGTTCCCGAAAATCTCCGGAATACCGATCCTACCAAGATCCGCACCTATGCCGTTCTTCAGCAGGACGGCGCCCTGGAGACCCAATACGACGCCGCTTCCGGGATGCTGACCTTTGATACCACCGACTTTACCTATTGCGCTCTGGCCTATGCCGACGCCGACGCTCCCGTGGTTTCCGACTCCGATCCCGGTTCGGTTTCCGGGGATACCACCGACGGCACCGGTACTGCGACCGACACGACCGATTCTGCCGTTCCCGACGGCGGCGCCAAAGAGACCGGCCTTTCTGCCGGGGTGATCGTTGCCATCGTTGCCGGCGGCGTGATCCTTCTGGGCGGCGGCTTCGTTCTGGGCTATCTTCTTATGCGCAAGAAGATCACTCCCCCCGCGGAAGAATAAACGCCGCAATTACCGTTGTAAATAAGGAAGAATTTTATGAACCGTTTTCTGTTTTCCTCCCGGAAGGTGCTTCTGACGGCAGCCGTGATCCTTTTGATTCTGCTGACGCTCTTCGCCGACTTCGGTCTTGATTCCGACGCCGCCTCCGGGAAGCTGTATCTCCATCAGGGAGGACTCGTCCCCGGCACCTACGTCATCTGCGGCCCCAACATTACGGCCAATGGGGATAGCGCTGCGCATTCCTACTGTATTTCCAGCGAGCTTGCCTACGGCGACGGGCTGAAGCACGTAAAATTGCCCGAGTCCAATCCTCCGGATACGCTGCTTTGGACCATCGCCCCCGCCGAGGATGGAAAATATACTCTGTATTCCGTAGCCGCAAAGAAATATCTGACCCTTTCGGGCTCCCGGATCGTTCTTTCGGACACCCCCCAGGGCCTGTATATCAAGGCGGAGGGCAATTATTTCCAGATCTATCTGGATACCAGCCATTATCTGCGCTTTACCAACGTGGATCCCGGCAGCCGCTGGCATTGCGGCACATACGCCCGGAATTTCCAGTTCTACTCCACCGAGCGGTCCTTTGCCGCCTATAACGAGAGCGACACGCCTCTGCTGACGGTGGCCTGCTTCTCCGATATGCACCACGAATACGGCATTCAGTATTCTCAGACCGCCACCCGCGGTTCCTCCGCCCACGCCTACGCCTACGCCAAATCGGTGACCAACAAGGGCCGCGGCGCCGACGTGGTTCTCATCGGCGGAGATATTACCGGCCGACGGAACACCGCTACCGGGGGCAGTACCTGGGATAAGGGAGGGTATAGCGACGACGGCAGTACCATTATCCGGCAAATGATGGATAAAAACTACGCCGCCTTCCAGACCGCCTCCAAGGACGGGAAGGTTCTGATCGCCACCGGCAATCACGATCCCGAGCCCTCGGTGCATATGACCCCCAAGGGGGATAACACCTATCCCGCCGTCAACTCCAACGACTGGTCGTCTTATATGACCAACGCCTGCGGGGCGCCCACGGTCTCGGTCTCTTACGCAGATCTTGGGCTCTCCACGGCAAACGTCCCTGCGGCGTACCGCAACGAGATTCTGGGGTACGTTTATCAGATCAAGGGGATGTATTTCCTTGGGCTGAACACGCCCTTCGGCGACCGTCATTCCGTGAACGAGGTCGGGCATAACGGCCTTTACGTAGAGCAGGTCAATTGGGCCGCCAAGCAGCTGGCCAATATCGGCAAGGATAAGACCGTGGTTTTCCTCTGCCATTATCCCTTGAACGGGATGCCCACCGTCACCGGACCCAAGACCAAGGTAAATTCCGCTGCCGATTCTCCCGCACCCGCCGCCATGAAGAAGCTGTTGGCCGAGTATCCCAACGTGATCTACACCTACGGCCACCATCATGCCGGCGACGCTCAGATTCTGCATTATTGGGCCGGCGAAAAGGTGGTTCCCCTCAACGGAAGCAAGCGGCTGAAGAACAACGCCTATCTTGCCAACGGCTGGATGAATACCTATATGGGATCTCTGGGATATTACAGCTATTCCTATCAGCCCAGCCTGACCAATCAGGATATTCAGGTGGTGCAGTTTTTGACCATCGAATTCTACGCAAATCATATCACCTTCAATTATCATAACAGCGGTGTCAAGGCCGGCCCCGACGGGGAAATGAGGATCGTTTCCTATACCGTGGCCCGGGATCTGTCCAAGCAGTTCGGCGTGGCCTCCGTTCCCTTTGATACTACTCTGTACGGGCAATCCGGCGGAAGCTCCGGCACCAATACCAATTCCGGCTCCGGCACTTCCTCCGATTCTGCCGCGACGGGAGATAACTCCCTTCAGCCGGATCATTCCAATTCCGGTACGCCCTCCGATACGGGCAATTCCGGCCCCTCCGATGACGGCATCGTCACCGATCTGCCCGACGGCGGATATACCGACGATACGCCTGTTTTCGTTCCTCCCGTCATCGATACGGAGGTCAACGCCACCAAGCCGGAAAACAACGCCTTTTCCGCCAATCTCGGCGGCACCGCCGACCAGCTGAAGAACGCAACCCTGGAGGATTACGAGCTTCAGTGGGCCGCGGACGGGGATTCCGTTTCGATCTGGCTTGAGACGAAAGACGTGGCCGAAACCCTGGCCGACGACGTAAAAGACCGGGTCAAGGGCGGGGACGAACGCACCGTCGGCGCC
>JAZPXN010000072.1:0-3742 GCA_045543655.1 Eubacteriales bacterium
TTGTGAAATTTGATGCTATCGCATCAAGTGAAATTAAATCCACCCACTCGCCGTCGAGGCGAATTTCACACGCCGCAGGCGTATTTCACATTGCAAAGCAATATTTCACCCACCCGCAAGGGTGGATTTAGTTGAAAACGACAGATTCCTGGCGGAATCTGTCGTTTTCTGGTGCGGGTGACAGGGGTCGAACCTGCACGTCGAGGACACCAGATCCTAAGTCTGGCGCGTCTGCCAATTCCGCCACACCCGCATACGTTACATCGATATTGTACCACAAACCGAAGGTTTTGTCAAGCGGGTAGGCGAAAGGTTCGTATTAAGTTCAATTCCGGGCAAGCATCAACGTTTTTTACGCCGGGAAAAAAGCAGTACGGTCGCAAAAATCAAAATAAAACAAAGAACGATGGAAACCGCCACGGCAAACGTCGCGAAGGAATGATTTCGGCCGTTATTTGCAGATACCGTTGAAGACGAAACCGGAATTGCTTCGGTAGTGGGATCACTTTCCGTGACCGGATCCGACTCGGTTATCTCCGGTTCCACCCACGTGGTCAGGCATTCCGCCGGAATATTTTCCAAAAAATCATTTTTCTGTACGTCGGGCCCCACGGTGGTGGAATACAAACCGAACAGCCCGTTCCCGTAACGGGCACGATTATCCAGAGACATGGAGAAAAACGGAACCTGAGATTTATGCTGCTCAAAGCCCTTTTGTGCCATATCGTAGGCGTTGATGCCACCGAAAGCGGAAAGCTCCTTTTCCTTCCAGTTAATAAAAATCTCATTCTCCCGATAAAGATGCAGATAACATTTTTTCGTCTCCCAAAGCCCATATCGTTCAAGGCTTTCGGGGAATTTTTGCGGATTATTAGCAGAATACAAGGCCTTCTCCGACAAAACCGTTGCATTCAGGATGTGAGCGCCGTGACCGTATTCTCCGGCAAGATCGTGGGCAACGATTACCTCCGGCTTGAATCTGCGGATGTTCTCAACGAGGAATTCCTCTACCTCATCCTCCGGATAATAACTCTTTGCCTGCGCAAGATTTGCGCAATATTTGTCGATAAATTCCGCGATGACCGGATAGTTGCGAACCCCGACCGTCCAAAGTCCGTTGATCAGCTCGTGATGCCTCCCGTACACATGCTTCATAAGATACACGACTTGAATTTTATACCCAAGCTCTCCCCCGTAATAAGGCATTGTGCCGCCGAACCAAAGATGCTCATCGTCAGCGTGCGTCGGAAGCAAGAGAAAATCCGCCTTTTCGCAGGGAGGCTCCCAAACCTGAACGTATTCCGGCAGATCCCCCTCACCAAGCAGGTAGATATCTGCCAAATATCCCTCCCCGCTCCAGGAAAGCGTATAACGGGTTCCTCCGTGCAGCTCCTTGTATTCATGCCAAAAGCCGTACTTTCCGCCTTTAACAAACTCCGTATTCCCCCACATTTCCCATTGAGGCGGCGTGTGATTCCAGATCAAATACACGCCGTAAATCGGCGTTTCGGAGGTAATCTTCAATTCGAACTTTCCCGTCGTTGAACAAGCGGTGGTGACCGAACGGTCCTTCAACCGGGAAACGGCGCCGGAACCGGAGATCAATTGCAGCGTAGTGTTTTTCGTCAGATCTTCCGCAACCTTCGCCTCGTTTGCAGACGAACTGATCGCCACGGAAAAAAGCAAAAGAAAGAGAAGAACGAAGCAAAGAAAACGTTTCATAATTTACTCCATTAGGTTTGATAAGCAAAGTATATCATTATTTTCTCTTTTTGTCAAGATTCAAATGAATTTTTTGAAATTTTTGAAAAATCCGTCCCCTTCATCGACTTTTTCGCCGCACTCCCTTGACATTGGTACTGATTTAAGATATAATGATATAAAATAAATTTATTTCAGGAGGGAATTACCTTGAAAAAAACTACTTTCTTCAAAGATTTCAAAGCGTTTATTACCCGCGGAAACGTAATCGACATGGCCGTCGGTGTCGTAATCGGCGGATCCTTCGGTAAAATCGTTACCGGACTCGTCAATTACATCATCAATCCCTTCGTTGCCCTCTTTGTCAAAGCCGGCAGCCTGGATTCCATCAAAACCGTTATTGTCGAGGCCGTAGTCAACGAGGCCGGCGAAATACTCACCCCCGAAGTAGCCATCCTTTGGGGAACCTGGTTGCAGACTTTAATTGACTTTTTGATCACCGCCGTCTGCATCTTCTGCGTCCTCCGCGTAATTATGATCGCTAAAAATAAGATGGAGGCCAAGAAGATCGCCGAGGAAAAGGCAAAGGCTGAAGAAGAAAAAGCAAAGGCCGATGAAGCTGCCGCCGCGCTTAAGGCCCGTCAAGAAGCCCTCGAAGAAGCCCAACTCAATCAAGCCAAGCTTCTCGAAGAAATCCGCGACCTGCTGGAAAGCAATTTATTATCTGAAATTTAAAAGCAGGGTCTCCCCCGGCTTTTTTCAAACGTAGGAGGGACCAATGAATAACGTACTTGTGAGTATAAAAGAGATCAAAAAAGATGTTTTGAAATCCATACTTTTCGATTTGTTCCGAACCGTCCGATGGATTGCACTAATCCTATTCGCGGCCGTCGTTGAGTGGGCGTTTCTCCCCAGAATCCCACTGATTGCAATATTTTCGATTCCGGTTCTCGTAGAAGTCGTTCTATGTGTCATTGATCTCTGTATCTTATTCAACGGTAAAAAGATTAAAATCAGCACCGATATTCTCTCAAACAAGCAAGTCCGCATATGGCCCTACCGAAAACGAGGGACTTTTGCGCGTCCCGCAAGACTGTTTTTTAATTACGAGGGACGTTACGATCTCCGTTATGACCTAACCTACTATTCCTGGTCGCCCATCAACGTCATGACCGAAAAAGGTCTGTACGAATCCTCCCGTATTGAAGACGTCTTTACCGTCGTAAAAATCCGCAACAAGATCCGCGCCGTCTATAACCACCGCCTCTTTGATGTTCAAGTACCCTAAATCAAAAGCAGAATACAGTCATTACCGCAAATAACCGAAAGACCGCCCCACCCGGGACGGTCTTTCTCTATGGTGCAGGCGAACCTCGGTCAAATTTGGTGAAGAACTATGCAAATTTTCTCCAGAATCTGCCAAAAACAGCGCTAAAAGTCCCCAACCCCACCTTCCACACCCTCCTCATCGGCCGCAACTGCCTCAAATTCCGTATCAAGTAAGATGCAAAGAATATTTTCGACCAACTATAATATTACATTATCGGAACAATATAACGGTGCCCCTGAAAAATTATTCAGGGGCTATTATTAGTCAATTAACAATGTTTATGTTTCTGAACTTACCATTTTATTCTTTGGATAAGAAATGCAAGCATCAAACTTATAATTCTTTACGTCAAAAACTGCAACCGAAGGAAGTAATTGCGTCGGGTCCGGAAGATAGTATGCCTTAAACGGAGAAAACCATATCAGAAAGTCAATATCCGCATCCTTAAAAATCTCTATAAATTTTCTGTCAAAAAAATGCTTATGCGGATCCGACACAAAACATTCTCCTGATACTGGTCCGCGTAGCGCAAGAGTTTCATCTTCGACCATATTGTATGCAGACGATTCGTCAAAAACAAAGAAGATCAATTTTTTATTGGGATGATTTTTCCTGTATAACGGGATGTGCTCAATATGCTTCTTCAAAACACGCTCAAAACTATCTGAATAAAACTGGTAATTGTGGTCTTCGTTAGTTGGTAAGTCTGTA
>JAZPXN010000073.1:0-4652 GCA_045543655.1 Eubacteriales bacterium
AGATAATAAATCCCCCAGTATTCGCCGCCCAGATACAGCACCACGGGCTTGACCGCCTGGGCGTAAAGGGCAGTCGTTCCGTCCACCACGGCGGTGGAAAGTTCATCCCGGAGAAGAGCGTTTGCCCAGTCTTCACTGCCCCCTTTGAGAAGCAGGGAATTAAATTCATCAAAATCCCGGTTTTCAAACAAGGGATATTTCAGTTTTCCCGCCCCGTATTCCGACCGGAAGCGCAACTGGAAATTCTGTTTCGCACCGTTACGACTGTCATGACCGTGAAGCCGAAAGCCGAAGGGAACGGAAAATTTCTCTTCCCCGCTTTCAATGAGAGTCAACTGCCCTTCGTATTCAAAATTCTGATCTACGTGATTCAAAATTCCCGTTTCTTCCCCCGTCAAGGATGATTGGGGGATGGACACGGTAACCACCGGAAGATCGTGCGTTGCCCCGATAACATAGGTATAAGCCGTCAGATCGCTGGTGCGAACTCCATCGGTGCAAAAGGTGCGTACCGTCACCGTTCTGTCAAGGAGAATCGGCTCGGTATAGACGGCGGAAGTATCCGTGGGACGGCTTCCGTCCAAAGTATAGTAAATCATGCCGGAACCGCTCAGCGAAACCGAAACCGGATCTGCATACAACCCGGTGGGAACGCTTGCCAAAGGTGCGGACACGGTATTTTCGTACCCTTCTCCATTTTCAGCACCGGGGGTAGGCGATGCAAAATAGCGGAACGATTTACCATACCGCCCGTAACTTTCATTTTTTACCAGATACACGGGAAGGACCAGAACGACACAAAAGACCCCGTCCTTGGCAAGATATAATTTTTCCCCTTCGGAACTGATTTTAAAGGAAGCGTGATTCTTCCCCAACACCGGATTGCCGGAACAGAAAACGATGAAATGCTCCCCCGGTTGTAAGGTCACGGAAGGAAAGGCATAACGCGCCGGTTCTTTGCGCTTATCAGTCAGAGTATATCCCGAAAGATCGACGGGTTGATCGGAATTGTTTTTTACTTCCACCCAGTCGTCACCATCTCCGGAAGACAGCACTTCCGTAATCATTAACGTCGGAAACGTCTGCCCTTCCAGATATGCCAAATACCCTTCCCGGTTGTTTGCGTAGCCGGGAGTGGGATATTCACAAATCCCGTCGGCAGAAAAAGATTCCCCTTCCGTGGAGGGCGCGTAAGTCAGTTTGGAAACCTCCTTGCCCTGACAGGTCAAATAGACCGTCTCCCCTTCCGCAGACAAATGAAAAGAAGCATTCTCCGGCAGAATCACCGTCAGATATTCCCCTTCGGAAATGGATAGATCGGTCAGCGGATAGGCGTCTGGCTCGGAAAGATCGTCGGTCAGGGCGTAATAAGAAAGATCTACCGTTCCCTCTTCCCGATAATACAGTTCCACCCAATCCAACCCGTGCCCCATGGTCAGATTTTCATTGTCGGGCATCACCTCGCTGATGACCACGTCCGCAGGCTCGATCCAGTTGGAATCCGTCCCGGTATCGGTAGGCACAGCGGGGCTCGGTTGACATCCGGTAAACGTCAACGCAAGAAGCAATATGGCAAGCAGCAGGGTAAAAAACCGTTTCATAGTAAGTCCTCTTCACAATTTTCGTCGTGTATTTTCATTATACCACACTCCTGTCGAAAATGCAAGAAGGCAAACGAATTTTCTGTAGGAAAAACCTGTCGCATCGTTGCAGCAGGAGATTTTCTGCCTTTGATACTTCCGTTGCTTCCCAAAAATTTACCAAATTGCAAACGCCATCCCGAGGTTAAAGGTTGCGTTAAACAGCAAATTGTTTGGGAAATTTAGCATTTTGTCTTGACCTAATGCGCTCGGACTTGACAAGAATAACAAGATGAGATATAATTAAGAAAATATGTTCTACCTCATATCCCATATCTCGTATCTTGGTGCAGATGCATCTAGCGTGCGGCTGCGCAGTCTGAAATTTTATTTTCAGACTCCTTCCTGGTCCCTTCCCAAATATTTTTGGGATCCTACGGATTGCATGCGAAATTATAAGCCGTTATGCCGCACGAGTGAGAAGGCTTTGTGGCTGACGCAGTTTGATACGGGTCGCGGGTGCAGGATAAGAACGAACAAATTCGATATTATTTTGAGGAGATGAGCTTATGCAAAATCAAACCTGGAGACAATATATCAGCAAATTTAACCAAAATGATGAGGAGCTTACCATACAGGCAATTTCAAATGAAAACGCCGAAGAATGGGTGGAAAAGGAAGTCCCTAAGTTTGAATGTTCCGATGAATTGATCGAGGAAACATACTATTTCCGCTGGTGGGTGTTCAGAAAGCATATCAAAGAAATTGACAATGGTCGAGTCATCACGGAGTTTCTTCCGAAAGTGTCTTGGTCCGGCCCGCATAATTCTATCAATTGTGCCAATGGACACCATATTGCAGAGGCAAGATGGCTGAAGGAAGACAGAACACTTGCGAAAGATGATATTTACTTTTGGCTCCGTGGGGAAGGAAAAGAAAACGTTCCTTATTCTTCCTGGATTGCGGATGCTGTTTATCATTATGCACTGGCATCAGATGACAAGGAACTGGCTGTTGACGTTCTGCCTGAATTGATTCAGTATTATGAAATGATAGAGAAGAAGCATTTGACTAAATATGGGCTGTTTTGGTCTCATGACGGATGGGATGCTATGGAAGAATCTATCAGCGGAAGCGGTCTGCGCCCTACAATGAACAGCTATATGTACGCAAATGCCAGAGCAATTGAAAAAATCTCTCTTTGGGCTGGTGACGAACAGACTTCTCAGAGATTCAGAGAAAAGGCTGAAACGATCCGAGAGTTGATGTGGAAGCACCTGTGGGATGAGAAAGATCAATTCTTTAAGGTGATTCCTCAAGCCACAAAGGATGATGAGATCCCGGATCTGGCGATCAGCAGTATTCCCAAAGAACACAATGCCATGGAAGAGATCGGCTACATTCCCTGGGGATTTGGAGTCCCGGATAAACGTCATAATAAGGCTTGGCGTTATCTGGCTGACGAAGAATATTTTAAGGCGCCTTATGGCATTACCACCGCACAAAAGAACCATCCTCGTTATATGAATAAGGAATCGAGTCATGAATGCCAGTGGAACGGCCCGATATGGCCTTATGCAACAACCCAGACTTTGAACGGAATGATCAAGTTACTTGAGTCCGGTGAGACGGAAGAAGTAAAAAAAGCAGATTTTGCTGAGCAATTGTCCATTTATGCGAAAAGTCATTTCAGAACCGATGAAAATGGTAAGACGCTTAACTGGCTGGACGAAAATATGCATCCCGACACGGGTATTTGGCTTGCCAGAGAAATGCTGCAGGGCTGGGGATGGAACGAGGATAAGGGCGGTTATGAGAGAGGAAAAGATTATAACCATTCCGCATTCTGTGACCTCGTGATCAGAGGAATCTGCGGCCTTCAACCTACTGAGGATAATCAGATCGTTGTAGATCCGCTGATTTCGAAGGAAGGTTGGACGTATTTCCTGCTGGAGGATCTGCCGTACAAGAAACACAAGCTTACGATTGGGTACGACAAAGATGGTTCCAGATATCAAAAAGGAAAAGGCTTGTGGATCGAACTGGATGGTAGGGAAATTGCAAGAGCGTCCGAGCTTGGAAAATTAGTAGGAGAACTTTCCTGACGGAAGAAATTCGAAAATTTGATTTTGAAGGAAATGAATAATGACGCATAAGGAACGTTTTATTCGAACTTTGAAATGTGAGCCGATTGGTGGGCAGGTCCCGACATTCGAATTGTTTTTCTATTTGACGATGGAAGCATTTGGCAAGGTTCACCCCAGTCATCGCAGTTATTCACAATGGAACCAGATGAGCCTGAACGAAAGAAAGCTACATATGGATGAAATGGCTCAACTCTATATTGACATAGCAAAGAGATATGGCCATAGTGCGATTTCATTGTGGTGGCCCGATTTCAACGACGTAGATAGCACCGTTTGGCTTATGGAACTCATCCGAGAGAAATCGGGCGACGAATACTTCCTGATGCTGAATGCAGACACAGATCCTACCTGGCATATTCCCATGGGATCCAAAATGATGGATTTTGCAGTAAAGATGTACGAGCAGCCGGAGGTTCTCAATGAATCTTCTGCCAGACGTACGGAACAGGCCTTGGAAAGAGCTCGCAAGATAAAGGAGAAAGGCGCTCTTTTGGATGGCATGATTCTTTGTTCGGACTATTGTTTCAACACGAATCCGTTCTTCGACGAGGAATCCTTCGAAACACTGATTGTTCCTTATCTGAAGGAAGTGATCAGCGGGTATCGGGAAATGGGATATTATACGATCAAACACACGGATGGCAATATTATGCCGATTTTGCAACAGATGGCCGATTGTAAGCCTGACGCAATTCATTCTCTGGATCCGCAGGGTGGTGTATCTATCCCCGAGGTACGTAAGATTATAGGCCCGGATATGGCGATTTGCGGCAATGTAAATTGCGGCCTGCTGCATACCGGCACCGAAGAAGAAGCAAAAGCGGATATCCATCGCTCGCTGAAAGAAGGTATGGAAAATGGCCGAGGATACATTTTCTGCACATCCAACACCGTTTACACCGGTATGCCGCTGGAGCGCTATGAG
>JAZPXN010000074.1:0-1521 GCA_045543655.1 Eubacteriales bacterium
GCCTTTTCTTCGTCCGGCTGTTGAGAAGGGCTGACACGGAAATCCGCCTGATATGACGGTGACTGTTTCAAGTCCTGTTTTCTCAAAAAACGCCTCCTTCGTGAATGTAGTAATATCCCGGAACCTGGGAACGTCCGGCCATCGTGCCGAGAGGACGGAGTGCGGAAAATCCGCCCACTCGCACTGACAGACGGTTTCAAACCCTGCGGCCTCCGCCGCAAGGTCAAGGCCGCCTATGCCGGAAAACAGGCTCACGTGGGTCAAATTAACTTTGCTTGCCATTGTCTTTTCCTCCGCCGTCCGCAATGTCGGACAGCTTTGTAGTCATAATGGCGTAGAGCTCGTTATCCTTCGGGAAGTTATCCACGAATGGCAGGATCACGTTGCCGAAGAAGATAAGCCCCTGTCCGGGTCCCGCGTTTGAGATATGCGCTGCCTGTTGATTAGAGATATTCAGGCGTTCACAAAGTATCTTGCGGTCGCCGCTTGCCTGGTTGAGAAGGTACACAAAATCGCTGTTTTCAAAGATATTCTCGATCTCCGGGGAGGAAAGAAGGTCCTTGATATTCTGCGTGATACCCGTGGGGATACCGCCCCATTTACGGAAGCGTTTCCAAATCTCCACGCTCCAGGCTCCCACCTCGCCGCGCAACAGAAGGTGGAACTCGTCAACAAAATACCAGGTGGATTTGCCCAAGTCTCGGTTTTGGGATACTCTGTTCCATACCTGGTCCTGAATGACGAGCATACCAAGGCTTTTCAGTTGCTTGCCCAGCTCCTTGATATCGAAGCACACAAGGCGGTTGTTGATATCCACGTTCGTTCTGTGATTGAACACGTTGAGCGAACCGTGGACGTAGAGCTCCAGCGCCGCCGCGACTCTCTGTGCCTCGGGCTCCGGCTGCCGCTTGATCTCGTCGTACAGGTCCTCCAAAATCGGCATTGTCTCCGGTCTGGGGTCTGCCATATACGGACGGTACGCGGTACGGACGGCTCTATCAATGAGCGTCTTTTCCACCGGCTCCAGCCCATTTCTTCCGCCTGCCGCAAGCTCGCAGAAGGACAGAATGAAATCGGATTTAAGGGCAAGCGGGTTGTCGTCCTCGCTGTAATTGAGGTTGATATCCATAGGGTTGACATACTGCGTACTGGTCGGAGAAATCTTAATGACCTGACCTTTCAGCCTATCCACCAGCGGGAAGTATTCCGCCTCGGGATCGCAAATGAGGATATCGTCCTTCGTGCTCAGGAAGGTTCCGAGAATTGACCTCTTTGCCGAAAAACTTTTGCCGCTGCCCGGTGTGCCGAGTATCATACCGTTAGGGGTTTTCAGCCTTTTACGGTCGGCAAGGATCATATTGCCGGAAGTGGCATTAAGACCGTAGTAAGGCGCCTCGCCGCCGTGGAATATCTCCTGTGTGGTAAAGGGACCGAACGCCGCAACGGAGGAAGTGGTAAGACCGCGCTGTATCTTGATACGGTTGAGACCGAGAGGCAGGGCCGATACGAAACCGTCCTCCT
>JAZPXN010000075.1:0-17377 GCA_045543655.1 Eubacteriales bacterium
GTTCTTCAAACGAAAGTGTTTCGCATTTTCACTTCTCTTGGAGGTGTCTTCAAAAAGAATCTCAGATTCCCGGGCGGATTCCGCAGAATTCAATTCCAGATCTTCTTCAACAAGAAGCGCTTCTTTCATTTCGTTCATAAAGTATTCCTTTCTTTTAATATTCATATTGTACTTCCAGAATTTGAGGAAGCGTATAGTTATCCCCAGTAGAGACCGTAACAAAGCTACCTTCTTTTGCTTTGGGCTTTAGGATCAGCCCCTCCGTGGGAATCAGACATCTCTCGGATGCATCAGTAACAAGCCTCGTAATATCCACGGTAAGGTAGTTGTCCTTAGGGGTTGCCGTTGCCACCAGTGCAGTTTGCCCGATTTTGTTTTCCCAATTGGAGCCGAAACTGCAAAACCGGGCCGTAGGTGCATACACTTCGATTTCACCATCAGCGTTGTTCCACCTCGGGAGGTGCAAGAACACTTTTTGTACGGCAGCAGAATACAGTTCCGGAATTTTCGTCAGATCCAGTCTGGAATACAGCCACTGCTCCCCCGTCCATTCCGTTTTTCCCAAAAAGGAGATTCCGCCGTAAGCGTTGTTTTCCTTCGGATGCCGACTTTCTACAGTGGTATCCTGAAACAGTTTTGGTTCATACAAGTTCAATTCAAAGCTTATGGAATTTCCTTGCGTCGCCCGAATGATAACTTCATAATTTCGGTCGTTTCCTTTTTTGTATTCAACCGTTGCCGGAAAGCATTCTTTGTTTTCATTTGCAGAAAACAGGGGTGTTGCGGTAAAGAAGGGAAAGAACTCTTCCTGCATAATCCCAAAACTTTTGGAGCAATGGTGGATCTTCAAAAATTCGCGGTCGATATTTAAGTTCATTTTTGCAATAGGAGCATTACAATGCACACAAACTCCATTAAAGGATGGCATAAGCTCCCAGTTCCCAGAGTACAAATGCCCGCCTCTCAAGGATACGTCGTCAGCCGGAAGACTGATACAAATTCCGCCATAGACATTCGTCATAACGATCTTTCCGTGATGGATAAAACCGTTTGTATTACTTCCGGAAAAACGAATCAGATCTCCATCCTCAATGAACTCCCGGCGCACAAGTCGCTTTGTCGTATCATTATATACCGGGATGCTGAAACAGTACGCCGTCATAGTGCGGCCTTCGTCAGACAAGATACAATAACGATTCGAGTTATTTGTGTCAATTCTGGGTGCCTGCGTTCTCAAATCGCAGATTTCTTTTAATGCCGTTACCATAAATTCACCTCACATTAAATATGTGTTATATACAGAGTCGGTTCTCTGTTTTTTCATCAAAATTAAAGCGCTACGTTAATATGTTCAAACAAAAAACGGTTGTAAGCAATGCCCCTGTATACGCTGTCGAATAAACGGCCGTATCAGCGGATTGTCTGCCGCAACGGGATAAAATTCCGAAGGCCGGAGTGCTGGTCATAACTCCGCATACCGTATTGAGTGCCGTACGCTTATCCACCTTCATTCCGTAACGAAGAAGCAAGTAGGAGAAGCAGATCGGGAATACAGTCAAAAGAATTCCGTATACAAATACGTGCGGTTGAAATTCCGTCATTAACGTCATTCCGGCAGGAATGCCCGTCCCGACAAAAAACAGCAGGAGACCGAAGGTCCGAAACAACTGGATGCTGCTTTGGGAGATTTTCAGATCAGGTTTCTTTGTTTTCAGAATATATCCAAACAGAATTCCGGTCAGAAGGATCCCCCCGGCATTTCCCAGCGAGATGTTGGTGTGAAATAGCGGAATAGTTCCAAGTAGAATCCCCGATAAAATAGTTATGGAAAACAATGCCAGATCGCGTGTGGCAAATGACACATCGGACGAGGTCGTTTTGTTTTCACTTGGAGATTCTGTCTGCTCTTTTGCAAAGGATTGAACAAAAAATACAATACCGGAAACTCCTAAAAGATAGGAACAACCGTAACCGGCAGCGGCTTGTTCTGCAAGGGTTGCAGAAGATTCGCATATAGCCGTCAAGCCGGGAGTAGAAGTCATTGCACCACAAAAAACACCGTACAGGAGTCCTTTTTCAACATCCCCGTCTGCGTAAAAAATTAAATGCATTAGAAGCAGATTCAGAAGGACAACGAATCCTCCGAAGAAGAAATAGGGATAGGTTTTCTTTCTCCTGGGTAGTGCTAATTCATACCCGGAGGAAACTCCTACCGAAGAAATAAAAAGAGAAGTACCAAACGACGAAAGAAACCGCAAAACGGTTTGAAATGTTTCATCCATCCGGAATATGATCGCTCCTTCAACAGAAATACGAGGACAAAAATGAAAGAAAACACCGATCAGAACCGATAAAATTAAAACCGAAGATAAGTCAAGAGAAATCCCCCGGATTTTAATCTTTCCAATCGCATACCCAACAGCAATAATGAAAAACAGAATCCACAAAGGGGAAAACCACTGCCCCATCCACGAAACAATAGAACCCATAATCAGGATTCTCTGCGCTGATGTAACGGCCGGATTTCTCTGAACATCATCGTTACCTTATCAATCTGCTTATCAATATGATAGTGGCCGCAGAACCATTGCTTGTATCGAATCTTCCGCTCTAATTCCCCAAGCCAATACTCAGTTGTTCGGTCGATGTCAGGTTCAAAAACCTTCTTCTTAAACAAACGAAATACTTTGGGGGATCGTTTACTTTCTCTTTCTTCCTCATTTCGACGGGTACTAACGAACATTTCAATGGGAAGATACTGGAAGGGGCAAGTATGGGAGAGGACTCCGTACACGTTGTTTTTATGTTCCGCCAACTTTTCCTCGGCATAATGCATCAAAGCAGGCGTGGGCATTTCATCTTCCCAGTAGGGTAAGCCTTTTTCAAGGCAACGGTTCTTATCCACACTGTGGGCACCGCCCATAACAAAGTATTTTTTTCCTTCAAAATTGTAGATCTCTCCGTCGATTGCAAAGAGAATGTTGGGATATTTTGGCTCGTAATAGACCTTCCCTCCACAAAAACTGCGCTTGCCATAGGTTCCCATACTTGCAGGGCGTTTTTCTTTATTCCCGTGAATGCAAAACAGAGTAATGTTCATATTAGACATGCGTTCTTTCAGTTTTTGATCTCTCTTATCTTCAAAATAGTTAAAGCCCGCATCTCCAAGTACGATAAGTACGTCCTTTTTCCGGGTATTCATCTCTCTGCAAAAACGTTCTACAGAATTGAAATTCCGATGCTTGTCTCCTGTAATATAGAAACGTGGCGGCGTTCCGTCATCATAGAATGGACTGACTTCTACCCGCTGCGTCTTCTTAATTACTTCAAAGAACAACACCAGAAGTTCTCCGCACAACGCCCCATACAGACCGGAAATAAAAACCGGAAAAAGCTCAAAATTCCTCATGACGATACAGTTCAAAACTGCAGAAATCACAAAGCCAATCATGCCGAATAACCACATTGGCTTTGCGGCTTTCTTTTCCGGAGAATCCTGCAAAAGCGAATACATCCAGGGGCAAAGCCAGAGAGCAACAATCGTAGTGAAAAGGGAAAGTAAAATTTCCATAAGTAATACTCCTTTATTTAAGTAAGTCGTTTTAGTAGATTATCTTGTACATCTGCGCAAAGACGGGGGGGGGATATACCCTCCATCAAAATAGAGTAGAGGGTATATCAAAAAAGTACAACGTTATTCTTTCTTTACAACGGAGGACAAAACTTTGTTGATAGCATCAAATCCGCCGTTTGCAGCAAGGGCCACGATCATTCCGTTGAACAAAATCAAAACCGCATTCGATACCGTAAGCTGACCGGTAAAGAAATAGGCCGGGTAAAGAATTGCCAATGCAATTACGTAACTCCAGATCTGCGTGGGAAGTTTTTTGATCAGCGAAAGATTTTTGGTAAGCTGCGTAATCAGCAGAACCATCATTAATGCCCCTGCAAAGGTTGCAAGCATAGACCACTCAACAAATTCCATAAGTACTACACCTCCCTCTTTTCGGTTCCGGCCAACGAAATCCAACCAATCCCAGACTTCAGCTTCCCCCAGCGGAAAGCACCTTCTCCATCGGATTCTTCGACGATCGTGTATACGCCGTGGTCCGCAATTTTTCCAACACAAGCATAATTAGTCCCAGGACCGCTGTAAATTTTATGAGAATCGGTTTTGATTTTAACGCAGTAGGGCTGGAAGGACATTTCTTCAACACGTTTCACAATATTCAGATAGAATTTATTGATAGGAGAGCAAATGGAAATTTTGCAAAGCTCGTCCAAATTCAGAACCGCACGGTCTCCACTGCATTCCATTACGTACCAATTGTGTTCTTTTACCCAACAGGGAATGGGGCTACCGTCGTAGTAAACCGCATCCGGAGAAATGGATACCAGATCTCCCGGTCGGATGGGATCTTCAAGGAACATATATACTCTCTGTTCTCCGGTAACTTCAGGACAGCAGATGATGCCGTCCAATTCATCGATATACTTTTGAACTAACGCCTTGAATGCCTTCCAATTTTCCAGTGCGACAGAATGGCGAGTGGATTTAAAAATATGGGACGGACACCATTTGTAACCGGAGATCAGATTCGTACATTGCGTATCCAAATCCTTAAAATTCTTACCGAATGCTTTGTTTACCCAATACGTGTGCGTTACCAATTGATTTACGGTCAGTCCGTGTTTCCACAGAAGCCATGCTGCAAGCCGGGCACCGTTATCCTTTGCCTTTTCGTCTTTTTCGGGATCCTCATCGTTCATAATGATTTCCATACTGAGACTGGTCATATTTCCTCCGGTTGCGTTAGATCCGTCTCCTGCGTGCCAACTGACTTCAGCGCCGAACAACGGATCGTTTTTACACATCCCGGTTCCGGCACGGAGATTCTGCCACGCTCCCAGGTCATCTACGTAAAAATGAATCCGGACGGAATTCATGTTTTCGTTATAGGTGGCTCTGGTATACTGTTCCGCATCATCTTCAACATTGTCAAGATCATCCGTGTTATGGATGGTTACAAACTGAACGATCCCGGAGTTTTCGCTCAGCTTCTTTTGTTTTTTGTAAAGAGAACCAACGGAAAACCCACATTTCTTTGCTTTTTCATAGTTCTTCCATTTGGTTCCGTCGGGGATGATTTTTTCATGAACCTTAACCCCGAGTGCTTCATAGGTTTCATTGGGCTCTAAAAGTGCCATAGTGTATCCTTTCTTCAGGCAAAAACAAGACCGATCACCAAGGAGATAAGTCCTCCGCATAGCGCAGAAATCAATGCAGTCACAATCTGCTGCAATCGATTTTTGGGTTGGTTTTCCATATCCTCGATTTTTCGTTCATGCCTTGCCAGATGCTCATTTGTGTTTTTTAATTCCGTAGCGAGCGTAACGAGCGTTTCATTCATTGCCCGGATTTCCGACTGTACCTGCCGAAGGTCCGTCATGTCTTTCGTTAAAGATTTCAACGTCTGTTCGTGCCGCTCCAGAATAATGTAAACATCTTCCATTTTGGACTCCTTTCTGTTTACTGCAGCTGCAATTGTATTATAAAATATAACGTGGTCAAAAACCGTACTAATTAAAACGGAATAGTCAATGAAGGAGCCGCTTTTATACGGCTCCTTCATTGATATTGTTTTAGCTTTCGGCCAGTTCTTCTTTTCTCCGATAAAATCTGCAAGATTTGCTTAGTCCATTTTCAAAGCGTGTGATAAAACCTTCCGTACTTTCAATGAGATTGTGATGCTTTAGCATTTCGGCCAGTTCTTTAATTTCATAAAAAACGATTTCGTATTGCCCTGCCTGGTACTCGTATTCTATTTCATAATCCGTTGTGTCCAGATATCTGTTTTCATCGAGCATAACGAAAACGCCGTCGCAAGTTACGAACGTGGCCCGAACGGTTGTCAGGCTGCCCTGAAAATCAATTCCCATCCCCTCAAAAAAAGAAGTATCATAGCGTCCTGCAGCGTTTTTTGAAGTTTCGATACTGCATCCATCCGATTGATGATCCTTTACAGTTGCAACGAACCCACCGCATTTTTCCCTGATACGGCAAGTAATTCCCTGACGATTTAACTCAAAATCATCGGTATCATAATAGTAATTCGTTTGGGTCATGGCTTCACAGGCAGGGTAGCAATGTTTTTTTATAAATGCGTATTCTTCTGCCGTGAGTAATGCTTTTTTTTCAAATTCAATCATTGTTTTTTACCCGTAAAATTTTTCCGGTTCCGTTTTTCGGCAAGGATTCAACAATTTCGATTTTGGTTGGGAATTGATACGGGGGAAGTAATTCCGCACACAATTTCCGAACGTCGTTTATTTCGTTGAAATCACCCGCGATTTTAAGACCGATTTGCGTTCCTCGGCCTTTGTCGCTGTATCCGTAGGCAAAGACCTCCTTGGTTCGGGGATCTTTCTTTAATTCAGATTCAATTTCTTGAGGATAAACGTTCATTCCGGCACGGATGATAAGATCATCCTTGCGCCCTTTAATCTGGATTAGACCGCAGTCCGTAATGCAAGCGAGGTCCCCCGTACATAGCCATCCGTCTTTTAATACCTTCGCCGAGAGTTCGGGAGCATTATAGTATCCAACCATAACGTTCTTGCCGTAAACCCACAACGCACCGGTATGGGTTCGCGGGACGGGATTGCCATTGTCATCTGTGATTTTGATCATTACGGACTTAAGAGTCATCCCAACGCAATCTGGATGCTCATCAAACAGCTCCGGCGGAAGAAAGCAGACTCTCGGACACGCTTCCGTTAATCCATACACATGGTAGATTTCGGCGTTCGGGAATCCGGCTCGGATGTTTTGTGCGGTTGCACGGTTCAAACACTCTCCGCTCACAACGACTTTTTTAACGCCGTTCTTCTCCGGATTTCGGTTGAAATGACAAATTGTTTCGAGCATAGTAGGAGTCCCGCAAAAAACAGACACCTTATAGAGATCAATAATTTTTAACAGCCCTACGGGATGAAACGATTCCGAAAAGAAAATGATTTTTGCTCCGCGAATCAGCGAGACCAGAAATTCACCGGTGAGCACGGCGCAATGATACAGCGGCCGTGAAATCAGGATGGTATCATGGTTTCCAATCGAAAAATAGTCGATAATATCGCAAATGTTTGTGATAATATTTTCCGTGCTGAGCATAGCACCTTTCGGCCTTCCCGAGGTGCCGGACGTATACATAATCAGTGCAATGTCCTGTTCCGGAACATGGTAATCCGAGTCCAGAATATCGTAAATGCCAAATTTTCCTTCAACGTCCGTAATCACACAGGACGGTTTTACATCCTGTAAGATTTTGTTGCAATGCTTTGATCCGTAGCGTCCGGACAATGGAACCGCCGTTACCCCTGCGGCAAAGCAGCCGAGAAGCGCAATGGCGGTAAAAAGCTCTGACTTGCAATAAATACCGCAACAAGTTTGTCCCTTCAGATTCGCTCCTAAGGATTCCGCCATGATTACCATTTCTTCATAGGTTAATACGGCATCGTTTTCTCGCACTTCCTGCTTCGGATAATTCATCATTTTCTCTTTGAGAAACGTCCACAATTCCACGATTATAGTTCCCCTTCCATTTTTATGATAAATGCAGCCAGAAGCGACCTTTCCTTCTTACTGAATTCGAGCAGCTGCTCCCGAAGATCCAAAAGCATTTTGCTGCTTTTCTTTGCACAGCAAGAAAGGTACAGTTCATTCATCTGCTTTGCCTCCTCCACGATTTCCTGGTAATCGTCGCTGATGCGATGATCCAGGCAAAGCGCGTCTTCCACAACAATGAGGCGTTCCAGCATCCCCGCTTTGTGTTCCCATACTTGCCGGAAGACCCTCGTATCAATTTGTTCATAAGGAATCTGTCTTTGCGCAATGAACAAAAGATATAGTGCAATATAATCGTGAACAATGCTGCCATAAACCTTACTTGCGGAAACAAACGGAGGATACGTTTCTTCCGCTTCATCCAGATACTGCTTTAAAGTTGTATATATTTCTCGCACGTTTAATTTTACAGTTATGTCCTTTGGTCGAATGGCGCAAAGAGCGGGAAACGTGCGGGAGTCAATTCTTTCTTCCTTGGGAATTTTCAGCCATTTTTGCGGAACCTTTATGACCTTGTGATTCCGGTTTTCATCACAACTGAGCATGCTGTATGTTTTTTCATTTTGATTATAGCCGCAAATGACTCCCATCCGGAAAAAGATATTGCTATGGGACTTGTTTTTCTTGCGAATCATAGAGTCGTCCATATTAAAGAAAAACACATAATAATCTTCATCGATCATTGCACGGATTGATTCGTGAAAGCTTTGTCCGAGAAATTTTAAAGAAAGAAATTTTCGTTCGAGCTGTCTGCTGTCTTGATAACCGCTTCTGCTGACGAAGACTTCAGGACTGTTCCCAAGCCCCAATAAGAAATCCGGGTTGCACCGCAAAAGAGGGAGACGATTTAGCGACCAATTTTTCAAACTCGGATTTGCCGCAAAAACGGCGGTCGTAATGATTTGATGCCCGTAAGTGTTATATTCCGGAATGGCAATGGGGAGCTCTCTGCTTTTGTTCATGTTTCTTCTCCTTTGTATTTGCAGACCAACGCACAGACGTCAGCTACTGTGATCAAATCAAACGGGTTCATGTCAGATTCATCCAATTCAATCCCAAGTTCCTCTTCAAGGGAAACCAAAAGAAGAACCCTGTTGAGGCTGTCCAGTGCCAGATCTTCCGTTAGTCTGTCCTCTGCACGGACATCTTCCTTTTCGGATAGATCTTGAATAATATTGATGACGGTTTGTTTTACATCCATTGTTTTTCCTCCAAAAATACCGTTACGGCGTTTTTTACTTGCTTGTATGTGTCCTCCGGTGATTGTTCCGTGGAGACCAAAATCCCATCGTTTGCGGCGCAGATCTGTAAGTAGTTATCACGCAATCGATATTGCAGATCCATATCGATATAACGGTCTTTTTCCTCGGGACGTGACCGCACCCGAGCGACCGCAGTTTCGACGGAGGCATCAAAAAAGAACGCAATATCGGGTTTAATGATTGATTCGGAAATCTCATAGATCCACAAATCGGATTCATATCCTCTTGCCCGAAGATTTGCAAGACAGGAATAAAAATACCGGTCGCTGATAACAATTTTGCCGCGTTCCATCTCCGGGAGAATGACTTTATTAACGTGTTGCAACCGGTCGCTCGCCGCAAGAAGAGACAAGCTCCTGTAATCGTACGCACTATGGTCGGGAGAATCCATATAGGTCCGAAAAATTTCCGAATTGCGAACGGCGTTCGTTGGTTGTTTTGTAAAAAAGACGGGGTATTCCTGCTCCAGGTCAACCATTAATTTACGGAGCATCGTGGTTTTTCCGCAACCGTCCAAGCCGCAAAACGTAATTAAAAGACCGGGGGACGTATGTTCTTTCATTCGAAGCGGGATCATTATTCCACCTCCCGGAGAATCGTCGTACGGTCCGGATGAAAAAACCGTTCCTTTACGTCTTCAATATCGTACAGGTAGAGCTTGCCCTCCGAAGGGGAAATCACGCAATGAAGGAACTCAGGTTGATGTGAAATCGTTTGATATGCGAAATTCAGGAAATAATGATTTTTAATCCCCAGAAGACGATGCGTCCAGATCGCTGCACAGCTGCAAACTTTTTCCATCTTCATTTCTTGAATGCGTTTTACGAGCGTTCGGGTTTCTTCCTCGGAAAACTTGTTAAGAAGCAGGTAGATGTCGCAATATTTATACAGTGTCATATCCCGCTTCATCTTCACCCACGGATACGTTGTGGCTTCCTTATAAAGATGATTGCACAAATGAATGAAAAAATCTTCAGAGCTTAATGTAATGATATCAATTCCGTTCACTCGTACCTTTTTGGCATGATCCAGCAGATCAGAAAGCAGCTCTTCGTCGCCATTTTTATAGTCTAAAGAGAAATTGATGTCTACTTCCAAAAATTTCATTCCGGGAAAATTCACTTCCAAGATATAGGGAACGGTTTCCCCTCGCATCATGCGGGATTCGATAATTTCTTTTCGTGTGGCGGGGATAAATACGTTATTTCGGACGTGCCCTTGTTGAAATCCGGCTTCACTCAAGGATTCTCCGATTGCCGTCACATCCTTTGCTCGAACCAAAAGATCAATATCGTTTGACGTCCGATATCCTGCAGGATAAGTTCCGCAAAGCAACGCACCTTTTAACATTGCATACTTTCCTCTTTGCTCTGCCAGAACATTGGACAGATATTGCAAACAATAATTAAAGCTTTGATTTTTCTCGATGTTTACCCGATGCGCTACCGCCAAAGAATTTCGAAATTCCCGATTTACCTTTCCTAAAAGCCCAGCATTTTTCAGAACTCCGTAAGCTACACCCTGCATTCGATTGAAGAACAACTGTCCGAGAACGTGTGGGGTCGCTCCACCTTCCAATAATTCATCCAATCGGTCCTCATTCACATCCGCAAATTTGCAAAGATCGAAAAATAATTCTTTTTCACTTTCTGTCATTTTTTACCTCTTTTCTATTTTGTTGGTTTTGCAAAATCAGTCAGCAAAAGTTTTAAAGCTTGTTTATCTTTTTCGGTTAAGGCTTTTTGCCCGATTGCTTTTTCAATTGCTTCTATTTGCTCCTGATCCAAAAATTTTTTATGATAAGAATATGTATCTAAAATATAAACGCCGCCACCGTACCGTCCTTGGACAGTCCGGATGGGCGCATACAGGCTCAGCGTTTCGATGTCTCTTCGGACAGTTCTTATTGAAACACCAAATTCTAAAGCTAAATTTGCCATCTTATCGTGACGGCGTCGTACAAGGGCTTCCAAAATTGCAGTCCTTCTATCTTCGGTTCCCAAAGTAAGCACCTCCCTCTTGAACCAATTATAAAGGTTAATGCGGTCAATTCCAGTCCGAATTAATATGTTAAAAAAAAATGAACCTGACGTTCAAAATGATCTCGTTATGATCATTCTGATTCGTTAGGTTCATCTTGACAATTTAACAAGTACAACGTATCTCTACAACAAATCGCTTTTTGCTATTCAATTATGTATTCAGTGATTGATAGGACTGGGCTAATTTAGTAATTTGAACACTGTTTTCGGAAACCGTAATATGAAGATAATTTTTACACTTTGGACAATTAATTTCAATTATCGAATTTGGCGTGGCACCAAGCAGTTTGTGCCCGCACTGAATGCAACATATGCGGTGTAAGCTTTCTTTCATTTTTTTTCCTTTCTGTTTTTCGGGCATTTTCTCGACAAAAATTGATATTTTTTGCCAAAAAGCCTTTTTTTTATACACCCCTTTCTATTTTATGGAAGACTATGTTTTACATTAGTATACAATATTTTACAAGAATTGTCAATAGATATCAGAGATTGTTTGATATGCGGTTCAATAAGTTTTACGATCTAATTGGGACGAGAGATGTCCGGTTTATGTTGTATACTACATACAATCAATAAAATCACAGAAAGGAAGCTTAGTAATGAATGATCGAAAAATTTCCGGTGGAAATTATATTTTCCCCCAAAGCAAATCAATATATTTAGCAAAGGAGGTCTTGGATTCTTGCGGAAATAAAAACGTCTATCGCTATGACCTTGATGGCCGGATGACCCAGATTACCTGTAAAAAAGCTGAATGGACAAACTTAGCAAATGCAGACTTCTCATATGGAAAGGATGGAAAGCTTTTAACTATTACCAGAGATGATGGCTATAAATACAGTTTTTCATATGATGAGCAAGGACGGTTGATTGCTATCTATGAGGGGGATTTGACAAATGCAATGATCGAATATCGATATCCGGATTACTGCGATTGTCCGGAGGAGATCGTATATGCAAACGGCGCTCGAATGCGCGGCGTGTATAATAACCTCGGACAATTGGTAGAAGAGTTCTGGTATAACTATGAAGAACCGTTCACCCCCGAAGAGCATTATCTGTACACTTATAACAGCGATGGGCATATATCCAAAGTTATAGATTACTACCACCATAGAGAATACGTCTTGACCTATAACGGGGATCACGTTATCAGATCAACGGAGCATCGCATTGTAACCAATTCTGCGGGAGAGATTACAGACCGGATTGTTATTAATACTATCTCTTATGCATACGACAACAATGGAGACCTCGTAAAAAAACATATTATTCCGTCAAGTGGACCGGAGCAGTTTCTGTATTACGAAACGGATTCAAATGGAGGCAACAGCGTCAAAACAACGTTCAATTCAGAAACCGGAACATGCATTTTTTCAACCCAAAGAAGAGATAACGTAATTTATGAATCCTGCAGACATGGAGATTTTTCTTTTTCCAGATCAATGAGGCAGTTTGATCCTATTTTTATTGAAAATCCGGAATCCGTGCGTGCGGATTTGATTCTGTTTTCAGACGGAAGGCAGATACTTTATAATTTAGAAGGCGATAATAAGATCACTTCGACCCATGATACGCAAGGGGAGTTCGCAAACTACGTTTACGGTACGTTCGGGCAGCTTGTTCTGGAGGTTCAGGAAGGTGAGGCCGTTTGTGAATTGGAATACGATAATTACGGAAATATTCTTGAAAAGGATTGGATTCCGTACACATACGATTCTATTCATAAAGATCGCTTGATATCGGTGGGCGAATCGCCAATATTTTACGATTCGTATGGATGCCCCATTGTGTATTTGGGACACCGTCTCTTATGGGGAAGAGGAATGCGATTAGAACGTTTTGACGATAGCTTCTATTCCTATAATGCTTTTGGGCAGCGAATTGAAAAGACCGTCGATGGCATATTACACACATATATTTGGGAGGAAGACACTATTATCCAAGAGAGCTGGGAGAACCACACAATCGTGCCTCTATATAACAACGGGAAGGAGATCTATGGTGTTTTGTATAATGATAAGCTCTGGTTTTTCCAAAAAAATCTCCACGGAGACGTTCTTTCAATTCTTGATCCAGACAAAAACACAGTTGTTGCTGCTTACCGTTACGATGCGTGGGGAAAGTGTGAGATCCGCTTCGACAAATCAGGCCAGAGCATTGCATCCGTAAATCCTTTCCGATACCGAGGTTATTATTACGACTGTGAGAGTGGATTCTATTACATCTGCGGAAGATACTACGATCCGAATATTTCAAGATTTTTAGATCCAGAAAATCCGCTTACGCTTTGTCCCGGGGAGACAATCGTAGATTATAATTTATATGCATATTGTAGAAACGACCCGATTCACGCTTCTCCCAAAACCGGGAAATAATGTAAAAGTACCGCAAGAGTATTACTTGCGGTACTTTTTTGGTCAAACCTTCAACTCCAATATTTGGGGTGCATAACTGCAATCTGCAGTAGATATAGCAGCAAAGCGCCGGCCCTCTTTTTGAGCCTTGAGAACCATTTGGCAGGAGTCTTTCAATGTATTTGTATTCTCATTCAAAATCCATTCCGTAACATCGAGATCTTGATATTTGTTATGCAGCACCGTTTCCCCAAGCGCCGATCCGAGGATTGGGCGGGTTGTCCAGTTGACGGATGTTGCACCATGTGCGTCAGGAGCGAGGAATGCTGTCAAAATTGTTCGTGTGTTTGAGTAGCAGGGGATGTGAAGGATCGCTTTTTTAAACGGAATATCTTTAATCTCCGTCAGAAGGGAAGACGAAAATTCAGAATACAGCCATTGCGTTCCCAGTGGAAGAGTCATTCCGAGAAATGCAGCAGAGCCCAAAGCATTATTTAATCCGGGGTGTAAACTTTCAACGGTAGAATCTGAAAACAGTGTTGGGTTGTGCATTTTAATTTCAATGTACATTTTCCGCCCGGTAGGCCCCTTCGGCTTAATTACAAGGCTGTACTGCTTTTTATTGATTCTTTTACCCGTAATATCAATAGGACTTCTGGCAATATCATCCCAAGTTGCGGCAAATATTCCGGATACGGAAGCAAACGGTGTACCACTCTCCGTTATCAACGTAAGCGCTTTGTCAGATTTTTGAATACGAAACCGACTCAGAGGATCCGTTACCGTCAGATGATATTCTCTTCCGTGTCCAAGAAGCGTCCGAATTGTTACTCCGTTCGGGCTGGGATACAATTCCGAATAGTTTCGTTTTATACAAGACGGTTCTCCTGATTCATATTTGTCCGGAAGTTCGAAAATGCAGCTTCCCAGCGAATTTTTCAACGTGAGATCATTCCCGGAAAGAAAAAATTCTCCAACCGTACCCAAAAAATTGTATGCATCCCCCTCTTTTTTCCATTTCGGATCCAGGAGCTTTCCAAGAGAATTCCGGATAGGCATGCTAAAGCAATAATAAGTTAATGCTCCCGTGGATTCCAATACGGCCACGGTATATGGGTTGCAAATGCCGTCGCAAACGGAGACTTTATTCTCTTCCCGAATTGCCTTAATTTTATCAAGAACAGAGTCCATTATGTTCCCTCCTTTTTACGCAGGACTTCTTCTGCCTTTTCTACAAAAGATTGAAGCAAGATCATCTCATCTTCTTTCATCTGAAGCAGATCTTTTTTGATTTTTAAAAGAAGTGGTTTCCGCGGCTTGATGCAATACCCGGTGTATATGTTCCTGAGAGTGTCTGCCGTATAAACAATTTTTGTGTACTTGTCGCTGATTGTATGATCCAGATTAAGCTTGTCTTCAACTGCCTGAAGGCTTTCATGTACAACCTTTTTATGCTCCCATATCATCCGATAGGAACGATGATCTATTCTTTCATGAGGATAATAATCACTATACAAGCAATCCATATACATAGCCAGGTAATCGTGAACGACAATCCCAAATGCTCGCTGATCCTCTTCGGGAGGATATTTTTCCATGGAGGAATCCAGATACTCTTTTAATGATTTCAGCATTTTTCGGGGGTTGATTTCAACAATCGTATCTTTTGGTTTCATAAAATAAAATCGACTGTATAATTCTGTGTCTGCGGCGGAAAGGATCCCCTTTTCAACACCCCGTTGTGGCGTCTTGTAGGGACGGAAGATCCAACGCTCGTCATAAGAAAGAAGGTCGTACGTTCGATCTTCCTGATTATATCCAAAGATCATTCCGTCATGGGAAACGTGCCATTTATGATACCAACTTTTCCCTTTGATGAAGTAATCATCAATGTATTCAAACACGATATAATATCCGGCATTCAATGCATTGCGAATAACGGTATGAACGTTTTTTCTTAAAAACTCTGCAGAAAGTTTTTCGCATTCCAAATGCGGGCAATCGCAATGATGCGATTTTTCAATCGTAATTTCAGGCGAAGAAAAGCGTCCTTTATAAAAGATTCGGTTGCATCTCAACAACAGGTTTTCATTTAGAAACCAGTTTCGAATGCTGGGGTTTTCGTGTATCATGCAAGACATGCTTCCCTGAGGAACGAATGTCTGATATACTGTTTTTTCTAGCGGCAATCTTACCGCCATCGGTGTTTTATCCATTTGCATTTACCCTCGCGCAGTTAATAAAGTCATTTACGGAAGCAAACTGAAGATCCTGCGGACTTTCGAGAAAAGTGATATGAAATCGCGAATTCAAAACATTGATTATCCTTGCCAGCTCCCGGTCGCAGATTCCCAGATCGTAAAGAAAGACATCATCGTCGCGAAGTTCTTCCTTTCCGCAAAATTCTTGGAGTGTTTCCATGATATTTTTTTTCATATCCATAATTAAACCCTTTTACAATTGTTTTTAGAAGCGTATTCATCTTCGGTTAAAACATATTATAATTCATAAATTGGACAAATCCAGTCCCAATAAGTACAATAATTTTTATTGCAAAATAGAAAGGATGTTATCAACAAATGCCACACTATACAGAACAGCAAATCGAAGAGGCGAACAGTACAAGTCTCGTCGCATTTCTTACTTCTCACGGTGAACAGCTCAAGAAGTTCGGAGCACAGCATCTGTGGGAAAAGCATCAGGTATGGATTCACGGTAACCGATGGTATACGCATTACGATGCTGTCGGCGGTTACGCTATCAGCTTTGTCATGAAGTATTATTCGATGGGATTTCAAGATGCCGTTGCAGAACTACTCGGTGGTGGAATTGCTGTGAGCAGTACACCAACCGTCAGAGATCAGAAGCCGAAAGAACTTGTCATTCCCAAAGCAAATACAACGATGAACCGTGTGTATGCGTACCTCATGAACGAAAGGTTTATCTCCCGTGAGGTAATCTCCTTCTTTGCTCATGAAAGAACTCTCTACGAAGACGAGCAGTATCATAACTGCATCTTCGTCGGTGTGGATGAAACCGAAGCCATACGAAAGCTATGCCGAGAGTTTATCTCAGAAGCAAAAGAACTGCGGAAACCACCGCAGCTCTATAGCAAAATATGCGACGTGTTTACAAGCATTCAAAACAGGGTGCCACATGTCAACAATGAGCAGATCGAGAAGTTAATCGGTCTGCTCATTTTACTATCCAAGGACGAATGCAGAAAGAGTCTGAATGAGGTCTCGTGGGATGAGATCTACGAGATGTTGATTCGGGAGTATATTCCGCATGCGGATATCATTATAGGAAAAAGACGCAAATAAGCGCGTCATCTTTTTCGGCACCTCTTGCCATATTGTAGCACCGAAAAAGATATCGGTGTAGAAAATCCCGAAATCTCAAGGGTTTTCGCTCAAAGGGACAAAAATTGACCAATGGGTGAAAGCCGATACGGGACAAGAGAAAATATATACAGATGAAAACAGCTCCGAGGTCACAACGATCTCCGATCTGTTTGGCTTTTATGAGTTCATATTTGGGGTAATACCTATGCTTTCGAGCAGTTCGGCAAGCTCCGCACGGCTGTGGACGTTGAGTTTCCTGTACGCCTTTCTGAGATAATAGTTCACCGTATTGACGGTGACGCCGGTATCCTCGGCGATCTGTTTTACGGTCATGCCGTCGGCATATTTCAGGACCGTCTCGTTTTCCTTTACGGAAAGTCCGTAGGTGCGAAGCGGCCCCTCACAGGTGTGGACGTTAATGGTCGGCTTATTCTCCGGTTCCTTGCCGTGAAGAAGCCATTCGTAGTCGCAGTCAAACTCAAGCGCGATCAGCTTGGCAAGGGCAGGCTTGATGCTTTCGGGACGTGCCTTGGCGTTGCCCGTCAGCAGAAGAACGTACTGCGGTGTCACACCGATCCGTCGTGCAAATTCTGCCTTGCTGATCTGTCTCTCTTCAATAATCCGGTTTAATCTGTCAGCAAGTTTCAAACGTGCAGCTCCTTTCGGTCAGTTATTTCATTGTGCGGTGCTTGCTCACCAGCGCAGCGAGTTCAAGACGGCTGTGAACGTTGGTTTTACGGTAAATGCT
>JAZPXN010000076.1:0-6537 GCA_045543655.1 Eubacteriales bacterium
ATTGCACCTTCCCCTTTGGAAGGGGAAGGGGGACCGACGCCGCAGGCGTTGGTGGTGGGGGTAAGAAAGCTCTCTTTGAAGCAGAGCAAAATCAAGAATCGCCGAGCCTCTCTGTCTTCCTTCATAGATATTTTATCGCAGAGTTGCTCTCGGATGGGATTGTCACCGCGCTATCACTATAAAAACTATCACGGGGGAAAATACGCCCCGAAAAGTCAATGCGGCAAAAAAATACCTCCCCTGTGTAAGGGGAGGTGGCGCCGTAGGCGACGGAAGGGTTGGCTCCTGCGCAAATGATACCTTCCGCCCCTCGTTATCGGTGGCGTTTGCCTTCGGAGAGAGCATTTTCCCGGCCTTCCTCCCCCGAAAAGGTTGACAACTCAACTTTTTTGTGCTATAATGGTATTATGAAAACCGTGCGCTGAACGATTTGCAGAAAAAGGAGAACCATAGTATGGATCAGAAGTACGACGCGTTGTTTACCCCCTGGAAGGTGGGCAACGTGGAGATCAAAAACCGCATCGTCATGTGCCCCATGGGCGGCACCTCCCTGTTCGGGTGGTTCGAGCTGACCGGCTGTCATTTTGATAAAGAAGCGGCGAAGCTGTTCCTGGAACGGGCCAACAACAACGTCGGCCTCATCATCCCCGGCATTGCCCCCCTGCGGGACACCTTTTGGGGGAAATGGCTCTGGCAGAATCCCAAAATGTTCGAAGAGCTGAAGGATTTTATGGACGAGATCCACAAGACCGGAGCGAAGCTGTTTATTCAGCTGACGGCCGGCATGGGTCGCTCCTGGGCCATCACCGAGCTGGTGGCGCCGTTGCATAAAAATAAGGTAACCCGGGCCATTCTCAAGCCTATCCTTGACACCAGCCACGAGCTGGCCTCCCCCTCTCCCCAAAAATCCCGGTGGGCCCACGACATTGAATGCCCCGAAATGACGAAGGAACAGATCCACGAAATTATCGAAGCCTTTGCCAAGACCGCAAAGCTGTGCAAGGACGCCGGCGTAGACGGAGTAGAGGTACACGCCGTTCACGAAGGATATCTGCTGGATCAGTTCTCCATGGAATTTTTCAACAAGCGCACCGACGAATACGGCGGCAGCTTTGAAAACCGCTACCGCTTCGCCGCCGAAGTGGTGAAAGAGATCAAGGCCGCCTGCGGAGACGATTTCCCGGTCTCCCTGCGGTATTCCGTGGAATCGAAAATGAAGGGCTTCTGCGAAGGGGCCATGCCCGGCGAGGAATATACCGAAGTGGGCCGGAGCATGGAAGAATCCGAAAAGGCCGCAAAATATCTGCAGGACGCCGGCTACGATATGCTCAACGCCGACAACGGCACCTACGATTCCTGGTACTGGGCCCATCCCCCCATGTATATGCCCCAGAACTGCAATCTGGAAGACGTGGCGCACATTAAGAAATTCGTGGACATCCCCGTGGTCTGCGCCGGCCGCATGGAGCCGGAGGTGGGGGCAAAGGCGGTGGCCGACGGCATGATTGACGCCATGGGCGTTGCCCGTCAGTTCCTGGCCGACGGCGAATGGGTCACCAAAATGATGGAAGACCGGATCGAGGATATCCGGCCCTGCATCTGCTGTCACGCAGGCTGCTTTAACTTCTCCTCCTCCAAGGGTCACGCCAACACCCAGGATCTGACCGATACCATGGGGCTTTCCCGTTGCGCTCTGAATCCGGAAACCATGCAGAGCAAAAAATATTATATCGCACCCGCAAAGAAGCAGAAGACCGTTGCGGTCATCGGCGGCGGCATTGGCGGCATGGAGGCGGCCATCGTCTGCGCCAAGCGGGGTCACAAGGTAACGCTTTATGAGAAATCGGATAAGCTGGGCGGCGTCTTTATTGCGGCGGCGGCTCCCGATTTCAAGGAAAAGGACAAGGCTCTGATCGCCTGGTATCACCGGGAGATCGCAAAGCAGCCCAACGTCACCGTGAAAATGAATACCGAAATCACCGACGTAAAAGCCCTGGATGCCGACGAAGTGATCGTTGCCACCGGAGCGATTCCCAACACCATCCCCGTGCCCGGCGCCGAAACCGCCGTGGAGGCCATCGACTATCTTCTGGGGAATAAGGAAGTGGGCGAAAACGTGGTGGTGGTCGGAGGCGGCCTTACGGGCTGTGAGATCGCTTACGACCTTTACCGCAAGGGCAAAAAGCCGGTCATCGTGGAAATGCAGGACGATCTGATCACCGGAAAGGGCATCTGCCTTGCCAACACCAGTTATCTGCGGGATTTCTTCAAAACCAACGAGGTTCCCGTATATCTGGAGCATCGCACCACCGCCATCGGCGAAAAATCGGTCACCGTTGCGGATAAAGAAGGAAAGACCACCGAGATTCCCGCCGACAGCGTGATTCTGTCCGTGGGCTACCGTCCCGCACCCGTGGCCACCAAGGGGGTCAAGGTCGTCGGCGACGCCTCCAAGGTAGGCAACCTGCGCACCGTCATCTGGCAGGCCTGGGACGTGGCCATGAAGATCTGACCAAAACCCCATAAAGCATAAGAAGAGCCGGCTCTTTTCGAGCCGGCTTTGTTTTGTAGAATGAGGAAAGCGGAGACGGGGGACGAGAAGTATCATTTGCGCCCACAACACCCCATCCGTCTCGCTTCGCGATCCACCTTCCCCGTCGCATGGCGCTCCGGAGAAGGCAGGATTTTTGCGCATCGCTCTTTGAGCTTGTGCATCATCTTTTGAAAAACTTAAAAAAGTAACATTTGCGGGGGCAATCCCTTCCGTCACGGCGGCCGAACACGCCGCGCCACCTCCCCTTACTAAGGGGAGGCAGACGAGTAGTACGCCGTTCTTTGATTTTGTGCTTTTCCAACTGGGAGATTTGAAAAAGAATCATCTGCGCCGGAACAACCCTTCCACCGCAAGCGGTCCCCCTCCCCCTACACGGGGGAGGTAGGCTCCATCGGTCAGCCTCTCTGAAGGAAACTTGAAATGCGCCGGATATAGAAAATTGCGTCCTAAAAAACGATGCGCTCCATTGCACCTTCCCCTATGGTAGGGGAAGGGGGACCGACCGCAACGCGGTTGGTGGTGGGGGTAAGAAGCACCTCTTTAAAGCTAAATCTTATTTCGGATGATGCTCCCATTACACCTTCCTCTTTGGAAGGGGGACCGACGCCGTAGGCGTTGGTGGTGGGGGTAAGAAATTTCCCTTTAAAGTAAAATCTAATTTCGGACGATGAGCAACCGTTCTGCCTCCCCTTAGTAAGGGGAGGTGGCAGGCGAAGCCTGACGGAAGGGATTGCCCGGGAGAGAGATATTTTTGTTCCAAAGAGAACCTTCTTACCCCGCCCACCGTCGCAAGCGCCGGTCCCCCCTCCCCCACCATGGGTGAGGATGCAATATACGCATCGCCTTCTTTAAGCACACGTATTCTATATAGAGTGCAAAAAAATCTCTCTTGAAACTTATTTACCTGCACGTTACGAAGGTGCCGCCAACCTGAGGGGCGGGACCTTCTTAATAAATCTTCTTTTTCCCCTTCCCCCAACGCAAGAATTGCGTTGGCCGCCGCTTTCCTTTGGTACTTTCCTTTCTCGTGAAAGGAAAGTACACCGTTCCCCCTCCGGCTTCGCGAAGGCCGGTGCCTTCTTATGGAATCTTAAAATATAAAAATATTCCGGACGAATGCAATTCGTCCGGCCTCCGCTTTCCTTTCTTTTGGTACTTTTCTTTCCTTTCTCGTGAAAGGAAAGAAAAGTACGCCCCCTCCAAACGAACCCCCTCCAAAGGAACTCTACCGCACCACCGAGAGGGATTCGACGCCGTAGTAGGCGAAGGCGGCGGCGTCGGCAGGGGTGATGCGCTCGCCGCAGACCAGGATGGGAACCGCCGGCGGGCAGGCCACCGAGGGGGCCGCCAAAACACGACCGACGCATTGCTCCACGGGCAAAATTTCCGCCGGGGCAAGGGCCGCTTCCCGGATCGAAAGAACCGCTTCATGGGCCACCGGCTCGGGGGGCAATTCCGAAATCGCCGGCCGCTTCGGCAGATCCGATAACGCCTCCGCCACCCGATCGGCGGCAGAAGCCGTCCCCGCACCGGCAAACATCATCACGCAATAATCCCGGTCCGCAAACTCGCAAATAATCTGTTTTTCCGCCAAATAATCCGCCAGCTCAAATCCAAAATAGCCGTAGGACTTGGGCGCCAGCGTTAATTTCATCGGCTCGTCCCCTACCAAGGCAAAGCCCCGGGCGGAAAGAGATTCCTTGAGCCGATCCACCGCGGCGGCAGAGCGCGCCAAAGCCTCCCCGTAGCCCTCGGACAAAATCCGGTTCGCCTGATCCAAGGATTGCAAAATCAAGTAAGACGGCGAGGTGGAGCCAAAAAGAGAAAGGGCGGATTTTGCTTGATTTATCAAGGCTTTATGGGCCTCGGAAATATGCAGATACGCCCCGCCCGTCAGCACCGGCAGGGTCTTATGAGCCGACGCGCAGCACAGATCCGCCCCCAGATCCATGGGATGCCGGGAGGGAGTCAGAAATTTCAGATACGCCCCGTGGGCGCAATCCACCAAAAACAGCGCCCCGTGGCGATGGCAGACCTCCGCCAAAGGGCCAAGATCGGGGCAATTGCCCAAATAATCCGGGGCAGTTACGTAAACCGCCGTCACGTCTCCGTCGGCGAAGGCCTTTTCCAAATCCTCCGGCGTCAAGCGGCAGGACAGAAGCTCGGTGCCGTACAGCCAGCGCACCTCAAAATCCAGCAGGGCGGCGGCAGACGAAAACACCTTATGGGCGTTCCGTCCGGCGGCGATCACCGGCCGCTTCCCCCGCTCCTTCGCCCAAAGACAGGCCAGATACAGCATCGCCCGCAGGGCCAGCGACGAGCCTTCCGTGGAATATAACGTGGGATGGCCGAATATTTCGGAGGCGTTTTTTTCGCTTTCCGCAAGGATCCCGTCGGCCTCGTAGAGACTGTCCGCACCGGGAATCTCCGTAATATCAAGGCTTTCCGTCCTTCCGATCCCCTTATGCCCCGGCATATGAAGCCGCAGAGGGGCGGTGGCGGCGTAGCGGGTCACGAAATCGCAGATCGGCGTGTTCATGCTTCCCCCTCGGCGCGGGCCACGGCCAGCATGATGGCGCATTCCATCCGCTTGCGGAAGAGATCGCAGCCCGGCGCGTAGACGCCCTTGACCGATCCGGTGGCGTGGTAGGCGTTGGCGGCGCAGCCGCCGGAGCAGTACAACTTTGCCCAGCAATCGGCGCATTCGGGGCGGGCGTAAACGTTGCAATCGGCGAATTCCTTTTGGGCGGGCAGGTTGGTGACCCCCGTCCACAGGTCGCCCAGACGGTATTTTTCATCCCCCACGAACTGGTGGCAGGGGTACAGATCGCCCCAGGGGGTGACGGCCATGTATTCGGTGCCGGAGCCACAGCCGGAAATGCGCTTATAAATGCAGGGGCCGTCGGTCAAGTCGATCATATAATGGTAGAAGGTAAAGGGCTTGCCGACCTTTTCCCGCTCCAGCATAAGCTGGGCAAGTTTTTCATATTGTTGCATGACGATCTCCCGGTCTTCGGGGGTCAATTCCGAAGGATCTCCGGGCGCGCAGACCACGGGCTCCATGGAAAGCTCCGTAAAGCCCAGATCGAGCATGGTTTTGATATCTTCCAAAAAATCGGGGTTTGCGTGGGTGAAGGTGCCCCGCATATAATAATTTTTCCCCTCCCGGGCCTCCACCAACTGTTGGAATTTGGGGACGATGCGTTCCCAGCTTCCCTTGCCGGCGTAGTCCACCCGATAGCGGTCGTGGATCTCCTTGCGGCCGTCGAGGGACAAGACCACGTTGCTCATTTCCGCGTTACAGAAATCGATGACGTCTTTGTCGATCAGAACGCCGTTGGTGGTGAGAGTGAACCGGAAATTTTTGTTATATTGTTTTTCAACGGAACGGGCGTAAGCCACCAGATCCTTGACGACCTGGAAATTCATCAGCGGCTCGCCGCCGAAAAAGTCCACCTCCAGGTTCCGTCGGGTTCCGGAATTTTCGATCAAGAAATCCAGCGCCCGCTTGCCCACCTCATAAGACATGACCGCCCGCTCGCCGTGATATTTGCCCTGGCTTGCAAAGCAATAGGCGCAGTTGAGGTTGCAGGTGTGGGCGATATGGAGGCAAAGCGCCTTGACCACGCCGGAGGTCTTCTGCTTCAATTCTCCGGCCATGGGGGCAAAGGTGTCGGGAGCGAACAAAAGCCCCTCCTCCTTCAATTCCGCCACCTGATCGTAGCATTCGGAGATCTCTTCGGGCGTAATTTCCGGCCGGTCGGCGTATTTTTCCGCAACCGAGGCCAGCACCTCCTGCCGGTTTCCTTCAAAGGCGGCAATGATATCGTAGGCAACCTCGTCGACGGCGTGCACCGACCCGGAGCAGACGTCGATGACGATATTGTAGCCGTTGAGCTGATACTGATGGATCATATTTTTTCTCCTGTTTATGATAAGATAGTGGGGAGCGGGGGGGAACGAGGGGACGGTGTTCTTTCTTG
>JAZPXN010000077.1:0-70655 GCA_045543655.1 Eubacteriales bacterium
AATAACCCAAAGAAAAAGCAAATAGTCGTTCTCGCAATTCAAAACATATTATTAAAAGAGCCTCCTGTGGTATGAATCGTACCGCAGGAGGTCTTTTTGTTTGGGCTATGATTTCCCCGCGGTTGACAAATCGCGGAAACCGTGGTATAATTTGGTTGTAATAATACAGACGGAATAAAAAGGAGCAAAATATAACGAAAATTGTATCATATAAAATCGTCGTAATGTACACTTTGATTTCTGATGCATATGGTACTACCGCAACTGAATATATGAAACTATTTGGTGGATATGATATTTCTGTAATTTGGGGGTAAGTATATATGAAATTCAAAAAGATTCTCCTTTTCTTTTTGATTCTTATTGTGGTGTTTATGTCTTTTTTTTGCATTAAGCTTCTTATATCTTCTTTGGGAGGGCTTCAAGGGGATGCTGGTCAAGAATCATTAAACACGAGTCATACGGGCATTCCCAATTCTGATACTCAATTTACACTTGATATAGAATATCAGAACAAGATGCAAGATTCTAAAAGCAATGCAGAAATAACAGCAATAAATGATGAATTTTCAGAAAAATGGAAGTCCAAAATAGAGTTTTATTATATACAGATCGTAAATTATTATACCTCAAGCTTCAATCAGGAAATGCATGATCTATTCAAAGAGAATCACATAAATTGGAGTTCATACGCAGAACAGCAATACAACTATTACGAAACAGTTATGTGTGATGTTTATACGACAGGATCTATTGTACCGGTTAAATTGTCAAACTATAAACAAACTGTTTACCGAAATCGAGCAATTGAATTGTACAATCAATGTATAGAACTTTCAATAAAAGTAGAATCTCCTTAACGGGGGTTTCTTCTAAAGAAAAATACTTTCCATCATGTAATCTGAATCACTAAAATTGAATGATTGAAAACTCCTCCTGTGGTATCACCGTACCGCAGGAGGTTTTTTTGTTTGGATCATGTTTTCCCCACGGTTGACAAATCGCGGAAACCGTGGTATAATTGGGGCAGGTAAATGCGTAGGGCTTGCGCAGATGGAGGAGTTTTATGTTGTACGCAGACGGAATACACGACGATACTTTGGCCTTGCAGGAGATGCTGGACCGGCGGGGGATCGTGACGGTGGATCGGCCGGGGACATATCTTATTTCCCGGACGCTGATCATCCGTTCCAATACCCGGCTGGTGCTTTCGCCGGGAGTTAAACTGCTGGCGGCGCCCGGTTCCCGCTGTGCGCTGATCGAAAACGAACACTTTGCCGGCGGCGGCCGGGACGAAAATATCGAGATCGTGGGCGGAATCTGGGACGGAAACTGCGACGCCATGGGACTGGACGCCTCTTACGAATCGGAGCATCGGCTGGACGACCCCTTCGATCCCAAATTATTCAAGGGCAAGCTGATCCGTTTTGCCCGGGTGGATCGCATCGTGCTGACCCGCATGACAGTCCGCAATCCCGTCAGTTACGGGATTCAGATCGCCGACGTTTACGGATTCGTGGTGCGGGATCTTTTCTTCGATTATAACTGGCATTTCGGCACCACCGACGGGGTGCATATCAACGGACCGGCCTACGACGGAGTAATCGAAAACCTGGCGGGGACCACCAATGACGATATGGTTTCCCTGACGACCTACGACGAGCCTCACGCTGAAGTAACGCTGGGGCATATCGAGAATATCTATATCCACAATCTTTCTGCCCGGAACGGGTATTCCGGGGTGCGCCTGCTTTCAGGGGAGGATTTTCATCTGAAAAACATCCGCATCGACGGGCTTTACGGCACCTATCGCCATCACGCGGTGGTGATTTCCAATCATAACGCCCGCCCCGGCGCAGTGTGGTACGACGATATCGTCATCGAAAACGTGATCGCCTCCAAGAGCAACGAGGGGCTGACGCCGGAATGCCACGTCAAGTGGGAAAAATATGCGGATTCCGATGCCTTTTTCCGCTTCGGACGGGATATCGCCTGCGGAACCGTGACGATACGCAACGTCCACCGCCATCAGGATCATTCCACCCAAAGTCCCCTGTTTGCCTTCAAGCCCCCCTGCTCCTTTGACCGGCTGTGCATCGAAAACGTGGTGCAAACCACGGCCCCCGGGGTCACCGCCCCCATTTGGGTCGACGAGGGCGCAAAAATCGGGCATCTGATCGAACGGGATTCGGTGACCGAAAGAGAAAAATAAGCCATATAATACGAAACGGAGACGGCTTCTCAGCGAAGCGTCTCCGTTTTTTATGGAAAAATTCAGTTTCGGATGGCGTCCCGGATCACCCAGGCGTTGGCCTCCAGCCGGGCAACCGCCTCATCTCTGCCGCATTCCAAAATATCGCAGACGATGCGGATCATGCGATCCTTCAGCTTGACGTTGGTGGGACGGAGGTTGATCATCAGATTTTCGTAGACCTTTCCGGTCTTGACCATGGCCCCGGTGGTGATCATATTCAGCACGAATTTCTGGGCGTTGCCGGCCTTCATCCGGGTGGATCCGGTAATCACCTCCGGCCCGGTCTCGGTGACGATGGCAATATCGGCCACTTTAGCAATCTTGCAATCCCGGTTACTGCTCAGCGAGACTGTGACGCATCCCAATTCCTTGGCGGCCAGCATGGCGCCCTCTACGTAGGCGGCGTTGCCGGAGGCGGAGATTCCCATGACCACGTCTTTGGCGGTCACGTTCCGGGCCAAAAGATCCGCCCGGCCCACGTCGGGCTTGTCTTCTTCGTTTTCGGCGGCCCGCACCAGGGTCTTTTCGCCCCCGGCGATGATAGCGATGACCTGATTATAATCCACGCCGTAGGTGGGCGGGCATTCCGCCGCATCCATGACGGCAATCCGACCGGAGGTCCCGGCGCCGAGATAAATCAACCGTCCCCCCTGGGTGAAGGCGTGGGCCACCGCATCCACGGCGCGGGCTACGTCGGGCAGAGCCTTTTCCACGGCTTCTACAGAATTACGGTTTTCATCGTTGATGACGGAGAGCATTTCCAGGGTCTCCATCCGATCAATGTGGGTGGTTCTGGGGTTTCGTTTTTCAGTATCGTACATAATAAATCCTCCTTAATCGGGCAAGGTCTGTAAAAAACTCTGATCAAATTCTTCGTCGGTGACGACAGGCTCCCCGTAAAGATCGAAACAGCGCACGCAGGCGCCGTAGACCGGGGGGACGCCGGGGAAAATGGGGGTGACGCCGTGGGCCTTGAAATACTCGGCAAACTCCGGATTGTTCGTGATCCCTCCTGCGCAGATTACCGGAAGGCCGTCGCCGTAGCGATTCCTTGCCCCACCGATCAGCCGCAGAAGACGGCCGAAATTCCGGTCGATAATCTCCCGGGCGGAGGCATCCCCCGTCCGTGCCGCGCGGAAGACCAAGGGGGAAAATCCGGCAATGACGTCCCGGCCGCCGGAATAGAGATCGCTCAGCTTATCCCAGGGACGTCCCTCCAGTTTTTCGTGAACCATCCGCGTCAGCTCCGACGGTTCGCGAAGGCCGTCGTCTGCCTCAAAAGCGGCAACCAGAGCATCCCGTCCCAGATCGTAGCCGCTGCCAAGGCCGTCAAAAAGATAGCCGAAGCCGCCAAACCGATGAAGGCCTGCCCCGTCGCGGGCGTAGACCACCGACCCGGTACCGCAGATGACGGCAATGCAGGATTCTGCGCCCCGCACCGAAAAAATCACGTTCTCAATATCCGATTCCAGCGTGAAGGGGATGCCGGGAAGCTGCTTGCGCAGACTGGCAGTCAGCTTGCTCCGGTTATCTCCCGACGCAACCCCCGCAATCCCGGCAAAAAGGCCGGAAAGGGTATAGCCTTCGGAGATTTTGCGGATATTTTCGCTCAAAATCTGCGCCGCCCGCTCCATACCGCAGGCATTGGGATTGGCCCCCGGAGCGGTCAGCCGGCGAAGCACCCGGCCGTCGGCGCAAAACAGGACGAGATCGGTCTTCGTCCCACCCGCATCGATCCCGAGATAGGTGACGTCCTCGGTCTGCCCCACCCCCAACAGGCGGTCGGGGGTGGTGCGCAGTACCGCCGCAAGGCCGCAAAGATTGGGCAAATCCGGAAGCGCAAGACCGCTCTCCCATTTGGAAACGGTCTGGGGCGTTACGAACAGCCTCCGGGCCACCTCGGTCTGGGTCAGCCCGTTGGAAATCCGGTGATCCCGGATATTATTGGCAAGCTTTGTTCCGTCCATAGGGCACCTCCTCTTCCTTCTGGTTTTATTATAGCAGATTTCACTTAAGAAGTCAATCACTTTCCCGTTTCATCGGATATTTTTTCAACTCACGGTTGTAATCAAAGGAAAAAGCAAGGCCGGAAGGGGGATTCCGGCCTGATTGAAATTTCAGGAGCGGAACACGATACGGTACGTGCCGGAGGTCAGCGGTGCCGTGCCGTCGTAATCGGAGAAGGCGTATCCTTCTTCCAGCACCGCAGAGGCGGAGATTCCTTCGGGGATCTCCAGCGAAAGGAGGATTTCCCCGCCCTTTCTTTCCCACGCCACGGAGATTTTCCCGGCGGGGGCCTCGTGGAAGGCAGAGGTGGAATCGAGGGCTTGAATGAAGGAAGGATGGATCTCCAGCGTATTCACGTCGTTTTTCCCGGGATTAAGGCGCAGTCCCGCAACGCATTTGATGAACCAGGCGCTGATATCGCCCCAGAAATGGTGATTCATGGAAGAAACGCAGTCGGGCTTGAAATTCTCCCAAAGGGTGGTGGCGCCCCGTTTCAGCCAGTTGCCGTAGGAGGGATAATCCTCCCGGGTGATCATCCGATAGGCAAGGTCGGAGCAACCGAATTCCGAAAGAACGTGGAAGATCACGCGGCCGCCCAGCACCCCAAGATCGATGTGATCGTCGGCCTCCCGGATCATCTTCCGCAATTCTTCAAAGGCGGCGGGCTTTTCCGACGACTCGAAGACGCCGTAATATAATCCCATGGCCTGGCTGGTCTGACAGTCTCCGGCAATATGCAGAGCTTCGGCATCCAGCAATTCCGCCCGGACGGCCTTCCGGTAGGCCTCCCATTCCCGGCGGGCAAAGGCGGCGTCCTCCGTCCGACCCACGGCGGCAAGCATCAGCGCCGTTTTATCCGCAATATCCATCGCCATGATCGAATCGGTGACGATCAGCGGGGCTTTGGGCTTCTGGCCGCCCACGTGGCACCAATCCCCAAGGCCGATGGCGAGAAGTCCCTTCTCATCGCACCGGGTGCGCAGATACCGAAGATAGGCAAGAAAGGCCTCGGCAGATTCGGTGATCATCGCGGTTTCGCCCCGGTAAAGATAGACGTAGTAGGGCAGGGTGACCAGCACGCAGTCCCAGGCGGGGCCGTTGCCCCAATGGAAGCCCCAGCCGCCGGTGGGCACGATGCCGGGCAGGCTTCCGTTTTCGGCCTGGGCCTTGCAGATATTCCGCATCCATTCCCGGTAATTTTTTTCGGGATCGAAATTGAGCAGGGCAGCCTCGCTGGACAGAGCCGCATCGGCAGTCCAGCCGTTTTTCTCCCGCTGGGGGCAGTCGGTGGGGAAATGATGGAAATTGGACACGATGCTCCGGCGAGTGATCTCCTGCAGACGGTTTGCAATGGGATCGGAGCAGGAAAATCCGCCCCGGGTGGCAAGGTCGGTATGATAAACGCAGAAGGTCAGCAGATCCTCCGTGGCCTGCTCCCCGGTGATGCCGTCCACCCGGACGTACCGGAAGCCGTGATAGGTGAAGGAAGGCTGATATTCCTCTTCGCCGCTCCCCTTGCAAAGGTATACGTCCCGGTGCACGATGCTTTCGTCCCGTTCCCAGTTGTGATTGAACCAGATCTGACGGAGATTCAGATCCCCGTTTTCCAGGGAATCGGCATGGCGCAATTCGACGCGCTGTCCCGGCCGGCCGGCAATCTTCAGCCGGCATACCCCCGCGTGGGAGATTCCGAAATCGTAAAGATACGAATCGTTGAATTTCGTAATCGAGACCGGCTTGATCTCCCCTTCCTTGACGATGGGGGCGGTCTCAGCAACCTTGACCTCCCCCTTGGGCTGGGGGGCGAGGAGGGCGTTTTGCCACGCCGAATCGTCAAAGCCGGGCAGATTCCAGCCGTCGATCTCGTAAGAGGCATCGTAGACCTCGCCGAAGCGGTAATCGTCGCTTCGGATGGGGGAGGGAGCGGTGCGGAAGGAGCGATCGCTCTCCAGAATAAGGCCGTTTTCATCGTTCACCGTCAGGGAAAAGAAGGGCGCGCTCCGGAAGGAGGCCTTGTCGAAATCCCACACGTGGCCGCCGGGGTTGTTCTGAAATCCGTTGCCGAGCAGAAGGCCGATGACGTTCTCCCCTTCCGCGGCGGTGACCCGGTAAACGTCGCCGTAGACGTAATGATCGGGGTTGCTGATATAGGGGGACAAAAAGCCCCGGGTGATCTTTTCTCCATTGAACCACAGCTCGTAAAATCCGCCGCAGGCCACGGAAACCGTCAGAGGCCGCCCCGCCTCGCAGGAAAAGGCCTTCCGGAAATAATGAGCCGGCACGGGTGCCTCGAAGGTATTAAATTCCTCCGTTGCCCGGAGAAAGGAAGAAGAAAAAGACATAATAAATCCTCCTTGGAGTTTCTTTTCCTCATTGTAGCACAAAAAAATCTCCGCGTCAATAGACGCGGAGAAAATTTGCATTTTTTGCCGGAGGTCAGGGCTTCCAGTATTTTTCCACGCATTCCTTGGCAATCTGAACGTAACGGCGACCCCGTGCAAGATCTCCCCGCAGGGTCATGACCTCCCGCTGGGCGATCTCGAAAAGGCAACCGCCGGCCGCTTCGCAAATCCGCTTGAAATCCTTACGGATTGCGTCCTCGTCCATGGGGCCGGGGGTGGTGACAAGGTCGGCCCGGGGCTTGCTGTAATAAACGATATCGGTGCCCCGCAGATACTCGCCTACCTGAGCCTCGTTATTGAAGGGCGAGACCGACAGCTTCCGCAGGTTCTTCCATCGGGAAAGATAATCGGGGAAAATGGCGTCGACCCGTTCACAGCAGCCGTAGGACAGAAGGCCGAAGCGCTTCACGAGGCGATCCTGATAGGGGAAAACGAACTCCCCGAAGGTCTCGGGGGATACGGCAGTGGTCTCCTGGGATTCCAGAAAGCCCCAGCATTCGGTGGTTTTGGTCACGTTGTCGGTGGGAAGCTCGTGATTGAAGGCAAAGCTTTCCTGCGCCACGAATCCGGTGCCGCAGGTAGGCAGAAGAAGCTTTTCCCGCTCCAGAAAATCGTAGTAATTTTCATAGACCGTGGTGGCCATATCCATGACCTTATGCAAGATCTCCGGGCAATCGTACATGGACATATAATAATTTTCCATGCCCATCAGATGCACCAGCGGATTGGTGATGGAGCCGGAAAGACTCCGCCCTATCATGCGGGTGGGCAGAATATCGCCGAAGACGTCTTCGGCCAGGGCCCGGGTGGCCAGGGTGCTTTCCCGGTCAACGCCGAAGGAGCCGCCCTCCAGCTTTTCGTATTCTTCTTCCAGATCTTCGATGACGGGCTCGATATGATAGCCGCCGGATTTGGGATCCTTCCTCTGTTTGGCGGAGATGCCGAAGGGCTTGACCCATACCCTCGGAGAAAGATCGAAGGTCGCCGACAGCGGGGTATCGTCGTCAAATAATTCCCGTCCCACAAGCTCCCGGACAAGGGTCGCCTCCAGCTTCCGGGCGTCCTCCCCCTCGCATTGCAGACGGGCGTCCACCACGTCCCGGGTGAAATTGCTGAACAAAAGGCGCACTGTGGGGGAGGCCTTCCGCCCCTCGCCCAAGGCCTGCCATTGCTTCATGATTTTCTCATTTTGAGGGCTTTCAGCATATTCCCGCTTCTTCGTAGCCAAGGCCCGCAGGATCTCCCGATCGCGTTGACTGATCACAGCCATAGTTATTCTCCTTTGTATGCAGTATCTTTCTTAACCTTCAAACATCATATATTCCATAAAGAGTTCCGAGAAAAGGGGATCTGCGGAAAGGTCGGCGTATTCCGATTCGGTGGGGAGGTGGAGAGTTCCTCCTTCGCAGGCGTATTTCACGGTGCCCAGAAGGCTTGCGTTGTTGACGCCGCGGAATTTTTCCTGCAATTCCTCGGGGATCAGCCCCACGAAAACGGCGTTTTTCACCTTCAGCCCCGCAGAAAAACCGCCGGCCACGCAGAGAGCGTCCACGTCGCCGTAGCCGATTCCCACCCGACGCAGAAGGCATTCGATTGCCGCCCGGATGGCGGATTTCGCCAACTGAAATTCCCGGATATCCTTTCCGGTGAGGGCGACGGAGCCGCTGACGGTCATGGGGTCGTCTTCCAGAAATCCGGTCTCGTCGATCTCCTCCCGGCGAACTCCTTCGGCGATCGCGTCTACAAGACCGGTAGCACAGATACCGGTGGCTTCTCCCCCGCCAATGACGGTCACTTCCCCGTCTTCGGAAACGGCGCAGACGGCGCCGGGGGAAGCGCTCATGCCGCAGGAAATATTGGCTCCTTCAAAGCAAGGGCCTGCCGCGGCGGCGGTGCAAAGAACTTTTTCGTGATTATAAAGAGCAATCTCCGCATTGGTGCCAAGATCCAAAAGGATCCGGTATTTTCCGGCTTCGGGAAGACCAACGCATTCCATGCCCGCCTCAATATCCGCACCCACGAAGGCCGAAAATCCGGGCAGAGCCACCACGGAGCCGATCCCCGGCAAATCCAGAGATTCCCCCGTTGCGATCCTCGTATCCAGAAAGACCGGCGTATAGGGAGCGGTGCCGAGAGACGAGCAGTCCACGCCGAAAAAGAGGTGGAGCATGGTGGTATTTCCCGCCACGTACAGCGTCTCGTCTTCCGTAAGATCAAAGGACTCGCGGAGCGATGCGATCAATCCCCGGATCCCTTCCAAAAGAACCGATTGCAACTCCCGAGGGCCGTTTTTCATGCAATGATCGATGCGGGAGATCACGTCCGCCCCAAAGGCCCGCTGGGGGTTGGGGGCGGTGACGGTACGGACGATCTTCTTTTCATCCAAAGAAACCAGGGCCAGGGCCAGGGTCGTAGTGCCGATATCCAGGCAAAGGCAATGCCGCTCGGTCAATCGCCCGGTCTCTTCGCCGCCGGTAACGGTCTCGATCTCTTCCCGGTCGGGCAAAACCACCTCGCCGTCCTCAAAGACCCTCTGACGGCAGGCCAATACGGGGGATCCGTTGAAGATCACCGTACACTTTTTGCAGGTTCCCCGTCCGCCGCAGGGATGGGGGACGAAATAGCCGTGCTCCGCCAGAAGATCGCTTAAAATTACCGATCCTTCAAAGGAAATTCTTTCCCGTTTCCCCTGACGGAGTACCGTTAAGACTGCCATGATTTATCCTTCCCGGAACAGAACGATGCCGAAATAGGTGACGGTGTTCTGTCCGTTGATGTATTTCATCGAGGTCCCCTTGACCGTAGCGCTGACGTGAATCCCGTAGGCCTCCAGGGAAGAGAGGGCCTCCCCGGGGAAGGGACATTCCTCGCCCTTGACCTTAAAGCAGGGGGAGCAATGACCGCACCCTCCCTTGGAGAGATGGAGATAATCCTTATATCCCAGAGCGTTCAACTCCTTGGCAAGAGCCCGGCTCCGCTGATTCTGGGTCTTGCCGCCCTCCACCATACCTTCGAAATCAAAGCTGTCCTCCAGCGCAAAGACCGATTGATACAACAGCCCCTTGGAATAGGATTTCACCTGGGCAATCAGATCGTCAATATCGCCGATATCCGGGGGACACATCCAGCATTTTCCGTATACGCCGCAGGCGTTGGAGGAGCACTGCTCCCGGAATTTCCGGTCGCAGACGATCTGGGAGACGTCAATGATCTCCGCATTGGTAAAGCCCACGGATTTCGCAAGAGAAACGAGATTATTTTCCATAAAATTCCTTCACCGCCCCAAAGAACGCGTCCAGATTGGCCCAAGGAGTCATGGGAGGAATATCGCATCCCGAGGAGATCACGAAATTCCCGTATCCGGCGCATTGATTTAAAAGCTCCAACGTCTTTTCCCGAACCTGCTCTGAAGTTCCCATCCGCAATACGCCGGCAGGATCCACGTTCCCCATCACGGGAACGTCGGCGGGGAATTGATCCAGCATCTCCTTCAGATCGATGGAGTTGCCGAAATGGTAGGCCGCGGCCCCGATGGAACGCAGGGATTCGGTCATCCGGGGAACGTTGTCGCCGCAGTTATGGTAGATCATCAAAAATTCATCGTCCTGAACGGCGTCGGTAATCTTTTTCACGTAGGGGGAAGAGAATTCTTCCTCCAGGGCGGGTGACAGCAGTCCGGCCACCGGTTCGGCCATCATAACGCCGTTCGCACCGGCCTCTTTATAGGCCTTTGCATATGCGATCAAAAAGTCCGTAGCCTTTTCCAACACCGTATGAACCATATCCGGCTCGTCGTAGCAATCGATCATAATCTCAGACACGTCCAAAAGGCGGGCGGCCAAGGAGAAGGGGCCGATAATACCGGCGAAGACGGGACGGTCGGCGATCCGGGGCACGGCCTTGCGGATCGCGTCAATATACAGACCGGAACGGGCAGAACCCACGGCGGGCACCTGCAGAGCGTTGACCTCGTCCTCGTCGTGAATCAGCTGACCGGTAACGGTGGGGACCTCGTCGTCGGAGAAGCGGACGGCGGCGCCGAAGCATTCCGCCTCCACGGAAAGATCCATCAAGCTGACGGCTGCGGCAGAATCGGTACGGGCGGCAACAAGAGCCATCCCCTCCGCCTGCTTATCGCTGTCGGAGATCAGTTCCTTCACGGTGCATCCCAGCAGAGACACGCAGGGGAAGGACAGAATGGGGAATGCTTTTTTGGATTCAGGAAGATTTTTCAACCATTCGCGCATATTTCGTTTCATATTCAATCGTTCCTTTCGGAATCATTTTCCGTAATATTCGTCCAAAACGTCGGACACGGTCTCGGCCCAGACGATGAGGTTTTCGGGGCGGTGGGAAACGGTGCTGATATCCTTCAGCACGAATTCTGCGGGACAGCCGTATTTCTGACAGAGCTTGACCGTCTCTTCGGTCTCCTTGCGGATAACCTCGGGATCGGTTTTGATGGCTACGTTGGCGGGGTTTGGCTTGCGGGAGTAAACGTACTTCCCGCCCATATATTCCGCCATAACCTCCTGCTTCGCCCAGGGGGAAACGCCGATTTTGCGGAGGTTGGGGATCTTCGTGATGACGTCCAGCTTCCGGTCGAGGGGCTCGCAGCAGCCGTAATAGGTATAGGCGAAGCGGTCGGCCACCTTCAGGGTATAATCCACGTCGAATTCCTCGTGCATATCGGGGGAAACGTCGGAGAAGGGCTGGGCGTTGGTTCTCAGCCACGCAGCCTTCAGCCCGTCCCCGGCAAGACCGGAAACGTAGGAAGGCGTGCAATGCAGGCTGGGATAGTCGGGATCCACCTTCATATGGGCTTCGATAAAGTCCGATTCGGCAATAAAAATATCCAGAAACCGCTGACGGATGGCGTGGAGATGCTCCGGCCGGTCAAACAGATCGTAAAGCACCGGCTCCATTCCCCGGAAGAAGACGATATCGTCCCAGGCGTTATGATACCGGGTACCCACCCCCCGCAGTTCCACGGGAATGGCGTCGCCCAGAAGGTCGGTATAGAAATTCATGGCCTTCTCGTCCTTGTCAGGACGGGCGGTGAAGGTGGGGATCTTGATCAGTTCAACGCTGTCTTCATCCTCCAGAACGTCCTCAAAGCTGTGGGAAACGATATGGTTTCCGCTTTCGGTGGCAAGGGTCTCCTCCTGCCGCTTGATGCCGATGCCCGAAGAATCGTAGGCCATGGTGACCCGGAAGAAGGGTTCGAACATGGTATCGGCCCGGAAATGCTTCCGGCGGAACAGCGCCCGACGGAAGAAGGTCTCCACGTTACGGGCCCCCTGATCCTCACACAGGCAGGTCAATTCCCCGTCAATGTCCATTTGATACCAGGGAATCTCCTCCAGGATCACGGGAGGACGGACGAGTTTCAGATCGTTGGTGTCCCGCATCCGGCGGTTCATGTCCGCCTGCCGGTCGTCGGTGGCGTATTCCATATATTGACGGGCAAGCTCCCGGACGATTTCTCGGTCACTCTGCATTATCATAACGGATCCTCCTTTGCGGTCAAATTACTTGGACCAGCGTTCGATGTTCTCCGCCATTTCCTGCGCCTTTTCCTCGCAGGAGAAGGCGGCGGAGATGTAGGTACCGGCAGGGTCGATGGTCTTAATCAACCGCTCCACCCCTTCGGGATCCTTTTCCGAGGCGCCGCGGCGAAGAATTACGTTTTTCTTTTTATCCTGAATCTTCCGGTAAACCGGGAACCACTTTTCATCCCATTCGGGAGCCTGTCCCGCACCGGGGGCCCATTGAATCCCCACAAGACCGGGAATGTCCAGAATCATATCCAAATGGGCCAGTTCCCCCACGCCGTCCAGATGCCAGACGGGGCGCTCGATATGCCGGGCCTGCTCCAGGACGTCGGGAAGGACGAACTCTTCGAAATGCTCGGGCGAGATCATATAGCTGAAATCGCATTGCAACGGGTACCAGGGCTTTGCGGAAGGGATGCTCATCCACGTATCAAAGGGGATCCCTGCCTTGCGGACCGTTTCCACCTGCTGATCGTAGGCCTTCAGCCACATTTTGTTGATGCGGGCGGACAGCTCCTTCACCGCTTCGGGATCGTCGTAGAGATCGTAAAGCAGATTTTCCGAAGAGCGCAAAGCGGCCAAAACGTCCAGCGTACCGCCCAGATCGGTTATCGTGAAAAGCACGCTGGGATCGGTCATGAATTTGTTCTGCAGCCGCAAAATATGCTGCCACATTTCGCTGTTCTCGTCAAATTCGATCTTGGGCATATCCTCCCAATCGTCGATGACGGGGCGCCGGTCCAGCCAGACGGTACCGTCGGCCAGATCGTAATTCCCGCCGATGCAGGCGGAAAGACAGCCGGGGCCCAGATTGGTAAACAGAGAAGGAACCGCCTCCGCCACGAAGGCGGTATTCTCCCGATAATGGCGGAAATTGTCCAGTACGTAATTCTCGTCCAGCCATTTTTCTTCCAGATTTTTCGGACGCCGGAAAGGGGTTGCGTTTGCCTTCGGCCCTCTGAAATTCAAAACGCACCGGTCGGTATTCTCCCGATTCCAGAAAGCTTCGTATTTTGCAAGCCGTGCCTGATAATTTTCCATAAACGACCCTCTTTCCATAAGGTTAATATTTTCCAAGCTTATGGGCCAGATCGGAGATTTGCTTCATATTTTCCAGAGAAACGGAATTGGGAATGGAATGGTCGGAGGCAAACACGTAGCCGCCGCCCTGCTTCATTATGGGAAGGATCCGTTCCATTTCGGGCAGAACCAGCTCCGGCTTATCCCACAACTGGGCGTTGATGCCGCCGTGGAAGGCCAGCTTGTCGCCGTAGGTATCCTTCAGCTTTTTGGGGTCCATGCCGGCCTTGATCTCCAGAGGATTGAGCATATCCAGCCCGATCTCCACGAGATCGGGGATCAGAGGCTCAATATAACCGCAGGAGTGCAATTCCGCAAACATTCCCCGCTCGTGAGCCCAATCGATCGCTTTCTTATGGAAGGGCTTCAGCAGCTCCCGGTAAAGATCTGGAGAGAAAAAGGGAGTGCCCTTATATCCCATATCGTCCCACCAGAGGATCCCATCAAATTTATAACCCGCATCCAGAATTTTCTGGGATTGCTTCAGAGTCGTAGTCAGATAGGTATCCACCACGTCGGTGAACCATTCGGGCTCCTCCAGCATCCCGATCAGCACGTTTTCCGTGCCGATCATGTGAGAATGAGCCACGTCAAAGCCGAACCACAGATTCAGCCGGCGATAGCGCTGTTCCTTTTCCCAGATGGGATAGTTCCGCTTGAGGGCATCCCAGTCGATGCGGTCGTCTGCGTCCTGCAGCATCCTTGCCTTGGCCTCTTCCCAGCGGTCGGAATCGCAATAATAACAGTCCAGATTTTCGGGAGTGGAATCCAGTTCCTTGAACACCTTCTGGGTTTGCCCCCATTTGGTGGTAACAATGCGGTAACGGTCGGTTTCTTCCAACACCTTGCATTCGTAGCGAGGAGAGTTGTCGGCCATATAGGCTCCAATTTTGTCGAAACCGAAATAATCCTGCCAATCCGCATCGGCAGGCATCCCTTCCCGCTTCCAACGAGCGACGGTTCCTTTCCACGCGGAATCGAGCATCATAACGCGATCGATCTCCTCGTGGCGGAAGGTGCGGAGCATACGCTCCCGAGAAGTTAATTCTTTCATGCTATATTCCTCACTTTTTCACCCAAAAAACCAGAGAATCCGCCGTTAAGATCATAAGCAACGGATTCTCTGAAGATGGTGAATTCTCGTTTACTTCAAATCCTTGCAAAGCGCGACGGCGGCGTCGGCAGCGGAAGCGGCGTCCACGGTGTAGCAGTCGGCGCCGATGGCGTCACAGTATTCCTGATTGATGGGGGCGCCACCGATCATAATTTTCACCTGATCCCGGATGCCGGCGGCTTTGGCAGCCTCAACCACGTCGGCCATAACGTCCATGGTGGTGGTAAGAAGAGCGGAGCAGCAGATAATCTGACATCCCTCCTCTTTGGCGGTCTGAACGAAGGTTTCGGCGGGAACGTCGGTCCCCAGGTCAATCACCTCAAAGCCCTTGCCCTCCAGCATCATCTTGACGATGTTCTTGCCGATATCGTGCAGGTCGCCCTGAACGGTACCGATGCAGACCTTGCCGATCGACTGAACGCCGCTTTCGACGAGATAAGGCTTAAGGATGGTGATCCCCATGTTCATGGCGCGGGCGGCAACGAGAACCTCGGGAACGTAAACCTCGTTGTTCTTGAACTTTTCGCCGATGACGCTCATGCCGTCAAGAAGGCCTTCGTTCAGGATCTTGGAAGGATCGCAGCCCTCGTCAATGGCGGCCTGCACCATTTCTTTGACGATTTTGCCCTTGCCCTTCTGCAACTGTTCGGAAATTTCGCTGAGAATAATCATGATCTTTGCTCCTTTTTCATCATTTATTAGTTTTTGATTATACGCTTTACGGTATTGGTTTGGGGTCATGCCCGCATACCCCTGAAAGCTGCGGTAAAAGGTTTGCAGATCCCTAAGTCCGCAGGCAGCCAGGATCTTTTCCACGCTCTGGTCGGTCTCCCGCAGGAGATGGCAGGCGTGCTCCATCCGGACGTTCCGGAGATGGTCGGCGAAGGACTTGCCTTCGCACCGCTTGAAGCAACGGCTGAAATGGGCGGGGCTGACGAAAAGCGCCGCCGCAACGGATTCCTGGGTCAGGGCGGCGGAAGAAAAATCCTCCCCCACGATCTGCAGCGCCGACGAGATCAGCGCCCGGTCTTTTCGGGAGATCTCGGAGGGTGTGCGGATGGCGCCGTTCATATAGCGGCTCAGGGTAATCAGCAGAACGGAAAGATATCCGGCCAGCGCACCTTTGCGATCGGCGCGCTCCTTTTCGGTCTCCCGGGCGATCCCGCCGAAAAGAGGCTCGACGATCTCACGGGTGGCCTGATTCAGCGCCGCGTAGGAAACGTTATCTCCCTCGCAGAAAACCCCGTAGCAGAAGCGGGGACGCTCCGGCTCGGCGGCCTCGGCGTCGGGCAGGATCCGGGGATCGAATAAGATCCGGCGCACCGTGGGATTTCCCCGTTGCTCTTCGGCCTCGTACCGATGCACCGTTCCCGGACCAAGCACGCAGATATCCCCCTCTCTGCAGGGGACGGTCTGGTCGGAAAGATGATGGATTCCCCGACCGGAGACCACCAGATCAACCTCCACGCATCCTGCGGTTTTCAAAGTTGCCGACCGGACTCCCTCCCAGGGGACGGTCTGAACGGCAACACAGCCTTCCCGGCAGGGAGAGGTTTTCACGTTCTCGTCCATAATTTCACCGTTTATAATTACAAATTGATCTTCTTGATCTCTTCCGCGTAATACTGAACCAATTCGAATTTCGTCCCGGGCATCAGACGGTGGTCGGGGCAGGGAATGAAGCCGCCCATAGAAGCCAGGCGTTTCATCCGCTCGATCTCCTTGTCCACCGCTGCCTTATCCTTGCGAAGCGCGGTCTTATCCATCCCGCCTACGCCCCGCATCCCGTTGCCGAATTTCTTCCGGGCGGACTCGAACTGGTCGCCCCAGACTCCGACCTCAATGGGGAACATGGTATTGACGCCGTTGTTGAACCAGGTAGGCAACAGGGCCTCGGTAACGCCGTCGCAGTCGAGGGAAATAATATCGATGCCGTATTCGTGACAAAGATCGTTGCGTTTCTTATAATGCTTGGCGCACAGCTCGTCGAAGATGCCGGGGGCGATCAACGGGCCGTTTTTGAAGCAGATATCCTCCCAATAATGGGCAAAATCAAACTTGGCGCCGGTCTCAAGCACCGCCTTTGCGCATTGATACTGCATCTCGGCGTAGGTATCCACGATATCGGCAAACAGCTCCTCGTCCTCGTCGTAGAGAAGATAACTCATGCCAACCACGGAGGTAATGTTGCGGATCTCCCCAAGCACGCTTCCCAGATGGAGCCCCACGGGAACGTCCTTGGGACGGGTCTCGTTGAAGGTTTTCCAATAATTAAGATTGATGCGTTCGGGGGAAAACTGCATCTTAGGCTTGTATAAGGTCTCGAAAGCATCCCGATCCTTCAGCAGGTAATCGTCCTCCGAGGGAATCGACTGATTCCCCGGCTTTTGCCGTTCGATCAGCCCTACGGAATTCTGAATCCGCTGGGTGCCGTCGGGGAGGGTTTCCAGCACCTTCGTCTCAAAGCGGGGAAGCAAACCGCGATTTGCGCAACGGCAGCGATACCAGTTGAAATCCCAGCCGAGGATCTTATCCAACTCCATATCGGCGTCGTTCCCATCCCCCACTGCATTGGCCAGATCCATAGAGATCTTTCCCTGCTCCGCCCATTCGGTCAGGAGCTCTCTCCAATAACCGAAATGCACGGCAGGCATCCGATCCACGGGCTGATAATGAAGTATATTCATCGCTCTTTCTCGGTTTGTCATGATCAATATTACCTTTCTTCTCTTGCAAGCTTATAAATCAGATCGTAGGCAAATTCCAGATCGTCCACGGAGCAGTGCTCCTGCACGAAATGGGAGGTGCAGCAGATCCAGCGCTTGCCCTTCAGCGTAGCGAAGACCCGTCGGATCTCCTTTTCCAGCTCCTCCCGGGGCAGAATCCCCAGAGCGGACTGCACGCAAACGCCGCCAAGGGTGGCGAATTTATCCTGATATTTTTCCAGATAAAGCTCGTAGGGCATATTGGCGTTTTCCTGCCAGGGATGGATCAGGTCAAAGCCGATCTCGGCAATGCCGTCCAGAACCTTGGCCACGCATCCGTCGGAATGGAGGGAAGCAAACACCCCTCTGGAATGAACGTGATCCACCACTTTTTTCATATTGGGATAAATGACCTCCCACCAGATCTCGGGGGAAAACATCAGATCCTTCTGAGATCCCCAGTCGTCGGAGATATGCACCATATCGATGCCGGCGTCGATGCTCTGGTCGGCACATTGAATGACCCAGTCGGCGTGGCGGCGGTACAGCTCCGCGATTTCGTCGGGATACAACAGAAGCCAGGCCAGATGATCCTCGATGCCGAAGGCGTTGTTGAAGCATTCGAAGAAGCCGGGGGTCTGCATATAGCAGAAGCGACCCCGCTGCTTATGATGGGCGATGGCCTTCTTCACGTTGGCAAAAGAGGCCTCCGTCCGGGGCGGCAGATAATAATCGTGCTGAAGGAGTACGTCGGGGGCAACCTCCCCTTCCTCCGCCCGGATCTTTGTCAGAACTTCCTCATTAAATACTCCGGGGCCGCCGAAAATATGGGCCATATCGAATTCGTATTGATCTTCAAAGGCCGCCACGGATCCCCATTTTTCCTTGATCTGCTCTTCCAGATTGGCAAAAACCCAGCCGTAGATGGGCTGACGGTCCACGGGCTTGCCAAGAATGGTATTGCGGACGCGTTCGGTGCTGTTCATACGATCGTCTCCTCTTTGTCTTACGGTTTATTTTATTATACCATACCGAAAGCAAAATGTAAATATGGTTTTCTTTCATTTTCCGGATTTTTGGGGAAAGAAAACCCCATCTTCCGAAAAAGATGGGGCAAAATTCAGGTTTGGGAGGGGTCGGACAGAACCAATTCGTAGGGCACGTTGGGGTCGTAGGGGGTTCCGATAATATAATTGACGCATTCCCGGGCAATGCGGTCGGTGGAATAATCCACGGTCAAAACCGGCACGGTGACGCAATTCAGAAGAGAAATATTATCGAAGCCGGATATTTTCAGATTTTTGGGGAAATGCAGTTGCTTCAACGCCGCCACCGCATAGGTATCGGTAGAGCAGACCACCGTGTCGCTTCCGCCGAGGTCCTTGGGGTCGGTGACGGTGCGCCCGGTCTTCCCCAGCCGATTTATCGCATCCCGGAAGCCTTCCAGGCGCAGGATCTGGGCGTTATCCCGATGGAGGTGCTTGCGGAGGGAAGGTGCGTAATAAACCACCTCTCCCCCAGCCTTTTCCGCCAGACGAAGGGTGACGTCGGTCATGGCCTGTCGGTCGTCGATGCCCACGTAAGGAAGGTTGAACATCCGATTGCCGATCAAAACCAGCGGCCGGTGGATCTGCCGAAGATAATTTTCGTATTCCACGCTGTCACTCCCCGCAGAAAAGAGAACGATGCCGTCCACGCCGACATAATCGAAATATTCCAATGCCCGCCGCTCTTCCCTCAGATCCTTTCCGGAAAACTGGAAGATAGGCGAAAAGCCCGCCCGCCTGGATTCCCGGACGAGACTCATGGCAAGCTTGGAGAAATATTCGTTGTAAAGATCGTACAGCACCACGCCGATGAGCATGGAATTGCCCTTCTCCCCCTTGATGTTGGGGAGATAATCGTATTCCCGCGCCACCGTAAGAATCTTCGCCCGGGTCTCCGCAGAAACTCCGGGGCGGTCGTGCAGTGCCCGGTCTACCGTCCCCTGAGAGACGCCGCAGATGCGGGCCAGCTGGGTCGTGGTGATCTTCGAAAACCGCTTCATGCAAGCACCATCTCACTTCCGACGGTAACACCGTCAAAGAGAACGACACCGTCGTTCACACGGAAGGAAACGGGCTTCCCGTCCACGGTGACGGAGGTGATCTTGCCGGCGTCGGGCAGAGAAAGAGATCTCAGGGTCAGAGGCTTGTCGAAGACCGACAGCGTAACGGCCTTTTCGCCAAAGGATACCTTGCCCCAGCTTTCGCAGAGGCTGTAAAGATAGGTACCCTTCCGATCGGCGGGCGCAAATCCCATATGCCCCCGGGTCATATCGAAGGTAAAGCCGCTGTAAAGGGGAAGCAGGGCGAAGGAAGCCATGGAGCGGGCGTAGTTACTGCCGCATTCGATCTCGTTGAAGGGATTTCGCTTTTCCCCGTCGTAGCGATCCCGGATCGCCTTGACCACAGTCTCTCCTTCTTTAAAATATCCTTCGGAAATCAGCAATCCCGCAAAGGCGTATTCGAAGCCGGTCATGGTCTCCTCGCAATAGGGGATGGGGATGGCAGGCGCTTCCGCGCCGTCGGGATAGGAGCAGATGACCGTCCCCGCCTCGTCGCCCAGAGAGAAGAGCCGCCACATATTGACCACCTCCCGCAGGGAGGATTTATAATTGTTGCGGTAAAGATTTCCGAGGGCGGTCTTTTTCTTTTCCCCGTCAAAGACCGGGTCGGCGCCGATCAGAGCGGCGTGCCAGTCGGCCAGCATCTGATCGATGATACACCCTTCGGCCACCTGATATTTGATCTGCTTCGCCTCGTCGTTCCAATAGGCCGCCACGGCGTCGAACCGCTCCGGGATCGACCGGTCGGACAGATTGACCTTGTGATAATAATAGGAGCCGTTGAAGAGGTTTTCGTTCATCCATTTTTTGCCCTTGGCGTACAGCTCCCGGTATTCTGCCGCACGGGAGGATTCTCCCAGGGCGTCGGCCATTTTGGAGGCGCAGTCCAGGGCAAGCACGTAAAACCCCTGAAGCCAGGAGGAGGGCCCGAACAGCTCCATATCCAGCGTATGATGCTGACGTCCTTCCAGAACGCCGTCCTTGTCAGCGTCCCAGCCGTCGGGATTCTCGGGAGACCAGGCGTATTCCAGCATCCGGAAAATACCGTCGGAATTGCGCTTCAGCCATTCCGTATCCCCGGAAAGCTTCCACTCCCGATAGGCCTTGATCACCTCCCCCATCTGCCCGTCCACGCAGGCACGGAAATTGCCCATCTCCCGTCCCAAAGGCAACGGGACCCGGAAATTGGAGGCGCCGGAGGGGCGCAGAGCGTACTTGATGGTATTTTCCCGGATGGAACGCTCCAGGCCGGGGAAAAGATAAGGCAGGGCGTAGGCGTAATTCCACACGTGCTGGCAGGTGCCGTGACAGGAGCCGGAGGTTTCGGTACACCCCTCCCAGCCCCAGAAGGAGCCGTCCTCCAGACGAAGGGCGGTGGGAGTCTTCAGCACCGAAAGATTGGCAGAGACCGCGTCCTTTACCGCATCGGGCAAAGTACTTTCCTGCAGCGCGTCGGAAAATTTCCGGGTCTGACCGTGGAGACGGCCGAAGGAGGAAAGGGCGTATACGGCGCTCTCCCGGGAGGTCTTGAACTGAGTGGCGTAATAATTGCGCCAGGTGACGTCGTTGCCGGCCTCATCCTTCAGAGGAGACCAATAACAGTAGTTGACGGGGACGTTCCAGGAAATGACGAAGCGGATCTTCGCCCGCCGGCCTGCGGGAACGGTGACGTAAGCCACCACGGTGCCGTGATCCTGCTTTCCGGGCTCCCCGTAATGCCGGGCAGGGACCCGCTCCCATCCGGCCAGATTCTTCCAATAGGTAGTAGGGCCGTCCTGCCAGCCGCCGCGGTACCAGGATTCCTGCACGCAGGTCTCTTCGTGGTCGGTCAGGACGCAGAGATCCGAATAGCCGATCTCGGTATCGTTTTTATCCGCAGTCCCGAAGAAAATGCCGTGAAGGCCGTCCTGGGCAATTTCGCAGTTCCGGGAAGAAAGGGCGGGATTGCGAACCGTACACGCCAGCGCGTATTCCACGGGCTCTCCGGCGGTATTTTCAATCTCCCACTCAAAAAAAGCGGCGGGCAGACTGGAATCGAATTCGTTGTGCGGGATCATAGGATTAAAGGCGGAAAGGCGCACCGTTGCCGGGAAATCCGGATCGGAAAAGGTCATTTTCGCCACGGGGAAGGATGCGTCGACGGAGACCGACGGAAAATGAGGATACCCCGCCATGGTATTCTGATGAGGACCGTAGCCGTAGCCGTAATGCCCCCGGGAGGAGCAGGGGGTCCCGATGAGATTTTCCGGCGTATCTCCCTGAAGGACCTTCAAGACGCTCTTGCCACCCACGGTCGCCTTGACGGCAAAGTGGGAATAGCCGTTTCGCGTGCACTTATTGGGACGGTTAAAGATCTCCCAATCCCGGATCTCCCCGTTCCCTGCAAGGCCGATGCACCCGGTGCCGATGCCGCCCAAAGGGAAGGAAAAATTTTTGGTCCTTTCGTTTTCGTATATCATATTGCCTACTCCGTTTCCGATGGTTTTTCTTTCATTATACCGAAAAAACCTCACCGTGTCAACCTACACGGCGAAAAAAAGTAAAAAAACCTCCGGAGTTTTTTCTCCGGAGGAAATTTTTTACTGATAATCCTTGGTGAAGGGTTGAACCTTATAAAATTCTCGGTGGAGAGGATCAAAGGCAACCTTGGTGACCCGGTCCTTCAGATCTCCGTTTTCATCCACGTACCGGACGGTGACCCGCAGCCCGTCGCTGGACCAGCCCTTGGTGTCCTTGCCGCAAAGGCCGGCCACCGTCTGAACCACCGTGCCGTCGGGGAAGGACGCAATGCCCTTGATATTCTTCAGGGACAGATACGGGTAGCGGTCGAACCAGCAATCCAATTCTTCGGTCTCCGCGTCGAAGATCCAGAGCTTGGATCCCGACGAAGCCCAGTATTTTCCGGGCTGGCCGTAGACGGGAGAAAAAGCGTGGCCGCCCCCTTCGCCGTTATCAAAAACGTCTCCGCTCTTGCCGATGCGGACCAGTTTTCCGTTTTCCGTGCCCTCGTCCAGAAGGATCGCCGCGTAAACGCCGTAATTTTCCAGCACCCACAGAAGCTCGTTCTGAGGATCCCAGCTGACGCCGTGACAATAGAGGCTGGGGATGGACGAGACCGGCTCCGTAATGCCGGCGGACAGAGGCACGTAGACCAAAGCGCCGGGATCGCTAGAGCAGCCCACCACCACGTCGCCGTTGGGCAGCATTTCAATGGAATGGGGGCCGGAGCCGATGCGGTACTCCCACAAGAGGGACTTGGCCTCGTAATCGATCACCCCCGCCCAGCCGCTGGAGGAGCAGGCGATCATCACGTCCCGTTCGTAGTAGGGGGAATAACGGATCTTGGCGGCGTCGATGCCGGAGCCGGGCTTCATTTTGCACTTCGGATCGTCGTCGGCGTCCCATTCCCACACCACGCACAGACCGTCGTCGGTCAGCTTCTTGAAATCCCCGTCGCAGGGATTGAGATCGTAAACCACGATGCTGTGGCGGGTGATGTCGGTAACGATGAATTTATGCTCCATCCCGGGATCGTAGCCCGTTTCCGTTTTTTCTTCCTCCGTATCCGACGGCTCGGAAACGTCTTCGGAATCGGTCTTCCCGGGCTTGGAGGAAGTGGATTTCTCTTCGGTTTTCTGTGACGACACGGAATCGGAGCCAACCGGAACTTCCGGCTTTTCCGTCTCACCGCAGGCCGCACAGGACAGAATCAAAGCGAAGCAAAGCAATCGCACAAGGATCTTTTTCATCCGTTTTCACGCTCAGCTTTCCCGGCGACCCCGCCCGGTTTTTCAGGCAACAGGTTACCGATAGTTTTTGTTAAAGGGCTGTACTTTGTAGAATTCCCGTTCCTCCGGATCGAAACAAACCACGGTGCGCTGATCCCGGACGGTCTGCACCTTGCCGGACGTCTTTTGGCGGATAAAAACGCAAAATCCGTCGCTGGACCAATCCCGGCTGGACTCCCCACCCAGGTTGACGATGGTCTGAACCACCGTGCCGTCGGGGAAAGAGGCAATGCCCTTGATTTCGGGCTTATAATTCAAAGCGGAAGCCCGGGGAAAATTCCGGGACAGAGTCTCCGTCGCCGTATCGAACTGCCACAGAGCCGCACCGGAAGAGGCCCAGTATTTGCCCGGCTCCCCGTAGACGGGGGAAAGGGCGTGACCGCCGGCAATGCCGTTGCCGAACAAGGCTCCGGTTCCGGTGACCCGGGAGATTTTTCCGTCCGCCGTTCCCATTCCGCTGACGGTGGCGGCATAGATGCCGGTATCCTCCAGAACCCAAAGGCACCGGTTCTCCGGATCCCAGCTGACGCCGTGACAGCCGTAGCTTGGGATGGAAGAGGAAGGCTCCGTTTCCCCGGCGGACAACGGAACGTAGACCAGAGCGCCGGGGTCGCCGGCACAGGCAACCACCACGTCGCCGTTGGGGAGCATTTCAATGGAATGGGGACCGTTTCCGTCTCCCACCCGGGCCTCCCACAGAAGGGATTTTTCTTCGTAATCGATCACGCCCGCCCAGCCGTTGGAAGCGCAGGCGATCATGACGTCCCGATCGTAATAGGCGGAATAGCGGATCTTGGCGGCGTCAATCCAGACGTCGGGCTTGATCTTGCACGCCGGATCCTCATCCGAATCCCATTCCCACACCACGCACAGATCGTCGTCGGTCAGCTTCTCGAAATCCCCGTCGCAGGGATTAAGATCAAAAACGACGATACTGTGATTCCTAATGTCGGTCGCGATAAATTTATGCTCCGCTTCCGGGTCAAAAACCACGGGCTCCGGCTCTTTTTCCGTTCCGTCCACCGAAGAGGAATCGTCCGGCGTATCGGAAGAAGTAGAGGCCGTCCCTCCCGCCGTTTGGGATCCCGAAAAAACAGTATCCGTCGGTCCTTCCGGCTTTTCCGTCTCGCCGCAGGCGCCGAGGGAAAGGATCATTGTGAAGCAAAGCAGGAATAAGAGAATCTTTTTCATAGCGTCAGTCGATATAGATCTCCCCGACGATGCCCTTGAAAAGGCCCCCCAGGATATAGCCGGTCTTTTCTCCCAGAACCTCGGTAAAGGTACCGTGATAATGGCCGGAGAAAACCGCCTTGATGGCAGGCTCTTCCACGATATATTTGGTCACCTTCCGGGTGGTGGCAACCTCTTCGTCGGAGACGTGGAGATCCTTGTGGGGAGGATTGTGATCCAAGTGGGCGCAGGTCAGCGGGCTGTGACAGAAGAGAATACAGGGCAACCCCCGGGCAACCTCGGCCTTCAGAAGGGTCAGCTGCTCCTCCGTCCAGGTATAATAGCTGTTATCGATGGCAATAACGTTGACACCGCCCACGATGCGGCTCTCAAAGACCATGTTCCCGCGGAAGCAGGACTGGATCTCGTCCATCTTTTCTTCCTTGCGGGCGAAGGAGTCGGGAATCCCCACCTTGGGGCAGAATTCGTGATTTCCGGCGGCAAAAAGATAATCCTTTCCGGCCATCAACCGCTTAGCCGTAACCAGATTTGCGTGGGACATAAAGTCCAGCATATCCCCGGTGATCACGGTGCAATCGAATTCCTTGGAGTATTCCATGGCATCCTCCAGATAGCCGATGGGGTCCCGTTCAGGAAACCCGGCTTCCTTGAAGAAAACGTTGCGCCGATTGGCAGCGTGCTGCTTCATATCCTCCCCGTCGATATCGTCGGCAAGGGACAGGTGAACGTCGGTCAACTGCAGGATTCGGACCGGCTTTTTCAGTCCAAAATGAAGGTGGATCTTGTGGGGTTTCAGCATCATAAGATAGCTCTCCTTCCTATTTTTTGAATAACCCGCGGCGTGACGGCCGCTTTTCGTCAGTATAGCGTATTTCCCCAAAAATTGCAAGTGGCGGAGGGAAATATTCACAAAAAGTTAAAAAAACGAAATTCCGTGCCGGAAAAAATCCAACATTTTATTGAATCTTCCTCAAATTCTCTTGCACTCCGACGCTTTATCCGCTAAAATAAAGAAAGGAATCGATACTTTCAACCGGAGGAATGTGAAATGAGCTGCGATTTTCAAAAGAAGATGACCCAACGGTTCTCCGAACCGGAATTGAAATACAAATCCGATATGCGCTGGTGGATGGCCGCCGGAATGCATACCGACGAAACCATCAGGAGCGAAATCCGGGCCATGTACGAGGCCGGCTTCAGCGGCGTGGAGCTGTGCCAGCTGGCCGACCGGACCATCGACGGCAAGATTTACGGCTACGGCAGCGCCCAATGGGAAAACGACGTGAAGCTGATCCTGAATACCGCGTTGGATCTTGGAATGTCGGTCTCCCTGACCTCCGGCGCCGGCTGGAGCACCGCCAACGTGCCGGGGCTGGATCCCGACGGGCAGGCCGCCAATCAATGCGTAATGCTGATCCCCGAGGAGATTGCCGCCGGGCAGACCCGCAAGGGGCCTCTGCCCACCTCCCCCGACCTGCGGGAAAAAGCGACCTTTCTGGGGATCACGGCCGTTCCCAAGGCCGGGGATAACGTATATTACGCCGACGGGATCGTAGACCTGACCGAAGCCGTCTGCGACGGGGCCCTGGAATGGACCGCCCCCGAAGAACGGGACTATACTCTGATGTGCTACTACGTGCAGGGCACGGCCCAGGCCGCCTCCCCCGCCGTAGAGACCTCTTATACCATCAATTATTTCGACCGCCGGGGATTCGAGGCTCTGAAGAAATATCTGGAAGAAAACGTTCTGAACGACGGGCAGATCAAAGAAAAGATCAAGGCCGGGGACGTACAATTCTTTATGGATTCGCTGGAATATCACCATGCAAAAGGCATCACCAACTGGACGGAGACCTTTGCGGAGGAATTCAAGCGCCGGAAGGGATACGAGATTCTTCCCTATCTCTTTCTCACGAAAAACGCCCCCTCCACCAGCATCTGGGGATGGAGCGACAACGCCGATCTGATCGGCACCTTCACTCTGACTGACCGGGCCCGCACCACCCGGATTCTGAACGATGTATTCGATGTACAGACCAAACTGTATCTGGAAGAATTTATCCGTCCCTTCCGGGCGTGGCTCAACGCTCAGGGGATCCGACTCCGGGCCCAGATCTCCTACGGAAAAAACCTTGAGATTTCCGAGCCCATCGCTTCCGTGGACTATCCCGAGGCGGAAAACCGGAATCAGAACAATCAGGTAGATATGTACCGTCTCTGGAGCGGCGGAGCCCATCTGCAAAACAAGGTTCTTTCCTCCGAGACCGGGGGGCTGGATCACTCTGCCTACAACTACACCTATCAGCGGCATCTGCAGGAGGCCTACGCTCTGTACGCCGCGGGCTACAGCCGCATCGTATGGCATATCTGGGCCTCGGAATACGGCCCGAAGCCCGTTTGGCCGGGCTACGAAGGGGGCGACCGGAAGCAGATCTATTATAAATTCGGAACGAGAGAGCCCTCCTATCCTGCTTATTGCGAATTCAACCGTCATCTGGGCCGCATTCAGAAGTTGCTCCGGCAAGGGATTCCGGGGATGGACCTTGGCATGATCTACACAAAATACGGTCAGCATCTGGTCTATACCGACGCGGAAGACTGGATGCATTCCCACCGTCCCATGTTCTTCCCCTCCACCGCCCTGCAGGACAACGGATATACTTACGACTATTTCTCCCCCGAGCTGCTCTCCTCGCCGGAGGTGCGCTTTGACGGAACGACGAAAACCCTGGAGCCTGCGGGCTACAAGGCTTTGGTTCTGTGGCAGAGAGATCTTTCGGTAAAAGGCGCATTGACGCTTTTGACTCTGGCAAAGCAGGGGCTTCCCCTGATCGTCGTGGACGGGGCGGCGGAAGCGTCGCCTTACGACGGAGAGGATCCGGAAGTCCTCGCCCGGCTCGTAAAAGAACTGAAGGAGCTGGACTCCACCCGTTGCGTTCCCGACGCAGACGCCGTACTAAAGGCGTTGAACGACCGGGGAATCACGCCCCGCCTTTCCTTCCGCCGGGCAAACCGTCAGCTGCTGACCCAGGTAAGAAGGGAAGGCAAGGATCTATACGGATATTTTTATAATTATTGCGACGGATCTCTCCATAGCGAAGGCGAAGACGACCACGGAAGCCTCGTCCTTGCCACCGTAGAGGCGGAAGGGAAATACGTTCCCCATATCGTCAACCCCTGGACGGGGAAGGTGACGAAATCGGCGGGATACCGCTACGAAAACGGAAAAACCGTCTTCGCGGTAGTTCTGCCCTACGGCGACGTGGCGCTCTACGCTCTGGAAGGAGTGGAGGAATTGCCCCTGCACGTGGAAGATCCGGTGCCGAATCATTATTTTGAAAAGGACGGCGGCATTTTCTGCAAATACCGGGGCAAGGGGGACTTCACCCTTCCCCTCAGCGACGGCCGCTCGGTTTCCGTCTCCTCCCGCACTCCCACGGGCTTCTCCATCAAAAACTGGAGTCTTACCGTCGCCTCCCGCACCCCCACCGAGGAGATTCTGACGAGAGAAGAAACGCTTCTGGGAGTAAACACCAGGGAATACGCCGTCAAGACCGCCGTCACCACCATCAATACCGCTCTTGACGAGTTGAAGACCTGGGATGAGATCGAAGAAATCGGCAAGACCGTCTCCGGCACGGGACGTTACCGGGCAACCTTCCAATGGGACGGGGAGGCCGACGGCGCAGAACTGTGCTTCGGTGAAATCGTTCAAAGCCTGCAGGTATGGATCAACGGAAGAAAGACCGACGATATCAACATGAACCACCCCGTCGTTGACGTCACCGACCTTCTGCGCAAGGGAGAAAACGTGATCGAAATGGAATATCAATCCAATCTGAACAATCTTCAACTGTCCCGGGGCGAGATCAAGGAAGGGGTTCTTCCCTCCAATTTCCTGGGCTACGAGACGAAATACGAAAGCTACGGCCCCCGGAACGCCATGATCCTCCCCTATACCCTCATCCGGGTCGCCGATACGGAGAATTGACGAAAGGAACCTTTTATGACCGAACTGATCCAAGAATTTTTCAACTTTCTTCAGAGGTGGGAGTGCCTTTGCGGCGAGCGGTACCACAGCGTTCACGGAGCGCAGCTCTATCTGGACGAGTTGAAGGAGCGCTCCCCCCGGGGGATGCTTCTCGTCCCCGGCTGGGCGGAAGACGTGCAGACCCTTCTGCGGATCCGGGAGCTGCGGAACCGGCTGGTTCACTGCCGGAACTCGGAAAAAGAGCCGGAGATCGGCCAATGCACGGAGGCACTGCGGGATCTGTGCTGGCGGATGCAGGAGAATGACGATCCTCTGTCCCGGCTGGAAAAAGAGGAAAACCGCAATCCCTGCCAAAAGCAAAGCCTTCTGGATCAGGCCATCGTCTTTGCCACCGAGGCCCACGCCGGCCAGACCCGGAAGGGATGCCATATTCCTTTCATCCTTCATCCTCTGGAGACGGCAGCCATCGCGGCGACCGTAACCGACGACGAGGAGGTCCTTGCGGCGGCGGTATTGCACGATACGGTGGAAGATACCGACGCGACGGTAGAACAGATCCGGAGCCGCTTCGGTCCCCGGGTAGCGGAGCTGGTGGCAGGGGAAAGCGAAAACAAGCGGGAAGACCGCCCCGCCGAAGAGACCTGGAAGGTGCGCAAGCAAGAGACGCTGGAGCACCTGAAAACTGCGCCCCGGGAGATCAAGATCATCACCCTGGGGGACAAGCTTTCCAATATGCGCGCCCTCTACCGGGATCGTCTGGTATTGGGAGACCGGCTGTGGGATCGGTTCAACCAAAAGGATCCCAAGGAGCACGCGTGGTATTATGCCGGCATTGCCCAACGTCTAAGCGAGTTTGCGGGAGCGCCTGCCTACGAGGAATATCTTCAGCTCGTCGAAAAGACCTTCGAATAAACGAAAGCCCCTTGACGGATCCTTCCGCCAAGGGGTTGTTGTTTTATTCCTCTGCCGAGGGAGGACGGCCGAATAACGCGGTATAATTGCGGTAAAAGGTCGTGTAATCCCCAAACCCGCAGGTCTCGCAGACCCGGGTAGGCTTTTCACCGTTGCGGATGCGCTCGTGGGCCAGAAAAAGGCGCTTTTCCATAAGATATTTTTTCGGCGTTCGGTGCAGCTCCTTGCGGAAAAGACGGAAAAGATAACTCTCGCTGACGAAGAGCCGCTCCGCCACCTCCTTGATGCCCGTCACTGTGGTCAGATGATCGTTCATGTATCGCAACGCCTTGGAAATCAAGGGCGACACCGTTCCGTGCTCCGTGGACGAGCGGGGAAAGAGGTCGATATGATAAAACAGCTCGGAAAGCAGATGGGGCAGAATCTTTTCAAAGGTTTCCCGGTCGCTGTGACGGTAATAAAGGTCACATTTCCGAAAAAGCTCCTCCACCACGGCGTTGCCCTCCAGATTCACCACCTCCCGGTCCTCTCCCATAAGCCGAACGCTTTCCACCCCGTGCTTTTCGGCGTCGAAAAGAATATCGTACCGTTCGTAGCGGGCGGGAGTATCGATACGGATGAAATGATACTGAAAAGGACGGATGAGGATCAGATCTCCTCTGCGCAGCTTGTATTTCCGGTCTTCGATCACGTGGGTCGCGTCCCCGTCGAGAAAATAGAGCAGCTCGTAAGTATTATGGGTGTGCTTGGAATAGGTATCGCAGGGAAGATTTTCGGACACCTCGTGCTTAAAAAAGATCCGGTCGGTCTTGTAAATATAGTCGTCGGTCAAGGTCTTCGCCCCCTTTGAGATCATTATACCACATTTGTTCATTTTTTGCAATATAAAAAGGCAGTTTTTGCTATTTACTTTTCAAAAAGTTTACTTTATAATGGAGATGATCAAGGAATTTATTCCAAAGGAGCAGAGAATATGGAGAAATTAAACCTTGCCGTCATTGGCCAGGGACGGAGCGGAAAAGACATTCACGGAAAATATTACCGGAGCGCGGACAACAAGTATTACCGGGTGAAATACGTGGTAGACGAGGACGAATTCCGCAGGAAGGTGGCCGAGGAGATCTATCCCGGATGCGAAGCCCTTGGGGATTACCGGGAGCTTTACGGCAAGCCCGATATCGATCTTGTGGTCAACGCCTCCTATTCCGAACAGCATTATCCCATCACGAAGGATCTGCTGCTCCACGGAAAAAACGTATTGGTAGAGAAGCCCTTTGCCCGCACCCGGTACGAATGCGACGAGATGATCCGCATCGCAAGGGAACGGGGCGTGACCCTGGCGGTCTTCCAGCAGACCTTCCTTGCCCCCTTCTACGGCTTTGCCTACGATACGGTGAAATCGGGAATTTTGGGAGAGATCAAGCAGATCAGCATCCGCTACAACGGTCTTGCCCGCCGGTGGGACTGGCAGACGCTGCAGAAGAAATGCGCCGGAAGCACCTATAATACCGGCCCCCATCCCATCGGCATGGGATTGGGCTTTCTCGATTTCGACGCCAACGCGAAGGTCGTCTACGGGAGACTGGACACGGCCCTGACCAGCGGAGACGCAGACGATTACGCAAAAATTCTCATTGCCGCTCCCGGAAAGCCGCTGGTGGATATCGAGATCTCCGCCGCCGACGCATATCCCGACGAGATGCTGAAAATTCAAGGATCAAAGGGCACTCTGAAGGCCAATCCGAAGGCCTATGAAATGACCTATCTTACCGAGGGAGAAAACCCCGACCGTCCCGTGCAGGAGACCTTCCTGCAGGACGAAAAGGGAAATCCCGCCTATTGCTCCGAAACGTTGATCAAGCACGTGGAGGGAGGCAACTTCAACGGCACCGCCTTTGATATCGGGACGGCAAAGCTGTACGAGCAGCTGTATTATAAGATCACCGAAAACCGCCCCATGACCGTCACCCCGGAAATGGCCGCCGCCATCGTTTCGGTCATCGAAACGGTTCACGCAACAAATCCACTGCCCCTGAAGTATTGAGGAGGAACCATGAAACGGATCGCAATTCTCGGCTGTGAAAATTCCCACGCCAACGCCTTTTTGAAATTCATCCGGAACCGGGAGGAATTCGGGGACGTATCCGTGGTGGGAGTATACAGCAACGACCGGACCGCCGCAGAAAAGCTGCGGGAAAAATTCGGAGTGCCCGTGCTGGACGACTATACCGACGCCCTCGGAAGGATCGACGGGCTGATGATCACCGCCCGCCACGGCGACGAGCATTATAAATTTGCAAAGCCCTATCTTGCAAGCGGCATCCCTCTTTTTATCGACAAGCCGATCACCGTCTCCGAGGACGAGGCCGTCTCTTTTATGAAACAGATCGCTGAAAACGCCGTTCCCTTCTGCGGCGGCTCCTCTCTGAAGCAGGATGCTTTCGTAAAAAAACTGAAGGAAGAGGCCCTGGCCGGCGTGGGCGGCAAAACCCTGGGCGGATACGTCCGGGCGCCCATCAGCCTGGACAATCCCTACGGCGGCTTTTATTTTTACGCTCAACATCTGGTGGAGATGGTCTGTGAGATCTTCGGCCCCTTTCCCCGGTCGGTGAGAGCGACGAAAAAAGGCGGTCAGATCCACGTTTTGTTCCGCTACGGGGAATACGATTGCGTGGGACTTTACTGCGACGGATGCTACGTATATTCCGCCGCGCGGATGGCAGAGGAAGGCACCTCGGCCTGGGAGATTCCCATCACCGACGATTGGTTTTACGAGGAATTCAAGGAATTCTACGGACTTCTTTCGGGCGAAGGCGCGTCTGCAGACCGAAAGGAATTCATCGCCCCCGTCTTTATCATGAACGCGATCTCCCGTTCTCTGGAGAGCGGAAGAGAAGAACCCATCAACCCGATTGAGCTTTAAAGGAGGCGCCATGAGTAATCTGATTTTATCGGCCTTTGCCGACGAATACGCCGACGGCACCGGGGATCAGCTGGAGGGGCTGAACCGCTTCGGCATCAAATATCTGGAGGTCCGCCATCTGGACGGCGTAAATCTGGCAAAATTGCCTCTTGAGGCCGTCCGGGAAGCAAAAAAGGCCATGGACTCTGCCGAAATCCGGGTGTCCGCCTTAGGATCTCCTCTGGGAAAGATCCCCCTGGACGGAGACCTGGACGCCCACCTCGAAACCGCCCGACACCTGTTCGAAGCGGCGAAGATCCTGGAAACGGACTACGTGCGGATTTTCAGCTTTTACGCCCCCGAAGGAGCGTCCGTCGCGGAAAAAAGAAGCGAAGTCTTCGCCGCCCTGGAGCCGTTGGTGCTCCTTGCCCGGCAATACGGCCTCGTGCTGTGCCACGAAAACGAGGCGAAGATCTACGGCGACCTTCCTCAACGGTGCCGGGAGATTGCAGAATATTTTGCCGGCGAGGTAAAGTGCGTTTTCGACATGGGCAATTTCGTGCTGGAGGGCGTGGATCCGTGGGCGGCCTACGAAACGCTGAAGGAGCATATCGCCTATTTTCATATCAAGGACGCCCTTGCCGCAGGGGCGATCGTGCCACCGGGAAAGGGAGAGGCAAAAATCGGGCAGATTCTTTCCGCCCATCGGAAGGTAGCGGGGAAAGACTTTTTCGTCTCTCTCGAGCCGCATCTGCAGACCTTTTCCGGGCGGAACGCGCTGGTGGGGAGAAGCTTTGAAAACCCATATCAGTACCCCGACGCAAAAACCGCCTTTGCCGACGCGGTCAAAAAGTTCAAGGAGATCATCTGAATGAAAACGCTGAAAAAAGACCTGCTTACCGTAAAAATCTACGAAACCCGGACGGAAATGGGTTGCGCCGCCGCCGCCGAAATCAAAGAACGGATTCTGGCGCTTCTGGAAACGAAGGAATCGATCAATATGATCTTTGCCGCCGCCCCCTCCCAGAACGAGGTGCTGGCCGCCCTTGCCAACGACCGGGAAATTCCCTGGAGCCGGGTCAACGCCTTCCACATGGACGAATACGTGGGGCTCTCCCCCGATGCCCCTCAAGGCTTTGGTAATTTTCTAAAGGAGCGTCTTTTCGGCCTTGCGGATTTCCGGAGCGTGCATTATATCGATATCGCCGCCCCCGACCCGGAACGGGAATGTGACCGCTACGCCGCCCTTTTGAAGGAATATCCCACGGATATCGTGGTGATGGGCATCGGCGAAAACGGGCATATTGCCTTCAACGATCCCCCCGTGGCGGATTTCGACGATCTCAAAGCCGTCAAGACCGTAAGGCTGGACGAGATCTGCCGGAAACAGCAGGTACACGACGGATGCTTCCGGACCCTGGACGAGGTGCCGGAAATGGCCGTGACGCTGACGGTTCCTACGCTATTCGCCGGGGATTGGCTCTTCTGCATCGTCCCCGCAAAGACCAAGGCCGAGGCCGTCGCCGCCACCCTGCAGGGCGCGATCGGGACCCATTGCCCTGCCACGGTTCTGCGGCGCCACGAAAGGGCCGTGCTATATCTGGACGGAGACAGCGCCGCCCTTCTGGAGGAGGAGCGATGAAACGGATCCGATCGGATAAAATTCTTTTGGAAGACGGGCTCTTCAACGGATTTATCTATTTTGAAGGAGAAAAGATCGCGGCCGTCACCCTCGATGACCTGCCCGCCGACGAAACGACCGACGCTACGGGATATTACGTCTCCCCCGGGTTTATCGATCTTCACACCCACGGAGGAGGAGGCAATCCCTTCGAAGGCACCGTGGACGAAATTCTTGCGGGGTGCAATTTTCACTTAAAACACGGCACCACCGCCTTATGCCCCACCGTCTCGGCGGCCCCCTTCGATTCCATGGCCCGGTCGGCAGAGCGCATCCGGCAGGCCATGTCCGACCCCCGGGGAAAAGCAACGATTCTCGGAGCCCATCTGGAGGGCCCCTATCTTTCCCGCACCCAGGCAGGCGCCCAATGCGCAGACTTTATCACCCCACCGAAGGCCGCGGATTATCTTCCCTTCCTGGAGCAATACGCCGACGCCGTAGTCCGGTGGACCTACGCCCCGGAAAACGACGAAGGGCAACAATTCGCAAAAGCGCTGAAGCGCTTCGGCGTCAAGGCCTCCGCCGGCCATACCGACGCCGTGCAGGCAGATCTTATGAAAGCGAAGGACGAGGGATGCGATCTTATTACCCATCTCTACTCCTGCACCTCCACCGTCACGAGGGATCACGGCTTTCGGAGACTGGGCGTTATTGAGACCGCCTTTCTGCAGGACGATCTCTTCGTGGAGATCATCTGCGACGGCAAGCATCTGCCCCCGGATCTGCTTCGGCTGATCTATAAGATCAAAGGACCCGACCGCATCGCCCTCGTCACCGACAGCCTTGCGCTGGCGGGAACCGAACAAACTCACGGATGGATGCAAAGCACCGAATTCATCATCGAGGACGGCGTCTGCAAGCTGACCGACCGCAGTGCCTTCGCCGGAAGCATTGCCACGGCAGACCGGCTGGTGCGGGTGGCCGTCAAGGAAGCGGGATTCCCCCTGCCCGAAGCCGTTAAAATGATCACGAAAACCCCTGCCCGGATCCTGGGACTCTCCAACAAGGGCGCCATTGAAGCCGGAAGGGACGCTGATTTCGTCGTCTTCGACGAGGATATCCGCATCCGGGACGTATTTGCGAAAGGCAACAAAATATAAATCAGTAACGAAAAAAGCGTTTGCTCTGGAATATCCGGGCAAACGCTTCTTTTTACGTCTTTTTTGCTCCCTTCACAGGGGCAATTGGGGTTCCGGGCCCGAAAGCCGATCCGGAAGATAGGTAAGATCCCTTTTGTCAGTCGCCATACGATCCTCCGATTGATAATAATTATGCAAAACATTCCGAATATGCAAGGTTCATACACCTCATTTTACCATTTCAACTGGGGATTGGCAGGGATAAAATGAAAATTTTTGCGTTTTTTTTGAAAAAACTGTTGACAAGAGGGGCATAAAGTGGTATTATATATCTATTATTATATTTATTGAAGGTATAGAGACATGACCATCGTACATCTTTTGGAACGCAACGCCAGAGATTTTGCAAACGATACGGCTTTGGTGGAAATTAACCCCGAACAGCCCGAGACCCGCAAGCTGACCTGGCACGAATACGAGTTGGTAGAGCCCGCAAAGTCCCGTCATTACCGCAGAGAGATCACCTGGGCGGTCTTCAACGAGAAGGCAAACCGCCTGGCAAACATGCTGACCCAAAACGGCATTGGCAAGGGCAAGAAGGTGGCAATCCTTCTGATGAACTGCATCGACTGGCTCCCCATTTATTTTGGAATTCTGAAGACCGGCGCCCTGGCCGTTCCTCTGAACTTCCGCTATTCCGCCGACGAAATCGATTACTGCGTCGATCTGGCAGAGGCCGACGTTCTGATCTTCGGACCCGAATTCATCGGCCGCGTGGAAGCGGTGGCGGAAAAGATTTCCCCCAAATGCACCCTCATCTATCTGGGGGCCGGATGTCCCGGCTTTGCGGATGATTTCAACGATCTGATCTCCGAATGCTCCGGAAGCTATCCGGAATGCACGCTGGAGGAATCGGACGACGCCGCCATCTATTTCTCTTCGGGCACCACCGGCTTTCCCAAGGCAATTCTCCACGACCACGAAAGCCTCATTCATTCCTGCCGGGTGGAACAGAACCACCACGGGCAGACGAAGGACGATTGCTTCCTTTGCATTCCTCCTCTCTACCACACCGGAGCGAAGATGCATTGGTTCGGAAGCCTTTTGACCGGTTCGAAGGCCGTGATTCTGAAGGGAACCCGGGCCAAGACCATTCTGGAAGCCGCCCATTCCGAAAAATGCACCATCGTCTGGCTTTTGGTGCCCTGGGCCCAGGATATTCTCAACGCCATCGAACGGGGCGAAGTGAATCTGAAGGACTACGACTTTTCTCAATGGCGGCTGATGCATATCGGCGCCCAGCCCGTCCCCCAGTCTCTGATCCGCCGCTGGCTTGAGATTTTCCCCGACCAGCAGTACGATACCAACTACGGTCTCTCCGAATCCATCGGCCCCGGCGCAGTCCACCTCGGGGTGGAAAACGTCCGGAAGGTGGGCGCCATCGGCATCCCCGGCTACGGCTGGGAGGTCAAGATCGTGGATCCCGAGGGCAACGAAGTGGAACAAGGCTCCGTAGGTGAGCTTTGCCTGAAGGGGCCCGGCGTCATGACCTGCTATTACCGGGACGAAAAAGCCACCGCCGACACGCTGAAGGACGGCTGGCTCTATTCCGGTGACATGGCAATGCAGGACGAAGAAGGCTTCATTTATCTGGTGGACCGGAAGAAAGACGTCATCATCACCGGCGGGGAAAACCTCTATCCCGTCCAGATCGAAAACTTCCTCGCCGCTTATCCGAAGATCAAGGACGTAGCCGTCATCGGTCTTCCCGACACCCGCCTGGGTGAAATTGCAACGGCGATCATCGAGATCAAGCCGGGCATGGAATGCACCGAAGACGAGATCAACGAATTCTGCAAGGATCTGCCCCGGTACAAGCGTCCCCGGAAGATCATTTTTGCCGACGTACCCCGGAATCCCACCGGAAAGATCGAAAAGCCCAAGCTCCGCAAGCTCTACGGAGGCGAAGGACTGGTCGATTCTCAGAACAAATCCTAAGGAGATACGAAAACATGAAAAAATTGATGATCGGCAATCAGGCCGTGGCCACGGGGCTTTACGACGGCGGGCTGGGCGTTGTATCCAGCTATCCCGGCACCCCCTCCACGGAGATCACCGAATTTCTGTCCAAATACGACGATATCCACAGCGAATGGGCGCCCAATGAAAAGGTGGCCTGCGAGGTTGCCTTCGGAGCGTCTCTGGCCGGCGCCCGCTCTGCCTGCGCCATGAAGCACGTAGGGCTGAACGTGGCGGCAGACCCCCTGTTCACGTTGTCTTATACCGGGGTGAACGGCGGCATGGTCATTTGCGTTGCCGACGATCCGGCCATGCATTCTTCCCAGAACGAGCAGGATTCCCGGCACTACGCCATCGCGTCCAAGGTTCCCATGCTGGAGCCCGCCGATTCCCAGGAGGCCTATACCTACGCAAAAACGGCCTTTGAGCTGTCCGAAAAATACGATACGCCCGTGCTTCTGCGGATCTGCACCCGCATCGCTCACAGTCAGTCTATCGTGGAAACGGAAGAAAAGATCCCGGCCGTTTTGAAGGATTACGTAAAGGATCCCGCCAAATATATTATGATGCCCGGCAACGCCATCAAGCGTCACCCCATCGTGGAAGCCCGCACCGAATCCCTGCGGGAGCTGGCGGAGGATTGCATCTATAACACCGTGGAAATGAATTCCGACGAAATCGGCATTATCACCTCCGGATGCTCTTATCTGTACGTGAAGGAGGTTCTGGGCGACAGCGCCAGCATTCTGAAGATCGGCATGCCCAACCCCCTGCCGGTAAATCTGATCAAGGACTTCGCCGCCAAGGTCAAAAAGCTCTACGTCATCGAAGAGCTGGATCCCATCATCGAGACCCACGTCCGGGCCCTCGGCATCGACGTGATCGGAAAAGACCTCTTCTCTCCCCTGGGCGAGTTTTCCCAGCAGACCGTTGCAAAGGCCTTCGGTCTGGAAGAAAAATACTGCGTATCCGCCGATTCTCCCATTCCAAACCGCCCGCCCATGATGTGCGCCGGCTGTCCTCACCGGGGGATGTTCTATACCCTGGCGAAAAACAAAATCACGGTGCTTGGCGATATCGGATGCTACACCCTCGGCGCGGTGCCGCCCCTCTCCGCACTGGATTCCACCCTCTGCATGGGCGCCTCCGTTTCGGGGTTACACGGCTTTAACGCCGCCCGGAAGGAAGGGGAAGGGAAATCCGTAGCCGTCATCGGAGACTCCACCTTTATGCATTCCGGCATGACCGGCCTTGTGAACGTGGCCTACAACGCCACCAATTCCACCGTCATCATTCTGGATAACTCCATCACCGGCATGACCGGCCATCAGCAGAACCCCACCACGGGCTACAACATTAAAGGAGATCCCGCCGCGAAGGTGGATCTGGAGGCCCTGTGCAAGGCCCTTGGCATCAACCGGGTCCGGGTGGTGGATCCCTACGATCTGGAGGCCTGCAAGACCGCCGTCAAGGAGGAACTGGCCGCCGAAGAACCTTCCGTGATCATCTCCCGCCGTCCCTGCGTGCTTCTGAAGAGCGTCAAGCACGAAGCGCCCCTGACGGTGGATCCCGATAAATGCAAGTCCTGCAAGCGCTGCATGGGTCTGGGCTGCCCCGCCATCAGCATGAAGGACGGCAAAGCAAAGATCGACAGCACCCTTTGCGTGGGTTGCGGAGTCTGCAAACAGCTCTGCGCCTTCGACGCCATTCAGTAAGAGAGGAGAACTAAGATGAAAACCACAAGCGTAATGATCGTGGGCGTGGGCGGACAAGGAAGTCTGCTTGCCTCCAAGCTCCTCGGAAGACTTTTGGTGGACGAAGGATACGACGTCAAGGTCAGCGAAGTGCACGGCATGAGCCAGCGGGGCGGATCGGTGGTCACCTACGTCCGCTTTGGCGAGAAGGTCTATTCTCCCATCGTCACCGACGGAGAAGCGGACCTGATCGTTTCCTTTGAAAAGCTGGAAGCCGCGCGCTATGCAAAATACCTGAAAAAAGACGGTCGCATCGTAGTCAACACCCAGCAGATCGATCCCATGCCCGTCATTATCGGCGCCGCCGTATACCCCGAAAACGTGCTGGACGAGCTGAAGGCCAAGGGCGTGAACGTGGAAGCCCTCGACGCCCTTACTCTGGCGGAGCAGGCCGGATCCACCAAGGCGGTCAACATCGTTCTGATGGGCAGAGTCGCCCGACAGATGGAGATTCCCTACGATCGATGGATCTCCGCCATTGAAAACACCGTTGCCCCCAAATTCGTGGAAATGAATAAAAAAGCCTTCGATCTGGGATATCACTCCTGAACCGTGGGTTATCAATCTATATCATAAAAAGAGGCGAAAACAAGTTCATGGAACAGCGCTATTACCAAAAAGAAATCGAGACCATGCCGGTGGAAGAAATCAAGAAAATGCAATCGGAAAAACTGGTCAAGCAGGTCAGACACGTCTACGAAAACGTGCCCTATTACCGGGATCTGATGGACAAGAAGGGCGTTACGCCCGACGATATTCACGGCATCGAGGACCTGCACAAGCTCCCCTTCCTGACCAAGGCAGATCTGCGGGACGCCTATCCCTACGGTCTTCTGGCCAAACCCCTGGAGGAATGCGTTCGCATTCAGTCCACCTCCGGCACCACGGGACGGCGGGTCGTCGCCTTCTACACCCAAAAGGACGTAGATCTGTGGGAGGATTGCTGTGCCCGTGCCATCGTGGCCGTGGGCGGCAGTGAAAAAGACGTCTGCCAGGTGGCCTACGGCTACGGACTCTTCACCGGTGGCCCCCGTCTGAACGGAGGCTCCCATAAGGTAGGATGTCTGACCCTGCCCATGTCCTCCGGCAATACGGAGCGGCAGATCCAGTTCATGACCGACCTGAACGCCACCATCCTCTGCTGCACCCCCTCCTACGCTGCTTATATCGGCGAATCCTTGAAGGAAATGGGCTACAAGCCCGAGGATATTCCCCTGAAGGCAGGCATTTTCGGCGCCGAGCCCTGGACCGAAGAAATGCGCCGGGGCATTGAAGAGACTTTGGGAATCAAGGCCTACGATATCTACGGACTGACCGAAACCAGCGGCCCCGGGGTCTCCTTCGAATGTCAGGAGCAGACCGGAATGCACATCAACGAGGACCACTTCCTGGCCGAGATCATCGATCCCGACACCGGAGAAGTCCTGCCCGAAGGAAGCAAGGGCGAGCTGGTCTTTACCTCGCTGGACAAGGAGGCCTTCCCCCTGCTGAGATACCGCACCCGGGATATCTGCGTGCTGTCCCGCAAGCCCTGCTCCTGCGGCCGCACCTTCATTAAGATGGCAAAGCCCATGGGACGCACCGACGATATGCTGATCATCCGCGGCGTCAACGTCTTCCCCAGCCAGATCGAAACGGTGCTTCTGAAGGAAGGCTATCAGCCCAACTATCAGATTATCGTGGACCGGGTCAACAACAACGACACCTTTGACGTCAACGTGGAAATGAACCCCGACCAGTTCACCGACACCGTCAGCGGCATCACCGCCCTGGAAAAATCCCTGGCCGATGCCATGAAGACCATGCTGGGCATCAATCCCAAGGTCCATCTGGTGGCGCCGAAGAGCATCGTTCGCAGCGAAGGCAAAGCCGTCCGCGTCATCGATAAGCGCAAGCTGATTTGAAAGGAGCCGAAACTATGTCTCTGAAACAACTGACCGTATTCGTAGAAAACAAGCAGGGCGAGCTTGCCGCCATCACCGAAACGCTGGCAGCCCACAACGTTAATATTCGCGCCCTTTCCATTGCGGACACCCGTGATTTCGGAATTCTGCGGCTGATCGTGAACGACAACGAAACCGCCCGCAAAACCCTGACCGCGGAAGGACATCTTTTGAACATCACAGAAGTCGTTGGGGTCAAGATCGGTGACGCGCCGGGCAAGCTGTCCAAGGCGCTGGCCGTCCTGGACGAAGCGGGAATCAATATGGAATATCTCTACGCTTTCATGGCCCGCACCGAGAAGCACGCCTACGTGGTGCTCCGGGTAGCCGACAACGCCACCGCCGAAAAGGCCCTGGAGGACGCCGGCTTCCATCTGATTACCGACGCAGACGTGAATAAACTGTAAAAATCTGATTTTTAAACCGTATCGGTTTAGAAAACAAGCAAAAAATCCGGGGGACGAAATTTCGTTCTCCGGATTTTTTTACACGGAATAAAGGATTAGCCCTTGAAATTCAGTTCTCTCAGCACGAAGTCCAGAGAAGTGACGGAATCCTTGACGGTGGCTTTTTCGATGGGCTCTCCGGCATTTGCCTTGCCGCAGAAATAAACCAATTCGTTATAATAACCGCCCAAATCGGACACGTTTCCGCCCTTATAGCCTTCGCCCTTGATCTCCACCTTTTCGATCTTGATCTCTTCGGCGCCAGCTTCGGTGTAGCACAGGAATTTCCCGTCGGCATTTTCCACCGCGGCCTTTTCAAAGACCACGCGGAAGGTCGCCTGGAAGGGGTGGGTGGTGGGAAGATCCCAGGTTCCCTCCACGCTGACGGCGCAGTCGTCGTAATTCATGACGGTGCTGACGTAGCTGTTGTTGGGGGTCTTGACCGAATAGAAGCTCTTAGGCTCGCCCAGAAGAGACAAGACGTAGTCCACGTCATGGATATGAAGATCCTGACCGGCACCTCCGGAACGGGAAGTATCCAGAAGCCAGCCGTCCCAACCCCAGGTAGGAATGGGGCTGATGCGACGGAAGTTGGCGTTGACGATCTTGCCGTATTTGCCGCTTTCCACGATCGTGGCCAGTTCTACGTACTCATCCAAGAAGCGGACAACCTGACCAACCTGAACCTGGACGCCGGTTTCGGCAGCCTTGGCGATGAGAGCCTTGCCCTCGTCCAGGGTCAGGGTGACGGGCTTTTCCACGAAGACGTATTTGACCTTATCCATCGCCCACAGAGCGTGCTGAGCGTGGAGGTAGGTGGGCAGACAGATGTCAATAACGTCCACGTCCGCCTTTTCGATCAGTTCCTTGCCGGTCTCGTAAATCTCCGCACCGGAGATTTTGGCAAGATCTTCGGCCTTTTCCCGACGAAGGTCCGCCACGGCGACGACCTTGGCATCGGCGATATTGTTATAGCAGTTGGCGTGCATGCTTCCCATGAAGCCGCAGCCGATCAATCCGACTTTCAGCATATTATTTTCTCCCTAAAATACGGTCCATCGCGTTGGACGTATTGTAAATAATGGTTTCAGTGTAGTGCGTGTAATTGGGGATCATTTCCGCAGAGACCCAGCCGTCGTATCCGACCGCCTTCAAGGCGTCCATCACGGCGGGATAGTTCACGTCTCCGGCCAGAAGATCCACGAATCCGTGCACTCCGCCGGCGGCGACCCGATAATCCTTGAAATGAACCTTCTTGATCCGGTTGCCCAGGATCTTAATCCAATGCTCGGGAAATCCGTTGAACAGGACGTTGCCCACGTCGAAATAACTGCCAACGTAGGGGCTGTCGATCTTATCGATAAATTCCTTCATCTCAATGGGGGAAACGAGGAACCGATTCCAGACGTTTTCGATGCCGATGTTGACCTGCAGTTTTTCCGCCTCTTCCTTCAGTTCCAGAAAAGCTTCCAGGCTGCGGTCGTAGGCGTCCTGATAATCCACGACCTTGCCGGGAGCGGCAAATTCCGCATTGACCGAGCCGGGAACGACCAGAATGGAGTCGCAGCCCAACACCTTGGCGGCGTACAGATGCTTGTGCACCAGATCTTTGGCGAATTGGCGCTCGTTGGCGTCGTCGTCGGTCAACCAGTGATCCCAATAGACTCCGCCGGCCACGCTATAAAGCTCGATCCCATTGTTGGCGGCAGAGGCCTTCACGGCCAGCAGATCCTTTTCCGTGCTGTTGACGCTGACTTCCCCCTCCTCGTGGAAGGCGACCTCAACGCCGTCGAATCCGGCATCCTTCGCCAAAGCAAAGTTCTTTTCCAGGCTCTGTCCGGGGAAGGACCAGATGCTGATACCTTTTTTCATAGTTATCTCCCTTTCCGGAATTATTTCAGGTTTGCAAAGACCCGAATGGCTTGTTTGACGTCTTCCTTCATGGCCTTCATCGCGGCAAATTCTACGTCATGCAGATATTTGCTGTTGCCCGCTTCGATCTCCGCTTTTGCGGCTTCGTAACCGGCCTTGGACATATAGGAATAATAGTTGACCTTCCGGATGCCGTTGGCGATGGCGTTCTTAAAGCCTTCTTCGGAAACGCCGCTTCCGCCGTGCATGACCAAAGGAAGACCGGTGGCGGCGGCCACGTTTTTGACCACGTCAAAATCCAGCTTGGGCTGGGCGTTGTAGAAGCCGTGGGCGGTACCGAACGCAATGGCCAGAGCGTCCACGCCGGTTTCCTTGCAGAAGGCCTCCGCCTCGGCAGGATCGGTATAAAAATCTTCCGCCTTCAGCGCAGTATCGGTCTCTTCCTTGCTGCCGGCCTCCCCGGTGACGAGGCGCCCCAACTCCGCTTCCACGCTGACTCCCATGGCGTGAGCCATTTCCACAACCCGTTTGGTGAGGGCCAGATTTTCCTCATAAGGAAGGGCGGAAGCGTCGATCATCACGGAAGTGAAGCCGATGCGCAGAGCCCGGTAGATCATATCCATAGTAACCCCATGGTCCAGATGGACGCAGACCGGAACCTTAGCATTCTGAGCGGCGGCAACCATAGCAGGCCCGACGATGGAAACGTCGTTATAGACGTTGTGGACCTCCGCATGGGCGATGATCACCGGTTGATTCAATTCTTCCGCGGCGGCAATAACGGCCTGCAGAGAATCAAACCCGGTGGCGTTAAACATCCCGATCGCGATATTGTCGCGCTCGGCGATCTCAAGAATTTCTTTCAAATTTACCAACATAGTCAATTACCTGCTAAACTTTCTTATATTTTCAAGGATTTTTGCCTCTTCTTCGATGCCGGATACTGCATCTGCGGCCCGCAGAGACGCCACGGCGGCGGCTTCGGCCAGCTCCAGAATCTCTTCCGAAGAGGCGTTACGTTCAATCGCGATCAGCGCCCCGGAGCAGAAGGCGTCCCCCGCCCCCGTCTTCCCGACGACGTACCCCTTGGGCAACGCTACGGAAGGCATCACGGTGAGAGAGTCCCGGGTTCTGCACAATCCCTGGGAGGGCATATGGATGATAACCCGTTCCCGCACTCCCATCTCCAGCAGTTTTTCCGCAATGAGAGGGAGGTTTTCAACCGAAGGCTCCACGTTGCACAGCTTCCCCGCTTCGGTTTCGTTGATAATCAGATTATCCACGTAGGGAAGGCACGGAATCACGAGAGAATAACGGTCGCTATTCTCACTGACAAGGTCAATAGAGGTGATCATCCCCCGGTTCTTGGCCTCTTTCAAGATCTTCAAGCCGTCTCCCCCGTCCACTTTTTCCAGCAACAGGAAATAGCCCAAATGGAGCATTTTACAGGGAAGGCGATCCCAATCGATATCGTCGTACCCGAAGGTGGCGCAACTCCCGGGATAGGTGAAGAAGCTTCGCTGACCTCCAAGAACGCTCATAACGGCGGTGAAGCTGGAGGCTTCGTTCTCCGAGATTTTCACGGCAGAAACGTCCATCCCGGCGGCAGACATCTGCTCCAGAGCGTATTTTCCGGAATCGTCGTTGCCCACCTTCCCCACGCCGAAAACCGGCATATGAGGCGCAATCTTCTTCAGACCGATGCCGTTATTGGGAACAAGCCCGCCGCAGGCCCGCTTGACGGTGCGGATCTGGGTCAGTTCCCCCTCCGAGGGATAGGCGGAAATTTCATAAATGTTGTCGACCAACAGCGTGCCGACAACGGCAATTCCCTTCCGATCGGCCATATCAGTTACACTCCGCAACCAGGGGACCGGCCAACTCGTCGAGGAAGAAAAGACGGCCCGCAAGAGTGGGGATATAGGTAGAGGTGATCCAGGGCGTGGTCTCGTGACGGAGGGTCATCCACAGAGACATTCCCTGCCACTGCATCCCGCGGCCAAGAGTACCGTCCGCGCCGCCAATAGCGTAGTCCGCCTGCAGGAACAGGCCGGGGCCGATGGTGTTGGCACGGCAAGGAACGAGGGTGGTACGGGATTTGAAGCTGGTCAGCGCGTTCTGCTCCACGGTGAGAGGATGAATCTTGGCGCCGAGGCGATAGGGAGCCTTTTCCCATTCGGCGGCGGTGGCGTAATCGGCGGCAAAGGTGGGTTCCCAGAAGGCAATATGGCACATTCTGCCGATGCCGTAGACCAGGACCAGCTTGGCGCCTTCGGCCTTCAGCGCGGCGATCTTGCCGGGATAGGTGGGAAGGTTTTCCTTGGTGGCGAAATTACGCTGATTTTCGGGAACGGTCAGTTCGCCCAGAGGATTGAACAGAGCGTTTTCCATGGCGTATTTGAAAGAGCCGTGATCTTCGGGAGAGAGGGTATTGCCGTCACCGTCGGCCCATTCGTCCATATTAAAGGTGTAAACGTGTTCGCAGGAGACCTTCCATTCGGTCAGGAAATAGACCACCCACTTATACATTCCCATAGGACCAACGGGCAGGATCATGGCGAGCTTTTCGCCGCGATCCTTGGCCAGCTTGATCTGCATGGCGATCTCGTGACCCATATAGGTTTCGAATTCTCCCAGGGTCTTGCAGGGGATGGGGTTAAAATTGGGATTCCAATGCGCCTGACGGTCGGTGATGGTTTCGGGGTCGCCGATGCAGGCGTCGATCTTGGCGAAATCCCATCCTTCGGGATAGAAGCCCTCCAGGGCAGAGCCTTTTACGGTATCGTTGAAGTTCATAACGGTTTCTCCTTTATATATCAATGATTTCGTTTCAGGGAAGGTAGCGCTTGGTGGTGCCCTTCAGGTAGACCTGGCATTGACGGAAGCCTTCGGCGTAGTCGGCGCCGCACTGATAACCGCGGTAACGGCTGCAGGTTTTAACCATGTCGGGGAAGTCGATGTGATCGTGATCCCGCATCCAGACGATCTGGGATTCGTGGCATTCCAGCATTTCCAGTTTTTTGTCAATGTAGGGGGTCACGTCCACGTATTCGGTGGGATTGAAGTTGACGCCGGCCAGAGTATCCATATAATAGATGGGAACCATCTTGGCGTGACCGGAAACCCCGGAAACGTAGTTGGGCAGGGTAGCGGTGAAGGCCGCGTCGAAGACCAGACGGGAGGTGGCGGTGTGGTCGGGCATATAATCGTCGGGGTTGTGAGTAATGATGAAATCGGGGTCAACCCGCTTGATTACGTCTACCACCTTGTCCCGGGCTTCTTTGTTGTTATCGTAAATGTGAAGATCGTGGAAGCCGCCCCAGATCACTTCGTCAAAGCCGCCCATAGCGCCGGCCCGCTTGGCCTCGCCCTGACGCATGACCGAAAGCTCCTCCCGGGGAATGATGACGTGACCGTGGTCTCCATCGCTCAGATGACAGACAACGACCCGGTCGCCCCGCTCCTTGCATTTGAGAAGAGTCCCCGCACAAGCGATCTCTACGTCGTCGGGATGTGCGGAAATAACAAGAACAGTGTACATACGGTAAATCCTCCTTTGATCGGCGTTTTGCCTCTTTTATCTTATTGTACCATATTTTTTTTCATAAATCAATACAAAAACAGATATAGATTTTATTATTTCGGTCAGTCTTTCAAGAAAGAAGGGCCTCATCCCTCATTTTTGGGCAGAAAGGTCTTGTAATCCTCGTAATTCCGGCGGAGCAATTCCGGCGTATCCAATCCATAGGGGCACCGGGATTTGCATTGTCCGCAATTAAGGCAATCCTCAATTTTTTTCATTTTGGCCTGTCCCTCCGGCGTCAAGTGGCTTGCGGCGGGAGAACGGCGCAGAAGCAGGGACATCCGGGCGCAGTTGTTGATCTCAATCCCCACGGGGCAGGGCATACAATACCCGCATCCCCGACAGAATTCCCCCATCAGCTCCTTCCGGTCGGCCTCAATATAGGCCTTCCGCTCGTCGGTCAGAACCGGAGGCGCATCCTGGTAGGACAAAAATTCATCCAGCTCCCATTCCTTCTGGATGCCCCAGATGGGAGCCACGGGATATTGGGCAAGATAAGCGTAGGCCACGTCTGACCGGGTAATCAAACCACCCGCCAAAGCCTTCATGCAGATAAAGCCCACGTCCTTTTCGCTGCAAAGCCGCACCAAAGCCTCTTCCTGAGGCCCGGAAAGATAGGAAAAGGGGAACTGCAGCGTATCGTAAAGACCGGAATTAACCGCTTCCTCCGCCACGGAAAGACGATGGTTCGTCATGCCGATAAAGCGGATCATCCCTTTTTCTTTCGCCTCCAGCATGGCCTCGTACAGCCCCGTGCCGTCTCCCGGCTTGGGACAGAAGGGCGGGTTATGGAACTGATAAATATCGATATAATCGGTCTTCATCAAGGCAAGGCTGAAGCGCAGATCTCGCCAGAACTCCTCTACGGTCAGCCCCATGGTTTTGGTGGAAATGACGATCTCGTTCCGCACGTCGCTCAGGGCGTAACCGATCTTCTCCTCACTATCGGTATAAAACCGGGCCGTATCGAAATAATTGATGCCGCCCTCGTAGGCCTTCCGCAAAATCAGCCGAGCCTCTTCCCTGTCCACGCGCTGAACCGGAAGAGCTCCGAAGCCGTTTTTACTGACCACGAGACCGGTGCGCCCCAATCGAATGGTATCCATAACAAAAACCTCACTTTCTCTACCTCTATTATATAACGGATTGTTCGAAATGTCAAGACCACACCGCAACCACAGCACAAAGAGACGATTCTTTCCCGCAAAAAGTCAAAAGCAGAGAGCGCTTTGCTCTCTGCCTTATCATTTTTACTTATTCATTTCCCGCATTCCCGGTTCCTTGATCTACGGGCGTATTGGCATCCTGGGTCACGACCTCGCTGTCAGTTGCAGAGGAAGCGGAAGAAAACTCAAACTGCCCGTTGGCGTTGTCGGTCGAAACCCCACCATCCGAGGAGGGAATAACGGCAGGAAAGTTGGGCTGAATCAATTCAACCCCGTTTACCGTCTCAACCGTTTCAACAGCACAGGTTCCCCACTGGCTGACAAAACGCACGTGCGCCTCACAATTGTAAGGGACTTGAATCTCGATAGTGCGACTCGTCACTAACGAGGAATTACCATCAACAGGTTTCCAAATTGACCCTGTAAAATAAGACTGAGTTCCCTCTACACCAGAAATCGAGACAACAACCTCACAAAATCCAACGGATGCAGAAGTATAGTTATCTGTTACAAGCCGGAACTGATAGGACTTAACGGAATTCTGTTCAGTATTCGTAAGTTTATAAATGCCGTCACTATTGGGAGTCAATCCTTCCGGAGCGATGACGACAGTATCCAGCTGATAGTGAGCCGCCTTGATGGGCTTGATCATGGTCGTGTTATTGGCGGTAAAATAGGCGTAAGCGGATAAGCTCATTCCCGCCATCAGAACCAGCATAATCACGACCGACACGGCAATCCGCGCCAGCATGACTCTTTCCTTTACCTTCCCATGCTTGGGGACGTAAAAATACTTCTCGTAAAGGTCTTTCATGCCGCATCCTCCTTTCCGGGAAAATTCATCTTAAAACAGAGTTCCTTCCTGAGAAGCCATCACCGTGATCCCCAGCTTGATGGTAGGGGGTGTGGTGCCGCGATAATTGGCGGCGTTGCCCACGTCGGAGGGCATCCGCACGATCAGAGCAATATAGCGCTCCCCGCCCACGGGGACGGTGACCTCGTCAATCTCAGAGAACATATTCAGGGGATAACTGCCCGAGGCAGGCTCCTGGGGAAATTCGTTGGGAGACTTGATCTCAGCCAATTCCCGGTTGAGATCCTTCACCAATTCGTCTTCGGTGGCGGCAAACATGACGCCGTACCGCAGGTAATTGGGAAGATAAATATCGTTGCCCATCACACTCTGGGCAATGGTAACGTCGTTGACGTTGACCGAAAGGCGATAATCAAAGGGAACGTCCCCTTCGTTGACCACCTTCAGAATAACGGTCTGCACGTAGCCGGGTTCGTAAAGAGCCTGGTCGTTGAACACGGAGGTGGTATAATCCACGGTCTCATAATCACCGTTATCCAAACGATGGTAGACCTCCATATCCAGATCCCCGACCAGCAGGGTATTCCTATGAGTGGGGGTGGTATCGGAGAACCAGGCCAGGGACGTGCCGGTTCCCAAGACCCCCCAAACGATCAAAAGACAGATACTGAGGGCCAGAGCGACCTTGGTATAATTGATCTTTTTGCGGGTCATTCCGATCCCTCCTTTGCTAGATTTTTCAGACATTTTGCGATTCTTCTTTCTGCTTTTTGCGGCGCCACAGAAGCAGAAGTAACATCGCTGCAGTGACGGAAATTGCGGTGATCAAAAACCAGATCACGGGGTTGGTGTCGGCGGTATTCGGGTTGTCGGGGTCGGAATCCTCAATGGGAAATTTCTCGACCTTGAACTGCCAATCCAGATATCCGACCTTTTCGCTGTACCCGGTTTCCATTTCCACGGGCACGGTCAGAATGACGTCCAGATCCACCTCACCGCCGGAATAAAGGGTTCCGAGGTAGACCCAATCGGTCAGCTGCGCCGTCTGATCGGCGGCGGCATCGAACATTTCGGTTCGTTCGTTTCCTGCGGACTTCTGCACGGATAACTGCATCTGAGACAGAAAATCCGCGGAATCTGCATGGGCGCCCAAAGAGCGCATATAGATCTTGACTTTGCAATTATGAGACGGGTCGTTGCGAACGGTGATCTGCTGATACAACTGATCTCCGGGCATCACGTCCTTGAAATTGGGGAAAAGATCCGTAGGGGAATATTGACTGCCGGGGGCGAAAATGAATTGATCCGCGTCCCCGTCAAAGGTGACGGAGGCAGTCTCAGCAGCGGCGGGAAGCGCCATGGCCAAGGACAAGGTCAGGATCAGGGCCATCATAAGTATTTTTTTCATCGAACCCCTCCTTTATTCCTGCGGCCAGCCGGAAGCCGTGTGGGTTTCGGTGCCTTCCACGGGGTTATGCTCGCTCTGAACGGCCTGGGCCTTCACGGTCAAGGTCAAGGTTTTTCCGAGATAAGCGTTATCCACCTTATTCCCAACGATCTCCACGTGAGAGAAAACCTCGGGGGTGGTCTGTTCCGGCTCCACGATCCCCTTGTAATAATACCAGCCGTCGTGCAGTTCCCAGTCCTCTTCGTTGATATTCAACTTGAAGCACTCTTCGGAGGGAAGGTCTTCGGAATTGATGCCGTAGACCAGCTTGACCCGAAGGTAGAAGGGATGCTCGCAATCGCTTTCCACGGTAACGCGCTTACTGACGATGTCCCCGGGGATGATATAAACACCCTCCGTGGGGAACTCCTGCCCGTTCCCGGTGGTTTCGTGGATAATAAACCGGATATTGCCGGAGGTGACCACGTTGGTGGCCGTCCCGACGACGGAATAAAACGCGTAGGTACCTTGCATAAAGAAGGTTATGATGATGGCGATCAGGGAAATCACCAAACATCTCAATTTAATCTTACCCAACACATCTTCCTCCTTTTCTCAGAATCTGTATGGTAAATAGGTGAGTCGGCAAGCAAAGAGCACAAGCGGTTGAAGTTCCTCATGCGCTTTGGTCGCCGCCCATCCCCCGGAGGGGATGGAACAAGCGGAAACAAACGGAAAAATTACTTAAAGATCTTAAAGCCGTTGGCACCGGTCAGGGTGTAGACTCCGGTGGGAGCAACAGGCTGAGCCCCATCGTCATCCCAATCGCCGGCAGACAGAACGATCTGATAACCGAACGCATTGGTGGCGGTCAGAGCGTTGGTACCGGACATCTTAATGTTGTAATTAGTACCGACGGTAATTTTACGAGCCAAGACGGGGATAAACGCCTTAATAGTGGTATTCTCAACCGCCAAATCATATGCGCCAGCAGTATTACCGTCAACGCGGATACCGTAACCACCAACACCAACGGATTCAATATTGCAATTCTTCACGGTTGCCTTTTCTGCCGTGCCGAAAGAAATACCGTTCTTGCAATCAACCGCCGTTACACCCTCAACAAGAATCCCGTCATGTCCCCCCTTGTTCTGGAGGACAGAGTGCGCACCAGTAACGGTGCAGTTCCGAACGACAACATTGTAAGGTTGGTAAAGGTCAATAGCAACAACCACATGCTTCGCAGCACCGGTCATCGTAAAGGTACAATTCTCGATTGTAACGTTATGGGCATAGCGATTTTCGTTGCTGACACCCCAGTACGAATCAATCGCAGCATCAGTGCCACTGTCAATTACAAAATTGACATTGCGAACCGTCAGGGAGTCAGTGTCAGGGGAAGAATTCCCTCGAATAAAGAGAGAACCTTCAAACTTGAAGCCATTGCCATCGATGACAATTTTCTGCTCTTTGTCGGTGGGCTGTTCCACAACTAGGGGCTCATTCGCTTTAATATCGGAAGCAAGATACACTGCATCACCACTATTGACGGTATTCAAGGCATCTTTCAATTCTGCAGCAGTCTTAACTCCCACCAGGTCACCGATGGTAACGTTGCTGTAGGTATTGGTATCATCAACCGTAATACCCTTATTGTTGCGGCCGACGATAGCGCCGAAGTTATGGCCTTCGTTGGTGGTAATATTATTGTAATTAACGTCTTTATCGCGGAGCATCGTTACGTTGGTAACCTTGTTGTCCTTCAAAACGATTCCGCTGCCATTGGCGCAACCGAGGATTCCGCCGACGTCACGGTAGCCGATGATGGTGCCGTTATCCACGGAGCAACCTTCAATGTTAAGCGTGACGGCATAGCCGACGATGAAGCCGGCCTTATCGCCGTTATCGGGCTTGGGATCGGTATCGCAGACGACCTTGGAATTGGTCACCTTCACGCCCTTGATGGTGGCGTTGACGGTTTCGTTGCCTTCCCAACCGAGAACGACGGCAACGTAATGGGTGCCGGAAACGGAAGCCTTATCAAAGGTCACGTTCTGAATCGTAGCGGTAGTATTGATCCCGCCGAAGAAGCCGGCGCTGGTAGCAGATGCGAGAGAGAAATTGGAGATCGTATGGCCATTACCGTCAAAGGTCCCGCCGAATCCGGTGATGGGAGTCCAGACCACGTTGGTCATATCGATATCAGCGGTCAGTTTCAGGGTTTCGCCCTTGTAGGTCTTACCGCTGTTGACGGTCTTGGCGAAGTAGAGGAGTTCCGCGGCGTTGCTGATGAGCCAGTTGCCGTTCTCATCCTGATTCAGATAAGTAGCGGCGGCGTCATACTGATTGCCGAAGGAGTCGGATTCCGCCGTATACTGGGTGGCGTAAACGGTGATGGAAATCCCGTCGAGAATCATGTCCTGATACTTATTATCAGCATTAGGATCCATTTCACCGTAAATGGTAATCAGACTCGACTTATCCTTTCCTTCCGTGTTCCCGGCAGGGGAAAGATGGTTATCAGCGCCTTCACCGAAATTGGTGTTAAAATCCGCCAGCGTGATCTCGTTAGCATCCCCAACCTTCACGGTAAAGGTGATAACGTCGAGCAATTCGGAATTCCCGGTAAGGCCGTTGATGAAGATCTGATACTTGAGAGCAAGGTTGCCTTTGTTGACGACCTGGAAGGCGTCGAGGGCGAATTTCGCACCGGGCTCCCAAAGAATATCGTCGCGTCCGCCTTCATTACGGAAGGCGAGAGTTCTTCCGGCGAGAGATTTGCCATCCTTGTCAACCATATCTACGTCCAGAGAACCGGACTGGATGGTGTTGACGCCGGTAGTGACGGAATCGGTAAACCAGGCGTAGGTAGTGCCGACCAGCATCGACAGACACAAGATCAGCGCCAGGAAGCTGGTGATCAAAGCACGCAGGGTATTTTTTGCGTTCATGGGACAGATCCTTTCCTATAATATATGTGTGATGTTTGTTCAGTCATCGAAAAACGTGAATTTTTCACGTCCTTGGATCGCCGCCCATCGGTGGGATGGGATTTCGTCTGCCCCACCCTCCCCCGGGGGAGGGTGGAACAGAGAACCGTATCAAATACGGAGTTGACCAACGATTAGTCAACCAGAGCGAAAGCAGCCTTGGCGTTGTCGCCGGTATGCTCAGCCTGGATGGCTTCAGCAAAGACAACCACGTCGAAAGCGCTCTTCATCGCGTTAGCATCTTCCACAGTCAGGCTGGTGGGGATGGCAACTTCGGTGAACAGAGTCACAGACTGATCCTTCGCCAGAGTGCCGCAGTAGTAGAAGACCCAGTAGAAGCCTTCACCATCGGTATAGCCATTCTCGTCGAGCCACCAACCACCGTTATTGGAGGGGTAACTGTCAACAAGAGCGACAGTCTTGAACATCTGATTCAAAAGAACGGGGTATTCGGAAATCTGAGAGTTTTCACGTCTGCCGATTCTTCCTTCATCGAACGCAGCCTTCCAGGCACCTTCGGGATCCTTAAGGGTAAGGGTCACGCGGATGTACTGGGAATATCTGTCGCTGGAGCTGGTGTTTTTGATGGTGGGGTCCTTAGACCAAACGTCACCGGGAAGAACATCCTCGAACACCAAACCATCGTCTTCCGGGTCACCGGTTTCGATCACGTCAACGGAGAAATCAACGTTGTCGTCATCATCGCTGTCAGCGAAGTTGAACTTATTGGTGATTTCATCTTCGGCGGTGAACCAAGCCAAGGTGCTGAAAGACAGGATAGCAACCAGGCACAGAGCCACGGCGATCACAAAGATCTTTCTTTTGTTCAATTTCATTTGTATTTCTCCTTTCTATAGATTTTTATTCTAAAATCACGGTTATCGGAATTCCATCATAACCATGAGATTAAAATCAGTTGAAAGCGGGAACGTTGGGGAATACGGTATCGAGGGTTTGGGCGGCAGTACCGGTGAAGCCGGCGGTCTGGCAGCCCTGAGTGACAACGAGAACGTTGACGGGAGCGGTGATATCGTAATCGTAGAAGGTATAAGCGCCGGTGGTCGCATCAACGGTGCAGAACTTCTTGACGTTGTCTGCGGGATCGACCTGCGCGTCCACTTCAGGCTTCAGGTAAACGCCCTTCAGGACGTAGGGAGTAACGTCGCCCTTCGCCATGGCGGTATTATAAGTAAAGGAAACGATGGCGTATTCGATACCGCCCACGGTAACGTTGCCGTAATTCTTGTTGTCCTTCGTCCAGGCAGCAGTATCGTCGGCGGCTACGTCAAGAACGACGATATCCTTGATGGAGGCGGGAACGGCGATGAAGGTGCGAACGTAAGCGTCGTTTTTGCCGAGATTTTCAACGCTGACCAGCTTTTCCACGTAGTTGCCGTCGTTGGCGTCAATGGTGGGGTCGTCCAGATCAACGTCACCGTTGGCGTCGAGATTCACCAGAGGAAGCAGGGTCTGATCCTGGGTGAAATCCTGGATATTGCCGGCGTCGTCGTGTTCATGCTCGTGCTGGAAAATGTCGATTTCGCCAAACACGAAGGTGTTGGTAGCAGAATCTTCATCGGTAAACCAGGCCAGAGACCCGCCGACAACGGCGATGGCCGCGAGAGCAACGATCAGGGAAATTGCCAAAATTTTCTTTTTCATTGGGGGTTCTCCTCTTCAGTATTACTTTCTGCTGGGGTGGGAGTCGTTGCGGTTTTATTCTTCTTCCCGAACAGATCGGGCAGGAATACTAAGATAATGAGGACGGCACCGGCGGCGATGGTGATATACATTCCCGGCGGATGCTGAATGAAATCGGAGACGTAGCCCAGATAAGGGATGCTGAACTGAGGAACGCCGATGACGTTTTTGAAATGGACGGGAGCGGCGTCGGCGGTCTGGTTCGCGTCACCCTTAGTATAAAAATGCTGATTGGCGGCGTCCACGGAAACAACCCGGTGGGTCGCAACCACGAGATCTTCATTCAGAACGAAGGTGATGACGTCCCCCGGCTTAATGGTAGAGGTGTCCACCTTCTTGACGTAGAGGAGATCCCCTACGCTGTAAGCCGGTTCCATGGATCCGGAAATGACGTTAAAGACCTGGAATCCCAGCAGGCGGGAACCCATCAGGAAGACGGCACAGAGAACGATGACGACGACCAGAACGGTGGAAACAATATTCCAAATCTTTTTCAGCGTTTTCATGCGTCGCCCTCCGGTTTCTCTTCCGCAGGCGCTTCTGCGGGCGCAACCTCGGCGGGCGGGGTGCCGGAGGCGTTGTTTTCCAGTTGCGCTTTCAAGGCCTGAAGCTCTGCCATCATCCGGGCGCTTTCAGCACGTTCGGCTTCGATCTGCGCTTTCTCGGCCTCCATCGCTTCCATCTGTTCCTTTCTGTACCGACGGAAAAGGCGAATGCAGTTGATGCCTTGGTAAAGGATCAAAAGCATAAAGGGGACGAAGATGCAGACGATATAGCCCTGGGGCGTTTTGAGGAAGTTGAAGAAATTCCCAAGACCGGGGATGTGGAACTCGTATTTCCCCAAAACGTAGGGATAAGTAACGACGGTCGTATCGTCCACGCCGGTGGTAGTACCGTAAGTAATAAAGCCGGGGTTCCCTTCTGCGTCCACGGTAAGGGAACGGATTTTATGGGTGATCGTTTCCCCGTAGCTTTCCGTATTCTGGGACATATAGGTGATGATGTCCCCTTCCTTCAGCGTCGAGCAATCCACCTGCTTGACGAAGATCAGCGATCCTGCGTTGAAGTCGGTGGCCGCCATGGAGTCAGACATGACGATATAAGCCCGGTAACCAAAAAGATTCCGGTCGTTGCGGTTGAAGGTCGTAACCGAAATGATGGTGAAGATCATCATAAACACGGCAAGCGCGACCAAAAGCCAGACCAACGTCGTTTTGATAATATTGAGCGCCTTTTTCACAGATTGTCCTCTTTTCTGTATTTTTGAGAGCTTGTGACGATGTTGTGGATCCGCCGAATACAATATTTTCCCAAGGAATTTTCGTGGAAGCAAAATAACCACATAAGCGAAAAACGCAAATGCCGCCAACGACATTTGCCGATACGGAAATCTTTTCAGCGTCTGCAAACCGTCGCGGGAGCAAGGGAAATTACAGAGACGAGGAATAATTCCACAAGTATTATATTATAATAAGGGACCACAGGTAAGATTATACCACATAAGGAGGGGAAATTCAATAGAGTTTGCCAAAAGGAAACAAACATTTTACAAATTCGTAAAAAAGTCCCTTTCGCAGAGTTCTGCACTCTACGAAAGGGACGCAAAACAACAAGATCAGAACGCGGCTTTCCTCTGGCTGACGGCATTTTTTGACGGCGAAACGTTTACCAGCCGATGCCGTTCAGTTTTTCCATATTCTCCCGCTTCAGACGCATGGACGTATGCACGTAACGGTCCAGCGTAATGCGGGGATTGGCGTGACCGAGAATTTCGCTGAGGGATTTGATTTCGAATTCAACCTCCACGCAACGGGTAGCGAAGGTGTGCCGCAGGGTATGGAAATGAACGTCGGACAACTCACATTCCTTCATATATTTACGGAAGCGGTATTGCAGCGTCCGGGGCTCCATATAGCGGCAGGTTCCGGTGAGAATGAAGGCGTTGCGGTCGGGCTTCTGATATCGGCGGCAGATCCCGTAAACGAAATCGGTCATAGGGATCTCCCGTGCAGAATTGTTGCTTTTCGGATCCGTGATCACGATCTTCGTCCGACTGATCAGAGCATCCTCTTCGTCTACGACGGACAAGCGCTGAAGGGTGGAGCGGATCCGCAGGGAACGCTCGGGCAGAGAGATATCCCCCCAGCGCAAGGCGCAGATTTCACCGATCCGTAATCCGGTAGAAAGAGCCAACAGAACGCCAAATTTACATTCATCGTCCGATTCCAGCAGATAGCGAACGAAGCGGGCCTGCTCTTCTCTCGTTAAAATTCTCATTTCCTTGCGGGTTTCTTTCGGATACGGCATCTCGAAATTTCCGATGGAATAGGGGTTTTGACGGGAAACGTATCCGAGGATGGAATGCAACAAAATCAAGATGTCCCGCACCGACTTCGTCGACAGGTTCTCTTTGCTCAGAAGCTGATGGCTGAAATTCTCCACCGCTACGGGCGTCAGCGAGGACAGCGTATAGCCTCCCAAATAGGGACGAACGTAAAGCCGGAGCATGGAGCTGTATTTTGCATACGTTGATTCTTTTACCCGATCCCGGGACATCTGCATCCATTCGTCGCAATAAAAAGAAAACTTTCGACGCCCCGCCAGGGTCGGTGCGGCCGACGTCGCGGAGACTGCCCGCTCCCGATTCAGCTTCTCTTTGACTTCCCGGTAGGTTTTGCCGTAGCAATAGCGGTATTTCGGCTTCCCCTCCCGGGTGCTTCCGCAACGGTAACGCGCCTCCCAGCGGTTGTCTTTACGACGGTAAATGTTTTCGCCTTTTTTGGACATTTGAGTTTACCTCCTATGTTTTTTTGTTTCTTATTATACCCCAATTTTTTGGATTTTTCCGCAACCGCTCTGACGGCGATTCCGACGGCGCAAGTTCCCCGGATCGGGCCGGATCCGCTCCGATTTCCCCAATTTTTCCCATGATTACCAAAATAAAACGCAAATATTTGTAAAAAGTCTCATTTTTTTGCGAAAAGGACTTGCATTTTTCGCATGATTATGATATAATAGGTTTCGTAGAGTGCAGAACTCTGCGAAAGAATTGCATACTCCTAAAACTCCTAAGGATAGAAAAAACGGCAAGTGGTTTTCAAAAAACTGCTTGCCGTTTTTTCGCCCAAAATTCCCAATCCGAAGCGGTATAGATCCGAATCGTAAAAAAATACGGAACGAATTTACGAAAGCCTTGACAAACAAGGCTTTTTTATGTTATACTCGGTATAAGAAAGCCCGAAAGGAGAAACACCGTGCTTCCCAAATCGAAATTGCAACCGATCCCCTCGGCCGTCGAACTGAACCGGGACGTGGAATCCCTGCTCGTGCAAGCCGCATCGGGTCGTTCCGTATTTTTCCGGGATCAATACAAGCCTCTGACCTTCGCGCACAATTCCGACGCCCACGCGGTATCGGAAACCTGGGACCGAATGGTGGAATATATCAATTACTACGCCGATTTTATCGATTTTTGCCTGCATACCGGGGATTATTGCGGAGGAACGCAGGAAAGCTATTGCGATTTCTACACCGAATGCCGCCCCTGCGTAAAACCGATCCTGAACTGCGTGGGCAATCACGATACCCTGCGCAATAAGCAGGAACGGGACGGGGGGTGCCCAAAAGAAATCGTCCACGGACTTCTCTTCAATCATACCAAAGACTGGAACGTGACCTTTATGCCCGGGGAAGCGTCCATGACGTATTATAAAGACTTCCCGGAATCCAATCTGCGGCTGATCGTTTTGGACTGCTATTACGACGCGGATCTGCAATCGAAATGGCTCCGGGAGCGTCTGGAGGAGGCGCTGGAAAGCGGGATTCACGTGATCACCGCCGCCCACGAGATCTCCCATCCTATCACCCGGAAGGAGAACGTAACCTTTCAGACCCTGACCGATTTTGAATCCAGGGGAGGAAACAAAGCGAAGCGGTTTTACGACGAAATCATCGCAGACTTTAAGGCAAGGGGCGGGATTCACGTGGTGCATCTGGCGGGACACGAGCACTCGGACATGTTCGGCAGAACCGACCGGGGCGTGTTGAATCTGGCGGTGGAATGCGGCACCAGCTGGAACGGATGGTGCGACGGACGGCGACTCCGGGGCACGCGCACTTACGATTGTTTTAACGTTGTTTCGGTGGATACCAACCTGAAAATCCTTAAGATCCTGCGGGTGGGGGATAACGCCGACTTATATCTGCGGGTCAAGCGTTCCCTCTGCTACGATTACGGCAAGGAAGAAGTGATCTTCAACGGCTGATATGATAAAGATACGAAAAACGGCTCCGGAGGATATTGCCACCCTCGGAGCACTGTTCGACGAAGCCCGCGGCACCATTGCGGCGCTGGGCATTGATCAATGGCAATCCGGTTATCCCAACGGCTTCAGCGCGGAAGAGGATCGGAAACTCAACCGGGGATACGTAGCGGAACGGGACGGAGAGATCTGCGGAACCGTAGCTCTCGTTTCCCCTGAGCCCACCTACCGGAGCATCGAAAACGGCCGGTGGCTGACCAAAGAAGAAGATTATCTGGCGTTGCATCGGTTTGCGGTTGCGGGAAAGCACCGGGGCACCGGCGTTGCGCAAGCCCTGCTTGAGCATAGCGCGAATGTTGCAAAATCCCAAGGGAAAATATCCCTTCGCATTGATACGCACCGAGGGAATCTGCCCATGCGGCGGATGCTGGAAAAGAACGGATTTACCCATTGCGGCCGAATCCGTCTTGCCAACGGAGACCCCCGGGAGGCCTACGAAAAAATCATCTGAACTCTTCGAAACGGAGGACGAAATATGGCATTTCTGGAGCTTCATTATCATTCCGACGCTCTGAAGATCGGCGTTTCGGTCAACGTAATTCTGCCGGAAAAGGCAAAAACCGTCATCGGCATGAAGGCCGACGGAGGAGACACGTACAAAACGCTCTACCTTTTTCACGGACTGTCCGACGACCATACCATCTGGATGCGACGCACCTCCATTGAACGGTACGCGGCAGAATACAATCTGGCGGTAGTCATGCCCTCGGTAAACCGATGCTGGTATACGGACACCGCCTACGGCGCGAATTATTTTACCTTCGTCACCGAGGAATTGCCCACGGTCTGCCGGAATTTCTTCCGGGGGATGTCGGATAAGCGGGAGGACAATCTCGTGGCGGGACTTTCCATGGGCGGATACGGCGCCGTAAAGGCGGCCCTGCTGTGCCCGGACCGCTTCGGAGCCTGCGCGTCTCTTTCCGGAGCGCTGGATATCGCCTCCCGAAACGCCCCCGACCGGATGCCGGAATGGCAGAGCATTTTCGGATACGGACTGCAGAACATGTCCGATTTGCAGGGCACCGACCACGATCTGATGTCCGTGGCGGCCCGGAATGCGGAAAAGGGGGTCGTCTTTCCGAAGCTGTTTCTTTGGTGCGGCACCGAGGACTTTCTGATCTCTCACAACCGCCGCTTCCACGCCCTTCTGGACGAAAAAGGAATCGATCACCGCTATCTGGAATCCGAGGGAACCCACAGCTGGGAATGGTGGGATCTTCATATCCGGACGGCGCTGAAATATTTGCTGGAAGAAGCGTAAATTTCACATAATAAAAACTCCTTACGGATATACTGTTCCGTAAGGAGTGATTTTTTTATGGTGATCAATGAAAACGAATACGAGATCCGCAAGAAATACTGCCCATCCCGGCGAAAAAACGTAATCGTCAAGGTTTTTCACGGAGACGGGGAATCGGAAGAATGCACGGAACGGACGGTCTGCGAGGCTGACGGAGGATGCTCCAATCAATACCTTCATTCGTCGGACAACGCATCCCATTCGCCGTAAAGGGCGTCGGTAGCGCTTTTCAGGGAGTCCAGCTCTGCGGAAATCTCCGCGACTCTGGCGTAATCCGCGGCCACGGCCGGATCGGAGAATAAGGCGGAAAGCGCCTCCATTTCCGCTTCGTTTTTTGCAATTTCAGATTCAATCCGGGACAGGCGGGCCTGCTTTTTGCGGGCGGCGGCCTGTTCCGCTTTCTTTTTCACGTATTCGTTCTCCCGGGCGGGTTCTGCTGCGGGAGCGACGGACACGGGCGGCGGAGTCGGCTGACGGCGGGCGCAGAAAGCAAGATAATCGTCGTAATTCCCGGAAACGGAGGTGATCCCGTCGTGGGTCAGCTCCAGTATGCGATCCGCCAGACGGTTAATAAAATACCGGTCGTGAGAAACGGCCAGAAGGGTGCCGTCATAGGACAGAAGGGCGTCCTCCAGGGCTTCCTTCGAGGGAATGTCCAGGTGGTTCGTGGGTTCGTCGAGAATCAACAGATTGGCCCCGGAGAGCATCAGCTTGGTCAGCGCGACCCGGGCCCGTTCTCCCCCGGACAGCACCGAAATCTGCTTAAATACGTCGTCTCCCCGGAACAGGAAGGCGCCTAACGCCGTGCGGACGGCCGTATTGCCCAGCTTGGGGTAGGCGTCGGAGACCTCTTCGAACACCGTTTTTTCGTCGTGGAGATCTCCGATGGTCTGATCGTAATATCCCACCTTGACCCGGGCACCGAATTCCGACGCGCCGGCGTCGGCCGTCTGCTGCCCCAAAACGATGCGCAGAAGGGTGGTCTTTCCGCAACCGTTGGGCCCCACGAGAAAGGCGTGCTGCTCCTTGAAAAGCGTCCAGGTAACGTTGCGGAAGAGCGCCTTCTCCTCGAAGGACATGGCCAGATCCTCGATCTTCAGCACCTCGTTCCCCGTGCCGCCCTCGGCCTTGAACGAAAAGCCGATGCTTTCGGGATCGTCTTCGGGCTTTTCCATCCCGGCGGCAATGCGGTCGATCTGCTTTTGCTTGCTTCGGATGGTGACGTAATTGCGCTCCTGTCCGAAATGCTTCTGCTGAGCAATGATCCCCTCAATACGGGCGATCTCCTTCTTTTTCTTTTCGTAATCCCGCTCCAGAGTGATCCGGTCAAAGGCCTTTTTTTCCTTGTAATAAGAATAATTTCCGTCGTAGACCGTGACCCTTTCATGCTCCAGCTCGAAGGTGCGGTTGGTGACTCTGTCCAGAAAAAAGCGGTCGTGAGAGACCACGATGACCGAGCCCCGATATTCGGACAAAAACCCTTCCAGCCATGCAATCGAGGGAATATCCAAATGGTTCGTAGGCTCGTCGAGAAGCAATAATTTCGCCCCGGAAAGGAGGATCTTGGCAAGCAATACCCGGGTTCTTTGTCCGCCGGACAGAGAGGCCATCGGAAGCGCAATCTCGGCTTCGGTCAGCCCCAATCCCAGCAGGGTGGAGCGGACTCTGCCCCGGAAGGTAAAGCCCCCTTCCCGCTCAAAGGCTTCCAGAAGCGCCTGCTGACGGCGGATCAAACCCTCGTCGGAGGATTGCTCCAGCGCGGCGTTGACCTGCTCCAGCTCCGATTCCTTTTCCATCAGCCCGGCAAAAAGGGACAGCACTTCTTCCGTGGCGGTGCTGCCTGAGGTAAATTCCGAATACTGCTCCATATAGGCCACGGTAAGGCCCTTTTCTTTGGTCAGAAATCCGGCGTCGTATTCTTCTTTCCCCGTCAGGATGCGGAAAAGAGTGGTCTTCCCCGCCCCGTTGACTCCGATGATCCCGATACGGTCGCCCTCGTTGACCTTAAACGACACGTCGTGAAATAACGTCCGGGTGGAATATGTTTTTACAAGCCCGTCGGCCTGCAGAATGGTTCCCATAGAGGGTGCTCCTTTTTATTCGAGTATTACGTCCTCCGAAGCCTTCACCTCATACCGGGCAAGAGAGAAAGGACCGGTAAAATGATTCCCTTGCACCGTCACGTTCCGGCAATGCTCCAGACGGATCAGTCCCCGGGCGTCGGGATGCCATTTTTCTCCGGAGGGAGACCGATAGATCCGATTGCTTTCAAAGGTCAGATGCGCCGTGGAACGGGCGTAGAGAACCGGCGTATCGGCGGTATCGAAGGTATTGTGATGAATGCGGATATTTTTATGAAATTCCAGACCGGAAACAGGTTCGGGAACCACGGGGGAAACCGAAATCATTCCGTTGTCGAACTGATACGCCGAGGTCAGACAGGCATCGGTGAAGACGTTGTCCGAAATTTCCACGTCGTGGCACTCGCCGGACTCAAACCAATAATTGGAATCTCCCGCAACCAGAATCGCCGCCCCGGAGGAGGCGAAATAATTGCCTGTGATCCGTACCGGCTTGGGAGTAGAGAGCAGGATTCCCCGGGCACGGCAGGAGCCGAACCGGTTGTTCCGGCAAACGAAGGCGGCGGTGTGAGAAAGGTTATCCAATGACAGCGCCGATGGATTTTTTGCCGATTCCAGCAGATCCTCCGGCAGATCCTCGGCGAAGCGGAGGGTAAAAACGTCGCAGGTCTCCCCCAGCGTATATTCCGCCGCCACGGCAGTCCCCACCGACGACATATGCCGCCGCTCGATAAAGCCAATCTCGTCTCCCGGCTCCGCCCAATAATGAAACCCGCAGGCCTGATCGTGCCCGTATTTACATTTCAGCGTCCGGGCATCGATCACCTCGGAGACGGTAACGCAGCAGCTGTGGACGTTAACAGGATCGTCCATCAATCCCAGAAAAGAGCATTCCTCGACGGTGACCGTCCCCTTATTGCAGGTAAGATGCATTCCGTCGTCCCGTCCGCCGGAAACAAAGCGCCCCGCCTCCCGGTTGGGAAGGAAATGCACCCGGCGATAGGCAAGATCCTCGCTGAACTGGCCAAGACAACCAAGGCCGCCGCAGGAATAGAAGGTGATATCCTCAAAGGTGATATTTTTGCACTTTTCGCAAAAGGCTCCGGCGTGCTGTCGGGCATTGTGACGGAGGACGAAAATATTCCCCAAGGCCACGTTTCCGTTCCCCTTCCCGGTCATGCGATAGACGGAATCACCCAAAGCCTCCGCATGAGAAAACCGGAATCGGTCTCCCGTATCCCGGCGGACGGTACGGGTATTGCAATCGTACTGGATGGAGGAATGCGCAAGTCCGGCCCATTCCCCGTTTCCGATATCGAAATACAGCTTTCCGTCTGCCCGCAATTCGTGCGGAAATGCCACGGGATCCACGTAAAGATCCACGAAATCCTCACCGAAATCCCGGACGATCCCCTCGGCCACCAAGGGCTTTTTCCAATCCACAACGGCGTTTTTCACCGTAACGTCAGTGCAGTGATCCAGGGTAAAGGGTTGCATCTGCCCCGCAAAATACAACGTGGAGCCGGAAAAATCCAGAACGATATTTTCCATCTCCCGTAGCCAGATGCCCAGCTTCCGCTCCGGCAGAACGTCGGTGTTGGAGAGACGGTAATCAAAGGTAAACCGGGGCGTAAAGAAATACTCTCCCGGCGCAAAAACGAATTCGGCATCCCTCGGGTTTTCGGTAAAAAGTGCATACAACGCTTCGGTCACGTCATTCCCGGGAAGGATGCCGTAACGGGAACAGTCGATTCGCTTCATAAAAACACCTCACTGTGGATTTCCTTCCGCGTCGAAGAGAGGAAGATATTCCAGATATTGAATATCCTCCCGACCTTTGGCGTCGCCCTCGGCGAGAATGGCCATTTTGCCAACGATATTGCCGCCGGCCTTTTCCACCAGCGTCACCAGCGCCGCCAGAGACTCCCCGGTGGAAATGACGTCGTCCACGATCAGAATCCGCTTGCCCCGCATCAGATCCATATCGGCCTTGTCCAGATACAGCGTCTGCCGGGCCACGGTGGTGATGGAATTCACCTCCACGGCAACGGGATCCTTCATATACAGCTTGGGGGCCTTGCGAGCCAAAATATATTTGTTCATGCCCGCCTGGGCGGCCATTTCGTGAGCCAGGGGAATTCCCTTGGACTCGGCGGTGATAAGAAGGTCGAATTCCGGGGCTTTCTTCAACAGCTCCCGGGCCGAAGCGCGGGTCAGCTCCACGTCACCGAAAATGACGAAGCCGGCAATGCAAAGCGTTTCGTTCAACGGACAGATGGGCAGATTGCGGTTCACCCCCGCAACGGTGATATTGTAGTATTCCTTCATAATCGTTCTCCTAAATCGTAATTCTGACAAGGTCACATATTCAGCACCGGAATCTCGGGGACGGGCGCGTCTTCTTTGTATTTGTAATGAAGATCATAAGAATTGACGCCGCACCGCTCCGACTCCAGAATCAGCCGGAAGCTTTCCACGCCCCGGATTCTGGGAAGGACGTACTGGACGATATGTCCCCGTTTATTGGCGTTTTTCTCACAGCGGTCGATCTTCCAATCCAGTATTTTCACCAGATTTCCGCCGATCTCCACCGAAACGGAGACCGTATCGTCGAGAATCTCCTCGTTGCCGTCGTTCAACAGCCACAGTTCCGAAGAAAAGACCTCGCCGCTCTCGTAGGAAAATTTGCCGAGCCGGGCAGACGGCAGGGTATTCCGCAAGGAATCCCGGACGGCGTAGTAAGCCTTTTTCGGATGAGCGGGATAACAGAGCAGGGAATTATTGGCCGCCGTTTTCCAGGGCTCGTTATAGCACCAGTTGACGGCCATGGAGCAGTAAGGCTTCTGCCGTCTCGCTTCCTCAAAAATGGCCTTGTATCCTTCGCATTGCATCCATTCGGAATACCGCACCAGATCCTCCAAAGAAGAGACCTTGCCGAAATAATCCTCAATGGTATCGATGCAGATCCACGTATCCCAAAAACACCAGGAATCAAAGGCGTGATGGGTTTTCCAGGTGCTTTCCCGTCGGGGCGGGAAGAACTGATCCTCGGGGATGAAGGTCTTCAGGTATTCCACGGGAGGCAGAGACGGCACGCCGAATTCCGTATAGGCGGTATAATGGGCATTGTTGAACATCTGATAAACCTCCTGCCCGTTGTACCGGAAGAGGTAGCACCCGTGAGCCATGCCGGCCAGGGGGGAGGTAGCAAGGAAGGGGGTGTTTCGATCCAGGTCGTAGCAGACCTTGTTCAGAAGGCGCAGAGCGTGGTGCTGATCGGTCATCTTTGACCAACCGTTGAACAGCTCGTTCCCGCCGCACCACAGAACCACGCAGGGATGCTTCCGCAGATCGGTGACGATGGCGGAGGCTTCCTGCTCCAGGATCTCCAGATAGTGGGGGTCGTTGAAATAATCGTTGCAGGCCAGGGGGAACTCCTGCCAGACCATGATGCCGTATTCGTCGCACAGATCAAAGAAACTATCCTTCTGCACGCCGGAACCTCCCCACATGCGGAAAAGGTTCATATTGGCCTCTTTGGCCAACCGGACCAGGGGAAGATAGGTATTTTCGTCAGAAACGCCGGGGAAGATTTCGGGCGAGACGAAGTTTGAGCCCTTGGCAAACACGTCCCGGCCGTTCAGACGGATCTGCACGGGGGGATTGCTGCGGGATTTGGGGAACCCGTGGGGCTCCGCCCAATGAAGATCGTTCATTACCAGCTCCACCCGGCGAAATCCGATCCGCCCCCGCACCTCTTCGTCGGAGGAGGTGACCGTCCAGGTATACAGATTTGCATCCCCCTGGCCGTTGCACCACCAGAGCAGAGGATCGTTCACCGTGATCTTTCGGTCGCTGCCGGAAGAAACGCAGGTGCCGTCGGGCGCAAAAAGCCGGATCTCCGTCTCCCCTACGCAGGAAAAGTCGAAGCGGACGGTTCCCGTTTTTAAATCCTCGGAAAGATCGGCGGCGACCTTCACGTCTTTGATGCAATTCTTCTTCCGCACCGTAATCCCCGTATCGTTCCAGATGCCGGAGGGAATCACCCGGGGATGCCAATCCCATCCGTATCCCACCGGAGGCTTGACGCAATTGTCGGCCTGGGTGCGGCTGACCGGCGCCCCCGCCCGCTTGGGATGGGGGAAAATTTTGACCGACAGCCGATTCTCCGTCTCCTTCACCCGGTCGGTGATTTCGACGGAGAGAGAGGTATACAACCCCTCGTGACGGCAGAGAGACGCGCCGTTGAGGAAAATTTCGTATTCGTAATCAATGCCCTTCGTCTCAAAAAAGACGCTCTCGTCCGGCTGTCTTGCAACGTCGAAGGACGTGTGATAAAGCCAGGCGGCGTCTTCGATCTCGAGATATTTCAAGCAGTTATCGGCGTAATTGATATCGCCCCATTCCTTAAATCGGGCGTAGTCGTTCTGAATATTTCCGGGAACGGACGCGGGGAAAATTTCCTCCGATCCCTCCATTTGACCGAACCATTTCAATTTCATAAATTCCACTCCTGTAAAGATGCTATCTTTATCATATCATATTTCGGCGAAAAAATCAACCCCATACGGGAATCCTGCCCCGGGCAAATCCGAAAAAATTGTTACTGCGGCCCGGTTCTTTTTCCTTCGGAGGGCAAGATCCCCCGGCAGCGCTTGAAGACTTTGGTGAAATACGAGAGATTTTCGAATCCGCACGCCGTCGCCGCTTCGCTTACCGTCGCCCCCGCCGCCAGTAACTCCGCCGCCCGGCCGCACCGGTAGGCGTTGATATAAGACACCGGCGTCTGTCCCGTAAAAGCCTTGAATTCCCGGCAAAGAGTATACTTATCCACGCAGACTGCCCGGGCAATGGCATCCAGGGAAAGCTTCCCGGCGTAATGCTCCCGGATATACTTCACCGCCCCCTTCACCGTTCCGAATCCCTTGCCCCCCGGAAGAGACTTCCCCGGAATCCCGTGATCCTCGCAAAGAGCGATCATGATCTGCAGAACGATGCCGTTGAGACGGGCGGCACGAAACGGGACGTCTGCCCCGGAAACGCTCTCCAGCTCCCGGAACAGCCCGGAAATCCGGCTGCTTCGGAAGGTCGGTGAGAATCGGATCCCCTCCGGATCGATGCCCATCTGCCGCCAGAAATCCGCCCGGATGATCAGGCAGGCGTAAACCAAACGGGTTTCGGTATCGGTATAATGGATTTCGTTGGGATTCACAGCGGCCAGATCTCCGACCCGAAAGGGAAACCGCGCCCCGTTGATCAGCACCGTACCCTCCCCTTCCAGGCAAAGCTGAATCTCCGGGTCCTCGTGCCAGTTCATCTCGGCGCTGCGCCGGTCGCGCGTCCGCTCCAGACGCCGGAAGAATACGAAGGGAAGCTCCGAAGGAAGTCCGGAATATTCTTCGTAGCGGGTTCCAATCATAGCAGTCCTCCATTTTTGCAAGATCGTGTTAAAAAATATCAAAATTATTCCTTTACACCGGGATAATTTTGCAATATAATTATATCACAAAAGATTCCGTTTGTCAACGGACGAAGGGAGGGGCGCGGATGGGGATTGCAGCGTGGATCTTCGGCGCAGGCGCCATGATCGCTCTGTTTCTGATCTACCAGCAAAAAACCCGGAAGGGAATGCTGACGGCAAAGCTGTCGGCCGACGTCTTTTGGGTGCTCCACTATTTCTGCCTCGGCGGGATTGCGGGGATGATCCCCAATTTCACGGGGATCTTTCGGGAATTGGTATTTTTGCAACGAAAGAATAAAAAATGGGCGGCAAGAATCCTATGGCCGATCTTTTTTATCTCCCTGAATCTGCTCCTGGGACTTCTGTCCTTTTCCTCCCCCTTCGACCTGCTCCCGCTCCTGGGCTCCGCCGCCGTCACCGCTGCCCTTTGGATCGACCGTCCCACGCTGACGAAGCTGACCTCCCTGCCCGTTTCTGCGGCCTTTCTCGTCTACGATATCCACGTAGGATCCCAGATCGGCATCGTCAACGAAGCCCTGTCCATGCTTTCCATTTTCATCTTCTTTTTCAAAACGTGGAGGACAAAAAAATGAAACCCGTATTCACCCCCGACGCCGTCACCGACAGAGAACTGATCTACACCCCCGGCGCTCCCATCACCGCCCCCGCAAAATTGATCTCCGCCGCCGTCAGCGAAGAGGCGCGGACCAAAGGCAAGGCCTTTGCCCGGGAGATCACCCATCGGTTCGTAGCGGATTTTGAGCGGCCGGAAGACCGGATGGTGCACGTCACCACCTTTACCGTCATCGACGGAACGGTCTATATGACCTATTACGCAAACGTCCACGATCCCGCGGAGGATCCCACGAAGCAGACCGCCCGGCTGGCCTACGCTCCCGTGGAAGATCCGGCAGACAAAACGGTTCTCGATCTGCAGACCGCCGGGGACGCGGTAGACGGCAGGATTGTCGAAATGGTCTACGACACCATCCTGATGCAAAAGAGTGAGGACGAGCTTCTGGTGCTTTGGACGGCCCGGACGGAGGGGAACTATTACCGCTTTTACCGCCCCTTTTATCCCAAAACCAAGTCCTTCGGTCCCCTGGGCGTGAACCGCTTCAAGGTGGGAGACACGGTCAACGATTTCTCCGCTACGGGCATCCGCAGCGCCTTGGCGGCGGCGGGCGTCCCCTGCAAAAAAATGTATTCCGACATCGGTATTATGCAAAAGCTTTCCGCACGGACGGAGAACGGCGAGACCTGGTATTATTCCGGCGCCTACAGCGGAGATTTCACCTGCGTCATCAAAAGCCGGGATCTGATCACCTGGGAATACGTTTCTCAGCCCGATTTTATCAACGATTCCAAATGGGAGAACGCCACCTACGTTCTCGGGGATAAGGTTTACTATTTCGTGCGCCAACAAAACGACAATCCCTGCGGATTCCTCACCGCCTACGATATTCCCACCGGAGCGTGGGCACCGCCGGTGGAGGTGGAGGACTGTCAGTCCCGGGGAGACTTTCTTTATTACGACGGAAACCTCTATCTCTTTCACGCCCCCATCGACCGGAATCACATCGGAATTCTGAAAATCGGCACGGAGGATCTGACCGAAAGCGAAGTGATCCTGCAAGCCGAAATGGACACCGGGTGCTTCTATCCCTTCGTGCAGTATTATCGAAACGGCGGATTGGCCATGTCCTATACGGTAGACCGCAGGCACGTGCGGCTGGCGGAATTTGATCTGGCAAAATACCTCTGATTCTTCCGACGGTCTCCCCTTCCGGGAGACCGTTTTTCCTTCTGCGGGAGGCCAATTCCCTTTAAATTCCGAAAATTTTGTTAAAAGCCCGTCCACTTTGCAAAAAACCCTTGCAAAAGGGGAAAAAATATATTATAATAATATGGTTGAAAATCATATTCCGGATTTTTTTGAAAGGAGTTACACAATATGATCTATTCTCACGAAGTTGAAAACATGTGTATCGTCGCCAAGGGTCCGCACCACGGTCCCGCTCCGATCCCCGAAGAAGGGAAATGGATTCAGGCGAAAGAGGTCAAGGACATTTCTGCCCTGACCCACGGTATCGGCTGGTGCGCTCCCCAGCAGGGCACCTGCAAGCTGACCCTGAACGTCAAGGAGGGTATCATCGAGGAAGCACTCGTTGAAACCATCGGCTGCTCCGGCATGACCCACTCTGCCGCCATGGCCGCCGAAATTCTCCCCGGCAAGACCATTCTCGAGGCGCTGAACACCGACCTTGTGTGCGACGCCATCAACACCGCCATGCGGGAGCTGTTCCTGCAGATCGTTTACGGCCGCTCTCAGTCCGCTTTCTCCGAAGACGGACTTCCCATCGGCGCCGGCATGGAAGACCTCGGTAAGGGCGCCCGCTCTCAGGTCGGTACCATGTACAGCACCAAGGCGAAGGGCGTTCGCTATCTGGAAATGGCCGAAGGCTACGTCACCCGGATGGCTCTCGACGCTGACGACCAGGTGATCGGCTACGAATTCGTTTCCCTCGGCAAGATGACCGACTTCATCAAGAAGGGCGACGATCCCACCACCGCTTACAACAAGGCTATGGGCACTTACGGCCGTTTCGACGGTGCCGTCAAGTATATTGACCCCCGTAAAGAATAATATAGGAGGAACGAAAGATGGCTCTGTTTGAAAGTTACGAAAGACGCGTTGACAAAATCAACGAGGTCCTGAAAGAATACGGCATCTCCTCCATCGAGGAATGCAAAAAGATCACCATGGATCTGGGCATCGACTGCGACAAGATCGTCCGCGAAACCCAGCCCATCTGCTTCGAAAACGCCGTTTGGGCCTACACCGTAGGCGCTGCGATCGCCATTAAGAAGGGCTGCAAGAAGGCCTCCGACGCCGCCGCCGCCATCGGCATCGGCCTGCAGGCGTTCTGCATTCCCGGCTCCCTGGCCGAAAACCGTCAGGTCGGTCTCGGCCACGGCAACCTGGGCTCCATGCTTCTTTCCGAAGACACCGATTGCTTCTGCTTCCTGGCCGGCCACCAATCCTTC